>JAJEFO010000072.1 GCA_022820365.1 Silicimonas sp.
CTGTCGGGAAGGGAAGTACGCGGCCGAAACGCAACCCGTCCCTGAATGACCAGCAATGTCGGAAGACCGTGGGAAGAAACACCCAATCCCGCACGAAACAATCCGGGAAATCCGCAACGGATCAATCAGAAATACAACACACGGCGTCACCAGAACGGCTATTCCCGCTGGCTTCTGGTGAACAATGATGCGGGCGCCGGTCGCGGGCGCCATTCCGACATGCCCCGCAGACCGAACCGCCTCCTCGGCGTACCAGCGAAAGAACTCGGCGGCGTACCGCGCCTCGCCCGTCGCATCCGCGCCCGCCTTGCCGTTCTCCAGCGTGATCAGGCGTGCAATGTCGTCGATCCGCTCCACGAAAAGATCGTAAGCGCCACGAAGCACTTCGCCCCTTGCACGCGGACTTCTGGCACTCCAGTCGGCAAAGGCGGCTTCGGCGGAATCAAGACAAGCCATGGCGTCTTCGACGGTTCCCGATGCGACGGTGGCAAGGACAGTTTCATCGGCCGGGTTCAAGACGTCGAAACTGCCGCCGTCAGAAGCGTCGCGCCATTGGCCGCCGATGTAGAGCTTGTTCAGAAATCCATTCATTTGCGGTCCTCTTCGGGTGCGGGCAGCTTCGGCCAAATCCAGACGCATGAAATGCGTGCCCTGGAATTATGCCCTCAGCCATTCTCTCAATGCCTCATTCGTTTTCGCGGGCTGTTCCAGGGTCGGCAAGTGCCCTGCGTCGGCAACTATGACCAGCCTTGAGCCATGGATCTCGTCGTGCATGAATTCGTGCCTATCCACTGGGCAGAGCCGATCTTCCTGCCCGCACAGTACTAGAGCCGGCACTGCGATACCACGCAGCATTTCACTCTGGTCCGGTCGGGACTGAACCGCACGAAACTGCTCGGCGAAGACCTCCGGCCCGAGAGCTTCCGCCATCTCCAGGCAGAGCTTCGGAATCGGCCCCTTCACAGAACCGTCCGCGAGATAGTTCGGCATGACCTCTTCGCACATGACCTTGCGGAGATTGCCATTCATGACTTTCTCGATCAGCGCTTGGCGCAGCGCGGCTCTTTCAGGCGGTTCCGGGAACGGGTTCGTGTCCAACAGGGCTATGCGCCTGATACGATCAGGGGCCTGCCTGATCAGCTCCATGGCGACGATTCCGCCCATGGAAAGACCCGCGAGCGCAAAAGTCTGCGGAGCGAGATCAAGAATGCACCGCGCAAGATCTGAAATCGTGACCGCACCCACGGGCGGCACGATCATCACCGGTCGTTCTGCCGAGAATTCAGCTATCTGCGGAGCAAAGAGGCGCCCATCGCACATCGCGCCGGGTATGAGCACAAGTGGATCCAGCATCAGTCGTGCGCATGCACCTTGCCAGCGAAGCCATCGAAGCCCTTCAAACGGAAAGTTCTGGCCTCGACCCCCCTGCAATGCGACCTGTTGAGTCTTGGGTAGCCCATGGTCACGCACTCAGGTCCTGATCCGGCTTCCCGTGCTCGGGTCGAACAGGTAAAGGTGTTCCGGATTCAGCGCGATGCCGATCATGTCATCCTGCTCCTTGCGCAAGTACCTGTCGCCCTTTGCAATCACCCGCTGCCTGCCCCACTGAACGGTAAGGAGGGTTGCCTCACCCGTGTTCTCGAAGGCGTAGATGGGCACGTCAATGTTGCCTTGGCCGGCCTCGGACACGCGGATGTCGTCGGCGCGCACCCCAAGGACAACCTCCTTGCGATCATCGCCACCAACCGGCACCAATTGAGTGCCCCCAGTCGTGACGAACTGGCCACCCTGGATTGAGCCGTTGATCAGGTTCATTGCTGGCGAACCGATGAAGCCGGCAACGAAGAGATTCGCGGGATCGTTGTAAATCTCGTCCGGCGAACCGAGCTGCTGGATCACGCCGTCCTTCATCACGGCCACACGGTCAGCGAGCGTCATCGCCTCGATCTGGTCGTGGGTCACGTAAACCGTGGTGACCTTCAGCTCGCGGCTGAGGTGCTTGAGCTCTGCCCGCATCGTGACCCGCAGCTTGGCGTCGAGATTCGAGAGCGGCTCGTCCATCAGAAACACTTTGGGCGTGCGCACGATGGCCCGTGCAAGCGCCACGCGCTGGCGCTGGCCGCCCGAAAGGGCCTTGGGCCTGCGGTCGAGGAACTGTGTCAGTTCCACCTGCTCGGCGGCCTTTCTTACGCGCGGTTCAATCTCGCTGCTTGGTGTGCCTCGCACTCTCAGCGGATAAGCGATGTTGTCGAAGATAGTCATGTGCGGATAGAGGCCGTAGTTCTGGAAAACCATGGCCACGTCGCGGTCCTTTGGCAGGTCGTCGTTGACCATCCTGTCACCGATCCAGATCTCGCCTTCCGTGGGCTCTTCCAGCCCTGCGATCATGCGCATGGTGGTAGTCTTGCCGCAACCGGACGGACCCAGGAGGACCAGGAACTCCTTGTCGGAAACTTCAAGCGACTGGCCGTCGACGGCGACGAAATCGCCCCACTGCTTGGTCAGGTTCTTGAGAATGACTTCAGCCATCAGCGCACTGCCCCCATGGTCATGCCTTGCACGAAGTACTTCCGGATGATGAGCGCCAGCACGAACATCGGCAGCATGATTATGATGCCAGCGGCGCTGAGCAGGTTCCAGAGATCACCCTCCTCGGCCTTGAAAAGCGCCAGGCCGATTGGCAGCGTCACCGCATCCTTGTTCGTCAGGATCAGCGCGAACAGAAACTCGTTCCAGGCGATGATGAAGCAGAAGATGCCCGCGGTCAGCAGTCCCGGCGCCGCCATGGGAAGGACGATGTTGCGAATGACCTGCAGCCGCGACGAACCGTCGACCATTGCAGCCTCTTCAGTGTCCAACGGAATGCCGTCAATGAAGCCCTTTATCATCCAGATTGCGAAAGGCATGACAATGGCAAGATTGACAAGGATCAGTCCGATCCGCGTGTCCAGAAGTCCAATGTCGCGGAACATCACGAAAAAGGGCAGGATGATGACCACCGCAGGCACGAATTGTGTTGCCAGGATGACGACCAGCATCGTGGTCTCTCCGGTGAGCCTGAAGCGACTGAACGAATAGGCCGCCATGGTAGCGATCGGGATCGCGAACACCACCGTTACGAATGCCACTATGGTTGAATTCATCAACTTGTGGCCAAGAAAGAAGGGCGGTTCGAAAACCGTTCCGAAGTTCTCAAGCGTTGGCGTGAAGAACAGTTTCAGCTGGAAGACGTCGATGTGGTTCTTGAACGCGGCCATGAAGATCCAGGCGATCGGCACCAGCATGATCAGGATGGCGATCAGGATCAGCGCCAGCTGCACGGCGTTCATGACCTGTTTTCTCCGCCTGCCGATCATCATGTCACTCCTTTCGGAACACGAACTTGGCATAGGCGTAGGTCAGGAAGATCATGGGGATGACCATCAGCCAGGCAACCGAGGCGGCATACCCGATCTGTCCGTACTTCATGCCGTTGAAATAGATGTAATGGCTCAGCGTCTGCGTCGCGGTGCCGGGACCTCCATTCGTCAGCATGAAGATCTGGTCGAAGGTCTTCAGGCTGAAGATCGACTTCAGGATGATGACAACTGCGAGCACGGGGGCAAGCTGCGGCAGAGTCACGTCGCGAAAGACCCGCCAACCCGATGCACCGTCGACCTGCGCCGCCTCGATCGTGTCCTGCGGGACGCTGGCCAGGCCCCCGATCAGGACCAATGTCAGGAACGGAATCCAACCCCAAACATCCGCCATCACGCAAACCGCAAAGGCGAGAACCGGGTCAACAAGCCAGCTGACATCGGCAAGTGGCGGGATCAGCACGCCGAAAACGGCGTCGAACAAGCCGAATTCGGGATTGAACATGAACCGGAAACTGACGCCGATCAGCGCCGGGCTCATGGCAAAGGGCAGAATCAGAAGCGTTTGCACGCCGGAGCGGAATCGGCCGCCCGGTGCCAGCAGCAACGCCAGCCCGAGCGCCAGGACAGTCGTCAGACCAACGGTCAGGACCGTGTAGATCGTCGTGACCCAGACCGAGTTCCAGAACGCAGGCTCATAGAGAAATGCCCAGATGTAGTTCTCGAAGCCAAGATACTGCTCCAGGGAACCGGGCCGGCTGAGACGCCCGACTGTGAAGGACAGCCTGAGGCTCTCGATCAAGGGCCAGATGGCGGTGGCAAAGACCACCACGATCGCCGGCAGGACCAAGAGGTATTTGAGCGTGTTGTCACGCATTGGAGATCGCTCCGATTGGAACCACCCCGCATTTTCGCGGGATGGTTCGCCACTTTCCTGACTACAAACCGGTCAGGACGGAAGGGATCGCCTACTCGATGCGTCCGGCGCGACGCAACACCCGGTTGGCCTGCTCCGCAGCATCCAGCATCAACTGACGGGTGTCTCCGCCCGCCGCTGCTTCGGCGATCGCTGCGGACAGTATGTCGCCAACTTCAGGCCATTCCGGAATCTGTGGCATGATGTCGGATTCCTTTAGAGATTCCCAGGCCGCCATCTGAATTCCGTCGTTCGCGGCATTCACCTCCGGATCGGTAAGTGACGAGATATGAGTCACCACGTTGTTGACGATCCTTTTGCCCTTCACCTCACGTACGGTGGCGTTGGCCTTGTCCATCTCGGGATTGGAGAGCCACTTGAGAAACTCCCATGCGGCGTCCTTGTTGTCGGAATACTCGGAAATCGCGAAAGGCATCGAGATGGCGTATGTCTTGGTGGTGTCGGCGTAGGACGGCATGCCCACGAAACCGACCTGGTCCTTGGTCAGGGTCGACGTCTCCGGGTTCAGGAACGCCGAGTAGAACCACCACCAGCCGGGAATCATCGCTGAATTGCCCTGCATGAACGACTGCCGCGCATCCTGTTCGACGAAGGCGACGGAATTCGGATTTGCGACGCCGTGTTCCGTCAGGAGCCCCACATAGTCCTCGGTCGCCTTCAATGCGGCCTCCGTGGTCCATCCGGCCGACCCGTCTTCGTTGAACACGTCTTCGCCTGCGCCCCACAGGAAATTCAGCCAGATGAATAGTGCCTGACGGTTTCCGTCGTTGTTGTAGTAGAGCGCGACCGGCGCGATGTCGTCATGTTCCCAGCTCTCGCCCATCGCGGCGACTTCTTCCCACGAAGCAGGCGGATTCGGGATCAGGTCCTTGCGATAGAAGAGGACCTGTGGGTGCGCGCGCAACGGAAAGCCAAGGGTCTGGCCCTCGAACTGCGCCGACCGGGCAAAGGCGGCCGGATAGCGATCCATGGAGATTCCATCCCGTGCCATGAGGTCGTCGATCGGCATCAGCCAGTGGGCATTCGGCGGGCCCCAGCTGTCGAGATAGTTTACCACGTCAAAGGCACCGCTCGCAGCAAGGCCTTCAGCGTTGATCTTCTCCTGCAGCGAGGCGAAGGGAATGAAAGTCCATTCAGTCTCGATGCCCGTCAATTCGGTGAATTCTTCGTCGCGCAGCATCAAGCCGTCGAACTGGGGCGTCACGACGCTCAGGATGTTGAGCGTGGTTCCTTCGTGGGGCTTCCCCGCGTGCAGGTTGTACGGCAAGTCTGCTGCCGAGACCGTCAGCGGCGAGAGCATCATGGCCACCGCCGCTCCCGCCTTCAGCAAAGTCCGTTTGCGCATTTCTTCCTCCCAATTGAATTGCAATTTGCCAGACGACCCTACGGCATCATGAATACGTATGCAAGGAATCCCTAATGCACACTCTGCTTCGAAGTGTCCGCGCCGCACCTGATGGTTTTTTGTCTTAGCGCTCCGTGAATTCGGGCGTGGTTCGTCGCAGCGCGAATCTCGTCGAAGTGGCACATCTTGGCGAACTTCTGGCAAAATGCGAATGCGTCCGGTTCGTCTCCCTTGCGGAAAATTGAGAGTGCGGTTCTGCCAAGTTCCATTCTCGGCCGGGCGACATTGGCAGCAGCCACGTGTGGGTACATTCGCCGGTCCTAGGTCGAGACCGTACGTGACATGACCTGCACCTTGGGATCGGTCGCAATTGCGCCTGTTGCTACAGAAGCTGCAAAAGCGGATTCTCGATCCGCACGGCAATTTCCTCTACAAGGGCTGCTGCGCCGGGAAGCGCAAGCCGGGACTCCGGAAAAGCGAGCAACAGGCCGTATCCGGCGGCGCTCCGCGCCACGCATAGTGTCACGCCACCATCCATCGGCACGTAACCGTTTATCCGCGTACCACAGAGATCGACAAGCGTCAGAACAGGGTCTTCCGCAACACCGGCACCACCTCGATCCGGGTTGATGACGACCTCGCGTTGTCCGTCGAGGTCCTCAATTGTGACCGACACCGAAGAGACATCAAACGTGGCGCGCCAAGCACCTGCCGCGAACGAGGCAAGAAGCCTAGTGCGGTTGGCTGTCCTGGAACGATCCAGAATCTCATCGAAGGCCGTCGGATCGACAACCGCCGAAAGTAACGAATTCCTGCCGACCGCAAAGGCCGCGTCCAGATCCGCCACGTGGATCGGTTCGGCAACACCCTGCGCGCGAAGCTGGTGCAGGTCGATTCCCCGTTTGGTCGCAAGTCTGCGTGCCTTGGGCGAGGCGAGGACGCGGCCGAAGGCAACCGATTTCGACATTGCCCGTTCCAGCGGAGCAGATGTCGGTCGCATTTCAGGCTTCGGTTCAGATCGCAGCGCGGCCTCCACGACGGCCACATCCTCTGGCTCCGTGACGGACGCGCCAGTGCTGGCCTCTTCGACATCGCCTTCGGCTTCGACGATCATGGCAATGAGATCGCCAACGGGTACGTCGTCCCCTTCGGCTGCCTTCACGCCGCTCAGGTAACCGTCCGTCGCCGCCTCAACCTCCATCGTGGCCTTGTCCGTCTCAACCTCGAAAATTGGTTCCCCCGCCTTGACCGGGTCGCCGTTCCTCTTGAGCCAGGCAGTGATGACGCCCGAGTCCTGGACCATGCCAAGCTGCGGCATCCTCACCTCACAGGGCATGCACCGGAACTCCCCTGACGAGCGCACGGGCATTGGCAGCCACGGCCTCAGGCGTCGGCACCGTCAGATCCTCAAGCGCCGGGCTGAACGGCACCGGCACGTCCATCGCTCCCATCCTGATCACCGGTGCATCAAGGTGATAGAACGCCTTCTCGGAAATGCGTGCGGCGATTTCCGCCGTGACCCCAAAGTTCTGATGCCCCTCGTCAACCACGATTGCGCGCGACGTCTTGCGAACCGATCCAAGAATTGTCCCTTCGTCCAACGGCACAAGGGTCCGCGGATCGACCACTTCCGCACTAATGCCGTCGGCCTCCAGGATCTCTGCAGCCTTTTCGCAGACTTGCCTCATTGACGACGTACCGATCAAGGTGACCTCAAGCCCCTCGCGCAGGATCGCTGCCTCACCAAGGGGCAGCAGGTACTCTTCCTCCGGCACCGGAGCCTTGTCCTGGTACATCAGCTTGTCTTCGAAGATCACGACCGGATTGTCGTCGCGGATCGCGGCCTTCAGCAGCCCTTTTGCCTCATAGGCCGAAGACGGCATGGCCACCTTGAGACCCGGGATGTGCGCCACCAATGCGTGAAGCGACTGCGAATGCTGTGCGGCCGAACGCCGGGTGGCCCCAAGGTTGGTTCGCAACACCAGCGGCACGTTCAACTTGCCCCCTGACATGTAATGGGTCTTTGCGGCCTGGTTGCAAAGCTGGTCCATGACCAGATAGAGAAAGTCGCCGAACATCAGGTCAACGATCGGGCGCAATCCCGTCATCGCCGCACCAACGGCAATGCCCATGAAGCCGGGCTCGGCGATAGGCGTGTCGATGACGCGGTCAGTGCCGAATTCCTCCACGAGACCGGAAAGAACCTTGAACGGCGTACCCGCCTCGGCCACGTCCTCGCCAACCAGGATCACGGTCTCGTCGCGCCGCATTTCTTCGGCGATTGCCTCGTTCACCGCTTGCGACAGGGTGATTTCGCGGGTCATTGACGCGCGCCGGACATGTAAGGCAAGGCATGTTCGACGCCCTTGAAGACGTGCATGTCAACCTCGATTGCATCCGGATAGGGCGCAGCGAGCGCATATTCCACCGCCGCCGCCGCCTCGTCGCCAATTTCGCTGCCGATTGCGGCCAGCTCTTCCTTAGTGGCGACGCCTTCGGACAGAAGCCACCTGCCAAAGTTGATGATCGGGTCGCGATCGGCCTTCCAGCGAGCCTCTTCCTCCTTCGAGCGGTAGTAGTCGCGATTGATGTCGCCCACATGATGCCCGTGATAGCGATATGTTTCGAGTTCGATGAAGAACGGGCCCTCGCCCCTGCGGCAACGTTCGGCCAGTTCCGTGGCGCACTTGTTGACAGCCAGCACGTCCTGGCCGTCGACTTGATGCGCCTCGATCGCGAATGCCTCCGCCCGCGCGGTCAGCGAGCCGGCCACAACCTCGTCCGTCGGCGTGTATTCGGAATACCCGTTGTTTTCGCAAGCATAGATGACGGGCAGTTTCCAAAGCGCCGCCATGTTCATGACCTCGTACCAGAGACCCTGGGCGGTCGCACCGTCACCGAAGAAGCAGACCGTCACGTAGTTCCTGCCCAATCGCTTGGCGGAAAGAGCCGCGCCGGTGGCAATTCCAGCCGAACCGCCGACGATGGCGTTGGCGCCCAGGTTGCCATGGGCCTGGTCGGCAATATGCATCGAGCCGCCCTTGCCTCGGCAATAGCCCTCTTCCTTGCCCAGAAGTTCGCAGAACATCAGCTTGAGTTCGGCGCCCTTGGCCAGGCAATGCCCGTGGCCGCGATGTGTCGAGGTGATGCGGTCTTCGTCCGTCAACGCCTCGCAAATTCCCACCGCCACCGCCTCCTGACCCGAGTACATATGGGTCAACCCTGGCATCTTGGCATTGAGGTACAACTGGTTGGCGTTGTCCTCAAACGCCCGGATTCGCACCATTTGACGGTACATCCGAAGGTAGGCCTCGGCATTTGCCTTCTTGTCGCGTGGCATTGTCGAATCCCTCAAATTCCGGGCCATGGATCCAGAGCGATCAATAACGATTGGAAATCGGCAGTTCTTCAGCCGGGAAGAGCGAGATCACCTCGCAGCCAGTGTCCGTGACAACGACCTCCTCCTCGATCCGGGCTGCGGAAAAACCGTCTGCCGCGGGACAGTAGGTCTCCAGCGCGAACACCATGCCGGTCTGGATTTCCATCGGATTGTCCAGGCTGACGGCGCGGGAAATGATCGGGCGCTCGTGCAGCGCAAGACCCAACCCGTGACCGAACTGCAGGCCGAACGCCGAGAGCTCGTCGGGAAAGCCGTAGTCCTGCGCCGCCGGCCAGAGCATCGCCACCTTGTCAGTAGTCACGCCCGGCTTGATCGCGTCGATCGCAAGATCGAGCCATTCGCGTGCCTTCTCGTAGGCGTCGTGCTGCACCGGTGTCGCCCGGCCGATGTTGAACGTCCGGTAGTAGCAGGTCCGGTATCCCTGGTAGGCCTGCAGGATGTCAAAGAACGCCTGGTCGCCTGGGCGGAAATACCGGTCGGTGAAGTTGTGCGGGTGCGGGTTGCAGCGTTCGCCGCTGATCGCGTTGATCGCCTCGACATCGTCCGAGCCCATCTCGTAGAGCATCTTGTTGGACAGTGCCACGATGTCGTTTTCGCGAACACCCGGTTTCAGCTCCTCGTAGATCATGTGGTAAACGCCATCGACCATGCTGGCGGCTTGCGTCAATAGCTGGATCTCGTCCCAGTTCTTGATTTCGCGCGCACTCAGCATGACTTGCTGGCCGTCGACAATCTTGAGTCCGGCTTCCTGCAGCGCGTGAAACATCGCCGTTTCGGCATAGTCGACGCCAACCGGCATGTCGGCCATGCCGGCATCGCGGATGAGGCCGGCGATTTCCTCGGCATAGTGCTTCATCAGCCCGAATGACGGCGGAATGGTCCCGCGCATGCCGACTACGCCCGCGCGACAATGGTCCGGCTCGAGCCAGTCGGAGTACTTTCGATGGTGCACCGCGGCAGAACCGAAGTCCCAGACATAGGGCGAATCGTCGCCGGTCAGTAGCGCGAAGCGGCACATCTTGTCTCGTTCCCATTCGCCGATCTTGGTGCCCGATACGTAGCGTATGTTGTTGACGTCAAAGAGCAGGAGCGTGCCGCATTCGGATGCCTTCAGCGCCTCGCGGGTTCGGCTCAGGCGGTATCGGCGCAGGCGATCGTGATCGACGCGGCGCTCGAAATCGACAGACGTGTGGCCCCAGGCCGGCAAGCGACCCTCCCAGTTCCAGTTCGGTTGCAGATCCTGGGGAGACAGGACGTTGGGCGTCAGTGCTGTGCTGTGTACGTTCATGTCAGAATCCTCTCTTGAGGCGACCCCTGCGGACCGCTTGCGTTTTGGTTTTCTGCTGGCGCCAACCTATCGCAAACACCAGCCTGGCTCTGCACGATTCTCATCCACTCCGGACATTCTTCGACCTCTTTCAGGCATGCAGTTGCCCCGCCATCCAGTCCGCTGATGACGGGCGATACCTGTAGGGGCGATTGTTGACCACATGCGTGCCATCCTCGACCATGTTCAGCACCACGGGACCGGACACCGCATCGGCCAGTCTTTCGGCATGATCCGGCGGGATCACCCGATCCAGAGCGCCGCCAACAATGTAAGTCGGGCACTCGATCCGATGCGCGACTTCAGCGAGACTCATCCGTCGTGCAATGTCTGCCGCCGCATGCTCGTCGGATGAATGGCTGCGGGCAATGAAGGCCGCACGAGTCAGATCGGGTGCATGCATGAAAGCTTCGGAAAAATCGAAGGGTCCGGTCAGAGAAATGCAGGCCCGCACACGCCTTTCGAAGGCCGCGGCACGGGGCGCATAGTAGCCACCAAGGCTGACTCCCCAGAGCCCGACACGCTCAGCGTCGACATCGGACCTCTCTTCAAGCCAGTCAATGACCGAAGAGACCGGCGTCTCGTAGTCAGGTCGAATTGGGAGCTCGTATTCAGCTTCGCCTTGTCCTGGACCATCGAACGCCAGCGTTGCAATGCCCCTGTCGAGAAACACGGTCTCGTTCGTGCGCATCTCCTCCTTTGCGCTGTCGAGCCCCATGCACATGACGACGACGGCGGGTCTTTCCACGTCCTGCGGCTTGCGGAGGACACCGGCCAGCCGTGTACCCTCGTACGGGATCGCCACCCGCTCGCCGGGAGGGTCCATGTTCGGCAAAGCCCGGCCGTGGGACGCGATAGCAAGGTCGTGCGCTTCCCGCATCCAGTTCAGATCGTGAACGAAAAGAAACTTGCCGAAATGATAGCACATGGCAGCTGTGGCGAAATGTTCGCCTGCGCTGCGCAGCCGCCCTTCGGCTTCGGCCGCTGCCCCAAGGTCATCATGGACTTTCCCGCGCGCGACCCAAGCCGGACACCATTCGTCCCAGTGCGAGATCGATCCGGTCACGTCCTGGAAATCGGCAAGCGGCACGCCGTTCGTCACCATCCGGTGCGACCAATGCGCCGCGGCTGCAACGATGCGCGGATCCCTATCGTCACGGCCGTCGCTCACGATGCCTCATCCCTTGCTCACAAGCACCGCCCCGGCCAGCACCAGGACAATGCCAAGGAGTCGCGACCAGGAAATCTCCCGCACGGCCAAGCCGAACGCGCCGTAGTGGTCGATGATGGTCGAGCCGACAAGCTGTCCGGCAACGATGCAAACGAAGAACACGAGGGCACCTGTCACCGGCGCGAGGGCCACGCCGGATCCGACGAAGACTGCGCCAACCACGCCGCCAAGGTAGGCCCACCAAGGCACGGCGGCGAGCGTCGCCGGGACGACGCGCCCTGCTCCCGACACCGCGAGCAAAAGAAGGCTGCAGAAAAACGCCACCAATATTGAAATGGACGTCGCGGCAAGGGCGCTGCCGACATGTCGCGCAATGATCGCGTTCAGGGGCGGCTGGACGGTGATCATCGCGCCGACCGTTACGGCGGCCAGCATGAAGCCAAGCAATTGCATCCTACGCGACCTTCTCGGCCTTCGAGCGGGCAAGCTCGGCCAAATGCGGGTACTTTTCGGTGAGCAGCGAGCCGTGATAGTACGTCTTGCCGAACGGCTCTGTGCCCTTGATCCGGTCCAGCCACGCCGCAACGGCTGGAATGTCGTCCCAGCTCGACCCGAGATTGATGTCATCCATTCTGACGATCACCGCCATGATGGCGATGTCCGCCAAGCTGATCCGATCACCCATGATCCAAGGCCCGCTGCTTCCATCCAGCCACTGTCCCAGCCGCTCCACTCCTCGTCGAAGCCGCCCAAGTGCCTCGTCCATGTCCGCTTCCGGAAAACCGGTCCTCCCCATGCGCATCAGGAACTCGCGGCGCAACGGCTTGCTGTCGCACAGCGCCTGGAACTCATCGTCCGACATCGATTGGAAATGCGGCAGGAATGCCAGATTGTACGACGGCACACGCACTGCGGGCGTCGGAACTTCGTCGACAAAGCGCATCATGGCTCGAAGCCGCGCAACGTCCTTGGGATCCCCGGGACGCATCGGTGCAACATCCGGAAAGACGTCTTCAAGGTATTCGAGGATCACCGTGCTGTCGATCACTGGGACGCCGTCGTGAACCAGTGCGGGCACCACGCCATTGGGATTTATCGCGAGATACTCCGGCTGCAGCTGATCGCCCGAGAACAGATCGAGCTTGCGTTCTTCAAACGCCAATGCCTTCGCGTGCAAGGCATACCTTACCCGTTGGCTGCAGGTCGATTGGGGTGCGTTGTAAAGGATGAAGCTGGCCATTTCAGTCCCAGTTCAATATTCGAGGAAGCTTCCGATGCCTTGCGAGCGTGCCGACGATGCCGAGCGGAAAGAACATCAGGCAGAGCATCATGATCAGGCCGGTGGCCAAGATGTTGATTTCGGAAGCACCAAGGGTTGCCACAAAGAACTCGTTGAAGGCAACGATCAGCACCGAGCCAATCACCGGGCCCGCGATGGTCCCTTTCCCACCCAGGATGCACATCAGAACCATGTTCACGCTGACAAGAATGATCAGGAAAATGTTCGGCCGAATATAGGTGAGATATTCGCCCCAGACTGCGCCCGCCATGCCCACGAAAAAGGCCGAGATCGCGAAGGCCATGACCTTGTAGAACCGCGTGTTGATGCCAGCGCTTTCGCTCTTGATTTCGTCTTTTGAGATCGCCCTCAGTCCCAGTCCGAACTTCGAGTGCTTGATCCGGTACGAGGCCCAGACCGCGAAGGCCGCCATCACGATGAATGCATAGTAGTAGGGCAGCTTCGCCCATTCCACCGGCAGGCTGTTTGCCTTCAGCGCCACACCGGCAGCACCGCCCACGAACTCCCAGTTTTCAAAGAATATTCGGAAGATCATGACCAGTGCCAGGGAAGAGATGATGAATGACGGCCCCCGTACGCGGAGCGTGATCAGGCCGATGAGATAACCCAGTGCGCCGGCGACCAGCCCAGCAACCGGCGCGAGGATGATTGTGGATATCTCAAGCCGGGCAAAGGCCATACCCGCGAAGTAACCGCCAACCGCAAAGAACACGTTGTGGCCCAGCGAGATGTAGCCAGTGAACCCGCCAAGGACGTTCCAGCCCGAGGCCATCACCACGTAGGAAGCCGTGAACAGGACCAAGTGAATCAGGTAGTTGTAGTTGCCGACAAACTGCAGCGCAGGCAGTGCCAGCAGGGCCGCCATGATGGCTATCGGAAACCACACGGCACGGGTCTTGTCCGCCGCCTGCGCCAGCGATTCGTTGTACGCGCGGCGTTGTTCGAGGATATCGTCGGTGTCAATGGTCGGCATCAGGCAAGCTCCGGCTTCTCGCCAAAGAGGCCCTGTGGTCGCACCAGGAGCACGACGAATAGTGCAACGAAGAAGGTCAAGGTCGACCAGGTCGCGCCGAAGAAGAAGCCGACATAGGCCGCGATCACCGACAGAATGAAGGCCGCCAGCACGGTTCCGAGGATCGAGCCCATGCCACCCAGGACAACAAGGGACATCAGGATCGCGATCCACTCCCAATGCTTGGCCGGGAAGAAGGAGAAGACGAAGCTGACGAGCGCTCCGGCCGCCCCGGCAAGCCCGATGCCGATGGCAAAGCTGACGAGGCCGACGAGGTTGACGTTGACGCCGAGAAGCTCGGCTGCATCGCGGTTTTGGGTCGTCGCGCGGATCGCATTGCCGAATGCCGAGTATTTCAGGAAGAGCGCAAGCGCTGAGATGATCGTGAGGGACACGATCCCGGAGTAGAGCTGGCCCTTGGGTATGAAGACGCTGCCGATGAAGAAGGCATCCGTTGCATAGTCAGGAGAGGTGACACGCTGCGTGTTGGTGAATGCCGTGCCAAGCGCCCCTTCAACGACCATCGCCAGGGCAAAGGTCAGGAGTACCGTCATCTCCGAATACTTTGCCGATCGCGCCTCGCGCTCGAACACGAGCTTGTACAGCAACACACCTGTCGCCGCCAGGATGACCAGCGCGACCGGCAAGGTGATCATGGGATCCACGCCGCCAAGCCGAAACGCCCAGTAAGCAATGTAGGCCCCGACCATGACGAGCGACGGGTGCGCGAGGTTCACGATCCGCATGACTCCGAAGACCAGCGAAAGCCCTGACCCCATCAGCGCGTAGACTCCGCCAAGGGCAAGGCCCAGCACCAGAATCTGAACCATGTCCGCCATGATCATGCCGCCTTCTTGCCGCCGAGGTAGAGTTCCTGGATTCTCGGATCATTGAGGATTTCCTTTCCGGGCCCTTCAAAGAGCGTCCGCCCCAGATCAAGCACGACACCCCAGTCCGCATGCTTGAGCCCCATCAGCGCGTTCTGCTCCACGAGCAGGATCGTGATCCCCTCTTCAGTCATGACGCGCATGATGTCGAATATCTCGGCCACGATCTTTGGCGCGAGACCCAGCGACGGCTCGTCCAGCATTACGACTTCTGGCTTGAGGATCATTGTCCGTGCCATGGAAAGCGTCTGCTGCTGGCCTCCGGAAAGAGTGCCCGCCTGCTGGTCGCGACGTTCCTTCAGGATGAGAAACCGTTCCTCGATCTCGTCGATCCGGCGCTCAAGCTCGGACTTGTCGCGCATCGAGTAACCGCCCATGCGAAGGTTCTCCCGCACTGTCATCTTTGGGAACAATGCGCGCTCCTGCGGCACGAAACTGATGCCCTTGCGCAAGATCTGGTCGGGCCGGAGGCCCTTCACGCTCTCGCCCTTGAACGTGACGTCGCCCTCCCGAACCCTGATCATCCCCACGATGGCCTTCAGGAGAGTCGACTTGCCGGCACCGTTTGGACCGATGATGCAGTGCACCTTGCCTGACTCCACCTTGACCGACGCACCGTTCAGGATTGCCGGTCCGTCGCCGTAGCCGGCAACGACATTCGAAACTTGAAGAAGGTCGTTCATGCGGCCTCCTCCTGCGCGCCGCCCAGATAGGCCTCAAGCACTGCCGGGTCGTCTCGAACCTCGCCGGGCGTACCACTGGCAATCACGTTGCCCTGCGCCATGACCACGACGCGGTGGGACAGACGCATGATAAGGTCCATGTTGTGCTCGACGATCAGAACCGTCAGCCCGTTCCTGTTCAGCTCGCGGATATGGCCGATGATCTCCTCCAGGAGGGTCGGGTTCACGCCTCCCGCAGGTTCGTCAAGCAATATGATCTTCGGGTCGCTCATCAGGAGCGCCGCAAGATCCATGAGCTTCTTCTGTCCGTAGCTCAGGTTCGCGCCGTCCTCATGCGCCAACCGGGTAATCCCGAGAAAGTCCAGGATTCCCATGGCTTTTTCTATCTCCTCCGGACTCATCGCCGGCTTGAAGAAGTCTCGCCATCCGTTGATCCTTGACTGGCAAATGACGTTCTCAAGGACCGTCATGTCGGCAAGGTTGCGCGAGATCTGGAAGGTCCGACTGAGGCCACGCGCAGTGATCTTGTGCGGTCGCAGCTCGTCGATTCGCTCGCCGTCGAGCCAGACCTCGCCCCTGGTGGGCGTCATCGTCCTGCTGATGCAGTTGAACGCAGTCGTCTTGCCTGCCCCATTCGGGCCGATCAGGGCGGTGATGCTGCCTCTTTCGACGCTGAAAGAGCATTCATCGACGGCCTTGATGCCGCCGAAATGCTTGCAGAGGTTGCGGACATCCAGCATGTGGCGCTTTCGACCAGGGAATGGCCGGGCGCATCGAGCGCCCAGCCACACGTAGTCACCAGCCCTTCTTGGGATAGTTGAGCGGTGAAGTCTTGAACTCATTCGTCGGGTAGACGAACTGAAGCTCTCCGCCATTCCACTGCGCAACCATGAACGGCTTGTCGATCGGCAGACCGACAGAATCCCAGTTGAACGCGCCCAGAATGGTGCGGACGGGATCGCTGGACGTACGCGCAGCCAGCCATGCGCCCATCTTGTCGTTGTCGGCTTCACCCGCGCCACGAATTGCCTGCTCGATGCCCTGGCACACTGCGAAAGGGATCGCCGCATCTTCGTCCGGGGCAAATCCGTTGCGCTCGGTGAACTCGGCCACGAAATCGGCATTGCTGAACGGCTCGCCCGCGAGTTCGCCCACATACGGTGCATCTGGGTGCCACGACGTGTGCATGAGGATGGCTTCCGAGGCCTCCTGGGTGCCCTCGTAAAACTCAACCTGCGTACCCTGACTGTAGTAGACCATCTTTGGTTCTGCACGAACGGTCTTCAAAGCACGGGTCAACTGCACGGCCTCTTCTGCGCTTGCGCTCAGCGCGATGATGAGTTCGGCGCCCGAGCGCTTGATGGAGTTTGCAAGGTTCAGCCAGTCATTGAAGCCTTCCTCCGGCCACTTTTCGGTGTAGACGACCTCGATGCCAGCGTCGGCCAGATATCCCGGCGCCAGGTCGGTAACTTCGCCGCCGGTCGCGGGATCCATCACCTTCAGACCCAGGAATCCGGTCTCGACGGCGTTCGCGAAGAAGTCGTCCGCCGACACGACGGCAGCGGTCTTCGGACGATCCGCCTCGTCGACCAGGTCGCTGATGAGACCTTGCAGCGACGAACCAACATATTCGGCCGCGTTCGGCTGGAAATAGAAGATGTTCTTGTGGCCTTGGGTATAGATCCGCAAGGCGCCACCAGCCGGGACGGGATGCACCAAGCCGTTCTTTGCAAGAATATTTGCGACCGGGAAAGTCAGGCGCGACGAGAACGTGCCGAATACCGCGTTGACGCCATCGACGTTGATGAACCGCTCATACTGTGCGATTGCGGTGGCCGGATCCGACCGGTTGTCCGACATGATCAGTTCGAGCTGCTCGCCATTGATGCCGCCACGTTCGTTGATCATGTCAACGCAAAGCTGGTAGCCTTGTTCGTGCTTTGCGCCAGCGATCGAGAACGCACCTGTCAATGGCAGCGACGTGCCGATCTTGATTTCAGCTACCGCAGCCGACGCGATCAGAGCCGCAGCAGCCGAACTCGCAAGCAATTTTCCTAGTTTCATTGGGTTTACCTCCCTTTCAAGTTTGTCATTGCAGGCGTCACATGTATCGAACGCCAACTCAGGTTCGCCCCTCACTCAGCGGCCTGGGGCAGTTCCAGTCCGGTGGGATAAGGGCTGTCTTCGCTCTCGAGTTCAATGCCTGCTGCCAGCGCGACAGTCTCGAGAAGCGCAGAAAAATCCTCTTCCAGATAGGCCGCCGGATCGTCCTTGAGCGCCGCCGCTCCGAAATGGGCCTGCAGCGCTTCGCGGGTTGCCGCCGTCACCGGCATCGGCACGTTGAGTTCACGCCCGGATGCCAGACCCAGGTCAAGATCCTTGCGGAGGAGCGCCGGCGTGAAAGTCGTTGTCCAGTCCAGGTTGACGAATGCGTTGGTCTTGTAGCGCGTGAATATCGACCCCATGACCGAGTTGTTCATGAAATCGAGAAACGCCCGGCGCGGCACTCCTGCCCTCTGCGCGAGGATTGTGATTTCAGCCAGGTTCTGGGTCACCACGCCCAGCATCACGTTATGCGCAATCTTGCAGAATCGCGCCAGTTCGCCCTCGCCGACATAGGAGACGCCATTGGCTGCGACGGTAGCGATGATGTCTTCGACCCTGTCGAATGCCGCCCTTGGTCCCGAAGCAACGGCGCTCAACTTGCCTGCCTTCACGCATTTGCCATTCCCGCTGACGGGCGAGCAAACGAGTTCCGCCCCCTTTTCGGCAAGCCGCAAACGAATCTCCGCCGACTCCTCGACACCGATCGAGGAGCAATCGAGGAATATCCCTGGCACGCCGTTTCCGGCAAGCACACCATTCTCGCCTAAGCAGAGCGCCTCGACGTCCTTGCCAGTCGAGACCATTGTCGCCAGCACATCGACGCCAGCCAGATCCGGCGGACTGTCGACAAGCGTCGCACCCTTCTCCTCCAAAGGTTCCGCCTTCGAACGCGTTCGATTCCAGACCTTGACGTCATAGCCGGCATTCACCAGCCGCTCCGCCATCGGGAAGCCCATGCGCCCCATGCCGATCCAACCAATGGTGGGTTTTGTCATCCTGTTCTCCCGTTAAGCGACCATGGTGCCAGCAACGCCGGCATCACGGATCCAGATCATCTCGATTCGGACACCTGCGTCCTTGATCAGATTGAAGACCGGGCACCGCGCCTCCGTTTCCTCGACGACGTTCGTCAACCGCGCTTGACTATCTTGGGTGCGCACGCGCGCCTCGACTTTGACCGTCTGGAAGTGAGGCACGACCCCGCGCATCCCGGAACGCCCGCGGATGTCGATGGTGAGGGCCGCGTCGAATTCGATGCCTTCGTATTCAAAGCCCATCTCACGGGCCGTGCGGCCGAACGTGACCGCCTCGCACCCGCACAGCGATGCCAGGACACCGGTAAGCGGCGTGGGACCCTTGTCGGATCCGCCGTGCGCGACCGGCTCGTCAAAGGTCAACTCGCCCAGGTCTCCGAAATTTACGACGGTGGCGAGTGACCCGTCGTTGGACACCGACAATGCCTTGCGGCGGATGACCGGCTTCGAAAAATCCCTTTTGTCAACGACGCTTGCCATCCAACGGGGCCCTGTCGGTTCGTGTTTCGCTTGGCGAGATCAATGATTTGCGCAAACGATTGCATGACCGTAGCGTCTTTGTTTCCATCGGTCAAGTTTCTTTCCGCAACCGTTTGCATCGGGGGCCAAAGAGCGGTATAACCTTCTGCAATGCTTTGGCCAGGAATGTGAAGAAAAGCGTTACGATCAAGGATGTTGCGAGAGAGACCGGCGTACATGTCGCAACGGTCTCGCGAGCGCTGTCGCCGAACGCGCGCGCTCTGCTGTCAGCGGAAGTCGTGGCGAAGATCCGCGAAACGGCCAATGCCATGGGATACCGGCCGAATCGCATTGCCGCCGGGCTCAGGACCCGTCGGACCATGACCGTGGGCGTCATGATCCCTGACATCACCAACACCCTGTTTCCGCCGATCGTGCGCGGAATGGAAGCTGCACTGGAGCCCGCCGGATACGCATCGATCCTGGTCAACACGGACAATGATCCCGATCGTGAAGCGCGCCTGTTCGACGTGCTGCTGCAACGAGGCGTTGACGGCATCATCGATGCAGCCGTCACCCACATGGATCCGCATCTGGAGCGCATCTCCCGGGAAGTTCCGATTGTCACGGCGAACCGAATGGTGGAGGGCTCCGGAATTCCCTCGGTCATCAACGATGACGCGGGCGGAATCCGAATGATGATGCAGAAGCTCCACGATGCCGGACACCGAAACATCGGCCACATCGCGGGGCCAAAGGACTTGTCGACCGGCATTCAGCGACGAGAGGCGTTTGAGGCCGCAGCGAAAGGTCTCGACCTCAAGGTGTCAGACACCGCCATGGTCGTGGCCGAGCGCTACAACGAGGACGAAGGCAACCGCTGCGCCTTGTCCGCATTGGAAAACTCCCCGGACATGACCGCCCTGCTCTGCGCCAATGATCGCTTGGCGATCGGCGCCGTCGATGCAGTCGCGTCTCTGGGACTGAAGTGCCCCGAGGACATCTCGGTGACGGGGTTCAATGACATTCCGTTTCTCGACATGATTCCGCCGGGACTCACCACCGTGCAGATACTGCAATTCGACGTCGGCCGCATCGCGGCCGAAATCCTTCTGAAGCGCATGACCGAGCCTGACGCACGCGTGCCCGAAACGACGATCATGCCGGTGTCGATCATCGAGCGAAACAGCATCGCGCCTCCCAGGTCCGGTCGCGGCAGCAAGACACGTACCGCCAGGCAGTCGCGCAAGAAGACGCAAGGGTGACGAAATGGATCAGCCGAAATCTCACGGAGTCATCGCAGTTGAAGAGCATTTCATGCACGCCGCGCTGACCGAGCATTTCGCAGCCGCCGCGCGCCAGCAGCCGGCGCCACTCATTGACCGCCTCTACGACTTCGTCGGCATCCGACTTGACGAGATGGACGAGGCAGGAATCGACATGCAGGTTCTGTCGCACCAGTCTCCGGGCAGCCAGCGCCTTGCGGATGATGTCGCAACCGAGGCTTGCCGCTCCGTGAACGATGCGCTCGCAGCCGTGATCGCCGAAACGCCAGACCGTTTCCAGGGCTTTGCGATGGTTCCCACGATGCTGCCCGATGCCGCGGCGGACGAGCTCCAGAGAGCGGTCGAGGAACTTGGGCTCAGAGGTGCGATGATCCACGGGATGAGTCGCGGCGAGATGATCGATGGCGAAGCCTACTGGCCGATTTTCGCCCGCGCCGAGAAGCTGGACGTTCCGATCTACCTCCACCCTGCTCTGCCCGACAAGGAGGTCACGGCCCGCTACTACGCGCCCTACGACGAATCCCACCCAATGTTCACGCGCGCCGCGTGGGGTTTCGGAGTGGAGGCCGGAACCCAAGCCATCCGGTTGATCCTCTCAGGTGTTCTTGACCGGCACCCGGACCTGAAGATCATTCTTGGCCACTTGGGCGAGGCACTGCCCTTCTGGATGCCGCGGATCGACGAAAGTCTCCGGCGAACCGGCGGAACGCCGGTCGACTTCATCGCCGCCTTCCGCCGGAACTTCTGGATCACCACCAGCGGATTCTTTGCAGACGACGCGCTCCTGCTCTGCCTGAAGACGCTCAAGCTCGAACGGATCCTTTTCGCGGTCGACTGGCCCTACGCAGACAACAGGAAAGGGGTCGACTGGCTGCGTGAAGCACCCGTGGATGACGTGACCCGGAACGCGATATTCTCTGGCAACGCGAAACAGCTTCTAGGCCTTTGATCCGGTTGCAATCGCTCCGCGCTCGCGTCTGTGAGTTCGCCGCAATTTGCGTCCTCGGTCCAATAGCTCGGCGGCAAGGCAACTCGACTGTGACCGCCTTGAACTTCACGCCAGCCACCGCCCCAGCAATTCTTGCATTCGGTCGCATGGCTTCCCAGGCCGGCAGTCCGCGATTTCCGGAGCATCATGCCGCGACCCCGTTCGTCACATGACATGCAGGTTCTCCCTGCAAGAGCACGCGAGCGACATTGTTCCAAGCCTCCGCAAACAGGCTTGCCCATGCCTGCCGGGTTACGCCCGCGATGTGCGGCGTCAGGATCAAGCGCTGCGCGGCGATGGCGCTGAGGGTCAGAAGCGGATTGTCGGGCGCAGGCGGCTCGGTCGAATAGACGTCAACCACTGCCCCGCCGATCCGGCCAGCCTCCAACGCTTCCGCCAGCGCCGCCTCGTCCACGATCCCGCCTCGCGCGGCGTTCACGAGAATTGCACCCGGCTTCATCAAGCCAGTCTCTGCAGCGCCGATCAGCCCTCGGGTCCCGTCTTGCAGCGGCACGTGCAGCGTGACGATGGCAAGGCCGTCCTCAAGGTTATGGGCAATCGGCTTTTCCGTGTAGACGTGCTTGTCCGCTTTCGCGACTTGCAACGCAACCGGGTAGTGCTGCTCGTTCGGGACGGTTAGCATCATGCCGTCGACGTCGTCGCGGGCGAGGATTTCGTCCAACGTTTCAGCGGAAGGAACACCCGTGTCGGCCTCGAACTTCATGCTATCCTCTACGGATCGGCTGTAGCCCGAGACAATTTCAATCTTGTCCGTGAGTTTCGAGGCGCGAGTGAGCACTCTCGCCCATCTGCCAAGCCCGACGATTCCAGCCCTGACCATTGTTCACCCCATTCGTTGCTTCAGCCAGCAAATGACGTGGTCGATGGCTTCGACCTGCACGTTGTCGAGTTCATATTCTCCGCCGTCGCCCCGGACCGGAAAGACGTAGCCGTGGCAATCGTGATCGTAGGAGACCCACTCGACATCCTTCCCGGCCTCTTCCATGAGTTCATAGGTCGTCCGGAAAATGCCCTGCAGATGATCGTCGTCACGGCCCATGACGAGAAAGGGCGTCCTGATCGTCGAGATCCGCAGCGAGGCTGTTTCCATGTCGATGCGGCGACGGACCTTGTCGACCTCTGCCATCTGCATTTCCTCGATGTTGCGCAATCCGGTGTCCTCGTTGACAAACGCCGTGTCATCGGGGCGCAGCGCGAGGAACTCATGTGCCGCTGGTTCGCTGGCGACAGCGGCCGCAAGCCCGTGGTATTCGGACGCGATCTTCAGCGCCATCTCCCCGCCATGGCTCATGCCAATGACACCGATCCTGTCCTCGTCCACCCAAGGAAGCGTCTTCAGATAATCCGCAATCGCGATTTCATCTTCGTACTCCAAGGGTGAGCGACTGAACATCTCCCGACCCTGCCGCTTGTCGCGTATCATCTTGCCGCCGTTGTTGTAGCCAAGCTCGACTTCGGTCCTGTAACGCAGCCAGGCGCAAGCCATGCCCGCATCCGTGAGCTTGTCCATGGTATAGGCGCGGTTCCGAACGGCATTGCGGATCCAGCGCATGCCTTCTCCCCCGTTGCCCGCGGCCAGAAGCACCATCGGGAACGGACCGTTGCCTTCGGGCATTCGCACGCCAATCGGGGCATAAAGCCCGTCCCAGACCTCGACATACATCAGATGCACGGCCTCGCCGTTCACCTCTTCGGTCATGTGGATATGTTCAGGATCCGTCGTCATGAGTTCTTCCAAGATGCAACCTCCTCCGGCGTTAGCACGCATGCCGCCATGCGGCCGTCGTCACGAACGGTCAGTTCGACCTCGCCAACATCCTCGAACTCGATCTCGACCTTGGTGCCATCAAGGTTGAGCCGACGCATTGCCGCACGCATGGCCTCCGGCACTTGCTCGGAGCGAACGGCCATTGAGAGCAGTCCTGCCGCTTCCTCGTTGTCAAAGGCGAGTTCGGCGGCAAATTCCGACGTTCTTTCAACACCGACCAAATGCTCGAACATCCCCGGTGCATCCTCGAGCCAGCGGACGATGTCATCGATCTCCCATCCGCAGGCGGAAGTTGCCAATTCGCATCGGGTATGGAAACGGCATCCTTGAGGTGGTCGTGCGGGATCGGGCACAGTGCCCTCAAGGCCCCGGATTTCGACATTGGCCTCCGCTTCCAGATCGGGTTTCGCCGCCATCAGTTCCCTCGTGTAGGGATGATGGGGCGAATCGAAGATTGCCTGCGTCTCGCCCGCCTCGGCAACCTTGCCGAGATACATGACGACGAGACGGTCCGCCATGTGACGTACCACTGACAGGTCATGCGTGACAAAGAGGTAGGCAAGGTTCCTTTCCTTCTGCAGATCGTTGAGGAGATTCAGGATCTGCGCCTGCACGGAGACGTCGAGGGCGCTGGTCGGCTCATCCAGCACGATGATTTCAGGGTTCAGCGCAAGTGCCCGCGCAATCGAGATGCGCTGGCGCTGCCCGCCCGAGAATTGGTGCGGGTAGCGAAAAAGATGCTGCCGGCCAAGTCCGACCTGCTCGAGAAGCTCCACGACGCGCTCGACCAGATCGGCGCTAGCAGCTTCGTTGTAGACCTTGAGCGGACGCCCGACGAGGTCGATCACGAGGTGACGGGGGTTGAGCGAGGCGAAGCTGTCCTGGAAGACCATTTGGCAGTTACGGCGAAAGGTCTGCGCGGCCTTGCCTTCAAGCCGATCGATGCGGCGCATCTCTCCGTCCATGGAATAATGGACTCCGCCATCGGTCGGATCGGCAAGGGCGGCAATCACGCGTCCAAGCGTAGTCTTCCCGCAACCCGATTCCCCAACCAGGCCAACGGTTTCCCCGCGTCGGATGTCGAAAGACACGCCATCGACGGCCCGCACGTGGCCGACGACCCGTTGCAGTGCGCCTTCGCGAATCGGATAGTGCTTCTTGACCTCGCGTACGGAGAGGATGAGGTCGTCAGCTTGCGGAGCAACTGCGGCCCTCATTTTGTCACTCTTTCATAAGTTGGCCGTTCACCCGATTGTGCCGGATGGTCAATGAAGCAGGCAACCGATTGGCTGGGGGTAATCGCTTCCAGGACCGGATCGTTGCTGCGGCAGGTGCCGGTTTCATGGGGGCAACGCCCCGCAAAGCGGCAGGCGGTCGGCGGGTCGACAAGTTCTGGTACCGTGCCCCGAATGGCCGCAAGCTTGCCGCGCGGCGTGTCCGCGCCGGGAACCGCCGCCATCAGGCCGCGGGTGTAGGGATGGCGAGGGTTCGCGAAAACCTCCGCCGTTGTCCCGATCTCAACGATTCGGCCCGCATACATCACTGCCACCCGATCGCTGATGCGCCGCACGAGCGACAGGTCATGGCTGATGTAGAGCACAGAGGTCTTGCGACGCTGCTGAAGGTTGCGAATCAACTCGAGAATTCGTGCCTCCACCGTCACGTCCAGTGCGGTGGTGGG
Organism: Silicimonas sp.; assembly: GCA_022820365.1. GTDB lineage: Bacteria > Pseudomonadota > Alphaproteobacteria > Rhodobacterales > Rhodobacteraceae > JAJEFO01. The sequence continues at coordinate 24,762 of JAJEFO010000072.1, forward strand.
CTCGTCTGCGATCAAGAGATCAGGGTTGCATGCCAGCGCTTGCGCAATCATCACCCGTTGCCGCATACCGCCCGAAAGCTCATGCGGATAGCGGGCCATGAGCTTGCCGGGATTCGGCACTTGCGTCTCGGCCAGCGCATCGGCCACCATCTTGGCGAGCGACTCTTCAACCCGCAGTCTTTGCGCTCGCCGCGGGCCAGGCAGGGAGAGAAGCCAGCCATCCCCGAAACGCGGGCTTTGTGATGCAAACCGCCGGATTGCACCGACCGTGTCGGGGGGGAGGCCTGCAAGTGCGATGAGCTCTTCCGTTCGGTGTTGCAGAAAGACCTCTGCAATCTGCGCACCGATGGGAAGCGTCGGGTTGAGGGCCTTTCCCGGATCCTGGAAGATCATCGCGATGCGATCACCGCGAATCCTGCGCATGTCCTCGGAAGAGATACCGAGCAGATCAACTGACCGATCCCGGCCTGCCTGCCGTCCAGTGCCATCGCAAGCTTCGCAGCCAACGCCTGCGCAGGCTTTGCAGACAACATGCGTGTGAAACGTGACCGAACCGCCGGCCAGAATGCACGGCGGCACCGGCAGCAGGCGGAGAAAGGAACGGCCCGTGACGCTCTTGCCGCAACCGGTCTCGCCGACAAGGCCGAGAGTCTCTCCGTCACGGATGTCGAAACTGACGCCGTCAACCGCGTGAACGATGCCGCGCTTCGACTGGAAGTAAACCTTCAGGTCCCGAACCGATGCAACCGGGGCGGCGCAATGCCTCTCGTCGAGCATCACCGGCCCTCAGTCCGTGGATCAAGTGCGTCGCGAAGGCCGTCTCCGACGAGATTGAAGGCAAGTGCCCAGAGAAAGATCATGAGCCCTGGAAAGGTGGACGCCCACCATCGTCCAGATGCGATCCCCGCCTGCCCTTCGGAGACCAGCACGCCCCATTCGGCGATCCCTGCTTCCGACAGGCCGATGAAGGACAGCGTCGCGCCAATCAGCACTACGTTGCCCATGTCAAGCGTCGCCTGGACGGTCACTGGCGTCACCGCGTTTGGCAGTATGTCGCGAAGATATATGTTTAGCTTCGAGTCCCCGATCACCCGAGCCGCGTCAACAAAGTCATGCTGCTTGATCTGCAGGACCTGCGCACGCATGATGCGCGCGTACTTCACCCACAGCACCACCGCGAGCGCGAGTATGATGTTGCCGAAGGACGGACCCAGCACCGCCGCGATGGCAAGCGCGAAAATCAGTTCCGGGATCGACAGGAACACGTCCACTAGACGCATCAGCACTTCATCGACCCATCCACCGACCAGCCCAGCTATGGATCCGACAATTGTGCCAACGATCATCGTTGAGCCAACGACCATGAGGCTCAGTTGCAGAGACGTACGGCTGCCCCAGATGACGCCGTAGAGCACGTCGCCACCCTCGTTCGTGGTTCCAAGCGGGTGACCTGGCGTCCCTGGCGGCTTTCTGACCGCACCCCAGTCGCGGGGCATCTGGTAAGGATCAGGCGAGTTCGGTTCCAAGAGCCAAGGTGCGAAGATCGCCATGACGAGCATCAAGGCAATGATGACAAGGCCGATTACCGTTGCCGGGTTCGAAGCCATCCCCTGCAGCACACCGAAAAGGCGGCGCATGCGCACGCGAAAGGCGGTGTCCGCTGTCATGGCTCCGGCGGCGATGCGGGATTGCTGAACGTCGGTCATGTCATTTTCCCAATGTCACCCGACGATCAAGGTTCGCATAGACCAGATCGACGATGAGGTTCACCACCAGGAAGAGGACGGAGGTAAAGAGCACATAGGTCATCAACGTCGCCTGGTCGCCCCTCAGGACCGAATCCGCCATCCACCGGCCGAGACCTGGCCATCGGTATATGATTTCGACCGTAATGGTGCCCTGCAGCAGGAATCCGAAGGTCAGGCCGATAACCGTCACCGTCGGCACCAGCGCGTTTCGCCGGGCATGCCGCTTCAACACGATACGTTCGGCGAGTCCCTTTGCGCGGGCGGCGTCGACATAATCCTGCTGCAATTCCTCGACCAGCGCCGAGCGCATCATTCGTGCGACGATTGCAGTCGCTCCGTAGCCCAGCGTGACCGACGGCAAGACAAGGTGCCAAATCGCATCCCAAAGGGCAGTCGGGCTGCCAGCCAGGATCGCATCAATGGTATAGAGCCCAGTGGGATGGGCAATGGACGCAAAGATTGCCGCGTCGCTCCGCCCGATGGGCGCGATGCCGATATGTGCCCAGAAAATGATCAGGAGAAGGATTCCAAACCAGAACTGCGGCAGGCTCGCTCCGCTCACGGCCACGATCCGCGTCACGTGGTCGGGCAGTCGGTTCCGCCGCGCCCCGGCATACGTGCCAAGCGCAATTCCTAGGAACAGCGCCACCAGCCCTGAGGCAATGGCGAGCTCCATTGTTGCGGCGAGCTTTAGAGGGAAGACGTCCGCAACCGGTGCCGCGGCAACGCCCGACCATCCGAAATCGCCCATGGCAATGCCTCGGACCCAGTAGAGGTACTGGACCCAGACGGGCTTGTCCAAGTTGAAGCGCGCTTCGATCTCGGCGACTTCATCTGGCGTCATCTCGTGGCTGAGGTAGATCCCGACGGGCGAACCGCCGATTCGGGTCAGCGTAAAGACCACGATGGACACGCCGATGATAAGAACGGGCAGGACCATCAGGCGGCGCAGGATATAGTCGCGAAGCTGCATCTGCCGACCTCATTTCAAACGGGCCCGCAAACGGGCCCGTTCGTTTGTCAGGACATTCTCGGACTCACTTGTCAAAGAATGCGAATTTCAGGCTCGGACGCGGCCACAAAGGCTGCATGGCAAAGCCCTTCAGCCAGTCGCGATGCGCCGACACGACGCCTTCCTGCGCACCGATGAGCCACATGGGATCCTCGTAGAGCATCGTCTGCAACTCGCTGTAGAGCGCCGCGCGCTTGGCCGGATCAAGCTCAACCGCTGCCTGATCAATGAGGCTCGCGACCTTCTCGGAGTCCCTGTAGCCATTGGCAAATCCGTGAACCTCGCCCCACTCGCCGTCCGGATGCTGGTAGGCCTGCATGTAGAAATTCGGGTCGGCCGCCGGATCCGCGTTCTTCGCCCACATCGCGTATTCGAGCGGGTTCTGGGCGTGGGCGTCGTCGAAGACCGACTCGGCCACGGCCAGCACGTTGATGCGAAACTTCGGGTTTAGCCTCTCTATTGAATCCTTCAGTACCAGGCACATCAGCGCGAAGAGGTTGCCTTCCTCTGTGATGACCGAAACGGAGAATCCTTCGTCCCAGACGCCGGCTTCGCGGAACAGGCGTTCGGCTTCTGCGTAGTTCTTCCTGGCATAGACCGGTGCATTCGGATCGTGCCCGAAGATGCCGATGGGCGTATAGTGCGTGTTGAACGCGCCAAAGCCTGCCAGTGGACCATTGAGAAACGCCTCGTAGTCGAATGCATGGTTGAAAGCCTGACGAATGCGCGGATCATGGAAGAAGTCGACCGGGATCGTGTCTTCCGATGGCAACGCACCTTCGGGGATGTTGAGGTTGAAGCCGATATGGAGCGGTTCGAGAAGCAACCCGCCCGAATAGACGGTTACGCCATCCACGCCTTCGAGATCGGCGATGAAGGAGGGATCGGTTTCGATGGTGTCGAACTCCCCTGCCCGCAGACCCAGCACCCGGACATCCGGGTCGCCCCCGATCTCGATCCGGACGTCAAGCTTGGCGTTTTCGCCCCAGTAGTCGTCGTTGACTTCAAGCTGGATGTTTTCGTTCCGGTTCCATGCCACGAACTTGTACGGTCCGGTCCCGACCATGTTGCCCGCCATGAAGGGGTTTGGCGTGCCAGCCTCGACTCCGCCATTCGCTTCCACCGCGTCTTGACTGACGATCGACGCCACCATGGAGACAACAGCCGAGTTGAGGAAACTGGCAGACGGCTCGGAAAGCGTCGCGCGGAAGGTCATGTCGTCAACCACTTCTGTCGATGCGACCACATCGGACAATGCGCCGGCATTGCCTTCTGGCAGGTCCATGGTCATGGCCCGGTCCCAGGAGTACTTCACGTCATCAGCGGTGAATGCCGTGCCGTCGTGGAAAGTCACGCCTTCCCGCAGCTTGAAGGTATAGGTCATCCCGTCACTCGAAATGCCTCCGTTCTCAACGCTGGGAACCGCGACCGCTAAAGACGGAATCAGTTCAGGACTCGTCGGCCCAATATCCAGCAGCCGGTCGTAGACCTGCAGAATCACCGTTTCGCCCCCTTCACCCGGCTCCACCTGCGCTGGGTCAAGCGTTGTCGGCTCGTCATCGGCTGCGTGAACCAGCAGCCCCGGGTTATTCACTTGCGCTGTCGCCGCGAGCGGTGCGGCAAGTGCCAGTGCCAATGCTGCAATCCCGGCCTGAAGGCCATTGCGCCATCCCGTTGTCGTCATGTCTTCCTCCCGATTGTCATTGCGATCGTTGAGTTTCGAGCACCCTCCGGATTCTTTGCGACTGCTGCGAATCCCAAGTTGTGCAATCGTTTGCCGAAAAAGGGTAGCGTAGCGCGGACATTCTGTCTACATTCTTCTCACTCGAGTGCCTTGCATGATAACAAATTGATTCTAATGATAAAATCCGTAGAAAATCTTGAACGCAATCCTGGAGAGGACCCGTTCATCGTGGCTCGAGGGGGATTCTACCGCCGTTGGCTGTCAATGATCGACGACATCGAGGAGCTTGAACGCATCGTCACAACACTTGAGGGAACGACCGAGGACAAGTGGGTTCCGGTCTGGCGCGAAGCAGGTGCAAGACATGAAGCCGAGGGTGATCGCCTGGAAGCAGAGGGTGACATAGAAGCCGCCAAGCCTCGGTTTTTATTGGCAAAAACCTATTACGCAATAGGCCGCTTTCCCGGCGAGATATCGCCGCTCAAAGCTGAAATCAGCGCCGATTGCGCACGGGCCTACCGCAAGGCCTGCTCCCACCTGGATCCACCGATGAAAGTTCTGGATATCGTTTGCGAAGGAAAGGACTTCCGCGCTCACTTCAGGGCGCCAAGATCCGATTCGCCCGTTCCCGCCGTGCTGATCATGTGCGGCGCCGATGTCTTCAAGGAAGACAGGGGATGGGCAGCGGAACTGGCGCTGGAGGCCGGACTCGCGTCCTTGGTGATGGACGCGCCCGGCACGGGCGAGAATCCGTTCCCGTGGGAGCCGGAATCTGTCAAGGCCTGGGTCGCGGCCGTTGATGCACTGATGGCGCGCCCCGAAGTCGACCAGAACAGAATCGGGGCCTTTGGTATCAGCAGAGGCGGCTATTCCGTCATGCAGCTTGCAGGCACGGCGCCAGAAAAGGTCAAGGCGGTGGCCGCCATTGCTGGCCACCCGTTCGGCTACGAAATGTCCGACGAGGAGATGGCCGCGATTGCCGCCGCACGAAACCGTCGCTCAACCCATCGTTTCGGCCCGCCCGACGGACCACCGTCCTTTCCGACCTGGTCTGTCGAGAAGGAACGGGAGATCTTCGCAGGCTGGTCCTTGTCCTCCCTGGGCCTTGTCGAGAGGATCAACATGCCGGTGCTGATGATCAATGGCGACAATGATCATCTCGCACCAATTGGCAATATTCACTACATGCTTGAAAGTGGACCGGTAGGCACCCGCAGCGCAAAGATCTACAAGGGCTCAGGCCACTGCGCGTTCGAACATCAGACGGAATGGGGACCTGCCACTTTCCGGTGGCTCAAGAGCAAGCTGTCGGCCGAATGACCGCAGTGAGGGCGCTCGCAATGCAGCCCCAGACAGGCCGAACCCGCGTTCGCTCCCTATCAAGCAACGGGAGTGAGACCCTCAGACATCCATGATGCTTGACAGGTCCTCACCGAGATCCTTCAGCACAACCATGGCTGCGTTACGCCCTGGATAGCCAGTGATGGAACCTCCGGGATGGGTCGTTCCCCCGGTCTGGTAGAGCCCTGGAATCGGCATCCGGTGCTGCGCCCAGCCTGGCACAGGGCGCTGCTCTCCGGCAAAGCTGATCGACCGGTCACCACCGTGGGCCGCCCCCTGTATCATGTGCGGATTCAACGCTTCGATGTCCACGGGCGACTTGGTGTTTCGGGCTAGGATCACGTCATCGGTGAAGCCGGGGCAAAATCGCCGTATGGATTCGATCAGGCGTTCGGCAAAAGCCTCCTTGCTCGCTTCCCAGCCAGACGGTCCGGTGTCCGGAAGGTCATGGACCACATGGGTGAGAAACTTGACGGTGTGATGACCATCCGGAGCGCGGCCTGGATCCACGAGCGTCGGCGTCGCCACCAGCAGCCACGCCACGTCGTCCGACAGTCGACCGTCATAGATGTCGCGACCGGATTGCACGAGATCCTCGATCCAGCCGGCATATCCAGCCGAGACAGCGCTTCGCGGCCCGCGCCGGGTTTCGAATACGGGAGGCGCAGAAGTTGCAAGATAGGTGGCAAAGAACGGCACGCCAACGTTGTAGGTATCCACGCCAAAGAGGAAATCTTCGCCCCAAACGTCCTTATGCGCCATGTCGACGAGGTGCTTGACATGGATTGTAGACACCACCCCCTTGCTACCCCGAAACTCCCGCCCATCTCGCGTTCGAACCCCGACGCATCGGTTTCCATCCAGCATCAAGCTCTCAACCCAAGCTTCGTAGTGAAACTCGGCTCCGTGGCCGGAAAGAAACCCGACCAGCGCATCCGTGAGACGGCCAGATCCCCCTTTAGGAATCGACCAGCTCTTTGCCTGCCGGGGTGCCGTGATCTGATACGGGAGAAGCCCGGTGCCCGCCTGGTCGACCGGGACGGCCGTCTGAAACGCCATCCATCCCATGAAAGCCCGCACGTGCGGGCTGGCGAATTCACGCAAAATCACGTCTCGCGCGCTCATGGCCATGCGCCGCATCCAAACTCCGCCGCGCGGATGATCGCGAAGCAGGTCCTTCAACGAGGGAGCCATGCCGATCGGACCGGACCGTGCCGCTCCGAGAAGCGGGCGAAGCTCATCGAACTCGCCGATCAGTCGCACGTAGCTTTCAGCATCTTCCTGTGAATACCTGGCAATCTCCGCAACGGTCGCATCCAGATCGAGCCACATCGTGATCTGCTCGCCATCGGGCAGCGCGACATGGGCTACGGGATCCGGGTGAAGGTAGGAAAGTCCATACTTGCCTACCAAACCGAGTTCATCTAGCCGGATGAGCGGGTTCTGCAGAATTAGCGTGTGTCCTGTCGAGCAGGTGTCGATCCCATACCCCGGTCCCAGGATGTCTTCCGTGGCGCAACCCCCTCCTGGAATCGGACGCGCATCAAGAACCACGCAGGAATATCCGGCCTTTGACAGATAGCACGCAGTCACCAGGCTGTTGTGGCCCGCGCCCGCAATCACGAAATCCGCTGCCGCCATGCCATGTCTTCCCAAGATATTTTGGTGCGCTCAGCGCATGCAAACGAAGGTATTCTCAGCACCGTGAAATGAAAAGCGATGACGGCTGGTTTCGGGGAACTGCACCCATGTCACGGGTGAAGAACCAATAGTGCCACTACGCCGTATTCGCCACGCACGGCGTGTGATCGGCACTGTTTTACCGTCGGCGTTCATCTTCAGATTCCGTGCTGACAAAGGACATGCGGTCCCAATGTTCGCTGGCTGCCCTTCCGCCGACGGCGCAACGGGAGGCAACAAGTCTGATGCTGTGACTCCGACGGGAGTGTCTGTCGCAAATTCCGACGGAAGCGAACACATTTGAACCACCGACCTGCCCCACGCGAGCCCGAGACCGCTTGATCCGTACTTGTCCGAAAACCTTGAAGATGCTTCCAAATGCAGGCACACGGCCCCTAAAGCCAAGGGAGCGAGAGCATGGGATTGCTGCAGGACGGAAAGTGGGTTGATCAGTGGTACGACACCGGAGCGAGCGAGGGCCGCTTCGTCCGAAAGGACTCCCAGTTTCGAAATTGGATCACGGCGGACGGGTCCGCCGGTCCGAGTGGTGGGGGTGGATTCAGGGCCGAGCGCGGGCGTTATCACCTGTACGTGTCTTATGCCTGCCCCTGGGCGCATCGAACACTCATCTTCCGGGCATTGAAGGGTCTCGATGACTTGATCTCCGTGTCGGTCGTGCACTGGTTCATGGGCGACCAAGGCTGGACTTTCACACCTGAAAACGGATCGACTCCCGACACCGTCAACGGCGCCAAACTTCTGCATGAAGTCTACACGACAGCAGACCCAAGCTATTCGGGGCGCGTGACCGTGCCCGCACTTTGGGACAAGGAAGCAAGGACCATTGCTTCCAACGAGTCCTCCGAGATCATCCGGATGTTCAATTCGGCCTTCGACGAGGTCGGCGCGCGGCCCGGAGATTACTATCCGGAGGCCCTCCGGTCCGAAATCGACAGGATCAACGACCGAATCTACAGCACGGTGAACAACGGTGTATACAAGGCGGGCTTCGCAACGACGCAAGACGCTTATGAAGAGGCGATCGTTCCCCTATTTGAGACGCTCGACTGGCTGGAAGACCGGCTTGGCTCGCAAAGATACCTCACGGGCAGCGCGGTGACGGAAGCGGACTGGCGCCTGTTCCCCACGCTGGTCCGTTTCGATCCCGTCTATTTCGGACACTTCAAATGCAATCTTCGCAGGATCGCGGACTATCCCAATCTTTCCGGCTATGTCCGGGATCTCTACCAGCATCCGGGCGTCGCCGAGACGGTGGATATGCTGCACATCAAGAATCACTACTACGGCAGCCACGGAAAGATAAATCCGACTGGCATCGTTCCGATGGGGCCGGACGTGGACTACACGGCGCCGCACGACCGTGAAAGACTCAGCCAAGTGACTCGGCACTGATCGAACGAGGTGTTCCGGTCATCCAGCTTGATCGGTTGGGAGGCCGAGCATTGCTGCCGAATTTCATTCCAGCCAGAAAGGTCGCTCAAAGGCACGGAGCGCTTTCGGTGCGAGCCCGGACCACAAAGTGCCGCGCGCGACCCGGTCTTCCAAGTGAGCGTTTCGAGCGACCATTTCCGGGCTGAAATTGCCCGGCAATGCGACTGAGTTTCTTGAATTACAGTCGGCGGAAACCGTGCATCATGGATCACTGAGGCATGGATCCGCACAGCGGAAATGTGCCCTGCCAATTGAAATCCGCCGGATCCAGGTGTTCAACTTCAGGATGCCGGAACCTATTCCGGGCACTCCGGCAAAATTCAATGAGGGGTATTCCAGTTTGGAACACGACGACGAATTCACGCTCCATGACCTGAAGGTCGAGGTCGTTCTGGATGGCCGGCGGCCTGTCTGCCGACACATCGAAGGCGAGTACTTCACCGTCGAAGGAGAGAACCTTGTCTTCGCCAAGGGGCAGAAGATATCGATGTATGCGCTCGCGGCGGTGCTGCCGCTCTTGCCTGCTAAGCAGCGTGAAACCGACCCGAGCGACTGGATGTCGACGGACGCCGAAGTCGCCTGTCCGGATCCGCATTGCGGCGGGCGGTTCCGCATCACGCGGATCGGCAAGCGACGGTTCTCTCACGCGGAGACGACCGGACTGCCGGAAGCGCGTTCGACGCCCTATTGGGAGAGGGACGGCTAGGCACCGATGATCGCTTCGGCCTCGATTTCGACCAGGTAGTCTCCGGCCAGATCGTCGACCGCGATCAAGGTGTTGGCAGGCTTCAAAGTGCCGAAAACGCGACCGTGGGCTGTGCTGACAGCTTCGGTGTCCGCGATGTCCGTCAGATAGATGCGGGTGCGCGCGATGTCTTCAACCGTTCCGCCGAGGGCGCTGACGGCGCCGATGATCTTGTCGATGACGTAAGTCGTCTGTGCAGCCGCATCGCCCGGCGCGACAACGCGGTCGGCCCCCGCCGTCGCCGTGGTCCCGGAAACCAGAATGCGCTCGCCGATGCGCCGGGCACGGCAGTAACCGGCAATGGCTTCCCACTTGCTGCCCGACAGCGCACGACGCACCTCGGGACGTCCCGGCATCGTGTCGGTGTCATAGGCGGCAGCGATTGCGCCCAAGTGATGGCTCAGGTCACCGCTGGCGGTAAGGAAGGGGGGCATTCGGTATTCGTCGCCACAATCGCCAGGGATCGGGGCGGTGCCGGCGAACGCCCGGGCCAGGACTGCGTGGTCCTCCTCGTCCAAGGAGAATCCGAAGAGCTGAGCATTGTCCGCACGGTGATCGCGTTCGCCGGGACGCACGCCGATGATGACACCGGCGACATGGGATTGTTCCAGGACCCAGCGCGTCGCCACGTTGGTCACCGAGACACCATGCTTCGCTGCAGTCTCCGCGGCGGCGGAGAGAACCGCTTGATAGGCTTCCCATCCGCCGGCGGCTTCGATGAAGCGGCGGTACTTCATCTTGCTCCAGTCGAGGATGTCCGTCGGCGCCGGCTGGCCCAGCCATCTCTCGGACAAAAACCCGCCGCAGACAGTACCATATGCAAGCAAGTGCACCCCGTGGCACGCGCAGGTCTCCGCCAACTGCCCGGTGAAGCGGCGGTCCAGCAACGAGCAGGCAATCTGGTTGGTCCGGATCGGCACGCCGTCGGCCAACGCCAGATGCAGATGCGCCGCGTCGAAATTGGTCACGCCGATCTCGCGGATCAGTCCCTCCTCGCGCAGCGTCGCGAGTTCATGCAGCGCGTCAAGCCAGGCCGGGTGCTCGAAGCTCCACCAGTGGAATTGCAGAAGGTCGATGCGCGCGACCCCGAGCCGGTCCAGCCTCGCCTGCACCCCGGCACGCACGGTTTCCGGTGTCATCGGCAAGGGCGGCGGGCACCATTTGGTGAAAGCCAGCGCGTTGGGACGACGCCGCAGGAGACGCGAGGCGATGATCTCGGCGCTGCCGTAGTGATCCGCCATGTCGAACGTGTCAAAGCCGCTCTCGGCATAGCCGGCAAGCTGATCGGCGATCTTGTCCGGGTCCAGGTCGGTGCCGTCGCGCTCCATGTCCGCGACCTGCCAAAGACCGGTCAGGATGCGGCTGATTGTCAATTCGTCGGTCAGGTGGACCCTGTCAGGTGGCACGATGGTCATGGCCGGTCTCCAGGGACGACTTGACGATGTCCAGTTCGACTCGGTGAGTGGCGATCAGGCTGTGCCATCGCGCATCGTCCATTTCGGCGGCGCGAAGGGCCGTCAATGAAAGCCCGGCACCCTGACCGTCGCCGAAGACGTCCTCGGACGTCACCCGCCCGAAGATTCGCGGTGAAAGGGTGTCGGGCTTCGCGCCCAAATGGTAGTCGATCAGCCGCTGCTCTGGATGGGCTTCGATCCGCACGTAGATCACCGCACCATCCCTGATCGAGGTGCCGCGCACCAGCCCCGTGTCGTCGATCTCGGTTCGCCATGTACCGAACGACCAGAGGCTCAAGTTCGCAGGATCCGCCATGAATGCGAAGACCTCGTCCGCTGAACGCTTGACACGAACGAAGGCCGTGTCGCCGCTCATGCGGGCGTGCCCGAACCGCGAATGGCCTCGACCTCGATCTCCACCCGTGCGCCAGGCACGACAAGCGGTGCGCAAACCGTGGTGTTTGCCGGGCGGGCAAAGCCGATGCGCTGCTTCAGGACGGCCGCGATCGCCGCGACGTCATCCGGGTCCGTCAGATAGACCCGCACCCGCACAATGTCGTGCAGGCCGGAGTCTGCCTCGACCAGAGCAGTCTCGATCGTGTCGAGCGCCGTGACGGCCTGCGCCTCCGCTTCCTCGGCCATCTCGCCGGTCGCGAAATCGACGCCAACGGTGCCCGAAACGAAAATCCGGTCGTCCACCACGACGGCACGGGCATACCCGGCCATCTCTTCATAAACCGATCCGCTGAACACATGGCTGCGCTTGCCAGCCATCGCGCCCTCCCAAATCAGGAAGAGGGGCGCCGCAACGCCCCCCAATCATGCCGGTTGACTATTCGTCGAGCATCATGATCAGTTCGGCAACCTCCGCAGTGCTCAAGTAACCGGTCTCGACATTCTTGTCGCCGTCGAGCCTCCACGTCATCTTCGGCGCCTGAACATCGCCATTCGCATCGAATGCCAATGCACCGGTGGCACCGACGTAGCGAATCGTCTTGCCTTCTGCCAGGAGTTCCTTGGCGCGCGCGATGCCCTCCGGACCAGGATGGACCTCGACCCCGTCGGGCGACGTGACAAGGCGGATATTGTCGCGGATGTTCTCGCCAGTGATGTCGCCGGAAGCTTCCATTGCCAGGAGAACCACCGTCACCGCATCATAGACGGAATGCAGGCCAGGACCGTTCGGCGGGCTGTCGAACCTTGCCTCGAACATCTCGTTGAATGAATCGACCGAGGGCAGGCGCGGCTGGGCGCTGTCATAACCCTGCAGGTTCTGCAGGAATTTCGAGCCTACGGCCTGAAAGTAGTCGTCCGAACGCAGCGAGTTGTTCACGATTAGGTTGTCGGTGCCGCCAAGGGCCAGCCATTCACGCGTGATCGTGGCGCCGTCCACCGGGAAAGCCACAAGGTAGAGCGAATCCGGATTGCCTTCCAAAGCCTTGGTGACCTCTGCACGATAGCTTTGCTGGCTCTCGTTATAGGCCACCATCGAGGTGATCGAACCGCCAAGCTTGGCGATGTCCTGCTCGAATCGATTGGCCAGACCTACGCCGAAATCGGTGTTGACGTAGATGACTGCAGTGCTCTTGAAACCGCTGTCGACGGTCAGCTTTGCGCCAATGGCGGACTGGCTGCGATTGGTGGCGTAAGTCCGGAACCAATAGCCGTCTGTCTTGCCTTCTTCGGCGAGCGCCGTGAAGCTCTCGGACGACGAGCAGCAGGACATCTGCACGACCTTGGACGGCACGGCAACCGACGTCAGGACCGGCAGGCTGACACCAGAGGACACGGCGCCGATGAGCGCCTGCACGCCGTCGAGGTCTACGAGGCTCTTCGCGGCATCCACGCCAACGGCCGACTGGCCCTGCGTGTCGCGCAGCACGTATTCCACCTGACAGCCATGAACGCCGCCGGCTTCGTTGAATTGCTCGACCGCAAAGAGACCGGTTTCGGCGATCCGCTCGCCCACCTGGCCCATCGGCCCGCTGACAGGCAAGATCGCGCCGAGCTTGATCGGGCAGTCTGCGGCGAGAGCAGTGGAGCCGATCCCCATTAGTGCGGCGGCAAGGGCCGCCAATCCGAATTTGTGCATCATACGCACCTCCATGTGAATGAGCCGGGCTTTGGCGCCGGCCCGATGTGCCCCCTAGGGCGACTTTTCCTAGCGCCGTCGATCAAACTCCGTCTTCGCGGCTTTGTCCACCACTACGACCTTGCGTGACGAGATACGTGCAGTTCTTCACCGATCAGGCCGCGCGGGCGGATCAGAAGCATAGCGACCAGGATCAGGCCGATCAATACAGCTTGCATTGCGCCGCCCTGGGCCTGGATCTCCGCCGGGACCACGCGCGATATGACGAAGCCGCTCATGGTCCACACACCCCAGACGATCAGAGCGCCCAGAAGCGCCCCGCGGTTGTTGGCGCTGCCACCGACGATCAGCATGGTCCAAATCTGAAACGTCAGGATCGGGAGGAAATCCCACGGACTCACGTAACCGATGAAGGAGACATAAAGAGCGCCCGAGAGCCCCATGAGCATGCAACCGAGCACAAAGGCCTCAAGACGCACCCGCTCTGGCGACTTGCCCAGGCTCGCAGCGGCGACATCGTCCTCGCGGATCGCTTTCAGCATCCGGCCCCACGGCGACTTCACGATCCGTTCCAGGGCGGCGAAGCTCAGTCCGACCACGACGAGGACCACGAGCAGATAGAGTGTGTTCTGTGCCAGCGGCCCATCGACCCAGGCCTTGGACGGGTTCGGAATGCCAATCAAGCCGAGCGTGCCGCCAGTAAGGTACTCCCAGTTCAGGCAAACGAGTTGAATGGTCACCGCGATCCCGAACGTGGCGACAGCGAGGTATTCGTGCCTGAGCTTCAACGTGGCCAGGCCGACGAAGACGGCACCTATGCCGGAAGCGATCATCGCTCCAATCAGCCCCACGACAAAGGGCAATTCGAACCCGCCGAAGACCGCGTCCCTGGCCGGGCCCGTGAGGATTGCCATCGTGTAGGCGCCGATCGCGCTGAATCCGGCGACACCGGCGTTGAAGAGCCCGGTGAAGCCCCATTGCAGGTTGAGCCCGAGCACGGCGACCCCGAAGATCAACGACAGGATCAGAAAGAAGACGATGTACGAGACCAGACCGATCATGTGTCACGCACTCCGAAAATGCCTTCGGGCCGGAAATAGAGGATCGCGAGAATCAGCAGGAACGGAACCGCGGGCTTGTAGGTCGTGGGGATGATCATCACCGAAAGATTCTCCGACAGCCCGACGATCAGCCCGCCCAGAACGGCGCCGTACAGGCTGCCCGTGCCGCCCAGAATTGCGGCGGCAAAGAGCGGCAGTATCAGGCTGAATCCAAGTTCCGGACGCAGCTGCACGGTCATGCCATAAAGCACTCCGCCGATCGCCGCGCCGGAAGCGCCGATCACCCAGACCCACGTGATGATACGGTCGACATTGACACCGCTTGCCCGAGCGAGGTCCGGGCTTTCGGCAACGCCGCGCATGGCGATGCCGGTGCGCGAGCGGGTCATGAAGAGATGCAGCGCGATGACTACCACTACGGTCAGGCCCAGCAGGAACACCTGATCGGGCAACACGCGGACATTGCCTGGCAGGAGTATGGCAAACTGCAGTTCCCTGGAATAGTAGATCGGGTCGGAACCCCAGATCAGCACCACCAGGTGCCGCAAGATCAGCGCCACGCCGAAGCTGGCAAAGACCATGGTCATGTGTCCAGCGGCACGGCTGAGCCGCGCGAAAACGAAGCGATGCAGCAGGAGCGCGATGATCGCGGTGGCGACGCAGGCGCAAAGCATTGCAAGAATAAGTCCCGGCCCGAAGGAGAACGGTCCGAAGGTCAGGTCGAAGATTCCCCCGAAACTGGAAAAGAACGCAACAAACACGAGTGCGCTGTAAGCGCCCCATGTGAGCAGCTCGGAATGCGAAAAATTGGCAAAGCGCAGCATCTTCATGGTGAAGCTCAGGCCAATCGCGCCCAGTGCGACGATAGCACCGCTCAGGATGCCGTCCGCAATGTGCTGCAGGATCATCCCGCGCCCTCCGTGCTTGCGGAATCGCGCCTGAATCCGAGAAAGATCTCGCCGATTCCCTCGTCCGCGAGCAGATCGGCAGCCGGACCGTCGATCCGGTTCCGCCCCTCGGCCAGAACATAGCCCCGGTCCGACACGCGCAACGCCGCCTTGGCGTTCTGCTCGACCATCAGCACTGCAGCCCCATCCTTGGCAAGGCCGCGCACCACGTCGAAGAGCTCGCTTGCGGCCTTCGGCGAGAGGCTTGCGGTCGGCTCGTCCAAAAGCATCAGCCTCGGCTTGGTCAACAGCGCGCGGGCGACGGCAAGGATCTGTCGCTGGCCACCGGAAAGAGAGCCTGCCTTGTCTCGCATCCTGTCCTTCAAGATCGGATAGATGGCACAGATTTCCTCGATCCTCTGCAGTGCCGCGGCCTTGGCCAGCGGCGCGCCGCCCATCACGAGATTTTCGCGAACGGTCAAGGTTGCAAAGACATTCCCGGTCTGAGGAACGTAGCCCACGCCTGCGGCCGCCAGCTTGTGCGCTGCAACGCCGGTGATGTCGCTGCCGTCAAGTCGAACATTGCCGGACGACACGCGCACCAGCCCTGCGATCGCCTTGACCAGGGTCGATTTCCCGGCACCGTTCGGGCCGATGATCGACACGACTTCGCCCGCATCCACATGGATTGAGACCCCGTGGAGAATTGGCAGGTCGGGCGCGTAGCCTGCGATCACATCCTTGGCCTCCAGCACATGCGGCGCGTTCACGGCAGATCCCCCAGATAGGCATCCAGCACCGCTGGGTCGCGGCGCGCGCCTGCCGCATCGCCTTCGTAAAGCAGGCGACCCTGCGCCATCACGAAGATCGGGTCGCAGATCGACATGACCACGTCCATGTTGTGCTCAATTATCAGGAATGTGTAGCCGCGCTGGTTCAGCGCCTTGATCTGGTCAACCAGCGTCAGCATCAATGACGGGTTCACTCCGGCAGCGGGCTCGTCAAGAAGGATGATCTTCGGATCGGCCATGAGAACGCGCGCAAGCTCCAGCAGTTTCAACTGGCCGCCAGACAATGTGCTGGCCTGATCGTTGCGCACGCTGGTCAATTGGCAGAAGTCAATGATCTCGTCAGCTCGCGTACGGGCCGCGCGTTCTTCCCGAGCAACCGTACCAGAGCGCAGCCAGTTGTTCCAGAACCGCTCGCCCAATTGCCCGTACGGAACCAGCATGACGTTTTCAAGAACCGACATTTCGGGAAACGGGCGCGGGATCTGGAACGTGCGAGACAGGCCCTCCGCGAAGATCCGGTGCGGCGGACGGTTCTGAATCGGCACCGCATCCAGAAGCACCTCGCCGGCATCTGGCTTCATCAGGCCAGCCATCGTGTTGAAAAGCGTCGTCTTGCCGGCGCCGTTCGGCCCAATCAGCCCGCCGATCACACCGCGCGGCAGGTCGAAAGAGATCGCGTCGACCGCCGTGAAGCCCCCGAATCGCTTGGTGACGCCACGCAGTTGCAAGAGCGTGTCCGCAGCCACGGTCAGGCGACCTCGCCCTGACGGGCTTTGCCGGCCAACCGATTGTCACCCTTGTTGAGATTGTATTTCATGATCAGCCCGTGTCGCCCCGTAACGTCACGCTCCAGCCCGTAGACCGCACCCTGCGGACCGGTCGACCGATCTCGGACCGCCTCGATCTCGCTACGATCCCG
>JAJEFO010000037.1 GCA_022820365.1 Silicimonas sp.
GGCCGGGTAGGAGGGGTCGTTGCCGAGCCCCTCCCCCCACAGACCCGAGCGTGCGCGACTGACGCACTCGGTTCCTCACCTGACAGTTTCGCTCATGACGGCGTCCATGAGCGCACGATCTTTGTCGATCATGCACCTTGCGACGCCGTCCGTGATCCGCAGGTCGAGGAACGTCCGCGATCCGGATGCTCCCTCGCCTGTTCGGCTATCCACTGCTGTTTCGTGTACGTGTTCTTGGAACTCAGTGTTTCCTCCATCGTTTCCCATCAGTGGTTCTGTACAGGTGACGCCCCGCTTCCCTCCGGCGGGTCCCGATGGCCACGGTTCCCCGCCTTCAAAGGTACTATCAGGACGCTACGACTTCCTGCCCCCGCATGTCCTTCGGCTCATTGTTTTCGCCAGCCGGCTCCGCAGGCGCCTGCCGGGTTCGTGTCCGCCATCGGCGCTCCCGCCGTCGTGCAGGCCAGACGACGGGCCGGGGTCTGGATTGTTCTCGCTGGCACTCCCCTTTCCAGCGTTCCTGCCCGCGGGCAGGCGCAGGATCTCCCAGGTTCCCTGGCGATCCATCCCGTGACTCTGCGCCGATCCACGACCCCGGACGACCCGTTGCGCCTCGCCTGTAGCGGCGCTTCCGGTACTGCCCCCACATGCTTGACAATGAAGGCGTCATCGATTTCCGGATTTCGAGGCTGCACGCCGCTTCGTCACCTGCTGTCTACGCTTCACGACGGACGTTGCCGCACGCCATGCAAGACTCGCTTCCGGCTGGCGGGCTGCGCCTTTGCCGGGCGGGAGTCGAACCCGCTGGACCGCGACGAAAGGTTTCAGTTCATGGCATCCTCCTTTCCAGGGCTTGGCTTGGCGCAATAAGCGTTCGTTCAAAGAGTGATAATGATGAGGTGCAAGACGATTACAACACCACGTCTTGCCGAGCTTCGGCCGTGCCCGCGCGGTGCCATCGCCGCCTCCATCACTCTAGAACCGAACGCTTTCCGGTGCCCTGCCGGGCGGATTCCAGCGGCTCGGTTCGGCGCTGCCGAGGCGCCGTGTTGCGATAGTGTTGACAAAACGCAAGGAGGCACCGGGGGTCGAACAATATTGTAATGATTGCAAGCAGTTAAGGTATTGTCAATTCTGTCTTTGCAAGTTCCGCAACGAGCGCAACTTCCGCACCCGCCGCCCGGAAACGGCCCAAGTTGCCGTGAAACGTGCATGGCACGAAGCCTGACACGCCACCGTCAATCAGCGCGATGATCCGACTTGGATTTCGTCTTTTTCCCGCGCCGCGACATGCATACCCGAATCACTGGAACAAAGCAAGAATAAATGATCTTGTGAGGTTCTTGCTTGTGGAATGTTGCGTTGGTTGCTTGATCATGATGCAGCCGGACCTACGAGGAATCTACATCGCTGGTGGCGGAGTCGAAGGCGCGGTCGACGCACTTCGCGAGAGCGGCCGGGCCCACCGGATCCGCCTCGTCGTGCATCCCCTGACGCGCGAAACCCGCGCCGCAATCACCGACTGAATCGTCACCATGATCATCGGCACCCCGGTAGTTGCGCTGGCTCGCAGTGTGGATTCAGAAACGGCGGCATCGGTTTCCGGGCGCAGCAAAGACGCGAGCGAGCAAGTGCTGCTGAGTCCGGAAGTCCTCCTGCCCGAATGCCCCTGAGACTTACCAGGTGCTCTCGGTCAATCGCCGGAACATGGCATCGAGCGCAGCACGATAGCCATCGCACCCCATGCCTTGGATGACCGCATCAGCCAGTTCCGCCGTCGACGAGACGTGGGGGATCTTGTATTGATTGCGGATATGAACCTCGATGTAGGGCTTGGCGATCGACCGCAGGCAATCGCGAATCGCGGCTCCGCTGCCCATGGACCATGCAGCAGGATTCATGACAAGGCCGTCGAATTCATCCGTCTCAACTGCCTGGTAAAGCCGGTCGAGCGCTGCACCCTCAGAATTGCTGTAGAAGATCGTCAGTTCATAGCCGGTCGCCTTGGCATGTGCCTGGCACATGTCATCCAGTTGGTCTGCCGTCGTCGTGCCATAGATCTCGGGCTGGCGTTTGCCGAGCCAGTTCATGTTGGGGCCTTGCAGCAGGAATATCCTCGGCTTTTTCATTGGCTGGCGTTCCACGTCAAAAAGCGATGGTGCGGGCGCTTGGCGTGGATAAGCTCGCCATCGAACAGGATCTCGCCGCCCCAATCCGGCAAAGTGCCCGAGATGGCTTTCAGGAGTGTCGACTTGCCGGTGCCGGTGCCCCCCAAAAGCGCGACAATGCCCTGCGCATCAACTTTCATGTCGATGCCGCGCAGGATCTTCAGCTTGCCGTAGCCGGTTTCGACGCCTCGGATTTCGAACAATGTCCCCCCTTCTCGGAGCACGCTGTCGGCGCTTCCGACCTTGGGTTCCCAATTCGCCCCGGTCAATGAGTTGAATCACGGCTGGCATGGCATTCCCCGGCTTGCGGAGATCATTCCCGTCGATTCTCGAGTTTGATGCATCAATTGCAGTGACATTCATCAAGTCAGACGAATTCCGATGTCCGTTGCACGATCTCGGAGACCACCTCGTCGGGAGATTTTCGCCACCAGTGCCGCTTCGAGAATATCTCGATCTCGACCGGACCCCGAAACCCGGTGTCCTCGACCGACCGCCGAATGGCCCGGTTGTCGATGAGGCCGTCTCCCGGCATGCCCCGGTCAAGGCGGAGGTCGGTGGTTTCGGCAAGCCAGTCCGAGACATGGAAATGCCGCAGGCGTGGTGCGGCTCGGCGAATGTCGCGCGAAAGGTTCAGGTCCCACCAAAGCGCATAAGTGTCGAGAGCCACGCCGGTTGCATCGTCCGCGTCTAGTTCATCGAGGAAGTCGCAAGCCGCCGACAGGGTCGAGATCACCGAGCGGAACCCGCAAACCATCGGATGCAGCGGCTCAAGAACGAGGCGAACGCCTGCCGCCCGGGCTTCGGGCAAAACGCTGTCAAATCCTTCCAGCGCGTTCAGACGGGCGGCCAGGAGATCGGTCTCTCCCGATCCAAGACCACCGGTCAGCATCAGCAAGCTCTCGATCCCCAGTTCCGCGCAGAACTCGATCCGCCGACGAGTCAACTCGACCTGGGACGCACGCTCCGCCACGTCGCCAATCGCCATGGTTCCGCCAACGCAAAGCGCAACCGCCTCGACCTGCGTGTCCGCCAGGATCCGTCGCGCTGCTGCCACGCCGGTCTCTTCCAGCTTTTCGTGCCAGATCGCAGTCATGGGCACGCCGTGGCGAGCCAGGCACTCCATACCGGCCGCAAATCCACATTGCATTAAGGTGACCTGATGAATGCACAATCTCTCGAGCGGAACGCCTGCCATCAGTAGGTGGCCCGTCCGCCGGTGACGTCAAACACCTGTCCGGTAGTGAACGAACAAAGCGGGCTGGCGATCCAGGCGGTCATGTCGGCGACTTCACGGGGTGTGCAAAGCCTGTCCATGGGAATTCGGCCACGCTTGTCGGCGATGTAGTCCGAACTCATGCCTTGCAATAGATCGGTTTCCGTCATCACTGGCGCAACGCAATTAACCGTAATGTCCGAGGGAAGCAGCTCCCGGGCGAGCCCCTTGATGTATCCGATCACGCCGGACTTGGCCGCACCGTACGCGCAGGCGCCCGGGTTGCCCTCTTTCCCGGCCACAGACGAAATTGCGATGATCCGCCCGGCTCCACGGTCGCGCATGTGGGGCAGGACCACGCGGGCTGAAAGAAAAACGCCCGTCAGGTCGACGTCGAGCACCGCCTGCCATTCGTCCAGTGCGTATTCCCAGGCCGGCTTGGTCGGGCCGTTGATGCCCGCATTGGCGACCAGAATGTCGACATGCCCCAGCGCTTCAAGCGAAGCGCTGAATCCCGACGCGACCGAATCCTCATTCGTCACATCCACGTCCGCCAAATGGGAAAATGCAGGATCACCCCCGGCAGCTGCGCTTTCAATGTCCCATCCGGACACGACCGCCCCGAGTTCGCTGAACCTCTGACTTATCGCGAGCCCGATTCCGCGTGCCGCGCCCGTGACGATTGCCGTCTTTCCTGTCAAATCCAGGCTCATGCCGGCACCTTAGTCATTCGGCACCCACTTCAGAATATGCTGGCCGACGGTGGTCAGGTCGCCGTCCTGATTTGTGATCCGGATATCCGCCGTGGACCGTCTGCGTTCAATGTCGATGGCGGTGAATTCGTACTCGACCGTTATGGTGTCGCCCAGAAACACGGGCTTGAGGAAACGGATACGGTCGTATCCAAGCGAAACAGGCGTTTCTTCCGACATGCGGGTGCGCGCGATAGCCATTGTGGACACGGTCGACATGAAGCCCACCATCAGCGCCCCGTGGGCCATCAATCGGCCATAACGGGACTTTTCCATATAGGCCTTGTTGACATGGTTGGGCGAAAAGTCACCGGTGATCCCGGCAAACATGTAGACGTCGCTTTCCGACACCGTCTTGGAAAAGCTCACCTTGGCACCGACTTCGACATGAAACTCTGACATTCTTTCCCTCAATTCTTGCGCTCGGGGCCGCAGATGTCGATCCGACTTCCGCACCTCGCGGATTCCAGCACCGCAAGCGTGGCTCTCAAGGTTCCGGTGGAGTCAGCAGCCGAAATGATCGGGTTCGCGCGGCCCGCAACGACCTCGGAAAAATGCTCGATCTGGCGGACAAAGGCATCGCCGAGATCAAGCGAGATGTCGTGGGCCCGTTTGGGAGTGATCCAGCTTTCCGGTTCGCCATCCGATGTCCAGTGTCGCAGGTTCGGAAACTCCAAGGCACCCCGGGTGCCCGAGAACGTGATGCAGTTCTGTCCGCTGCGCGGAAATGCCGGGTTTTCGCCGGTGGCCATTTCCCAGGCCCAGGGCGAATCCGCCTGATCGGACATGACAAAGGCACCAAGCGACCCGTTCTCGAACTGAAGCGCGAATGCTGCTGCATCCTCTTTCTCAAAACCCTGCACCGAATTTCCCGCCAACCCGGTCACCGACCGGATCTCTCCCACAATGTAGCGCAGATAGTCGATTTCATGGATCAGGTTGGTCAACACAGGCCCGGCGGGTGAGCGCCTCCGCCAATCCGGGGCATAATAGGATTCCGGCTTCCGTACGCTCCACTGGCCGGACACCGTGACAAGTTGACCGAGCGAACCGCCGCGCACCATTTCCCGGGCCCTGGCCACGTGCGGATAGTAGCGTCTGTGGTGTCCCACCAAAACGCACAAGCCACGCGCCTCCGATGCGCGAGTCATTTCTTCCGCTTCGGCAACGGTCGCTGCAATCGGCTTTTCGACCAAGAGATGACAGCCTGCATCAAGCGCGGCCAGCGCCGGTTCGAAGTGATGCTCGGTTGGCGTCGCGATGATGACACCAGACGGAGCAACCGCACTCAACATTTCATTGGCGCTCGAATAGTGTGGAACGCCGTACTCGGTCGCAATCTCCGCCGCGCTGGCATGCGGATCCGCTATTGCTGCCAATTCGACGGACTCGACTTTCGCCATCGCAATCAGGTGCCGTTTGCCAATGACGCCCGCTCCGATCAATGCAATGCGTTCAGGCATGGGCGTCCGTCCGCGCGTGATCAAGGAAATAGTCGCTTTTCATCAGCCGTGGGGATTCGCTCATGATCGGCGAGAATCCCATGTTTTCAATTACATCACGTTCAATATCGACTCCGGGAGCAATCTCGATCAGGTGCAGCCCATCAGGGCAAAGTTCGAAGACGCAGCGCTCTGTAACGTAGAGGATGGCCTGCTCCTGCGACAGTGCCTGCGCACCCGAGAAGGTGATCTGTTCTACCAAATTCACCAATTTGCGGACCTCTCCCTGGCGTTCAATCTGCAGCCTGCCGTCGCCGGAGGT
The DNA here is from genome assembly GCA_022820365.1 of Silicimonas sp. Taxonomy (GTDB): domain Bacteria; phylum Pseudomonadota; class Alphaproteobacteria; order Rhodobacterales; family Rhodobacteraceae; genus JAJEFO01. The sequence continues at coordinate 5,901 of JAJEFO010000037.1, forward strand.
GATCTTTGCACCCTTTGCATCGAAAGTGCCGCAGAATACCACCTTGCGTGCGTTCTGTGCGATGTCGACGAACCCGCCAGGACCTACGGTCAGGCCACCGAGTTTGGAGACATTGACGTTGCCGGCGGCGTCAACTTCGCCAAATCCCAAAAACGCGATGTCCAGCCCGCCACCCGAATAGAAGTCGAATTGTGCCGGACTGTCGATCATGCAGCTCGGGTTGCGGGCATAGCCGAACAGGGTGCCGGTCAGAAGCGTGCCGCCATATGTGCCGTGTTCGATGGTCTGATAGTAACGGTCCTGCTCGCCGCGGCTGGCGACAATGCTTGCGACCTCATCGGGAATGCCAAATCCGTAGTTGATCACCGCGCCGTCGCGCAATTCTTCATGGGCGCGCCGCGCAATGATCTGACGGACGGAAAAGGTGGGTGCGGGCGGCGGCGGTTCGTCGGCGCGCCGCTCGCCCGAAATGGCAGGGTCGTAGACAAGATCATAGCCCTGACGCTGGTCGGGATCGACGACTATGACGTCAACCAACGCTGAAGGTATTCGCACGGAGCGCGCGCCCAAGGTGTTGCGAGGCACTCTTTCGCGCACCTGGAATATCACCGTGCCGCCAGAACTCCGGGCCGCCGCCGCCATGGCATAGATATCGACGTTTGCCGGTTCCTGGTCGAGGCTGATGTTGCCGTCCTCGTCGGCGATCGAGCCCTTCAACAGTGCGACATCAATCGGATAAGGCAGGTAGCGCAAGAATGTCTTGCCGTCGATCTCGATCCGCTCGACCAGATCTTCCGTGGTAACTGAGTTCATCTTGCCGCCATCCAGTCGGGGGTCAACGAAAGTGCCGAGGCCCACGTGTGTTATGAGCCCGGGTCGCTTGGCGGCGATTTCGCGCATCAGCTGCATGGTCACGCCGGACGGCATCACATAGGCCTCGATCTGGCCGCTGCGGGCCATCTCTTGCATGCGCGGCGACCAGACCCAATGTCCGCCGATGACGCGTTTTGCCATTCCGGGATGGGCGAACCTGTTCAATCCTCTTTCGCCCCGGTCGCCGATGCCCAATGCGTGAACGACTGTCAGGTCGCGGGGGTGGCCTTCATCCAAAAAGCGCTTTTCGACCGAGGCGTGCAACAGGCTTGCCTCGACCAGCCCGCCGCCGCCGCCGATCAATCCCACGGTGGCGCCATCCGGGATCAGGGCAGCGACCTGGGAGATGTCAGCGAACTTGGTCTTCATGGTTCACGCCGGGATCTTGTAACCGTCGTCGCCGGCAAGGAGATTGCGCGCGATGACATTGCGATGAATTTCCGAGGTGCCGTCGAAGATGCGATAGACCCGGGCGTCGCGGTAATGGCGCTCGACCGCCAATTCCTTGCTGTAGCCAGAGCCACCGAAGATCTGCAACGCCCGGTCGGCCACGCGGCCGAGCGTTTCGGATGTCTGCAGCTTCACGGCCGAAATCTGCGTTCTGGCCGACTTGCCCTGATCCAGCATCCAGGCCGCCTGCCAAAGCGCCAGCCGCGCCGCATTGATCTCGACCGCGCTGTCGGCAAGCATCTGACCGACCGATTGAAAGCCGCCGATTGGCTGCCCGAACTGGTGACGTGACCGGGCGTGCTCGACGGCCATTTCCAGAAGCATCGCCGCCTTGCCGACGGCCCGTGCACCGACCTGCGCCAAACGAACTCGCCCGAGCGTGCCGAGCGCCAGTTTCAGGCCGCCACCTTCTTCGCCCAGCAAGTGTTCCGGTCCGAGATGGACGTTCTCGAACGTCAGTTCGGCGTGGGTCGTGCCACGCAGCCCCATCATCGGCACGTCCGATCCAAGCGTCACTCCCGGCAAGTCGCGGTCGACAATGAAAGTCGATATGCCCCTTGCTCCAGCACGGGGATCGGTCACGGCAGTCAACACGTAGAAGTCTGAATGGTGCGCATCCGAGATGAACTGCTTTTGACCCGTCAATGACCAGCCGTAGTCTGTGGGCGTTGCTCGCGTTCGGATGGCCGCCGCGTCGGACCCGGCTTCCGCTTCCGTAAAGGCAATGGAAAACGTCCGGTCACCGCGGATCGCGGGAATCAGCCAGCGTTCCCTCTGGGCCTCCGTTCCAGCCAGCAGGATGTCGTAGACATTGCCAAAAGCGCGACGGATCAGGATATCGGTAGTACGCCCGAACTCCTCTTCGACAAGCATCCAGTCCATCGTCGACAGACCGCCGCCGCCCAGCTCTTCCGGCATGTTCATGGCGTAGAGCCCGATCGTGCGGGACTTTGCCTGGATCGCCTCAGCCAGCTCGGGCTCCAAATGTCCCGAATCCTCAACCAGCCGTTCCAGCGGGTGCAGTTCGTCATCGACAAATCGCCGGACGGTGCCAATCAGCAGCCGCTGCTCGTCGCTGAGGCCGAAATCCATCAATAGTATCCTTTTGCCCCGCCGCCATCGCAGGCAATTCCGGTTCCATGAATATGGCGGGCTGCAGGCGAGCAAAGGAATGCCGCCAATGCCGCCACATCCGTCGGCTCGCCAAGCCTGCGGATGCCTTCTGAGGCGATCGAATCTGCCTCGACCTGGTCGCGGGTCTTGCCCTGCTGTGCAGCACGGTCGGCGAAAATGCCCTCCAGCCTTTCGGTGACCGTCAGACCCGGATGTATCCAGTTCACGTTCACGTCATCCTGCAGCCCCTTGTCCGCCAGCGCCTTGGAAAAGTTGGCAAGTGCGGCGTTGACCGCACCGCCCACCATGAAATCGGCGGCGGGCGTTCGGGCAAAACCGCCAACGATATTGATCACTGTCCCCTTCGCCTCCTTTAGCGCGGGCCACAGAGTTCGGCAAAGCCGCACTGCGCCGTGAAACTTGAGCGCGAAGCCGTCCAGCATTTCCTCGTCCGGCTGGTCTGGAAAGATGCCGCCCTTGGTTGCGCCGGCGGCGTTGACCAGAATGTCGCACCGCCGGAACTTGTCGAGCGCAGCGCGGGCCGCTTCGTTGCACCCCTCAAGCGTGCGAAGATCCGCGGCACAATATCCAACCTCGCCCCGCCCGGCCTGGGAAAGCCCGTCCGCAGCAACACTCAGCCGGTCGCCATTTGATGCTGCCAGGAAGACGTTGCAACCGCCCTCGGCGAGATTTCGGGCAATGGCCAGCCCGATCCCTCTTGATCCACCGCTGACAAAGGCGGCCTTTCCGTCAAACATCGTCCAACCCTTTCCGATTGCGGGCTTCGAGCCCCTTAACGATCGCCGCCAGCGTTTCGAGCGTGGGCGTTGGAACATCATTCCTGTGCCCCAAATCAATCACAGCGCCATAGATGAAATCCACCTCGGTTGGCCGGCAGTTCAGAAGATCGACGCATAGCGATGACTTGTTGTCGCCGGTCCCGCCCGGCTCGGTGATCATCTTCAACCCCCGGACCGTCGCGTCACGGTCAAGCTCGATGCCCACTGCCTCCGCCACGGCCAAGGCTTCATCCAGCGCCCGAAAGGCCGTCGCGTTGAGTTCCGGGACCGACAGCACTTCGACCGACGTCATGTCGGTCGCACCCGAGGCCGCGCTCATGGCGACATTGCCCAGGAGCTTCTTCCAGATGTCGCGGATTACGTCCTCCGACACATGGGTCTCAAGGCCGGCTTGGGTCAATGCACGCGCGACTCTTGCCGCCCTTTCGCTTTTGCCGCCTCCGATTTCACCCACATGCGAAGGAACCCGGCTGAAATCGCGGATATGGCCAGGTCCCTCCATGACTGCGGCCATGGCCGTCAGCCCGCCAAGGACGTTCTCTGCACCCACGACCCCGCCGATGACCTCCTCGTTTCCAAGACCGTTCTGGAAGCTCACGCAAACCGCGCCGTTCCTGACCAGATGCTTGACGCCTTCGGCTCCGGCGCGAGTTCCGTGGGACTTGCATTGAAAGAGAATGATGTCCGCGTGATCGATTCCTGATGCATCTTCAAATACCTCGACCGACACGGTCCGATCTCCGCCGAAGCCGCTGATCCTCAGACCGCCTTCCCGCATCGCCGCCACATGTTCCGCATTGGTGTCAATCATGGTCACGGGCAAGCCGCCTTCCTGCAGGATAGAGCCGAATAGCGCCCCCATGCCGCCGGCACCCACAACCACGACGCTTGGTTTATTGCCGGTCATCCTCAGTCGAACCTCACATTGATTCTTCCAAGCGTTCCGAAATCCGCTTCAACGCGACTGCCCTTGAAAACCGGCTGAGGCACGCAGGCAGCGCCGGTCGAGACAAAATCGCCCGCCAACAGCTGAAATCCCCGCCCGGTCAAGTGGTTTGCCAGATCGCAGAGCGCCTGCAGGGGCGGCCCGCGCATGCTGCCAAGAAAATTGTCCGACGGTGTGCCGCCATCCACGCTTACGCGAACTTCATGGTTCAACAGATCCAGCCCTCGCCAGTTCTCGACCGGTGTGCCGAAAACAAATCCAATGCCACCGCCATTGTCCGCCACGGTCATCAGCGAATACTGTTCGGCATCCAGATCCTTGGCCAGGAAGCGATTTCCGATAATCTCGACCGCCGGATGCAGCACCGCAATTTCGGCCATTCGATCGGGGTCCTCGATTTCAGCGGGAGTAACGTCTGCAGTCACGCGAAACGCGAACTCAGCCTCGGCTCGTGCGCCTGGAAATCGCTCGATCGGCAGGGTAACCTCGTCACCTTCCCATGTGACCGATCTGAAGATCCGGCCAGGAATGACGTCGCTGTGTCCGTCCAGCTCGCGCATTCGCGCGCTCGTCGCCCCGACTTTCCAGCCAGATATCTCGTCATCGATCCGCCTCGCCATTCGGTCGGCCACGAAATAGGCTTCCGTCCGGTTTGTCGGAATTTCCGCATCCCGCAATTCTGCAATCCGCGAACAGCCGAGCCAAGCTTCGCCCAGCCTGCGTGCAAGCCCGGCAAGCGCAGCTTCGCGATTACTGGTATCGAGCAATCGAATCCCCCTCCCGGCAAAGGCTAGCCGATCTAATGCCACTCTGAACAGGAATGCACTTGGTGACAGCATGGGATTGCTTCTCTTGGCGGCGGAAAACCAGAAACTTGATTGGTTCGCGTCAATGAGGCATCAAAATTCGAATGAGTACATCAGAAAATCAACGAAAACCGCGTGTCATCGACATCGCTTTGCAGGCTGGAGTAAGCACAGCCACGGTGGATCGCGTTCTCAACGGCCGGCCTGGCGTGCGCGCGAAAACGATCAAGAAGGTGCTCGATGCCATGGATCGCCTTGGCGCATCGACCGCTCGCCCAAGGGTCATTCCATCGGTGCCTGCGGGCCTGACGATAGATGTCGTCCTCGCTGAAGGCGCTGGGTTTGCAAACGATGTCCTTTCGTCCGAACTGAAGACCTATTGCGAACGGGTCGGCTTCAGTTACCGTCGAACTTTTTCGAAACGAATGGTCCCCGAAGCTCTGCGCCGCACCCTTGACGATTGCCTGGAGCGAGGTACGGACGGCGTGATTGTTCAACCTCTTGACCATCCGCTGGTGCGCGACGCCATCGCCCGTCTTGCCAACGCGGGAGTGCCTGTCGTCTGCATACTCACCGATCTCCCGGCATCGGACCGGCTGGCCTACGTGGGTCTCGACAATCGTGCGGCGGGAAGGGCCGCCGGTCTTCTGACGGGACGTCTATGCAGCGATTCAGGCGACCTGGCGTTGTTCGCCGGCGGCGATCTCTATCGCAGCCACGAGGAACGAGAGGCCGGATTCCGCAGCGTCATACGTGACAGCTTTCGTCACCTCGGGATCCTTGCGACATTCTCCAGCGGTGACGACCCGCACCGCATCTACGTCATGGCGCGTGATCTCCTGAAAGACTGCGACAACCTGCGCGGCATTTGCTGCATCGGCGGCGGCAATAGAGGAATTGAGAAGGCTCTCCTTGAATCAGGGCGGCAGAACCAGATCGTCTACTGTGCCTTCAACCTGACGCCATTGACCCGAAATGGCCTCCTCTCGGGAATATTCGACGTCGTCGTGCATCAAGACATGGAGCGCGCGGCGCACACCGCTGTCGATTCACTTGTTCACCACTTCGAAGGCAAGATGCCATCTCCCGGCACGATACCGACCGAATTGATCATGGTCGAGAATCTTCGCTGACAGACGCAGGAGCAGGCCATGGAACAAGTGCAAACGGGCGCTGTCCGCGCGCTTGACGAAGTGCTAGTGGCGGTGGGGGAGCAAATCACCCGAATTCGTGCATCTGCCGCCTGACTGGGCCAAATTCGCCATTTCAGAGTGGGAAAGGGAGGGATCGATGGCTGGCATCACACTACTTGCCGCGGTTACATTTCTTTACGCGGGCTACAACCTGTTCTTGAAGCTGTCGGGGGGGCACGTTCCTTCCGGGGCCACAACAACCATTCTCGCCACGATGTGCCTTCAAGTCGCGGCGCTTTCCACATCGATCGTGTTTCTTGCGGTACTGGCGGTTCGAGGCGGACAGGTGCTCGCCCTGTCTCCGGGGTCCTATGTCTGGGCAGCAATTGCCGGGCTATGCATCGGAGGTGCGGAGATAGGCTATCTCTACCTTTTTGGCGGTGTTGGAGGGGTGAAGTCGATGGATGCGAGCATTGCGATTCCTACAATTGTGAGCGGTACGATCGTCATCGCGCTACTGTTTTCGTTCCTTTTCCTGAAGGAACAAATTTCGTGGAACCAGGTGCTCGGCAGTTGCCTGATCCTCACCGGGATTTTCTTCCTGTTCATGCAGCGGCCAGGATCGGCCTAGGGAGTGCACCCATTGCGCCCGCAAATGAACAACCAAATTTGGGCTGACCGCATGAGGATTTGCCGCTTGCGGCAAGCGCTGCTCCATTTGTCACATCATTGCTGCAAACACGCGCGATCACGGCAGTTCTCGCTGCATTTCTTCCTAAATTCGGCTGTGGATATCCGGCAGAAGATCACGCATCTCCATATTGCCGACAATATTGAGAGAGATGGCGCACCCGAGAGGATTCGAACCTCTGGCCTCTGCCTTCGGAGGGCAGCGCTCTATCCAGCTGAGCTACGGGTGCCAATGCGATCTGATAGTACGGTTGCCGCCACTTCGCAAGTGCATCCCTGCGCGAAAGACCCTTCCAGAGACGGCTCCGTCACCCGAACAGATCCTGGCAGAGTTCCAGTGCGTCAACCAACGCGTCAACCTCGGCCTCGGTGTTGTACAGGCCGAAACTCGCCCGCGCTGACGCAGTGATCCCGTAACGCTCCATCAGCGGCGCAGCGCAATGGTGACCAGCACGGACCGCAACACCTTTCTTGTCAAGAACCGTGGAGATGTCGTGAGCGTGGGCCGCACCGTTGAGCGTGAACGAGAATATTGCGGCCTTGTCTGGTGTCGTCCCCTGTACATTCAACCAGTTGAGCCCGTCGATCCTCGACCGCACATAGTCGCAAAGCCGGGCCTCATGCCGAGCCACGTTCTCCAGGCCGAGGTCCATGAGATAGTCGAGTGCAACACCAAGGCCGATTTGCTGAACGATCCCCGGCGTGCCGGCTTCGAACTTCATCGGCGGGTCCGCCCAGGTTATTTCATCCTTTTTCACGTCCCGGATCATGTCGCCGCCGCCCATGAAGGGCCGCATCTCCGCCTGGCGCTCCTTCCGAATGTAGACCGCTCCGGAGCCGGACGGACCATAAAGCTTGTGCCCCGTGATCGCGTAGAAGTCACACCCGATGTCTTGAACGTCTACCGGCATGTGAACCGCGCCCTGGCTCCCATCGACCAGCACCGGGACACCTCTTTCCTGCGCACCGCGACAGATGGACTTCACATCGACCCTGGTTCCCAAGACGTTCGACAGGTGCGTGACCGCAATCAGCCTCGTCCTTGGCCCGATCGCGTCCAGTACCCTTTCGGGCGGCAATGCACCTGTTTCGTCCACATCGACCCACTTGAGGACAACCCCCTGCCGCTCGCGCAGGAAGTGCCACGGCACAATGTTGGCATGATGCTCCATAACCGACAGGACGATTTCATCGCCCGCTTCCATGCGGGGCATCGCCCAGGCATACGCCACCGTGTTTATGCCTTCGGTCGTGCCCGAGTTCATGACTATTTCTTCGGTTTCGCCGGCATTCAGAAACCGTGCAATGGTGCCGCGCACCGCCTCGTACTTTTCGGTCGCAAGGTTGGAGAGATAGTGCAGGCCCCTGTGGACGTTGGAGTATTCCTGCGAGTATGCACGCGTGACCGCATCTATCACGACCTGCGGCTTCTGTGCCGATGCTCCGTTGTCAAGATAGACAAGCGGCTGGCCGTTCACTTCCCGTCCGAGGATTGGGAAGTCGCGGCGAATTCTCTCGACATCATACATTGCCGCGCACTCCGACAAGGCCGATCACAATGGGTGAAACGAGGAACGAGAAGAGAAACAGTGCGATCCAGGACATCACGAACAGCACAAATGATGTCCAAAGGGACTTGAACCCGTGGGCCTCGGCCATCACCGAAACAAACAGCCAGACCCAGTGAATGAAGAACACGATTCCGACCAGTCCTGTCAACGTGAACGAAAACGTTGCCAAAATCGGCAGGAGCACGACACCCGCAGTGAAGTACATCCAGACGAAAACAAACACCAGGAGCACTTGTTCGAACCTGCCATGCCCTCCAAACACCCCGCCAATCTTCCACAGCACCCAGACCAGGAACAATTCGCTGCAGAGTTCCAAGACTGCACGCAACAGAGGTGGCAGAGTCGGCACGGGCATCACCAACGCTTCTGCCATCGGCAGAAACCGTTCGACGGCAATGACGTAGAGCACGATGACCAAGACGAAAGACATCCACACGGCATCGCGCGGCACGGCAATCCGGAACAGTTCAGCCGCAGACGACCGCGGTTCGCGAAGCATGTTCAGCGCAATGCCTAGAAGTCGTTCCCCGAGTGTCACGCTTCCTCCACGTGCGCTTGCTTCATAGCCAGCATTCCGGCCCATAGGAATGCGCAGAATAGCGCGAAGGCAACAAGGCTCATTGCTTCAAACGTCAGCCCAGGGGCAAGGCCCGCGGCAATTCCGGACAGAAGCCAGGCCGGTGTCGAGGCGAGCAGCGCCCAAAACAGCGCAGCCCGGCACGCATAGCCAGTCGCGGGCCACCGAACCAGGCGCAACACGATGTGTACCAACAGCGCAATTGCGTAGAGAACAAGCGGCATGGCGACCAGCCAGGCAAAGAAGGCGCCCGCCAGCAGCGCATCAAGCCCGACAGTCGAATCTGACCAACTCTCGTGCGCAAGCCTGGGCAACTGTGCCACGAAAATAAGGCCACAGGCCGTCAAGGCCATGGCAAGCAAGCTGCCTTCGCTGCGAAATCCCCGCATTCGCCTGACCTGAACGGACCTGGGAGTCCGGTAGGTTCTCAAGATATCCAGAACAACGCTCATCTGCGGCGACGCTGCAGCCAACCTTTGAGCCGCCCGGAAATGTCCTCGGCGATGTCTTCGCTTTCGATTTCCTCGATCGCCTCCGCAAGAAAGGCGAGGACCAGAAGATCCTGCGCGTCGGATCTCGGAATACCGCGTGACTGCAGGTAGAACAGTGCGTCCTCGTCGATCGCCCCCGACGTCGAGCCGTGGGAACATGCCACGTCGTCAGCATATATTTCGAGTTCGGGCTTCGCCAGAAACTGTGCGTCCTCGTCAAGTAGCAGTGACTGGCTTATCTGGTACCCGTCGGTCTTCTGCGCTCCCTCCTTCACCAGGATTTTTCCCTGGAAGGCGCCAACAGCACCGTTGCGCAACACCTTCTTGAAGACCTGGCGGCTCTCGCATCCGACAGCGTCGTGGACGACAAACACGGTGTCGTCGTGATGGAAATCGCCGTCCCCGACGGCCGCGCCCGCGATGTGGGCGACAGCATCGTCGCCAACGAGTTCGATGAATGACTCGTTGCGGGTCAGGACGCCGTTAGCAGTCAGCGTGAACGACTTGAAGGCGCTTTCCTTGCCTAGGCGCGCGAACATGTGCGTGACCGCACGACGTTCATGATCGCGACCTTGCGCGCGAACGTGATGGAACGCGCCGCCGTCGGCGACATCGACTTCCATGCACTTGTTGAAGCGCGCCGCCGCCGGGCCATTTTCGAGGACTGTCAGGTCGGCCCCGCTTTCGACCTTGATCGCGAAATGCAGAATTGCGTCGCTGTCAGGGTTCTCATGCAGGTAGGTCAGGTTGACCGGCCTGGAAACCCTTTCAGTGGCCCTGATCACGATGCCGTCGGTGGCGAATGCCGTGTTGAGCGCCGCAAACGGGCGCGCCACGGGCTCCTGGCCTCGCGCTTCCAGCACTCCGTAGACGTCCTTCAGCCAGTGAATGTCGTGCGACGTCGCTGATTGGAGCCTTTCGACTTCCAGGCCCTCGCACGAAAGGTCGTCCGACGCCTCGGCATCGAAGACACCGTCCCGGAACACGATTCTCAGTCGATCGACCTCTCCAAATGCCGGTGCTTCCTTGAGGTCGACCACGGCCGCATGAGGGGCTTGCGGCGTGTTCAGGTCATCCGGTCGCGTGAATCGCCAGTATTCGTCGCGACGCCCGGGAAGCCCCATTGCGAGGTACCTGGAAACGGCCTGCTTGCGCATCTCTGTCGCCCATGCCGCGCCGTCGGGCACTTCGAGATGGGCAATCCTGGCTTCCGAGTCTTCCTGTCTGCGAGCGGGCAGGCCCATCAGGCAACCTCCTGAAGAATGTCGGCATACCCGTTCGTCTCGACTTCAAGCGCAAGGTCGGGCCCTCCTGTCTTCACGATCCTGCCGTCTGCCATGATGTGAACCACGTCAGGTTCAATGTGGTTCAGCAGGCGCTGGTAGTGCGTGATGACGAGGAATGCACGGCCCTCGCCGCGAAGGGCGTTGACACCGTCAGCCACCAGGCGCATCGCATCCACGTCAAGACCCGAATCCGTCTCGTCCAGCACGCACATCTTCGGTTCGAGAACTGCCATCTGGAGGATCTCGTTGCGCTTCTTTTCTCCGCCGGAAAACCCGACATTGACGGGGCGCTTCAGCATTTCCGGGTCGATCTTAAGAGACTTCGCCCTGTCGCGGATGAGCTTGAGGAAATCAGCCGCGCTCACTTCATCTTCGCCGCACGCCTTGCGCTGTGCATTGAGCGCGGTTCGGAGAAACGTCATGTTGCCCACTCCGGGAATCTCGACCGGATACTGGAATGCCAGGAACAGGCCCGCTGCGGCACGTTCCTCGGGTTCGAGTTCGAGCAGGTCCTGGCCCTCAAGCGCAACGCCACCGCGCGTGACCTCGTAGCCTTCCCGTCCGGACAGGACATAGGCGAGCGTCGACTTTCCCGAGCCGTTCGGGCCCATGATCGCGTGCACGGACCCGGCGGTCACGTCCAGATCAACGCCCATGAGGATCGCCTTGTCCTCCTCCTCGAGCCTGACGTGAAGATCGTTAATTTTCAGCATGTCTTCCTCATGAAACTGACGTGCGGGAACGCTCTCGTGACCTGCACTCAAATGATTCTGCGACCCGTGAGCGTTTCGGACGCGTCGGCATCGTCATCTATTGACCGCTCCTGCCGAAGTCTTCGGTTTGACAACGCGGGACATCACCGACCCCCTTTCCCAGACGCGACCAAGCACGGACTGCGCGAAGAAGCTGCCAAGAAAGCCGCTCGTGAAGCTGACGAGGACCAGGGCGAAGAGCCCCAGTGCACTCGTCATGAAATGGACGAACACCGCAAACACCGAACAGAAGAGACCTGTAAGGGCTGCCGTGAGGAGCATTGTGCGGATCACTTTTTCATCCTCCATGATTCCTTCGGCACGAGCAGATGCCAGCAGGTTCCGAAAATCGCGCCCGCCGCCGCGCTCATTGCCAGGACGAGCGGCCAGGAACCGCTCCTGGCCGGCATCCAGCCACCATGGAAGAGCACGGTAACGAGAGCGAAGCTGAAGACGCCAATGCAAACGAAAAACTGCCAGTTCATGCCCGAAATTCCATCCCGAGCACACTGCCTTGCCCTGCAATGCACCAACGAGCAAAGTCGGCGCGAAACACACCGGACGTGAACGACAACGAAGCGTTCATCCGACGCTTCCTTCCAGCGAAATCGCCACCAGCTGCTGCGCCTCCATCGCAAACTCCATGGGAAGCGCCTGGAGCACGTCCTTGCAGAAGCCGTTGACTACGAGCGCGACGGCCTCTTCCTCGTCCATGCCGCGCTGCCGGCAATAGAAGAGCTGGTCCTCGTCGACCTTCGACGTCGTCGCCTCGTGCTCGACACGGGACGAGTTGTTCTTCACTTCGATATAGGGAACGGTATGCGCTCCGCACTTGCCGCCGATCAGGAGCGAATCGCACTGGGTGTAGTTCCGGGAATCGCTGGCCCTGGGATGCATCGAAACCAGCCCGCGATAGGTGTTCTGCGCCCGCCCGGCACTGATGCCCTTGGAGACGATCCTCGACTTCGTGTTCTTGCCGAGATGCACCATCTTGGTGCCCGTATCGGCCTGCTGCCGGTTGTTCGTGATGGCGATCGAATAGAATTCGCCCTGGCTTTCGTTGCCCCTGAGAATGCAAGACGGGTACTTCCACGTGACGGCGCTTCCTGTCTCGACCTGCGTCCACATCACCTTCGAGCGATCTCCCCGGCAATCGGCCCGCTTGGTCACGAAATTGTAGATGCCGCCCTTGCCCTTCTCGTCACCCGGATACCAGTTCTGCACCGTGGAATACTTGATCTCGGCATCCTCGAGCGCGACCAGTTCGACCACGGCGGCATGCAGCTGGTTCGTGTCCCGCTGCGGCGCCGTGCATCCTTCGAGATAGGAAACGTAGGACCCCTTGTCGGCGATGATCAGCGTGCGCTCGAACTGGCCGGTATTCTCGGCATTGATCCGGAAATAGGTGCTGAGCTCCATCGGGCAGCGAACACCTTCGGGAACGTAGACGAAGGATCCGTCCGAATACACGGCCGAATTGAGCGTCGCGTAAAAGTTGTCCGACTGCGGCACGACGCTGCCAAGATATTTCCTGACCAAGTCAGGATGCTTCCTGACGGCTTCCGAAATCGCGCAGAAGATGACGCCCGCCTTCTCGAGTTCAGCCTGGAAGGTCGTGCCAACCGAAACGCTGTCAAAAACGGCGTCCACGGCGACCTTGCGGCCTTCGTAGGGCGAATTCGCCGCACCATCCACTCCGGCAAGAACCATCTGCTCTTTCAGCGGAATGCCGAGCTTCTCGTAGGTCTCAAGGAGCTTCGGATCGACCTCGTCGAGCGACTTCGGCTTCTCCGCCATGGATTTCGGCTTGGCATAGTAATACTGGTCCTGGAAGTCGATTGCCGGGTAGTCGACCATGGCCCATTCCGGCTCATCCATTTCGAGCCATCTGCGAAAGGCCTCAAGCCGCCATTCGGTCATCCATTCCGGCTCGCCGTTCTTTTCCGAGATCAGGCGCACGATGTTCTCGTCGAGACCCTTCGGCGCATAGTCCGTCTCGATCTCGGTCTCCCAGCCATGCTTGTATGCCCCCGAAAGGGATTGCACGGCATCGACCGTCTCCTGGTCAACGCCGTCTTTTACCTCAGCCACACTTTCCAGAACTGCCATCTGTCGGTTCCCCTTCACGCCGCCCGCTGGCGGAGTTTCCCTTCCTGCTTCGTCCACGCGTCTGCGAAGCGCATCACCTCTTTCTCGGTCGTCGTCGGCCCGATCGACACTCGGAGCGCGCACTCCGCCTCTTGCGCATCCAGGCCCATGGCGCGGAGCACACGAGATCCCTTCACCTTGCCCGACGAGCACGCTGACCCGCTGGAGACGGCGAAACCTGCCAGATCCATTTGCATGACCTGCGTTTCCCCCTTCCAGCCCGGAGTGACGAAGCAGGAAGTGTTCGGCAGCCGCCGCGAGTCTCTGCCGACAAAAATAGTCTCTTTTGCGCTGGCTTCCAGAGCGATTTCCAGATCGTCCCGCAATGCCTCCACTTCGGCCCATCGTCCGGCTGCAAGATCAAGCGATGCATCCTGAGCAGCGGCGCCGAATCCAGCGATTCCTGCGACGTTCTCCGTGCCGGAGCGACGACCCAGTTCTTGCCCGCCGCCGCAAAGCAACGCCTCGATTTCCATGCCTTCGCGCACGATCAGGGCACCAACTCCCTTCGGGCCGCCCAGCTTGTGCGCCGATAGAATTGCCAGACCTGCACATGAAGCGCGAAATTCGAAGTGCACCTTGCCCGCCGACTGGGCGATGTCCAGGAGCAGCCGGTCGCAGCGGACGCCGTTGGCTGACCAGCAGCCATCAACCGGATCCGGCGGCTCCGTGATCAAGCCGGTTTCCGAATTTGCATGACTCATGGCCAGCACGTGCCCCGGCCCATCCGGTGCGGCACTCGCTGAAGCCATGTCACGATGCACCCAGAGGCAGTCATGTGCTAAGGCGTTGACGCAGACGAAATGCTCCGGCGACAGATGTCGAAGCACGGAAGCCGCCTCCGTTGCCCCGGACGTGAACACGACTTCCGCAGGACTGCATCCGACCAGTTCCGCCACCTGCACACGGGCACGCTCGACAATGCCACGAACCCTGCGGCCCTCGGCATGCACTGAGGACGGATTTCCGGTTTCCTCCAGCGCGGCCATCACGGCGTCCCTGGCGCTCGGTCGCAGCGGCGCCGTCGCGTTCCAATCGAGATATGTGCGATCACCCTTCACGGACATCCTGGCGCAACTCCTGCACGAGGCTCGGTGCCTCCCTCAATTCCCTTTGCGTTGCTCATCCCTCGTCCACCACGTGCAGAAGCGCCGGGACGGCGGGGCACGGAGCCAGTTCGTTGCCGACCACGTCCGAAAGCCGCGTCTGGTGGAGGAACACGTAGACATGGGCGGACAGCCCTTCCCACAACCTGTTGCTGAGACTCTGCGCCTTCGAGCCCGAAACGCCGCCGCTGGCGCCGGCACCCGTGTGCATGGCGCTTACCGTCTCGTCCACTGCACCCAGGATTTCGCTGATCCTGACCTGCGAAGCCGGACGGGCAAGACGATACCCGCCGCCGGGTCCGCGAACGGATTCCACCAGCCCCCCGCGCCGCAACTTCACGAAGAGCTGTTCGAGATAGGGCAACGAAATGTCCTGGCGCTTTGAGATCTCGCTCAGGGACAGCAGCTCGTTCTCCGGTGTCAGCGCCAAGTCCGCCAGCGCGACCACGGCGTAACGCCCTTTCGTGCTGAGTTTCATGGCTGAGTGCCTCGCCTACTTCTCATTGACCTTTCGCGCCGCGCAGCTTACGTCCCGAAAGTCCTTCCGGAGGGCGGAGCCTGTTTAGAACGGTTCTAAGGTAACTTATGAAATTCGTCAACTATTGACGAAGCTTCGGTAAGTGGAAAGGTGAAACTGAACAGATGCCCGAGGTCATATTTCCAGGACCTGAAGGTCGGCTCGAAGGCCGCTACCACCCGCAAAGGAACAGGGACGCACCCATCGCGATCGTGCTGCATCCGCATCCGCAGTTCGGCGGAACGATGAACAACCGCATCGTCTACAACCTGCACTATGCGTTCCACAACATGGGATTCAGCGTACTTCGCTTCAATTTCCGGGGCGTCGGGCGCAGCCAGGGCGAATACGACGAGGGCATCGGCGAGTTGTCCGATGCAGCTTCCGCCCTCGACTACCTCCAGTCGATGAACCAGAATGCAAAGCACTGCTGGGTTGCCGGGTTCTCGTTTGGCGCATGGATCGGGATGCAGCTTCTGATGCGCCGCCCGGAAATCACCGGCTTCATCAGCGTGTCGCCACCGGCCAACAGGTATGATTTTTCTTTCCTGGCACCCTGCCCCTCATCCGGCTTGATCATCAGCGGCACCGCAGATCGTGTGGCGCCTCCGGAAGACACGCACGAACTGGTGGCACGGCTGCATGAGCAGAAGGGAATCACGATCACTCATTCCGAGATCAAGGGTGCGGGACATTTCTTCGAAGAGCCGCACATGGACGACATGATTGGCCAGGTCATCGAGTATGTTAAGCGCCGCCTGACTGAAACCACTCGGTAGCGGACAACACCGCTTGCACGCGATGGCTTCTCGATGATCTTCGATGCTCGAGCATATGACTGAATTTCATGCAGCGGGCGCGTCGATGCCAAGGTCCGAATTTGCACGGTGATGCCAACGTGCAGACTTCCCGATCAGCAACGAAGTGGCTGTTGAGGACGCTGCTTATTGGCGTTCAAATGTCCAGATATCGCCAGGACCGACGCCGCCGAAATGGTCGTCCAGGAATTTACCTCCCAAGTCCTGCGTATCTGAAGGGTTGGCTGATCCCGTGATGGCCGGAACCATGGCTGCATCAATCAATTCAACGGCGCAGGGTACTATGAAACGACGTCCACATGTCCCGAAACCGTATAGACATCGCCATTCGTGTCCACCCATTCAAAGACCAGATTCGCACTCTCTGAGAGGCGCAGGCTGAATGCAATGTAGGGGTTCGCGGCTACAGCGGGCTCCAGCTTGACTCCGAAGACCTCTGTCCCCTCGACAAGGCATCTAAATCGTTCGGCGATACGGACGGGAACAAGAAGGCCTGTCTTGTCGTGGCGCAATCCAGTTTCCATCGGATGGTTGATGATGGTGCGCACCGTAAAAACCTCGTCTCTCGCCACACTGTCCGGCAGCGCCACTCGCATGTTCGGTGCCCAACCCGGCGGGAATTGGTCGTTTGCGATGCTGTCCTCGCAGGCCCCGTATGTGACGTTGACGTGCCGAACGGCCGTGAAGGTTTCGCCGTCGGACATCTCGGCAATAGCCACAACGTCTTGAAATGCGTCAAGCCGCACGCGGGTGCTCATCCGTGCCTCGCCACAGGCTGGCGTAAAGTAGAGAGCGACAACCCGGGGACGCGGATTGCGAGGCGCGTAGACGCGGACGACACGCGGGTAGTCGTCCGGAGTCATTTGGCAGGGGACGTACGTATCGATCGGTACGGAGGCACCGGAGTCGGAGAATTCCGGCATGGTGATTTCGATCTTGCCCGATTTCAGTGCCGCCGCGCCGAAATCTTCTTCAATCGCGGCAAGCATCTCCGCCTCGTCCGCCTGCAGCGGCAACGCACAGGTTGCCAGACCAGCCGCCAGCAGCGCGCGGCGTGACAAACTGATCGGCAGTGCGACCGGCGGCCCATTCGGGTCTGACATGTCCGAAGCCCTCCATGCCCGTGTCGCCAACAGGTGCGCGCGCAGCCTAGCATTTCCACGCCAACAAAAAAACCTCTGAACAAGCGAAATCTCGCATGGCAGTTCCGCAGCACGGCACAGTCACAGATCATCGGCATCTTGCGGGAAGAGGCGGCTGTTGCGCGGATGGCCGCGATCCTGCCGCAGCTGCGGTTTGACAGCCGGACCCCCCAGCGCCGCGGCATCTGCAAGAAGTTCTCGTTGCTCAACACGCCCGGACGTCCCAGGTCTTCCGGTTTCACGACAGCACCGGGCATTCAGTCCGCGGGCGTTTCCGACGTTGCGCTTCCGCTGCCTGAGGCGCCGGTGGCGAACAACCGGCCCCGTCTCGTCGAAGCGGGACCTGTCAGTTAAAGTGGCTTTTCCTATGTCTTAGATAGGCTACACTAATGACATTCCCTGCCATCCTCGGCGCAAGCTGTGGAGGGGCCATGATTTGCCTGAAGAGGGACCATGACTTGTCCTGATCCGGATCGTGTCCACCATGGAGTCTTCGCGATCATTGCGTCAGTTCTTGCAAGTGCCGGGATTGCCTGGGCGGCAGACGGGCCGCGTTCGGTGACGGTCGAAGCCTGCACAACGTGCCATGGCCCTGGCGGCATTAGCCACGGGACGATGCCCACCATCGCCGGCATGGACAGCGAGACCTTGGCCGAAGTCCTGCTTGCTTTCAGGGATGGCTCGCTCGAATCAACGGTCATGGGCCGCCTCGTTGGGCCTTTGTCCGACGAGGACATTGCCGGAATCGCGGCCTATTTTGCCGCCCTGCCGGGAGCCGACCAATGACCAGAACCGGGCTGACCCGCCGCCAAGCGCTTGGCCTTGCCGGCGCGGCGCTTACCGCGCCGATCCTCGCAACGCCGGCGCGGGCACAGGCCGGTGCGCATGTCGTCGTCGTCGGCGGCGGATTCGGCGGGACGGCGGCGGCGCGAGCCATGCGCCGGATCATGCCGGAGGTGGCAGTTACACTTGTCACTGATGCACCGACCTTCACCACCTGTCCGTTTTCCAACCTCGTGATTGGCGGGCTGCGGGACATGTCCGAGATCCGGTTTTCCTACGATGCCCTGCACAACGATGGCGTTACAGTGCGGCTCGATCCGGCGGTCGCACTCGATCCTGCCGGCCGCACCGTAACACTGCAGTCTGGCGACAAGCTGTCTTACGACCGGGCCATCATCTCGCCCGGGGTCGACTTCCGGTACGAAGCGCTCCCCGGGGTCGGGCCCGAGGTCGCGGAAAGGCTGCCTCATGCCTGGAAGGCCGGCGCGCAAACGATCCTGTTGCGTGACCAGATCCGGTCGATGCCTCATGGCGGGACCGTCATCATCGCCCCGCCAGACAACCCGTTCCGTTGCCCTCCAGGGCCTTACGAGCGTGCGAGCTTGATCGCAAGTTACCTGAGCCGGCACAATCCGACCGCCAAGATCGTCATCGTCGACGGCAAGGACAAGTTCTCCAAACAGGGCCTGTTCATGGAAGGCTGGCAGGCGCTCTATTCGGGAATGATTGACTTCGTTCCGTTTTCCGAACACGGGGGACTGAAGGGCATCGACGCCGATGCGCGCCGCATTGAGACCTTTTTTGGCGATTTCAAGGGTGATGTGATCAACCTGATCCCGCCTCAGCAGGCGGCCGCAATCGCACTGGATGCCGGGCTGGGCGGCAGCGGCTTATGGTGCGAGATCGACGGATTGACATTCGAGGCAAGAGAGGCCGCACATGTCCACGTCATCGGCGACGCCGCAATCGTCGGCGACATGCCCAAGAGCGGATTCGCGGCCGCAACTCAGGGCAAGGCATGCGCCCACGCGGTGGCAGCACTCTTGGCGGGGCGCGAGCCTCAGCGCGGAATTCTGATGAACACCTGCTACAGCTTTGTCGGGCCCGAGTACGGAATCTCGGTTGCCGGCGTATACCGAAGTGCGCCGGACACCAACCGGCTGGCCAGCCTGCCCGGCGCCGGCGGCACCAGCCCCGCGGGAGATTTGCCGGAGCTGCGCCGCGACGAAGCGAACTACGCCCGTGGCTGGTACGCGAACCTGACGCAGGAACTGTTCGGAGCGTGAGGCGGGTGCCTGCTTTAGCCCTGGGCATCTGGCTGCAGGGCTTCGGGACGGCCAACGCAGACGGGCTGGCCCCGCTGACCGGTCAGCCCGGCGACCCGTCGCGCGGCGAAGCGCTTCTGCTCGACATGCAGCGCGTCAGTTGCCTGATCTGCCATCGAATCTCCTCCCTCGACGAAAGGGACCAGGGCCAAATTGGCCCGGCCCTCGACGGCGTTGCGTCCCGGCTTGACAACATGGAGTTGCGGCAACGAATCGTCGACGCCCGTGTCTTCAACCCCGACACGATCATGCCGCCCTACTACTCGGTCACAGGATTGGTCGATGTCGCGGACCTCTATCGCGGACGGACCATCTACGATGCACAGGAGGTCGAAGACGTCGTCGCTTACCTGCTTACCCTGACGGAAGAGGCAAACCGGTGAGGCGGCGTTGCTTGTCGGCGCTGCTGGCGCTAGCCTTCTGCCAGACTGTTGTGGCCGAGGAGCCGCGGTCCGGCTACACTTACATGGAGCCGGCAACGCAGGCGATGCAGGACGACGATTTCCTGAATCCTGGGTTCTTTCTGGTCGATGAAGGACTTCGGCTATGGCGCCAGCCAATGGGACCTGCCGGCCAATCCTGTGCCGACTGCCACGGCCCGGTCGAACGGGAAATGAATGGCGTCGCCGCACGATACCCTGTGCTGGACGCGGGAACGGGCAAGCTGGTCAATCTGGAGCGGAAGATCCAGTTAGAAACCGCCCGCATGGGCGCGGAGCCACTGGCCTACGAAAGCCCCGAAATCCTGTCACTGACAACCTTGATTTCATACCAGTCGCGGAACATGCCCATGCAGCCCGAGATCACGCCGCAGTTGCAGCCGTTCCTCGACCGTGGCAGGAAAATTTACGAACAACGGCGGGGGCAACTGAACCTGTCGTGCCCGCAATGCCACGTCGATCATGCCGGCGACAAGCTTCGGGGCGATGTGATCAGCCAAGGACAGGTCAATGCCTTTCCCATCTATCGCTTGCTTTGGGGAGAGCCAGGATCGCGTCACCGAATGTTCGAATGGTGCATGCAATCGATACGCGCGCGGCCATTTGAACGCGGGTCGGACGAGTTCATCGAACTTGAACTCTATCTGGTTCAGCGCGGCGCCGGTCTGGTGATTGAAGCGCCCGGCGTGCGGCGATGAGCGGCAACTGGGAGTGGCCCGAGGGAGAGGCAAGAACATATGGGACGTGGAATGAAGGTGCTGAGTTCGCTGGTTGTGGCGTTCCTTCTCTTGGTCGGCGCGGCGCTCTTCTGGGTCGCCTATGCCCCGGCACTTGACCCTTTGGAGCCGGGCAGCCTGGAATTCTCCGACGACGAGGTCGAACGCGGCGAGTTACTGGCACTGGTCGGCGCCTGTTCTGCCTGCCATACGGCCGAGGGTGGCGCTCCGTTGGCGGGAGGGCTTGGACTTCCGACGCCCTTCGGCACGATCTATTCGACCAACATCACCCCCGATCCTGAAACCGGCATTGGTCGATGGAGCCTCGCCGCCTTTGCCCGGGCGATGCGGGAAGGGCTGGACCGCGAAGGCAGGCATCTTTACCCGGCCTTCCCCTACGACAGTTTCACCAAGTCGACGGACGAGGACCTGCGCGCGATCTATGCCTGGCTTATGAGCCAGCCTCCGGTCATTGCCGAGAGGACGCCGAACGAGCTGCCGTTCCCGTTTTCCTTCCGGCCAGTTCTCGCTGGGTGGAAGCTGCTGTTTCTGGATGGAACGCCCTACGTACCTGACCCGGCACTTGACGAGGATCTGAGCCGCGGCGCCTACCTTGCGATGTCGCTCGGCCACTGCGGGGCCTGCCACACGCCGCGCAACCGCTTCGGCGCAATGATTGGCGACCGCCTGTTCGAAGGGGGCGAGGCAGAGGGCTGGCTGGCACCGCCGCTTGGCGACCATTCCATCGCCCCGGTTGCCTGGACGCTGAACGACTATGCCGATTACCTGTTCGACGGCTGGAGTGAGGAGCATGGCATTGCGGCCGGACCGATGGCCACGGTGGCCGATCAACTCTACGACGCAGACGAAGACGATGTATTCGCAATTGCGGCCTGGCTTGAGTCCATCACCCCTGAGCAATCGGACGAGGACAGGAACGCCGCCCTGAGGTTCGCCGAGGCACGCGACTGGCCGCCGACCGAAGGAGTGCACTATGATGAGAAGATCACCGATCCGGTCCTGAGCGCCGGGCGCGACGTCTTCGCGGCTAGGTGCGCGAAGTGCCACAAGGAAAGGATCGCGAAATCGCAGGCCATTTCGTTGGGCCTGACCTATGCGATCAATGCGCCTTCACCGAAAAACCTGTTCAATGTCGTGCGTGACGGCATCGCGCCGCCGCTCGGAGTGCCGGACCGCAAGATGGAGGCGATCGCGCTGACAGATGAGGAACTGTCAAATGTCGCGGCCTATGTGCGCTGGCATTTCACCGACCTGCCACCTTGGAGTCATCTCGAGAGAGCGGCGGCCTCGCATTGAGCCGCAGCGTCAGTCGCAGGGAGCGTCAGTCGCAGGGAAAGTGCCTGATGAACATTTCGACCGCAGTTTCGAAGGCGGGCAGATCGTCGATATATCCGGTACTGACCACCACGTCGGGACCGGCGAAGACCGCGACCAGATCCTGAAGGGTTACGGTCGCCGGTATGCAGGCCTTATTTCGGATCACTACGAAATCCGCATAGCCCTGCACAAGCCCGTTGCAGAAGTCCTGCGATCGCCGTTCGCGTAGAAGGCAGAGTGCGACCGCTTCGCCGGTACGCAGAAACGGCTCTGCCACAATCGGCCTGCGTCCTTGGACAACAGGGGAGTCCGAGCTCTCTGCGCCAAATGTCACATGCGGCCAGATCAGCGCCAGGAACAACGCAAGGTTCACTCTTGGCATGTCGCTTCGGCCCCTTTCCTATGGGCAGGTGAACACGATCGCAGCCGTCTCGCAAGGCTCTGGCAGTCAATCTTCCGCGGCTGCCGCCGGATCTCATGCAAAATGCAAATCAAGATGAGTCTCCTGGATACGGTTCATCCAAATTGGTTTTGCAATTGGTTCGACTTGACTATATTGGTACAGTTGCATCAGGGAATGAGGCAAATGGAAGTCTCGCACCACGCCAAGATTGTCGCCTGGTTCGGCATGGTTCTGCTTGGGTCGGTGCACGCCGCAATGGCCGAGAAGATCGAGGCCAATTGCACCGGCATGATAGATTTCGACATCTATACGATCGACACCGAGGAACCCATTCAGGATATTGCGCTCATCGGAACATCCAATGTGGCAATCGACGACGAGTTCATCATTCTGACCGGGGAATTCGGCGAGTACAAATTCGACCTTAACCGCGGGACGCTCTATCGAGATGGCAGCGATACCGGCATCTATTGCACATATTCCCGCAAGCCCGGGTAGACCGCGGGTTCCGCACGGGCGCCAGCCGCCGCGCAGTCAATCCATCACACTTGACACCGGCTCTTCTTCTTTCGGTTTGCTGCTGTCGCGTTCCTGCATGGCTTGGATGGCGATGAAGGCATGGGGCAGGAACCCGATGCCCTGCAACTGACTGGAAAGCCCTGATCTGGCGCAGCGGACCGGTCGCACCGGTCCCGACACGCGGGTGATTTCCAACTGCGACCGAGAGAGTGAAATCCGGGAGATGATTGAGGCCGAGGCGCGGGAACCGCGGGCTGCACATTGGCATTGAGTTTGACTAGGACAGAAATTCCTGCATTCCGCGACCTTCCAAGGTTCATGTCCTGGAGCGTTTCCGTGCTCGCGCTGAAATTGCTCGCTCGGGCTCATCTCACGGACCGAGCCGGTACATCATGCCATCGGTGCGGCCCGTCCTGCGGAGGGCAGCGACGGTTCCTCGGCTCAGGCACCTCGACATTGGTGATACGGCGCAAGGGCTGGGCTGGGCTGACGCCGATCCGAAACCAGTCGGCGGAACGGGATGAGTGGGGCGAGAGTACGTGAACCCGCAATTCTGCACTGCACACGGTGTTCTGCCAGACCTCCATGGTGATGCTGAACGGCACGAGGCAGATGAACTGGCCAAGCCCGGGGCGCTCCGCCTGACTGCGAAGCGGGGCAGGAAGCGCGCCACGACAGCGCTGACCCCGCGCATGGCCGTGGTTTTTCTCCGGACGTGGCTCGACAGTACGAAATTCCGGTTCAGCCGGGATCAGGTGCCGCCGCCTGATCCGGCATGAGCATGGCTGCGTCATGTCGAACCGACTCCGGCCACGGAGTCGAACGTGCGCCAAAGATAGGCCGCCACGGCAGTCTCCTTCAGGCGGACAGGTCATTGGTTTTTCCAATGTGACGTATTCGAAAAAACGGCTTCCCTTTGTGGTGAGCGTGAGTTTTGGTATAATTACACTTCGACTAGAGCCCCTTGGGCCCGATTTGGACGTGTTCTCTTTTCGTGAAGACTAGAGAATCTTCGTCGGGTTCGGGAAGTCTCAATACGCTTGCCGTGTTGGGAGGGGCGGGCTTCACCCCACGGCAATCCTAGGGAGGAAATTTATGTCGATAACGCTCAATATCAACGGTCAGGATCACTCGATCGACGTGGATCCACAAATGCCCCTGCTTTGGGCAATCCGCGAAACGGTCGGCCTGACAGGCACGAAGTTCGGCTGCGGGATCGCCCAGTGCGGCAATTGCACCGTGATCGTCGACGGCAACGCCGTGCGGTCCTGCAACACGCCCGTCGCAGCCGCTGCGGGAAAGACGATTCGCACCATCGAAGGCGTCTCGGAGAACAATGACCATCCGGTTCAGCAGGCATGGCAGGAACTTTCGGCCCCGCAATGCGGGTATTGCCAGTCCGGCCAGATCATGTCGGCGGTCGCCCTGCTGGAGAAAAGTCCCGATCCCACGGACAACGAGATCGACAAAGCCATGGCCGGGAACATCTGCCGGTGCGGCACCTACCCGCGAATTCGCGCAGCCATTCATCGCGCTGCCGAACTGAGCAAGACCTGAGGGAGAAAGTCATGAAACATATGAATCTCACCAGACGGCGCTTCATGAAGATCACGACCTCGGCCGCGGGCGGTCTGATGGTTGGAATTCATTTCCCGTCGATAGCCAGGGCCAGCGGTGAAGGTGCCGCGGCGGAAATAAACGCCTGGCTGACCATCGACCCCGACAACATCGTCAGCATCGTGACGCCCCAGACTGAAATGGGCCAGGGTGCCTTCACGGCGGTTCCCATGATGGTGGCAGAGGAACTTGACATACCGTGGGAAAACGTCCGGCATGTCTATGCAAGTGCTAACCGCCATGTGAACAATGACAATCTCTACACGACGACGTCCACTGGCGGGTCCACAACAGTTTCGCGCCGTCACCCGTACATGATGCAGGCCGGTGCCTCGGCCCGCGAGCGTCTCCGGGTGGCCGCAGCGAATCGCTGGCAAGTGCCGGTGGACAAGGTGACCGCGAAGCAAGGCTGGCTCACGACCGAGCACGCGGAGCAGGGCACGATTCAGGGCACTTACGGCGAATTCGCGGCCGAAGCCGCAGCCGTAACGCTCGATGAAGAGCCGACGATCAAGGCCTACGGCGACTGGTGGCTTCTTGGCAGGGACATCCCGCGTTTGGACGTGCCGCTCAAGACCAACGGGACCGCAACCTACCCAATCGACGTGGTCGTTCCCGGCATGGTCCATGCCGCAGCGATGGCTTGTCCTGTGCCCGAAGGTCGGCTGGTGAGCTACGATTTCGACGCGGTCAAGGACATGCCTGGCGTCATTGCGGCGGTTGAGCTCGAGCAGGTCAAGGAAGTGCCGGCCTTCACCGACCTGCGCAGCGGCGTCGCGATCGTGGCCGACAGCTGGTATCAGGCACAGAACGCCTTGGCGGTCATGCCCATTGTATGGGACTATGGCCGGGGCGCTTCAATCAGCACCGAAAGCCAGATGGCCGAGGCGATGCAGCTGATATCGCAACCTGGGGCACTTGTACTCAACGAGGACGGCAATGTCGGCCGCAGGTTGGACCGTGGCGTGAATCACGATGCGGCGCACGGGATCATTGAGGCTTCTGCCAATCAGGTAATCGGCGAAGTCTACTACCGGCCGTTCGAAACTCACGCGACAATGATGCCGCCCTGTGCCGTAGCTGACGTGAAGGACGACAGGGTCGACGTCTGGACCTTTACCCAAGACATCGCTCGTTCGCTGAACGAGGTTGCCGACCAACTTGGGCGCGACACCGAGAACGTGTTTCTGAACCAGACCTATCTGGGCGGCGGCTTCGGTGGCGGCTACAACATGGATGTGCACCGGCAAGCAGCCGCCATTTCGGCGGCGGTTGGACTACCGGTCAAGGTAATCCGTTCGCGCGAGGAAGACGTCGCGCAGGACAGCCAGCGCCCACCTGTCTGGGGGACCTACAAGGCCGCGCTTGGCGAGGATGGTCTTCCCGAAGCTCTCGTAACCCATTTCGTGGGCGACGAGAAGTTTCCCGCCTTCTCGCAGCGCGGTGTGGCCAACATGCCCTACCTGGTGCCGAGCCGCCGCCACGAATACAGCGCGGTCCAGAACCATATCCCGATCGGCTATCACAGGGCACCGGGCGCCAACTCCACCGGGTTCATAGTCGAGCAAATGGTCGATGAGTTGGCCCAAGCCGGCGGCTGGGACCCGCTGGATTGGCGGATCAAGATGACCGAGGGCAACGAGCCGTGGCAGCGCGTATTGCTGGCGATGAAGGAAAAGTCCGGCTGGACGACCGATTTGGGTCGGGGTGAAGGCATGGGAATTGGGGTGGTCGAATCGCACGGCACCGTTGCCGGTTGCGTCGCCACCGTGGCGATTAGCCGCCGCGGCCAGATCTTCATCGACAAGTTGGACTTCTACCTCAACAGCGGCTACGTCATCAATCCGCTAGGCGCGCGCGAACAAGCCGAAAGCTCGGCGATCTGGGAACTGTCCCACGCCATGTTCGGTGGCCTCGTCATCCGCGACGGTCGGATCGTGAACACGAACTTCGACAGCTACCAGGTGATGAAGATGCCGGATACGCCTCCCGAGATCGAGGTGCACATGGAGATGTCGGAGGATCAGTGGTGGGGTGGCCTGGGGGAGCCGACCGGTCCACCGACCCCGCCCGCGGTTGCCAACGCGATCTACTACGCAACCGGCAAGCGGATCCGCTCCACGCCGCTGGCGAAGGCGGAATTGTGACGAATTGCGGGGCTCGATGGGCTCCGGGAACGCCCGTCCTCCCTCTAGGGCGAAAATCGGAAGGAGCCGCTGCGGCTCCTTCCCTTAGTATCGGCGCATGCTTTCAAGATGCCGTCATGGCCGGATCCGTCGTCGGTGACCATGAGCCATCTCTTGCATGTTTGAGTGACCGCCTCCCTTGAAGGCAGTTCCGGCAGCGGCGTTTCTTGCAATTTTGCCAATCCTGGCTTGGGCGTGGGATCCGGACGATCTAAACCGGTTTCGCAGCACGCTGACCTGCCTGTCCTGTGACTTGACCGGCGCGAACCTCGCAAAGGCCGATCTTCGGGCGTCGAACCTTGGCGGAAGTGATCTGACAGATGCCCGGCTATCCTACAGCATTCTGATCGGCGGAAATCTGTCGGGGGTGACATTGACTGGGGCCGACCTTCGGGGGGCAAACCTCTTCTACAGCCTGCTGGATGGTGCCAGGCTGGACGACGCCGACCTGACCGGAGCCATATTGACCGGAGCGACGCTGACCGGCGCCGATCTGACCGGGTCGGACCTGGGCGGTGCGAACCTCTTTTCGGCCAACCTCGCGGGTGCAATCATGCACCGGACCGACCTTAGGCACGCCTCGCTTGCGCGCGCCAATCTGGGCGGCACCAAAATGGAACATACCGCTCTCGACAACGCGATCTTGTGCAAAACCCTGATGCCGGACGGACGCAGTGCAGACAGGGACTGCTAGGAATTGGCTGCCGCGCACCTGGCGGCTGCCGGGGTTGTTGGCGCTCGCGCTTGGGGCCTGGCTAGTCGGCCTGACGCCGATATGGGCACAAAGCGACGCACGCGAGACGCCATCGCTGCTTGATCGACTGACTCCTGAAGTGATGTCCGCGGTCTTTCCCGGAATCACCCGGCTGGAAATGGTGAAGGACGACGGGCCTGTTGCCGCCGCCGCCTTTCGCAGGGAGGAGATGGCGGGATATGTCTTTTCCACTCTCGATGTGCTGCGTGCTCCGGGCTATTCGAGCACGCCATTCGACGTCGTAGCGGGTGTCACGATGGACGGCCGGATTACGGGTGCGGTGGTCCTATTCCACCGCGAACCCTACCTGATCAACGACGCCCGCCGTTCCGCGCTTCTCGTCACTTTTTTGCAAGCCATCGAGGGCAGCGAGGCGCGGCTCGGAGCGGAAAGCGGACTGCCGCCGGACTTCGTGGCCGGAGCGACCATATCCGCACGCGCCATGCGAAACGCGGTGCAGGAAGGCGCTCGCATGGTGCAGCGCTATCGCACCGAAGAGATCGTGATCACCGAGCCGACCATCGACATGATCAACTTCAAGCCAATGAGCCAAGAGCAGCTTGTCGCTGACGGTGGACTGGCCTTTGCGCATGTAACGAACGCAAAGCTGGCCGAGGTGATGGCGCGCGCCGGGGTTGGCGACCTGCTGCCAGAGGTGCCCATGTCAGGCGGACCGGACGACACCTACATCGACTTCGTGACCGGCTACGCCAATCCGCCAAAGGTCGGGCGCAACGGCGCCGGGCTGGAACCCTTTGACGAACTGACAAATGGCTGGCCCTCGGGCACCCAAGGCATCTTCGTTGCCACGCTGGGCGGCGTCTACGACCACCGCGGAACGCGGTACAACAACCTGTCAAACGGTTTCCTGCTGGATAGAGTGAAGGTCACGCAGGGCCAGCACGACTTCAGATTCACCAAGGCGGACATAATCGTGACGCGTGGCAAGATCGCAGACATCCTGCTGCTGCCACCAAATAGCGGCTTCGATCCGATGCAGCCGTGGCGCGCTGACCTCTTCGCGACCGCGGTGAGACCTGACGGGAAACTGGAACGGTTCGTGCTGGCCGGCCTCGACTACACTCTGCCCGACTCCATGATCCTCATGCCGGAACCGGACCCGCCCCCGGTCTGGGTCGAACCTTGGGCGGAGAGCAGGTACGACATCGCAATCCTCGCCACGGCTCTGGCGCTGCTGACCGCGCTCCTGGCGTTTCAGGCGCAGCTGGCCCGGCAGCGCCGGTTGCATCGATGGCTCAGGATCTCGTTCCTGGTGTTCACGCTGGTCTGGATCGGCTGGATCGCCAGTGCGCAGCTCTCCATCGTTCACCTGATAAACTATCTCAGGGCACCCTTTGTGAACCTTGACCTTGCTTTCTATCTGGCCGAGCCGCTGATCGTGATCCTTACGGGATACACCGCGATCTCGCTTGTCCTGCTGGGACGCGGCGTCTTTTGCGGCTGGCTGTGCCCGTTCGGGGCCCTGCAGGAACTGCTGGCACAGGCAGCCCGGACCCTGAACCTGCCGCAGTGGACGCCCTCCATGCCCACGCAACGCGTCCTATGGAACGGCAAGTACGTTGCGCTTGGGGTGATTCTGCTGCTCACCGTCGTGGCCCCGGATGCCGCGACCGTCGCCGAAGAAGTCGAACCCTTCAAGACCGCGATCACGGCCGTATTCGTGCGCGGTCTGCCCTTTGTCGCCTATGCCGTCGTGCTTCTGGTGATCGGGCTCTTTGTAGAACGTGCCTTTTGCCGTTTCCTCTGCCCGCTCGGGGCGGGGCTTGCACTCCTCGACCGGCTGCACCTGTTCGAGCTTATCAAGCGTCGCCCGGAATGTGGCAATCCATGTCAGCTGTGCGAACGTTCCTGTCCCGTGAAGGCCATCGAGCCGTCCGGTGAGGTCGTCACGGCTGAGTGTTTCCAGTGTCTCGACTGCATGGTCGAGTACTACGATGACCGACGGTGCCCGCCCCTAGCGAAGTTGCGAAAGGAACAGGAACAGGCTGCAGGGCTTCGCCCCGTCCTCAATTCGGCAGGCGCATTTTTGCGGACCCCGGCGTGACCCTTTCGCGGCGCCGGACCTTGCGTATACTCGCCGCCGGCTTGGCGGTGCCGCTGGGCGTTCTCGGGCTGCAGTCGACCCAAGGCCTTCCGCGGCCCGTGCGCTGGCAGGGAGAGGCGCTGGGTGCGCTGTCGGCCATGACGCTTTGGAGCGTCGACCCGGCACGCGCCAGCCGCGCCCTTCGACGCATGCAGTTCGAGATCGCGCGGCTGGAGGCCATCTTCAGCCTCTTTCGACCGGACAGCGAATTGTCGCGTTTGAACCGGGAAGGACGGATCGAACGCCCTTCGAGAGACATGATCGAAGTTCTCGATCTGAGCCGCCGGATCGCCGAGGCAAGTCGGGGGATGTTCGACCCTACAATTCAGCCGCTCTGGGCCCTTCACGCCGGCAGCAGGGCACCTGATCCGAGATTGATCGAACGCGTATTGCCTCTCGTCGACTACACATGCCTGACCGCACGTCGCAGTGCCATTCAATTTGGGCGCCCAAACATGGCCGCAAGCCTGAACGGAATTGCGCAAGGGTATGTCACCGACCGGATCACTGAATTGCTGGGCAATGAAGGTTTCGAAAGCGCGGTGGTCGAACTGGGAGAAACCCGTGTTCTCGGCCAGGCGCCGGATGACCAACCTTTTTCCATCGGGCTTGTGAATCCGAGTTTCCCCGGCCGCATTTCGGGCCAGGTGGCACTTGCCAACGCAGCGCTATCGGTTTCCGGCGGCTATGGTCAGGCACTGCCGGACGGCACCGGCAACCACCTATTCGACCCCCGCAGCGGTCTGAGCGCAGGGAGCTTGTCACAGGTTGCCGTGATCGCGCCGAAGTCGGCGCTGGCCGACGCACTGTCGACAGCAATTTGCGTCGCCGGTGAAGGGGCGGCGCTGGCAATCCTGTCCACCGTACCATCCGCTCGGGCGATCTTGACGCGACCGGACGGGACCAGCGTCGAGGTCTAGCGCGCGAGAGCCGCCAGCCCGGCCAGCGCGATGGCGCGAAACATCGGGTCGTCCAGGGTTTCGGCTATCGCGACGGCTGCGTCCAAGTCGCCGGCACGCGCCTGCGCCAGGACCACGGCCGTCACCAGTTCCTCGGCGTCGGCGCGCCCTGCGAATTCCGTCACCAAGTCCAGTGCCTGATCTGTCTTGCCTTCCGTTGCCAATATCACCGCGATGTTACGAACTGCATCGAACCGCTTGTTTCGATTGGAAATACTGGCCACCATATCGAGCGCCGCACTCGATCGGCCGATCCTGACATACTCGCGGGCGACGATCGCACGGGCACGGTCGAGATCCTCGATCACCGCGATCTCGGAAAGTGTCTCAACGCTGTCATCATAGGCGCCCATCATGGCCTGCCGTTCGGCAAGCGCGGTCAGCGCGGAACCATCGCCATAGGCTTCTTGAATGGCGCGTGCCATCTCCAGCGCGCCTCCGAAATCCCCAGCGGCCGCCATGCCATCGGCAATTGCAACCATCGCCTCGTGATCACCGTAGGACGCCTCGATTCGCCGCGCCGTGGTCAGGGCCGCCTCGATGTTCCCCTGCGCCACCTGCGCCGTCGCGATTCCAGCCATGGCGCGCGCCCGCCCGGCAAGATCGGGGATTGCGAGCGCGGTCTGCAATCCGGCTTCAATATCCCCGCTCCGCGATTGAATCACGGCAATTTCCGCCAGCGCTTCGTAAAACCAGTAATGGTCGAACTGTTCGCTGCGCGCGACCAGCCCGCTGGCAATCTTGAAACGGTTCTGTTCCGCGGTGAACCAATAATCCATGCCAATCCGCGCCGCCGCGTGCATCGCGGAGGGGATGTCGCCCGACCGCGCCACCGAGACCGCGATCGCCGCCTGCGCCTCTGATCTGCGGAACGGATTGTTGATCGCAATTACGGTGTCGAATGCCTCGTCGATCAGGCCCCGGGCCGCCTGTTCGACCGCCAGCGTTTCAAGCGCAAGATCCTTGGTCGAATGGTTGCGTGCGTCGCCAATCTCCATTGCAATCTCAAAGGCCGTTTCGAATGCCCCCTGCCGCGCGGCCGCCCGGACGAATTCGGCTTCGGCCTCGGCCATCGTTATGGGGCTTTCGATCAGCCCGGCCTCTTGAGCGGCCTCTGCCAGACGCCCCAATTCGGCCAGCGCCGCTGCAATCGCGAAATGCGCTTCGTCGCGCTGCAGTTTCCGGCCCAGACCCTCGGCCGCAACCCGGGCGGCGTGCAACAGACAATCCGCTGTCGCGGGCGAACACTCGATCGGAGAACCGTGCGTGACCATCCCACCGAACCCGATGGAAAGCATGCCCAGCACCAAAGCTTGTCGGAGTGGCCTCATTCCAGCTACACCTGCCTTCGATTCCACCGGGTTGACAATAGTCCGAATTCGCGGCTGGCACACAGATGACTGCAATCGGCAAGACTATCGAAATTGAAGGGGGTCCCCTTGGCGTGTCCGTGACTGCCGCACGATCGAGCAACCAACGCAACATTCAGGCTTGAACAATCCGGGAACATCGCGCAGGCTCCGTCACGTGGATGGCAACGACGCGTCTGTCGGGACGCGTGATGGCCACGACGCAATCCATGCCGCACCGGATGCAAGGAGGACGCCATGAACGACATGAGCGGATGCCCGGAGGGCTTTGCAGGGCCGGGGTTCCCCTCGAACCCGGCACCGGCCGCCGTTGCCGGGTCTGCGGCACGAGACGCGAATCCTCGCCCGGCTCCCGAGAACGAGCGCCGCTTCGACGGCCTTCGGACGGGCGTGCTGTCCGTGACGGTGGATCCGGAGTCGATTTCAGGCGACGAGGCCCTGTCGCAGTACTGGAACGCGCGCTGCGCGGAGAGGCAGTCCATGTGGTGGCTGCCGCACCGTACAGTGTCACGAGGCGAGGCTGGCCGTCCGTCGGACGCGTCGTCGAACTTTCGGGAGGAATCGTCAAGCTTCTGGAAGAGGACGA
>JAJEFO010000082.1 GCA_022820365.1 Silicimonas sp.
CGAAAAGCTCCAGGGCTTGATTCACAATCGTTGGGAAGTCCACAGTCGTCGGCATAGGAGAGCCTCCTGCGGAAGTCTTGGAAGGTAGGAAGAATGGGACGCGTACTCTACGATAGTCAGGCCAGATTGCAAAACCTCAGAAAGAACTCCGATTCCATTCTCCATAGGGAAAGTTTTCACGGGGTTCCTTTCCCGAAAGCCGGATTCCATTCTCCATCGGTTCAGTGTTTACCGGCTTTGCTGAACCCGGTCGTGACGCTTCACGACCAGCCTCCGGGCAGCGGTTGCATGACCTGCGACCAGACCTTGGGACTGCTCCTTTAGCGGGCAACCCAGACACATCCCTGCATTCCGCAGGAATCCCCCGCGTCGTCCATCAGGACATTCGCACAGGACGATAGTCTGCCTTGCGCAGCTATCTGAATCGACGGCGCACCGCTGCGTCTTCAAGACGCCAGAGGTGCATCAGTGAAAGGAGAAGCAAGATGAACACGGTCAACCTGGTTGGCTACATCACGGCGGACTTCGAGCTGCGGTACACGGCCAGTGGCAACCCCGTAGCGAACTTCGGGATGGCGTTGAACCGGCGCTATCGTCAAAACGACGAGTTGAAGACGGAAACGACGTTCGTCGATCTGGTCGCCTTCAACAAGGGTGTCCGATAGTAATGGAACAATTTTGGTCGCTAAGGATCGTTTTTCCCCGTCATATCACCTCGGTGAGGCGGTCCTGGCCTGAAGCTTCCGCGTCCTGACGAAGTGGTGCAGGGTGGTCGGCGAGACCTCCATGATGCGGGCGATGGAGGCCTTCGAGACCCCCTTTGTCAGAAACGTCCGGATGTCCTCTTCCCTGCCGTCCAGCTTCGACTTCCCCCGTACCCCCTTGGGCCGACCGAGGCGCTTGCCACGCGCCCTGGCGGCCACCAGACCCTCCTTGGTGCGCTCCACGATCAAGTCGTGTTCGATCTCGGCAAAGAGCCCAAAGAGAACGATCATCGCCTTGGTCTGGAGATTCTGCTTGCCCTCGAACCGGATGGACTCCTTGATCGACACGAGGCGCACGCCCTTGTGGATCAGGCGATCAATGACGTGCAGGATCTGGCCGAGGCTCCGGCCCAGGCGCGACAGCTCGCTGACGATGAGCCGGTCGCCCCGCTGCAGCGCCTCGACCTTCTCCATCAGCTCCCGTCTCTGGGCGGCATGCTGCGAGGAGCGTTTGGTTTCGACGAACTCGTCCACCGTGAGCCGCTGCTTCTGGGCGTAGTCGAAGATGGCCAGCCGCTGCTGGTCGAGGTCCTGAGTTCCGGTTGACACCCGAAGATAGGCAATCGTCGCCATGGCCATTCCATGAAATCGTGAGACGGACTTTTTTCGTCGTCATGCATTGTAGGGAAGTCATGCTTTTGCCGCTATTATAAGACCTACGATAAGGGACGTTTTCTTGAGAGCACCAGCGCATGCCCGTCAACTTTCTCAGCGACGCCGAGCGGGAACGCTGGCAGGGCTTTCCAGGCACCGTTCCACAGGACGACCTTCACGCCTTCTTCCTGTTGACGGATGGTGACAGGCGCGAGGTCCAGCGCCAGCGAGCCCCTCACAACCGCCTCGGCTACGCCCTGCAACTGTGCAGTCTTCGTTATCTCGGATTCGTGCCTGACGACCTCCGGACCATTCCCCGCCAAGTGGTCACGTTCGTAGCCGAGCAACTCGCGGTCGACCCGGGCGGCTTGCTCTCTTACGCCAGACGGCACCGAACGCAAACGGATCACGAGCGCCACGTTCAGGCTTACCTGCGTTTTCGCCGCGCCGCACCCCTCGATCTTCACGGCTTGCAGGCCTGGCTGCTCGAGCGCGCCCTCGAACATGACAAGCCCACCCTGCTACTGCAGCTGGCGTGCGAGAAACTCCACCGTGAAAAGATCGTCCGCCCGGGCGTGACACGCCTGGAGCGCCTCGTCGCAACCGCCCGCGAACAGGCCCACGACGAGACCTTCCGTCGCCTGGCGCCGCTGCTGGGGGGCGAGCGCCAGGCCTTCCTCGACAGCCTTCTTGAGCCTGACGCGACGACGGGGCAGACGCCGCTGAGCTGGCTGCGGCAAGAAGCCGTCTCCCATGCCGCCTCGCAAATCCTCGCCGCCCTGCGCAAGATCACCTTCCTGCGGGACGCCGGCGTCCATCGCTGGGACCTCTCGAGCCTCAACCCAAACCGGGCAAAGTGGCTGGCCCGCATCGGCTGGAAGTCCACCAACCAGGCCTTGCAGCGCATGCCCGCGCGCAGACGCTATGCGGTCCTCGTGGCGTTTCTCCACCAGGCGCTGCTGCACCATACGGACGTGGCCGTGGAGCTCTTCGATCAGTGCCTGTGGCGCTGCCACGTCGACGCCAAACAGGAACTTGAGGAGTTCCAGAAGGCCAAGGCGCGCTCAACCAGCGAAGCCCTCCGGCTGTTTCGGGAACTCGGGCGCGTGCTGCTCGATCCCGGTATCGACGACGCCGAGGTGCGCTCGGCCAGCTTCGCGCGCGTCCCCGAAGGGGTGCTGCGCGAAGCGATCCATGAGAGTCAGGACCTGATTCGGCCACGGCCCGATGACGCCATCGACTTCCTTGCCAGGCGCTACCCCTACCTGCGGCAGTTCGTACCCGCTTTTCTCCAGACCCTGGCCTTGCGCGCGCAGGGGCCCGATGACAGCGTACTGCGCGCCGCCCAGGTCATCCGCGACCTCGACTGCTCACCGACTCGGCGAGCGGTGCCCGAGAACGCGCCCATCACGTTCGCTGGCGAGGCATGGCGGCCTTATCTCCGCGCCGCCGAAGGCGGTCTCAGCCGCCGCTACTACGAGCTCTGCACCCTCTGGCACCTGCGCAGCGCCCTGCGCTCCGGCAATATCTGGGTCGAACAGAGCCGACGCTATGCCGACCCGGATACCTCATCCCACCCGCGCAGTGGCCCGGCTACCGCCCGGAAGTGATCCGCCAGACCGGCACACCCGACGACGGACGCCGGCGTCTCGAAGAACGCGACGCCGAGCTCGAAGCGTGCATGGCCCAGGTAGAGAAACTCCTGGCACGCAAAGACAGCCCGGTCCGGATCGAAGACGGCACCCTGGTGCTCTCGCCTCTGGAGGCCGACAGGCGCCCCGACAGCGCCGAGGCCCTTGAAGACCTGATTGCCGCCCGCCTGCCGCGGGTGGAACTGAGCGACTTGCTGCTTGAGGTCGACGCCTGGACACACTTCTCGGACCATTTCGTCCATGCGGCCGGCGAAGAGGCGCGCCGGCCCGACCTGTTGCCGCATCTCCATGCCAGCATCCTGGCGCATGCCTGCAACTTCGGCCTTGAGCAAATGGCGCAAAGCACCGATATCTCCTATCGGCAGCTAGTGTCCTGATCTTGAAGTTCAATTGATTATGAATGAAAATAGAAAGCCGTGTATGTCAGAAGCCAGAGCCCTCGATTGCAAGCATACGATCCCCGGAGGCAACACATGAGCAGAGCCGCCGTCACGATCACCTTGTCAGTAGACGAACAACGTCAACTCGAAAGCCTGTCACAGCGCCGCAAAACCGCCCAAGGACTGGCACGGCGGGCGCGCATCATCCTGGCAGC
>JAJEFO010000032.1 GCA_022820365.1 Silicimonas sp.
ATTGCGCTGGTGCCAAGATTGTTCCCAGCGTCGGAGAGCGCAACGCCTCGGTCGCGCTCTCCGTCAGGCTCAGTGCTGGCCGTTGTCTACTGGTTGCCCCAAAGACCCGGGTTGTCGACGTTGTCCCTGGTGATCGAGGTCGTGCTCAGGTACAGCAGCATGCCTACGTCGGTCATCTCGAGCCGGCCCGGCGACCAAAGTGCACCTTCCTGATGCACCAGGCCAGGCTCGATGGCTTCGCCGGCGAACTGCTTCGCCATGAATTCCGCAACGAGCGTGCCGAAGTCCGGGATCGGCTGACCGGACGTCTGGTCGGTGGCGCCCTGGCGGATCAGTTCCAGATTGCCGCTGCATCCATCAATCCCGGCGATGAATATGTGGCCATCCTCGCCGGCAGGCGCAAACTGATCGATCTCCTTCAACGTCTGCACGGTGCCGGCGGCATAGACGCAATCTGAATGCATGTAGATCCCGTCTATGGGCTGCGCCGAGGCGACGTCGCGAACGATCTCCACGCCCTTGGCGGCATCCCAGTCGCCCGGACGCGTGATCAGGTTGATGCCGTCATGCTGATTGAGCACATCCTGGAAGCCGGCACCTCTGAGCTGCGCAACGTTTTGCGCAAGATTGCCCGTGATCTCCAGGACGGTGCCGCTCGGCGAGCCGTTCTTTGAAGTCAGGTGCGCGACCATGGCTTCACCCGCCTGCTGCCCGCCCAGGTAATTGTCCGAGAGAACGACCATGTCCACCACGCAGCCCGAGGGCGCCCGGTCGATCGTGTAAAACGGAATGCCCGCCTCTTTCGCTGCCGCAACGCCGACGCAAATGCCCGCGCTGTCGTCCGG
Organism: Silicimonas sp.; assembly: GCA_022820365.1. GTDB lineage: Bacteria > Pseudomonadota > Alphaproteobacteria > Rhodobacterales > Rhodobacteraceae > JAJEFO01. Next base: position 846 of record JAJEFO010000032.1, read on the forward strand.
CACGGCGACAATCGCCGACACGTTCTGGGTGATGAAGTCGTTGATGTCGTTGACCTGCTTCTGGGCGTCTCCACCCGAGGTCACGGAAAGGACTTTCCATCCGTGCTGCTCTGCACCCACAAGAAAGCCCCCTTGTATCTGCGACTGCGCGCCATCAAGCGACGGTGCCGCGTATCCGACGATTATCTCGTCGGCTGCCTGCGCCGCACCGCTCAGCGCAAGACTGAGCGCACATGCGGCAACCAGATGTTTCGAATGCATTCTATTCCTCCCTCTGGGTTTTTGTCTGACGACTCCGTTTGACGTCAGTTCGAGGAAACAGAAGTTGTTTCGGTATGTCAATATGATACTATGCACATATATATTGTCATACCATTTTGGAGGACAGGATGCCGCAAAAGCAAAGCGCAAGGGTCGCAGTGGTCGGGTGCGGCTTCTACGCGCAGAACCATCTTCACGCGTGGTCCGATCTCCGCGACCACGGCGCGGAGCTTGCCGCAGTATGCGACCTTGACCACGAAAGGGCCAATGCAGCAGGCAAAAAGTTTGGCGTTCCCTGGTACGCTGACATTGCCCAGTTGCTGGACGCGCAAGCGATTGATCTGCTTGACATCGTGACACAAATGCGCAGCCACCAGGCGCTGACGGCGATCGCTGCAAAGCGCGGTATCGCATCCATAGTACAAAAGCCCCTCGCGCCGACGCTTGAAGCAGCCCGTGCAATCGTTGAATTCGCGCAAGAGAAAGGCGCATGGCTGGCCGTCCACGAGAACTTTCGTTTCGGCACCGGCATCAGACGGGTGAAGCAGGAACTCGATGCGGGATCGATCGGCACCGCGAACTGGGCGAGGATTTCATTCAGAACAGGTTACGATGTCTATGCCGGTCAGCCTTATCTTGCGCAAGAAGAACGGCTGATTGTCCTGGATTCGGGCATCCACGTTCTGGATCTTGCTCGCTACTTTTTGGGCGAAGTCGAACATCTTTCGTGCGAGTTGCAGAAGCGGAAGCCGGAGATCACGGGTGAGGATACCGCGACAATGCTGCTCAGGCACATGTCGGGTGCCGTCTCCGTCGTTGAAACCACCTACCAGTCAAAGCGCTCGCCTGACGTGTTTCCGGAGACGATGCTGGAGATCGAGGGCACCGACGGGGCAATCACTTTGGCACCGAACCAGACGATGTCGGTCACGTCCCACGGCAAGACCGAAACGCTCTCGGTTGGAACACCTCTCCTTTCCTGGACAAGCCACCCCTGGCATGTCTCGCAAGAGGCCGTCTTGCACGCCAATGCACATTTTCTCGACGCATTCAGAAGTGGCCGTGATGCCGACACGTCCGGGGTGGACAATCTGAAGACTTTCGCCCTGGTAGAAGCTGCTTACGAAGCAGCGGAAACCCATACGTCGGTTATGCCGAAATTTGCATGACCGCTGATCGCCTGGATCACGCGCACATGGTCTCGCTGTTCGGCACAAAGCAGCCTGTGCCAGAACGAAAGGTACTGAGGGCCGGGCTCCTGGAGGCCACCTGGGAAGCCGGCGCGCTGCGAAACATCCGCTACGGCGGCATCGAGATCCTGCGCGGGATCGCCTTTCTGTCGCGGAATGAAAGCTGGGGAAACAATCCCGTCGAGATCGCAAATGTCCACGTCACCCAAGAATTGAACCGATTTCACCTGTCCTGCGACCTGGCGTTTCGCGATGGGTTGCAGCGACTTGCGGGGACAGTCGACATTGAAGGCTCTTCGAATGGAGTTGTGTCGTTTTCCGTTTCTGCAATTGCGGCGACGGATTTCGCGACCAATCGGACAGGGTTCACGATCCTGCATCCGTTGAAACACGTGGTCGGTCAGCCTGTTGATGTAACCCACACCGATGGCACTCAAACCCGGCAGACGTTTCCGGAACGGATCAGCCCGGGGCAACCAATTTTCGACATTCGGTCATTGACGCATGATCTTGGGCCCGGGCTGAGGGTCGCGATCCAAATGAAAGGCGCCAAATTTGAAGTGGAGGACCACCGGAATTGGATGGACGCTTCCTACAAGACCTATTCGGGTTCACTGCTTGATCCGTGGCCGTACGTGATTGCCCAAGACGAGCGCGTCACGCAATCTGTGAGAGTGACCGTGTCAGGGAATCCTGCTGCCAATGTCGTGTCTTCAGATCGCCCGGAAATCATTGTGACACTGGGGGATCGTGCCGGAGTGCTGCCCGACCTGGGAACTGCAATGCCCATGGATCCGCCGACTGACCTTTCCCAATTCGTTGGACAGTTGAATCATGCCAAACCGGCATACCTGGTTATGCGCATCGACGGTCGGCAATTTGACCTGGATCGGCAGGTGGCAGACTTGAAGACAATCGCTCGGATGACAGACACCCCCTTGCACCTCGAGATGATATTGTCTGCGACGAACAGCGCAGAACTGGAACTTGAAGAGTTGGCCACTGCGCTAAGCCGCAACGACATCTGTCCTGCGGCAGTTGCTGTTACCCAAGCCCACGACATGATGTCCTTCCAGCCCGGGGACCCTCGACCTTCAGGCCCCAGCTATTTGGAAATGGCCACCGCTGCCCGAAGGGCGTTTCCAGACATTCCAATTGGTGGAGGGATGGTGGCCTTCTTCGCCGAATTGAACCGATTGCCGGTCCCGCATGGGGTGTTCGACTTCGTCACGCACGCGGTTTGCCCGGCGGTCCATGCGTCCGACGACCAATCGGTGATGGAAAATCTTGAGGCCGCAAAATGGATATTCGATTCTGCTAGGGCCATGATTGGGTCCACCCCGTACCACCTTGGGCCTTCCTGGATATCCTCGAGAGTGAACCCTTATGGTGCCGCCGTCTCGGCGAACCCAACGGATGAACGGATCTGCCTTGCAGAAAGCGACCCGAGACAGCGAGGCATATTTGGCGCGTCATGGGCTTTGGGGCTTGTGGCAGCAGCGGCAGAAGCGGGGCTGGACGCCGTGGCGCTTGCGTCCCTTACAGGTCCGCAAGGGCTGACTTTCGGCCCAGGCGACCGAAAGCCGCCGGAATATCCGTCAGCGGAGGCTACTCCGGCATTTCACGTGCTAAGGGGATTGGCGGAACACAAGTCCCGCCACTCAATCGCAACGACCATAAGTGACCCGGATGCTATCGCAGGATTGGGCATTGAAACCCCTGCCGGTCCCGAGCTGTGGCTGGCAAACCTGACAGCGGAAGAACGGGATGTGCGCATCGACCCTTGGCACGGTTCCGCGGTGTTGCACTTCCTGGATCACGCCCGATATTCGGATGTTCTGAGGCTGGACTTCCTGGATTCTCCTGGCAGGAAAATGGACGATGCAGCCTCGCTGCGCCTTGCACCTTACGCAACGGCGCGGCTGTCACCGGCAGTTGAGTGGTCGCCCAATCGGCTTGCCCGACGTTAGTTTGTCGACTCGCCTCACGATGCTTTCGGCGTCGATCCCATAGTGACGATACAAGTCGCCGATGGTGCCGGTTTGACCGAAATGCTCGACGCCCAGCGACACCACTTGATGGCCGGAGACGCTTCCCAGCCAGGACAGTGTCGCGGGATGCCCGTCTATCACGGTCACCAATCTGCAATGGCGCGGGAGACCAGTCAGCAGTCGTTCAGCGAAAGATTGGGCGTTTGCAATGCCACGGGTGCGCGCCCGCTGGGCAGCTGTCCAGCCTGCGTTCAGCCGATCTGCAGAGGTAACGGCCAGCACGCCGACATCCCGCCGCGCTTCACCGATCAACCCGGCCGCACGTATGGCTTCGGGGGCGATGGCACCTTGATAGGCGATCACAACATCGCAGTTCGGCCCTGGCTTTCGCAACCAGTAGGCCCCATCGACAGCGCCTTGCCGAAAATCGTCGTCAATGCGCTTTCCGGGCTGTTCGAGCGAATTTGTTGACAGCCGCAAATATACCGACCCGCCGGTTTCATCGCGAAGCCAAGTATGTTCATCCGGGTTGCCATCTCCATCCCGTTGAAGATAGTCGAACGCCCATTCCATGATGACGGCCAATTCGTCGGCAAAGGCCGGCTCGAACGCGGCCAATCCATCCTGGCTCATCCCAATCAGCGGTGTCCCGATGGATTGATGCGCGCCGCCTTCTGGGGCCAATGTGACCCCGGAAGGTGTGCCGACCAGGATGAACCGCGCATCCTGATAGCAGGCGTAGTTCAGCGCATCGAGCGCGCGAGAAATAAAGGGATCATACACTGTGCCGATGGGGATCAACCGTTTGCCAAACAGCGAATGCGACAGGCCTGCGGCTCCAAGAAGCAGCATCAGATTCATCTCGGCAATGCCCAACTCGATATGCTGCCCTTCTGGCGCAAATTCCCATTTCGCGGTTGAGGGTATGCGGTGTTCGATGAAGGCATCCGCCTGGCTGGATCGCGCGAACAGCTTGCGACGGTTGATCCAGGGGCCAAGGTTCGTCGTGCCTGAAACATCTGGTGAGGTGGTGACGATACGTTCAGCCAGAGGGCTGTCGCCCTTGGCCAAGTCGTCAAGGATCTTGCCGAATGCCATCTGCGTAGAGACCTCGCGGGACGTGTCCACAGAAATTCCTGGCACTGGGACCTTCGCATCGGAGTAGCGTCGGGTTCCTCTGCTGAAGAAGGGGACGCGTGGCAGAAATTTCCGTAGTTCTGCGACATCCGGCACGGTTGAAAATGGCTCCCATTCGTCGCCCACTGCGACTCCCATGAGGGATTGCCACTTGGCAAACTGTGTCTTGTTCATCAATCCACTGTGGTTGTCCTTGTGTCCTGCGATGGGCGTGCCCCAGCCCTTGATTGTATACGCCAGAAAGCAGGTCGGCCGGTCATGGTCGATGGCTGCGAAAGTCTCTGCCATTGTCTCGACGCAGTTGCCGCCAAGGTTCTCCATCAACGCAGCCAGTTCGTCATCCGATCTCCGTTCGATCAGTGCCGACACTTCGCCCTGATCACCAAGATCGTCCAGCAGGCGCTTCCGCCAAACTGCGCCTCCCATGAATGTCAGTGCCGAATAGTCCTGGTTCGGACAGGCATCGATCCAATCTCGCAGCCTTTCGCCACCGGGTTCCGCAAACGCCTTGCGCTGTGCCGTACCGTACTTGACGCGGACAACATCCCAACCGAACGTGTCGAAGATCTTCTCGATCCGCTCGAACAGGCCTTCGCGCACGATTCCGTCCAGCGATTGCCGGTTGTAGTCGATGATCCACCAGATGTTGCGCAGGTCGTTCTTCCAGCCCTCTTGAAGGGCTTCGTAGACATTGCCTTCGTCGAGTTCTGCGTCACCGACCAATGCGACCATGCGCCCCACCAGGCCTTCCGAGCCCCACTCCTTGGCACGGATGTAATCCTGAACAATCGATGCAAATGCAGTGAAGGCCACGCCCAGCCCGACCGACCCGGTCGAGAAATCCACGTCGTCCACATCCTTGGTCCGGCTTGGATAACTCTGGACCCCCGAGAAGCCGCGGAAGTTTTCCATCTTTTTGCGGGAGATGTTGCCCATCAAGTATTGCATCGCGTGAAAGACCGGACTGGCATGCGGCTTGACCGCGACGCGGTCCTCCGGCTTGAGGGCACTGAAGTATAGTGCCGTCATGATCGATACCATCGACGCCGAAGGCGCCTGATGCCCCCCAACTTTAATTCCGTCCACCTTGGGCCGGACGTTGTTGGCATGGTGAATCATCCAATGAGACAACCACAGCAATCGCTTTTCGATCATCTTTAGATAGCTAAGTTCGGAGGGTTTCAGGACGTTCACGCGAAGATCCCAATCGTTGTGCCCGGCGCTTGCCGACGCGCCCTTGTTACTCCGGGATACTAGCGACTCTTGCTTGCAGTTTCCCGGCGCTTTCGAACAAAATCAGCAAAATACTAGCGGAAACCTCTGAAGAAATCGGAGAAAGTGATGAAGTCAGCTACGTTTGATCAAATCGACACTCGAATCCTGCATGTGCTTCTTGTCGATGGACGGATATCAATGCAGCAGTTGAGTGAGCAGATTGGGTTGAGCCCGACGCCAACCGCGCGCCGCGTGCAAAGACTGGAAACCGCGGGCGCAATCACCGGCTATGGCGCCCGGATTGATGAAGCGGCACTTGGTTTTGACATCTCGGTCTTCGTGTCCGTGCAGCTGGACAAGCAAATCGACGATGCCCTGGCAGCATTTGAAAGTGCGATCCTCCAATTCCCCGAGGTCGTTGATTGCTGGCTGATGACGGGCAACCGGGATTACCTGATGCGTGTGGTTACGACAAATCTCCGTGACTTCGAGACTTTTCTCGTCGGCAAATTGACCAAGGTCGACGGGGTGGCATCTATCGAGTCGTCCATTCCTCTGCGTCGCGTCAAGTCTGCTTATGCACGGACGCCATAGGTTGGGCTGCATGATGTCTGGGTACTTTGTCGCAATGCCGTATATCGAGCGATGAGAACTTACCGGTTCGGCCCATAGCGCTTCCCGCAACGAAAGAAGTCGCAATTTGAGCGGTCATCTTTTCCGACCATTGCGCTGGTGCCAAGATTGTTCCCAGCGTCGGAGAGCGCAACGCCTCGGTCGCGCTCTCCGTCAGGCTCAGTGCTGGCCGTTGTCTACTGGTTGCCCCAAAGACCCGGGTTGTCGACGTTGTCCCTGGTGATCGAGGTC
>JAJEFO010000071.1 GCA_022820365.1 Silicimonas sp.
CCTCCGAATCGATCCACGCGTCGACCGCGTCGCAGGCGTCCTCCCAGGCCGCGCCGGCGCCGGCCTCGCGCAGGCGCCGCTCCTCCAGGATCGAAAGCACGAGCGTCTCGCGCACCGCGCGGCGGACGACCTCTCCCGGCAGGCCGTCGGGGGCCAGGGCGCGGAAGACGACGAACCGCGAGAGCTCCATGCCGCTCGCGGCGGCGGCCTTTGAGATCCGCTCCCACTCGGCGTCCGTGGCCATCAGGCCGCGCTGCCTGCGGGTGGCGCTCATCGCGCCGATTCCCGCCGATTCGGCGCTCCCGGCCGCGACACATTCCCGGTCGGCTTCATCTGGATTCTCCCGGAATTCCTGACGCGTGCCTGATGCCACGAATCCGTGTCCGAGGCAACTGTGGGACGCGTCAATGTTCCCCAATTTCAATTTTTTCCGGAGCCATGCCTTGCGGCGTGTGCCAGCTCCTGTTGCTTGACTTGCCCGTCATGTGACGGTAAACAAGGGTCTTAACAGGAAAAGGCAACAGTGAGAAACGGTGCCTGCGGCGATCTTGTCCTCTAGTTTATGATCACACCGGACACGTCATCGTGCCAGATGTAGTATTGCACATCGAGGGAGACTTCGGCCTCTTCGATCAGGCTGAGACGGCTGATCAGGGCATCATCGTTGCGTTCTAGTGACCGGACGCCCGTGAACCCTTCAGGATGCTGGCTTTGCTCTGCAATCATGAAGCGGCCAAGGGGTGTGGTGCCATCCGCCGGTGAGCTGAAGGATGCGCCGCGATCAGAGATGTCCGGGAGCGGAAACAGAACCCGCAGGCAGAAAAGAACGGCCGCAACAACCACCCCAATTGCAATAAGTCTGCGAAATGCCTTTTTCATAAGTCACTGCCCCGTCTTCCGACTAATGCCGATTGGCATCCAGGTCGTCGTCGAAAATAGCTGGAATTCCAATTCCAGGTTCATTTCAAGCAGCCCTGCTGATTTGCACCCACCGACATTGCCCGGCTATGGTTTTGTAAAGCAAATAAATGGAGCAGCACAGTGCTGTCCTTCGATCTTTCGGTCTCACCTTCGCCCGAGGCGTCCAGGGCATCTCTCGATCCTGGGGCAACCTGTATTTCCGGTTTACTTCGTCAACTGCGGTCCTGACCCTACGATCGGGAATGCTGTTCTATCGCTCCGCCAAAGGACGGAGTTGGATCGACGCGGCCTGCTTCAGCGAGAGTACGGCCTATCTCGTGCACGAGATGGGCGGTACTCTCCGTCCAGATCAGTTTCGGCGTGATCGGTTCCGAGTGAACCTGACCAAGGCCGCAGGACTCTGAAGCGTGTCAGGATCCTTCGTGCTTGAGCGCCGTCAGTGCGGCAACATGGCGGGGCAGATCGCTGCGGGAGTGCAGTATGTCAACGATGACGACTTCGTCTGGCCGGTCCAGATACGCCAGGAAGTGCTCCCCTGCCCTGACAAACCTGAGATCGTCAGCGGCATCCACGAGAACCGCGCAGCTCCGGCTATGCGCCTGGCTGTTCAAGATCGCGTCGCAACGGCTGAGCAGCTCAGTCTCGTAAAGCTCGGCCTGCCTGTGCCCAAAATTCTCGATCGTCCATCTGGCAATCTCGGCAAGGCTGACTTCCGCACGGCGCGTCAGCCGTAAAGATCGGTTCATGAGGTCGCGCGTGCTTTCGCAAAGGCCCGACGGACGGCGTCCTCCCCACTCCCTTCGGCAAGATCACCGCGGTTCGCCTGCTCAAGACCTTCCATCAGGCCCTGCCGGAGCTCAGCGAGCTGCGCCTCTTCCTGCTCGAGCAATCGAAGGCCAGCGCGCATGGTCTCGCTTGCATTCTGGTAACGCCCAGATGCGACAAGTGTCCGAACCAGCTGATCCTGGGCGTCGGTGAGAACGACATTGCGTGTGACCATCGAGCACACCTCCTTGTTGGCAATATATGCCAACGCCCAGCCTCGATCAACATGGGAACCACCAAAGTCCTCGGGGTCACGTGGCTGACAGGCTGTGTTTCCTGTCTGTGTAAATCACGTTGGAAAGGCGGCAGCCGACGTAGTATTCAGAGTCCCCGTTACAGTTGACCCCGCAGATTTAATCGGAATGTTCCGATGATCCTTAACATCATTGGGCCTTTTCCATAATTCTATGCGTTCGAATTCAGTTCGAGATCAAACAACTAAGGCGACCCGGTAGGGTGTAGCAGCGGGTTGGATCAGCAAAGCGCTGCTGGGATAGGCGGAACAACCGGTTTTGGTTCAAATCAATGCGGAACATAGATTAGCTCTTTTCGAGAATGCCGCCAATCTCGTGCACGAGATTGGCGGCATTCTCCAACTAGGACAGGCAAGTTTGTGGCTGCTGGTTGAACAATCGGGCTGAAAATTCTCACCTGTCGTTCCGGCGACGAGAACTGGCGATGTTCCGCTTCCGGCACATGCGAAGTCTTCGGAAATTCGTCGCCGTCCAAGCCTCGAACCACAACCTCTTCAATTCAGAACGCAGCCTCTACTCAAGACATAATTTCAAGCGAAACCGCGACGCCGCTCTCCTGGAATGGCGCGGTCTCTGCGCGTCATGAGGGGCAGTGCCACTGTCCTAGTGGAGACGAGTTCGAATTAGTCTGCCAGCACCGAACGGGAGGTCGCCACGCGCGTGGCGACCGGTGAACATTGGGATTCTCGAAGCTAAGCATTCGCTTGCGCTAGCGAAAAACCCGTGTAATTGACGCTCTTGAGTTCGGTGTATTCGTGCAGGCCGCCGATGCCCAGTTCTCGACCGACCCCGGAACAACCGAACCCGCCCCGGGAAACGGCGGGATGTTCGGCCAATAAGCCTTCGCCGGTGGACGTTGCATAAACGGCGCCGGCACGGATGCGGTTAGCCACACGTCGCGCCTTGGCTGGATCGGACGACATCACAGTCGAGGCCAAACCGAAAGCGGTGGAGTTCGCCTCCATGACCGCTTCAGCTTCAGTGAAAAACGAGCGCACTGAAAGCACTGGTCCAAAAACCTCTTTCTGCCAGACGTCCGAGTCGCGCGGCACATCCGTCAGTACGGTCGGCTGGATGAAGTACCCCTCGGCATTGTCGACCGCACTCGAATCGGGGGAACCACCGCCGGTGAGAACTTCGATCCCCGACGCCTTGGCGTCATCGAGAAAGCCGAGGACCTTCTGATACTGGGACTCGCATACCACGGGCTGCACGACATCAGTCATACCGGCCTCCCAAGCACGGTCGCCACGGTCTTTTTCGGTAATTGGATCAGTCGCAAAGGGAAGTCTCTCCAACTCTATCTTCAGCTTCTCGAGCAGCGGCGCTTTGATGTCTTCGTGCACCACGAGTCGCGTGTGCGCAGTGCAGATTTGGCCGCCGTTGGTCAAGAAGCCCTTCATGGTCGTTTCGACCGCGAGATCGAGATCGGCGTCATCGAAAACCACCAGCGCTGACTTGCCGCCGAGTTCCAGAGCGCATTGCGACAATTTGGGTGCGCAAGCTTCCATGATCTTGCTGCCGGTAAGCGATGAACCGGTGAACGAGATCATCGACACCGACGGCGAGGCGGCTAGCGCCGCGCCAGCATCTCGGTCGCCGGTGATGAGATTGAACACGCCCGGTGGAACGCCTGCGTCCCGCGCAAGTTTGGCGATGAACATACACGAAAGGCCGGCGATTTCTGAGGGCTTCAGAATCGCGCAATTGCCGGCGACCAGTGCCGGCGCCACTTTGCGAAAGGCGACGTTGAGCGGGTAGTTCCAGGCGGAAATCAGACCGACTACGCCGATCGGATCTCGTCTGTATACGACGTCCCATTCCTCGGGCGGCACGCCGCCCTCACCGCCGCCGGAGTTCACCGGCACGTCCTGCGCTTGGTCGAGCACGGCACCGAGTGAGCACCAGTACTTACCCTCGCCAGCCGCGCCGCCGATGGCCATGGCCGCTTGTCGAAAAGGCTTGCCGACGTCGGCGGCTTCGATCTCGGCGAGCATCTCGACATGGTCTTCAATCCCTTGCGCCATCATGGAAACGATCTTGGCGCGCTCGGCGGCCGCCATGTTCGCCCAGGTGCCTTCCGCCCAAGCCGACTCGGCGGCGGCGACGGCCGCCTGCACGTCGTTCGCCTTGCCGCGTGGGAGTTCATGCACGACTTCGCCTGTCGCGGGGTAATGAGTGGAAAACTTTTCGCCGTCCAAAGGATCAACGAATTCCCCGCCAATGAAGAGCTTGTTGAAGCACTCGGCGGTCAGGTGCGTTTGCACCTTGGCTAAAGACTCGTTGGTGTTCGATTCCATTTCTCCAACCTACTTGTGACTTTTGGGGGGTTTGTGCGACGCGGTTTGCCTAGTTTGCGGATCATTTGAAGCTCAATTTCTCACGTACACGGGTAAACCGCGAGTGCGGATTGTTCGAGCACCGAAGGAGCGTCGCTGTCTTGTTTGGTTACTTCGGAGGCACGACGAGGTCAATGCTGCTGGGTCGCCTTCCCAGCGCTTCCCCACGCTGATTCCGATTTGGACAGTCGAGCGCCGACGTGTTGTTCGGAATTTGCAACGTTTGCTGATTGACCCCCGGCCTTTTGGTGTTCCCGCGAAATGCTGGCTGCCGACGCTGCTTTTGCTTTTGGCGGAGTTCCGTGACCTGGTCCGCCGCGAATGCGGGCCGCTTGCCGAAGTGCACGCCCCGATCCTTGGCCCTCTTGATCCCGTCCTTCTGGCGCTCGTCGCTGATTTCGATTTCGAACTGGCCGATGGAGCCCAGCATGTTGATCAGAAGCCGCCCCGTGGCGTCGGAGGTGTCGGAGTTCTGGTCGAGCACGACCAGGTCGACGTCCTTTTTCACGCAAGGCTTCGGCGATCTGGCACAGGTGCAGTGTCGGGCGGACCAGCGGGACCGGGCCAGAGATGATGAGCGAGTTGATGTCGCTACTTGGAGCGGAGTTCGAACAAACTACGATCCAGCAAGGATTCGGAGGAGAAGTGGCGTCAGACCACGCCCCCGGCAACTCCAAAATGTTTTTGCAACAAAGCCGTTACGTGCATGGCTTAAGTTCCTTTCGCAGGCAGCAGGGCAGCCAAGCCAGTAACTTTCTCGCCTGTCTCGCCGGGCCGCGGACAGACGCCTATTGACTGCCTTATGCCAAAGGCTTGCAGGAACGAAACAGCCTTCATGGCGATCTCAAAAATGCGTTCCAATGGTATATTGTTGGGAATCCCTTATGTCGGAAAACATAGCATAAGTCTCACGCCTCAAGCGCCTGGCGCTTCCGTCCTGCAAATGGTCAGGCAGATGTCGCCGTATTTGCGGGAGTCAATCCTGGAAATTCCCAGAGGAGGTGCAACCTCGCTGGCTTCCTCCCAGGCAATCAATGCTCCATCGGCAATCCATCCGCCTGACCGAGCCGCAATGAGCGCGGGTCCTCCAAGTGCCTGTCGAAATGGTGGATCGAGGAATACCAGGGTCGCCGGCTCTCCTGGCGTCGGCACGAGACGAGTCGCGTCGCCGCGAACCAGGCGTGTTTCCTCCTCAACTGCCGCCCTTGCAATATTCTCCAGAAGAATCTTCGAGGCCGTGCGTCCATTCTCCACGAACGTTGCGAATGCCGCCCCTCGCGAAAGTGCTTCAAGGCCAAGCGCGCCTGTGCCGGCAAACAAGTCCAGTACGCGGGCACCGGTCACCGGATCGCCGAATCGTCCGCCTAGGAGAAGGTTGAAGAGACTTTCGCGAACCCGGTCAGTCGTTGGCCGTAGTTGCGATCCGGCTCTCCTCTTGCCAACAGCGGCAAGCTTCAAGCCCCGCAAGCGGCCCCCGATGATCCTCATGCCTTCAATAGCGCCTTCAAGTCCGATTCCGGATCCTGAACTTGAGCCGGTTCGACGTTCTTGGCCATTTCGAGCAGCCGCTTGCCTACCATGTAATCGCGAGGCGCATTGATGGCATCCACGGCCAGGAACCGTTCGCCCAGAAAGTACCAGTGACTCCGCCCCTTTTCGGACTTGCGCGACACGACCCTGTCATAACCGGTGCTCAAGCCTGCAATCTGGAGTTTCAGATCGTACTGGTCGGACCAGAACCAGGGGACAGGCACGTATGGCGATTGAGCGCCCAGCATGTTCGCGGCAACGGCCTCCGCCTGATCAATCGCGTTCTGCACTGATTCTAGCCGCAACCGGTTCCCCTTGTACGGAAAGCATGTGCAGTCCCCGGCGGCCCAGACATCCTCGGCCGAGGTACGTCCGAACTCGTCCACAAAAATGCCGTTGTCGCAATCGATTCCAGCCGCCTCTGCAAGGCGAGTGTCGGGACGGATTCCGGTTCCCACGATGACGAAATCCAGGTCAATCGTCGATCCGTCCGTAAGCTTCGCACCTGAGACACGACCGTCTCCTGTCAAGCACTCAACCCCGACACCTTCCCGAATGTCGACACCGTGAGCCTGATGTTCCGCACGAATCACATCCGACGTCTCGCCTGCGGCCACACGTTGCAGGATGCGCTCGGTCAATTCGACAAGCGTGACCTTCAGCCCGAGCTTGGCAGCCACGGCCGCCGCCTCCAGCCCGATATAGCCGCCGCCCACCACGAGCACTTGCGCGCCTTGGCGGCAGCGCGGGCGGATTCGGCCAATGTCGGCCAGAGTGCGTACAGTGTAGATGCCTGCCAGATCACGACCTATTGCCCGCGGCAAGCGGTTCGGAACAGATCCAACCGCAAGTGCGAGTTGATCGTAGGACAGGCTGTCATCTCCTATCGTCACTGTCTTCTTGCGAACGTCTATGGTGTCTACGGGAGCCCCCAGGCGAAGCCCGATGCCCTTGTCGTCGTAAATCGAGGGAGGTCTCAGATAGAGGCGCTCCTCAACCATCTCGCCCATCAGGTAGGCTTTCGACAATGGAGGGCGCTCGTATGGCGGCACGGGCTCGTCACCGATCAGCGTCACTTCGCCGCCAAATCCTTCCGCGCGCAGCTTTTCGGCGAGGGATGCCCCTGCTTGGCCTGCTCCGATGATCAGAATTCCACTCATCCACGTTGACCACTGGCTTCTATCGTCAAAAGGCATATAACCTCGGCAACGAAATTGGCAATTGGGAGACTCAGACGATGGCCCAAGTGGGTGACAGAATTCCTTCGGCTACGCTTTTGCACAAGGCGGGAAGCGACGTTACCGAAGTCGACATCTCGGAACGGACGGCCGGGCGCCGAGTGGTGCTGTTTGGATTGCCCGGTGCCTACACTTCAACCTGCGACACTGCGCATCTGCCAAGCTTTGTCCGCACCGCTGGTGCTTTCCGGGCGAAGGGAATTGACGAGATCATTTGCGTCGCAGCCAACGACGTGCTCGTGATGGAGCATTGGGGCAAGGCCTCGGGCGCGGACGCGGCCGGCATCACGATGCTGGCCGACTGGAACAGCGAACTTGCGAAGGGTCTTGATCTTGCGTTCAGCGTGCTCGCCGTCGGTCTCAAGGATCGCATGACGCGTTGCGCAATGCTGATCGAGGACGGAGAAATCAAGATTCTCCAGGTCGAAGAGGACAGCGGCGTCTGCAGCCTCACTGCGGGAGAGGCGCTTCTCGAGATGATCTGACGCCGACCGCCCGGCATGTTCCCCTGGTTGCCGAGCATTTCGTTCGTCAACATCCGGAGACATGATCTTCTGTTGGCAGGCAATTGCCCGGCTCAGGCATCCATCCTATCGGCAAGCTTAAGGTCGCGCTCGCTCAGGCCGTCAACGTCATGGCTCGTCAGCGTGACCTCAACTCGGTTGTAGACATTGAACCATTCGGGGTGGTGGTTCATCTTTTCGGCTACGATGGCCATTCGCGTCATCCACCCCCACGCCTCAACGAAGTTCCTGAACTTGAAGGTCTTCATGATGGCGTTCCGACCTTCAACCTCGATCCAGCCGCTTTCCGAGAGCCGGGCCAGAGCCTCCCGGCGTGCGTCGCCTTCCAGTCTGTCGCTCATTCCGGTTCCTCCTTGACTTTCCGAAACGGGCCGTAGCTCGTGAGCACTTCTATGTCGTCGTCAACCGCGGCCCGCTCCGCCTCAAGATACTCTTCCACCGCGCGGGAAAACCCCGAATCCGCCACCCAATGCAGCGAGTGAGTCTCCATTGGCAGATATCCTCTCGCCAGCTTGTGGTCACCCTGCGCGCCAGCTTCGACCGCGCCAAGCCCCTTGGCAATCGCATAGTCGATCGCCTGATAGTAGCAGAGCTCGAAATGCAGGCAGTCGTGATACTCGATTGCGCCCCAGTAGCGGCCAAAGACCGTCTCGCGTCCCACGAAGTTCATCGCCCCCGCAACCGGACAACCTTCGCGGATAGCCAGTATCAGAAGAATGTCATCGGCAAGCTGCTCCCGAGCCTGGTCGAAAAAGGCACGCGTCAGGTATGGCCTGCCCCATTTGCGTGCGCCTGTGTCCAGGTAGAATTCCCAGAAGGCGTCCCAATGCCCCGGCTGAATGGCATCGCCCGTGAGAGCCACGATTTCGCCACCGAAGGATTGCGCAATGCGCCGCTCGCGCCGGATCGCCTTTCGCTTGCGCGACGACAGTGCCGACAGAAAGCCGTCGAAGTCCTCGTATCCCTCGTTCACCCACCGGTACTGCCGTGTCACGCGGTGAAGGAGCCCAAGTTCGCGTCCACGGGTTGCCTCATCCTCCGCACAGAACGTGGCATGCACGGACGAAAGCTTGTTTTCGACTGCAATATGAAGCGCGCCATTCAACAACGCTCCAAAACAGTCCGCCCGGCATCCGGGACGCAAAAGGAAACGACGCCCGGCTACCGGCGTGAACGGCACGGCAATCTGCAACTTCGGGTAGTACCTGCCTCCGGCCCGTTCCCAGGCATGTGCCCAGTTGTGATCGAAGATGTACTCGCCCTGGCTGTGACCCTTCACGTAGAGTGGCGCAACCGCCACCACTTCATCCTTGTCCCGGACTGCGAGATGACGCGGCAGCCATCCCGTGCCAGAACCGACCGAACCACTCGTCTCCAGCAGGTTCAGGAATCGGTGCGTCGTGAACGGATCGACGGGACGCAGGCCGTTCTTGGTCTCAGCGCCGGCACAGGCATCCCAATCTTCTGAAGAAATCGCCGACAGGCTTGCCAGCGTCGAGATTTCCAGCGCGGATTCGCTCATGAATCCACTTTAGCCTGTCGTGACGGAAGCTGCGATCATTCGGCATGCACGGGCAGATACCCTTCAAAGGTCACGTTGGCAGCGATGGCGCGCGCACGGCGCTCTTCCTCGGCGGATCGCACTGTCCAGCAGAGGATGCTCGCCCCGCGCTGCCTGAGTTCCAGCACTCGGTCGCTTTCCAGATCCCGGATGTCGTGGCTGATAAACGACGCTCCCGCCCGCTCGTAGTCAGGGATTCCCGCAAGCTCGGCACGCCTGGCCTCCGGTATCGGCCAGTCCGCCTCGCGGAATGCGCAGGTCACCAGGCCACGCGGCACGCCTGGTGCCAGCGTCCGCATGGCCGCGACGCAATGCGGATTGAAGGACATCACCGCCGCAGGCCCGTCATACCCTGCCAGTGCCCTTGCGACCGCGCCTTCGAGAGAGCCGACATCCGGACCGAAGGTTCCGTCCCGGTCCTTGACTTCGACCAGAAGCGGAACGCGGCCCGCGACCAAACCCAAGACATCCGCGAGATCCGGAATGGACTCGCTGCTTCCCCTGAGCGCAATGGAAGCGAGCTCGTGCATGGAACGCTCGCGCACGAGACCTTCGCCGCCTGTCATCCGCTCCAGCGTATGGTCGTGGAAGACCGCCGCCTGCCCGTCCGACGTGAGTTGCACGTCGATCTCGATCCCGTATCCATGATCCAATGCGGCATTGATTGCCGCGCGCGAATTTTCTGGCCGTCCGTCGGAAGCGTCGTGCAGCGCGCGATGGGCGATCGGGCGGGTCAGGAATTCCGTCGGCAACAAGACCTTCACGATACTTCAAAGATGCCTTCGATCTCGACTGCCACGTTCAAGGGAAGCGATCCGGCACTGACGGCGGAGCGCGAATGACGTCCGGCGTCGCCCAAAACGGCAACCAAGAGATCCGAGGCGCCGTTGATCACCTTTGGCTGATCAGTGAAGTCGGGCGTTGAATTGACGAATCCCACAAGCTTCACGACGCGAACCAGACGTCCGAAATCGCCATCGCAGCCGGTACGCACCTGGGCCAGCAACGACAATGCGCAACGCCTGGCAGCTGCGGCGCCGGCTTCCACGTCTAGTTCAGCGCCCAGCTTGCCGGTGATGAGTTTGCCATCTGCATCAATCGAAATTTGGCCGGACACGAAGAGCAGTGCTCCAGATCTGACAAAGGGCACGTAATTTGCCACTGGCGGCGGCGAATCGGGCAATGCAAGCCCCATCTCCTGAAGCTTCTTCTCCACGTCGGTCATCACTTGGCTCCCATTGTCCGGCCTGACGGGATGTCACGCCTGTCCGAACCATTTTCACTCCGCGTCACCCGAGCGCAACAGGTTTGCCCCAAAAATTCTTGTGCTGCCCCGAGGGTTCTGTTGCGCCGCCCCAATGGCAGACTAGAATTGATCACCGAACCAAAATGAAATGCCAGTGGAATCATCGTGCACCGCATGCATCTCAAATTCCCGCTCATTGCAATTCTGGCCGCCGCGCTTGCCGTTCCTGCATGTTCTGTACCGTCGGAGGAAGGCGCAGTCCAAGATCCTTATGAGTCGTTCAACAGGGTGACCCACACCTTCAACAAGGGCGCGGACCGGGTGCTCATCCGCCCGCTCAGCCAAGCCTACGGAAGAACCGTGCCAAATCCTGTCCGCCGCAGACTGTCCAATGTTGCAGCGCATCTTGACGAGCCGAAATCCGTCGCGAACCATGTACTGCAAGGCGACATTGAAAGTGCCGGCCAAAGCTTCTTCAGGTTCCTCGTCAACAGCACCGTAGGTGTGGCGGGCCTGTTTGATCCCGCCGCCGGCAGCTTTGGAATGGAACGGCGGCAGGCGGGCTTTGGAGACACGCTGGCGGTGTGGGGAGCACGGGAAGGCGCCTACCTGGAATTGCCCATTGCGGGACCTTCGACGGAAAGGGATTTTGCGGGGTTGGTCATTGATGTTGCCACCAATCCGGTCAGCTACATATCCAGCGATGTAGCCATCTTGAACACGGCATCCACGATTCCCGCCGCGCTGAATGTGCGTTACGAGTTCAGCGATACAGTTGACAGCGTTCTCCACGACAGTGCAGACAGTTACGCGCAGATGAGACTCTTCTACACCCAGAGCCGAAAGTTCGAGTTGAACCAGCAGGACCCCGGCGACGTCGGCCACGACCCCTTCGAGGACCTGTATGACGAGATATACGAAGAACTCTACGATGAACTCTGATCCGACGCGCCGAACCCTGCTGTTCGCAGGCGCCTGCGGGGCCATTGCGTTGCGCGTAGCCCCAGCCCATGCGCTGAGCGACGACGAGGCGCGTTCGCTCATCGACGCCGTGGTCAAGGACATTCACCGGGTCATCAACTCCGGAATGCCGATTGAGGCGGCGTTGAAGGAATTCGAGAACATCTTTGTCAACTATGCGGATGTTCAGGCGATCGCACGCTCCGCGCTTGGTCCGCCTGCACGGACCGCCTCGCCGAAGCAGCTTCGGGAATTCACCGACGCATTTTCGGGTTACATTTCACGGAAGTACGGAAAGCGGTTCCGCGAATTCAAGGGCGGTGTCATCAAGGTGACTGATTCGCGCAAGAGAAGTCGCGTCCACGAGGTTCGCGCGATCGCAAGGCTCAAAGGCCGGGAACCGCTGGCGATGAGCTTCGTGGTTTCTGATCGCTCGGGAAAGATCCTTTTCATCGACATCCTTATCGAAGGCATCAGCCTGTTGAAGTCTGAACGCGTCGAGATCGGAGCCCTGCTTGACAAGCAAGGCGGCGATGTGGACCGGCTCGTTGCGGCATTGAACGGAGACGGGTGAACGGTCCCAAGGCACCACCATCCCGCTGCCGCTCCTGCTTCAGCCCTTTGGCCTGTCCGGATGGGAGCGATGCCGCTAGTCGTCTCGCCCTTGGACATATGCGCGCCAGAGCGCAAACACGCCCGCCGCAAGGATGACCATGGCCCCGAGTGCAACGTTTGCCCTTAGGGCCTCGTGAAACACTGCGATCCCGATGAGTGCCGCAAAGACCTGGTGAAAGTAGGCGAACGGCTGCACGGCACCGGCCTCGGCCAACTCGTAGCAGCGGATCAGAAGCCAATGTCCGGCGACGCCGGTCATGCAGAGCGCCAGCATCCACAGCCAGTCGACAGGCATCATCCATTCCCAGTTCGGCACGCCGATGAATGTCATGGCCACGGCTCCGGCGATCCCGGTCCAGAAAAAGGATGTCGCCGTGTTGTCCTTTCGCGCAGCATAGCGGGTCGTCAACGAATAAAGCGCAAACATGCAGGCTGAAATGAAAGGAATCAATGCGACCGACCTGAACACGCCGGACCCGGGCTGCAGAATGATGAGCATGCCGAGAAAGCCGGCAAGGACGGCAAGCCATCGCCGCCATCCTGCCCGTTCGCCAAGCAGCGGTCCTGCAAGTGCGATCACGATCAGTGGATATATGGCAAAGATTGCATGGCTTTCGACCAGTCCCAGTAGCGTGAAGCCAATGACCGCCACGCAGATCTCGCCCGCAAGCAGGAGCCCCCGGAAGATCTGGAGCGCCGGCTGGGATGTCGCCGCAGTCGCACGCACGCCTCCGGGGCGGCGTGCGGCTATGGCAATGACAAAGGCGGCAAAGAACCAGTACCTGATCATCACGACCATGAACGTGTTGTATGTCACGGCCAGATGCTGCGAAATGCCGTCCTGCACGGCAAACACGAAGGTCGCCGCGATCATCACAAGGATGCCGTTCCGGTTCGATTGTGATGTCATGAGCAGGCGACCGTCATGTGGCGCTTGCGACCGAACCCGGACGCGCGCTCAACGATGAAACCTGCATCGGCAAGGCCCGTGCGCACGGTCCTGGCAGCGCTATAGGTCGACGCGGTACCTCCGGGCCGGGTGTGAAGCGCGACCTGACGCAGGAGATGTGGCGTCCAAAGCTCCGGATTCTTCGCCGGGGCGAATCCGTCGAGAAACCAAGCGTCCGCAGAGTCATTCCAGCGCGCCAGAGTCTCGCGGGCATCTCCCAAGACGATCTTCAAGTGCAGATCGCCGGCCAAGAATTCCCGTGTACCAGATTCCAGGACAGCCACGAGGGGCGCGGCCAGACCGGAAATCTCTGGAAATGACGACAGGGCCCTCGACATGTCGGCAGGTGCCATTGGAAACTGCTCGAACGAGGTGAAGCGCAGCGGCCCGGACACTCCGGATTCGCGCCACATGGCCCACGCCGCCAAGGCATTGAGGCCGGTTCCGAATCCGAGTTCGGCCACATGAAAACCCGGCACGAATCGGTCGGGCAGTCCGTTGCCCGCGAGAAAGACATGCCTTGCTTCGGCGAGCCCGTCCTCCAGCGAGTAGTACGGATCGCCAAAGCGCGACGCGACGGGCACATCGCCTTGCCATTCCAGGTCGGGAATCTGGTCGTCCGGCAATCCATTTCCTACAATTGCTCCGTTCCGCGGCGACAGTGACAACGGGGGAATGCCTTGGCAATGGTCGATGTGACAGTGCGGGGAGCGGGCATCTTCGGGCTCGCAATCGCCTGGAAGGCCCTGCAGCGTGGCGCACGGGTCCGGGTCATCGACCCGAACGGACCCGGCTCAGGTGCGTCGGGCGGCATCGTCGGCGCGCTCCAGCCGCACGTACCCGATCCCTGGAATGCGCTGAAGCAGTATCAGCTCGAGAGTCTGATCGAGGCCCGGGAATTCTGGGAAGGGGTCGATGCGACTTCGGGCGTCTCTTCCGGTTTCGCCCGCGTGGGCCGTCTGCAGCCGCTCATGAACGAACGCGACGTCGCGCTTGCCCGCGAGCGCGACGTCGCCGCGCGGGCAAACTGGGGCGAAAGCGCATCGTGGGAAATCATCGATGCTCGGCAAGCCGGCAATTGGTGCCCCCCCTCTCCCACCGGGCTGCTCGTTCACGACACGTTGTCGGCAATCGTGCACCCGCGCGACGCGATTCGGAGCCTCGCGACGGCAATTCGGGCGCGTGGAGGGGAAATCTCTGCCGACGGATCCGATCACGGACAGGTCATCTGGGCGACTGGCTGGAAAGGGCTGCTGAAACTCGAGGCCGCGCTTGGTCGACCGGTCGGCGGTGGCGTGAAAGGACAGGCCGCACTCTTTCGCCACGACGCAGGCGGCCAGCCGCAGATATTTGCCGACGGGCTTCATTTTGTGCCTCATCTCGACGGCACGCTGGCGATCGGTTCGACCTCGGAGCGCGACTTTGCAGCACCGGCTACGACCGACGATCTCCTGAATGACATCATTCGTCGTGCAGGAGAGATCATGCCGGCCCTGACTGAAGCCACGATCATTGAACGTTGGGCGGGGGTTCGGCCACGCTGCGTCAGCAGGGCGCCACTGCTCGGGCCATGGCCCGGGCGTCTCGGCCATCATGTCGCCAACGGGGGCTTCAAGATCGGCTTTGGCGTCGCGCCGAAGGTCGCGGAAACCATCCTGGACCTGGTGCTGGAAGGCGTGGATTCCATCCCTCCGGAACTCCATACCGAGCGGCTTTCCGGTTGAACTGCATCGAGGAACCGAATCTGGCTGAGGGTGGCGGAACCGCAGGCCATGTGCCAAATAGACCCGATTGGGGAGAAATGCCCCGACGACCCCGAGGCCCAAGGAAAACTCGCCGAACCGGTCTTCGGCGATGACGAGCGCAACCACGAGCAAACGAGAGATCAATGTTGAAGATGTTTCAAGTGGATGCGTTCACGGATCGCGTGTTCGCAGGCAACCCGGCCGCCGTCTTGATCCTCGACGAATGGCTGGACGACGCCGTCATGCTGTCGGTTGCGCAGGAGAACAATCTCTCCGAAACGGCGTTCGCCGTCCCAACCGGTGCCTCCGCATGGAACTTGAGGTGGTTCACGCCCGCGCGCGAGGTGAATTTCTGCGGCCATGCGACCCTGGCAACCACACATGTCTTGGCTGCTGAGTACGGGGTGCGCGGAACGATCACCTTCCACACACGGATGGGCGATCTGCGGGCCGCGAAGGAAGGTGACGCCTGCTGCATCGATGTTCCGGCCTTGCTTCCGGAACCGCTGAAGGCCACGCCAAGGGAGCTGGACGGCGTCTTTGCGGAACCTCCGATTGATGTCTTCCGCAACTTCGAGAACATCTTTGCAAATCTCGGCAGCGAAGCGGCCGTCCGTCAATTCGAGCCTGACCTGATGCGGATAAGCCGACTGGGCAAGACCGGGCTTGCCGTGACCGGCGTCGGAGACGGCACGTCCGGTGCTGCGTTCGTATCACGGTACTTTGCCCCCGGTGCCGGAATCTCCGAGGATCCAGTGACGGGATCGACTCACGCGACGCTCGCTCTCTACTGGTCGGGCATCTTGGGCGCCTCTCGTGGATGGGCCTTTCAGGCATCGCCTCGTGGCGGCTGGCTGGATTACGAATTGGTCAAGGATCGAGTCCTTCTCCGTGGAGCCGCCAAGACCTTCATGGAAGCAACGATTTTCCTGCCCGACTGATGCCTTGATACCGCCCACATGAGTGCCGGCCCTGCACGCCAACCTGAAGCTGCCGAGTTCCGGAGCCGACCACCCATGCGCCGATGCGACTTCACGGCAGCATGCCGAACCCGCCGCCCAGGCCAAGTCCAATGCAACGGCCGCTCCTGATCAAAATGACCCCAATTCGCCTGCCTGAGGCAAGAATCTGCGTACACTCTGAAGGCGCGCGCTACTGCCCGACATGCGGTTATTCCACGACAAAGCAATCGGGCATCGATACTCCAGACGCCCTTGAAATGAAGGTGATCCCGATTCAGCGGGACGCGACGGCGCAATGGGCGTGCAGTGGCGCTGACCAAAGCGCATGGCAGCGCTTCGCGTGGTCCTCCATTTTGCACTTCCACCGGGACCGGAATTCCCGGATAACCCTGTCATGGATTTCGACCGCTCGATAAAGATCGCCCCGTCAATCCTTGCGGCAGACTTTGCCGATTTCGGGCGCGACATCGAAGCGGTCGAGGCCGAGGGCGCCGACTGGATCCACGTGGACGTGATGGACGGACATTTCGTGCCGAACATCAGCTTCGGGCCGCAGACGGTGAAGGCAATCCGCAAGCACGTCCGCACTGTCATGGACGTGCACCTGATGATTGCGCCGGTTGACCCCTATATCGACGCGTTCGCGCAAGCAGGCGCGGATGTATTGACGGCGCACCTCGAGGCCGGACCGCACACGCACCGCACGCTGCAGGCAATCCGCAGTGCCGGAATGAAATCAGGCCTTGCGCTCAATCCTGGAACGCCCGTGGAGGCGGCGGCACCTCTGCTTGACCTCTGCGACCTGGTTTGCGTGATGACCGTCAATCCTGGTTTCGGTGGTCAGGCATTCATCGAATCCCAAGTGGGTCAGATCGGGCAGCTGCGCGCCATGATCGGCGACCGCAACATCCATGTCGAGGTCGACGGAGGGGTCGATCTGCGCACCGCAAGCCTCGTGGCCGATGCTGGAGCGGACGTGCTTGTGGCCGGCACTTCCGTGTTCAACGGCGGAACGGCTGCGAAACCAAGGGCATATGGCGAAAACATCCGCGCTCTTCGTGAAGCGGCGGACAATGCAAAAGGAGATTGATCCATGGCGGCTGCATCACCACCGGTTTGCGACTTTGGCTGGAAAGCGCCGGCATTTTCGCTGCCAACTACCGATGGACGGGTTCTGGCTCTTTCCGACATTTCGGGCCCCAAGGGCACGCTCGTCATGTTCATCTGCAATCATTGCCCCTACGTTCTTGCGGTGCTTGACCGCATGATCAGGGACGCGCGTGACCTGAAGTCACTCGGCGTCGGCGTGGCGGCAATTTGCTCGAACGACGCGAAGACGTATCCGGCAGACAGTTTCGACAACATGAAACGGCTGGCCGATGAACGCGGCTTCTCGTTCCCTTACCTTCACGACGAGGACCAGGCGATCGCGCACGCCTATGGCGCTGTCTGCACCCCGGACTTTTTTGGCTTCAATGCCGATTTGGAACTTCAGTACAGGGGAAGGCTTGACGCCTCAGGAAGCCGCCCCGGGCCGCAGGATCTCAGGCGCGACCTGTTCGAAGCGATGCGGGAAGTGGCCTCGACCGGCATGGGACCGCGAGATCAGATTCGCTCGACCGGGTGTTCCATCAAGTGGAAGGCCGCGTAGGCCAGTTCTGCCGATCCGCAATCAGGCAGTCCTGCGTCGCCCCGGAAACAGTGACGCGCAGGCTACAGGCAGCGCGTGGGCAGCACATGCGCCTGCCGCTCAAGCCACCAGTGATTCGGCCACTTTCAGATCGACCGACACGAGCTGGCTCACGCCCTGCTCACCCATGGTCACGCCAAAGAGCCGGTCCATCCTGGACATTGTCACCGCGTGGTGGGTGATGATCAGGAAACGTGTATCGGTTCGACGGCACATTTCGTCCAGCAGGTCGCAGAAACGCATGACGTTTGCATCGTCAAGAGGCGCATCGACCTCGTCCAGCACGCAGATCGGCGCGGGATTGACAAGGAACACTGCGAATATCAGGGCTATCGCGGTCAGGGTCTGCTCCCCGCCCGAAAGAAGCGACAGCGTCGAGAGCTTCTTGCCGGGCGGCTGGCAAAGGATCTCAAGGCCGGCATCCAGAGGATCGTCCGATTCAACCATCGCGAGTCTGGCCTTGCCTCCGCCAAACAAGTGCTTGAACAGGGCCGCAAAGTTCGAATTCACCTGCTCGAACGCTGCAAGCAATCGCTCACGGCCTTCCTTGTTGAGACTGCCAATCCCGCTCCGGAGCTTCCGGATCGCCTGCTCGAGATCGGTCTTTTCGGCCAGCAGGTTCCCGTGCTCCTCTTCCACTTCACGGGCATCTTCCTCCGCCCGGAGATTCACCGCGCCAAGGGCATCCCTGGTTCGGCGAAGGCGGATCACTTCCGTTTCGATCCTGTCGGCGGCCTGCATTTTCTCAGGATCGGCATCAAGAGACTCCAGAAGCGCCTCCGGTGTCGTCTGCTGCTCCTCCACGATTCGTTCTTCCGCCATGACGAGAGCTTCGCGCGCTGCCTCCATCCGCGCGTCCGAGGCCGCTCGTCGTTCTCGCGCCTCTGACGCATTGCGTTCAGCCTCACGCTCAGCATCCTTGGCCTTGCGTTCAGCCGTCTCGGCCTCGGCCAATGCATCGGCGGCTGCGCGGCGGCTCTCCTCTGCGGAGGAGAGCTCATCGGAAAGTGCATTGCGCTCCATGGCGATGCGATCAGGAGCGCTCCTCGCCTCTTCAAGTTCGGCCTCCGAGGTTGCCCGGCGTTCCGCCAGTTCGCTGACGCGAGCCCTTGCGTTCTCGAGGCGGGCCTTCCATGTGCCGCGCAAATCCTCGATCTCTGCAAGGCGGCGCTCACGCGCCTCGCCCTGACGCTTCAACTCCTCAAGCGCCGAACGGAATACGACAAGGTTCTTTCGCGCTTCTTCAACGCCGCTTTTCTTTTCCTCGGCCTCTGTACGCAGCTTGTCGAGGTCACCGAGATCCACGAGCGCCTTCTCGGATTGCGCAAGGCGTTCGTGCGCCGCAGCGGCTTCGTCGCTGTGACGACGGACTGCAAGCTCGGCCGCTTCGCACTTCGACTCCGCAATTTCCCTGCTCGCCTCAAACTGGGACGCCGCCCGGCTAGCTTCCGTCAAGGCGCGATCCGCGGCAAGACGTGCTTTGCGGGCCTCGCTGGCGCGCGCAACAAGTGCATCCAGCTCTGACCGCAACTCCTCGTACGTCCGGCATGCGGCCTCTGACCGCGCAGCTGCGGATTCAAGTTCTCCTTCGAGACGCCCCAGGCGGTTCAACTGCTCCATTTTGAGTGCGGCCGCCGAAAGGACCTCTCCCGCACCGGCTCGGAATCCATCCCATCTCCAGAGTCCGCCCTCCTTGCTGACCAGGCGCTGTCCGGGCTTCAAGTCTGCCTGAAGGCGCATCGCATCCTCAGGCATGACCAGGCCGATATGGCTAAGACGTCGCGCAAGCACCGGGGGAACGTTGACATGATTCGTCAGCGGCTCGACCGTAGCCGGCAGGGCATGCGAGGTCTCGTAGTCTGGCAGAACCACCCATCCGGAATCGGCGTCGCCCATGACCTCCGGTGCCCGCAGGTCATCGGTGAACGCGGCTCCGATTGCCTTCTCGTAGCCAGGCGCCACAGACAACTGGTCCACGACCTCCGACCCCTCAGCCTGGCCGTCGTCCACGAGACCTGCCAATGCTGCCACTTCGGACTGAAGCGCCTTGACTTCACCCTCAGTCGCAGAGCGGGCTGCACGGGCCTCCGCTTCCTTGCCCTGCGCGGCATCGCGTGCGTCGTCAGCATCGAACAACGCCTTCTCCGCGGCAGCGGCCTCCCTTTGGGCGGCGTCCCGCACCGCCTCGGCTGCTACGCGTGCAGCCTCGGCTTCGGCAAGCGCCTTGCGCGCGGCCTCTCCATCGGACCTGGATTGCGCCTCGGCGGCTTCATTGCGTTCAAGCGACGTCCGAGCATCTTGCGCAAGCCGTTCCGCCGACTGGTGGCGGGCAACGAGTCGGGCAACATCCTCGGTCAGCTGCGAATTTTCGGTTTCGAGATCCTGGAGCACGCGCGCTGCGTCCTGCGCCTCCGCGCCAGCGGCTTCGACCGCGTCTGCATGCCCCTTGCCGGCAGCGTCCAGTTCGACCTCTTCTTCGTCCAGCGCACGAAGGGTCTCGACTGCATCCTGGTCAAGTCCGGCTTCCCTGTCCGCGTCCCGCGCAAGCTGCGCGATGCGCGCGCCAAGCATCTCCACGGCCTCCGCTGCGCGCTGCTCATGTTCGTCAAGGCTGTCGGCACGATGCTGCAATCGAGCCAATGCAGCAGCTGCGGAAGCCGCCTCTTCCCGGAGCGGCGGCAGCGATGATTCCGCACCCGCACGCACGTCTGCGGAAGCACGTGCAAGGCGTTCTGCCTCGGACGCTTTGCGCGAGGCTTCCGCGAGGGTGGCCTCTGCCGCTGTCCGCGCCTTGTCCGCCTCTTTCCAGCGCAGGTAGAGGAGAAGACCTTCGACCTGCCGCAGCCGTTCGCTCACTTCGCGGTAGCGCTTCGCCTGCCGGGCCTGGCGGGCAAGTGCGGCCAGCTGTGAAGCGAGCTGCTCGATCACGTCATTGACGCGGGCAAGATTCGTTTCTGCGCCGGCGAGCTTCAGTTCGGCCTCGTGCCGGCGCTGATAGAGACCGGAAATTCCGGCAGCCTCTTCAAGAATGCGTCTTCGAGCCTTGGGTTTGGCATTGACCAGCTCCGCGATCTGGCCCTGACGCACAAGCGCAGGGGAATGCGCCCCGGTAGAGGCATCGGCGAACAGCATCTGAATGTCGCGTGCGCGAACGTCCTTCGCGTTCACCCTGAATGCCGAACCCGCCTCGCGGGTGATCCGCCGCACGACTTCCAGCGTGTCTGTCTTGTTGAAGTCTGCGGGCGCGGTGCGTTCGCTGTTGTCGAGCAACAGGGTCACGTCGGCCGAGTTGCGAGCGGGGCGCGTCGAGGCTCCGCCGAAAATGACGTCATCCATGCCGCCGCCTCGCATCGCCGTTGGCCGGTTTTCGCCCATGACCCAGCGAAGGGCCTCCAGAAGGTTGGACTTGCCGCAGCCGTTCGGGCCGACAATGCCCGTCAATCCGTCCGCTATGATCAAGTCGGTCGGATCTACGAAACTCTTGAACCCGTTAAGGCGAAGGCGCTGGAAACGCACGGATGTTGCCTCGCAATTGATTCCGGTTCGCAAAATGTCCGGCGAAGAAGTCAGAAAGTCAACGACGAACACCAAGGAAAGCGTAACGACCTGCAGTTATCTACAATATATTGCAGATTCCAGCGTTTTGTGCAATGCCACATCAATGTCTGAGGCCGTGACCATCACAGACGCGATAGATCCAGCACGTGCCCAGGCACTGCTGGCTTCGCTCGGAAGGCCCCGGCGCGTCAAATCGGGTGACGTCCTGCCTCCGCTCGCGCATTTCGCCTTCTTTTGGGAACCCGTGGACGAGGCCCAGATCGGACGGGACGGCCATGCCAGGCCGGGCGGACTCATTCCGGACCTGGGCCTTCCAATTCGCATGTGGGCCGGAGGACGGCTCACGTTTCACGCGCCCTTCAGGGCCGGCTTCGCCGCCCAAAAGATCACGATCCTTCACGACGTCAAGGAGAAGCGGGGACGAAGCGGCAGGCTTGGACTGGTCACGCTGAAGCATGAAATCCGACAGCGGCACGCGCCCGTCATCTCCGAAATGCAGGATATCGTCTATCGCGAACCGGGCCCGCTCTCCGGCGACCCGCCCTTGGAATCCGGCAGGGCCCACGAGCGCCACGCCCTCAAGCTTCGGGAAGTCACGCTTTTTCGCTATTCCGCGATCACCTTCAATGCCCACCGCATTCACTACGACGCGAACTACTGTCGCGAAGAGGACTATCCCGGGCTTGTCGTGCACGGGCCGCTTCTGGCAACCCGACTTGCCTGCCTTGCCGCACAGCATCTCGGTACGCTCAAGTCATTCTCGTACCGCGCGACCGCCCCGCTCTTTCTCGGCGATGCCGCATGGCTCTGCCGCACGGGCGACAGGTACTGGGTCGAAGGCCCAAGCAGAAGGCAATGCATGTCGGCGACCGCGACCTGACGAAGAGCGGCACGGCCGGCATTCCCGAATTCTTGTTCGGGCGCTTCAAAAGTGGATCCTGAACTCCTCGCGAACCCTCTGGTCCAGTTCGGCCGGGACCTGCATCCTTGCCTCCGACAGGATCCTCTCGATTCTTGCGCGGGCCTCGGACAGAATTTCCGGCTTCTGCGCCTCGTCCCACTCCTTGGGACTCATGCGGTTGCCGAGCACGGGATAGGTGTATTCCGTCTGCATCATGCGCAATGTCTGGTCACTGCCCAGGTAGTGACCTGGTCCGCCAAGGCAGACCTCGCGCATGGTCTCGATCGAAACAGTGTCCTCGTCCACCTCTATCCCTCGGACACAACGCAACGCCTGTCCAATGACGTCGTCGTCGAGAACAAGACTCTCGAAGCAGAAGCCGAGGAGCGAAGCCTGCATGCCGGCGGATTCGTAGACCATGTTCAGTCCCGCCAGCCCCGCCAGCACGGCGCTGATCCCCTGCTCCCATCCCGTCTGGATGTCCGGGAGCTTGGAGTCGGCCATGCCGGCGGCCGCGCCGCCGGGCAATCCGTAGAACCGGTGCATCTGCGCGCAACCGGCCGTAAGCAACGCCTGCTCAGCCGAACCTCCGGACATTGCGCCCGTGCGAAGATCCGACACGAAGGGCCAGGTCCCGAACACCGCCGGATGCCCCTCGACAACCGAGTTCACGTATACCACGCCCGCAAGACATTCGGCGACGGCCTGGACGATTGCCGTGGCAATCGGAGCGGGTGCCGTCGCTCCCGCCTGTCCCGCGGAAAGGAGCAGCACCGGCATTCCGGCGCGTATGCAGCTTTCCATCACCATGCAGCTCTCTTCCGCGAACTTCATCGGCGGAACGACAAAGCAGTTCGAGTTCGAGATGAAGGGCTTGGCACGCCATTCCGACTCGCTGCCAGACAGCATGTGGATCAGCTTGATGGCGGGAGCGACATTGCCAGGCTCGGAAAACGAGGTGCCGATGTGCTTCCTGGTGCCGGCAACGCAGGCATAGATCGTGTTCAGGTCGAGTTCGAGATTATCCTCGATGTCGCGGCAGACCATCGGACGCTGGAAAAAGTGGATGTTGTCCAGGTGCTCCACGAGGCGGGCCGCATCGTGGAGGTCCGCCGTTGACGGATCCCGATACTCCTTCGTGAACGGGTCCACGACATGCACCGCCGCCCCGGCGGTGCCGTAGTGGACGCGGCTTTCTTCAAGATGAAGGTCGTATTTCGGATCCCGGCCATGCAGCGTGATGTTGCGTGCCGCCTTTGCCAGCATGTCCTCGACCAGCGCCCGCGAAAACCGGAGCCGTCCGTCATCGTCGTGCCGGGCACCGGCTGCCGTCATTGCTTCGACCCCCGACGGCGGGGCATCTGCAAGGCCAATCTCTTCCAAGGCGTCAAGTGCCGCCTCGTGAATGCGCCTCACGCCACTCTCGGAAAGCGGCGCATAGCGTCCTCCCTTCATGCCTGGACGCACCGGTCGGAGATCCTCCGCGAGCGGTGCCGCACGGAGGGCAACGCGTGCGGCGCGTCCTCCCGAGCGGCGGCTCACGGCTTCACCTCGTTGACCGGCAATTGAACTAACGTCGTTCGTGCCATCTCAGGTCCTCACCCTAGCTGCCTTTGGATCATACATCGGTGCAAGGCTGGCTGCCGCCTTGACGCGATTCCCAGCAATCTCGATTTCGTAGCCTGAAGCCAGCACCTCTTCAGCGCTCTCGCCCTGGCACGGCACGTAGCCCATGCCGATCGCACCGCCCAGCGCATGCCCGTAGTTCGCCGACGTCACGATGCCCACGATCTCGCCATCTCGAACCAACGGCTCGTTGTGAAACAGCACCGGCTCGGGATCTTCGAGCATGAACTGCAAGAGGCGACGCTTGAGACCCTCTTCTCTCTTCCTAAGCACGGCGTCGCGGCCAACGAATGCCTCCTTGGCACCGGTCTTGACAGCAAAGCCAAGACCCGCCTCCAGCACGTGGTCCTCGTCGGTGATGTCGTGTCCAAAGTGACGGAACGCCTTTTCGATCCGGCAAGAGTCCATCGCGTGAAGGCCAGCAAGCCTGAGACCGAATTCCTCCCCGGCCTCCAGAAGTGTCTCGAAGACATGGGCGGCCTGGTCGGTGGTGGCGTAGATTTCCCAGCCCAGTTCGCCGACATAGGAAATCCGGTGCGCGCGAACGATTCCCAATCCAAGCTCGATTTCCCGTGCAGCGCCAAAGGGAAACGCCGCATTCGAGAAATCGTCCGGCGAGATCGCCTGCATCACCTCCCGCGACCGGGGACCCATGAGCGGGAAGACGGCCTCGGCGGCCGTGACATCCAGAATGACAGCAACGTCGTCCCCCAGATGCCGGCGGAGCCAGGCAAGATCGCGCTGCACCGTGACAGCCGGGACCACCAGCAGGAACGCTGCCTCGCCGAGCCGGGTCACCGTCAGGTCGCATTCGATCCCGCCTCGTTCGTTCAGCATCTGGCCGTAGGTTGTCGTGCCGACCGGACTGTCGAGATCGCCTGCAAAGACACGTTGAAGGAAACCCAGCGCTCCGGGACCGTCGACCCGGATCTTGCCGAAGGAGGACATGTCCAGAAGGCCCACGCCCTCGCGCATGGCCATGTGCTCATCCCGCTGGTTCCGGAACCAGTTCTGGCGCTGCCAGTCATGGCGGTATTCGCGCTCCTGCCCTTCCCGTGCAAACCAGTTGGCGCGCTCCCATCCGGCCGTTTCCCCAAAGACCGCGCCGCGCTCCCTGAGATGCTCATGGACCGGCGACCGTCGCACCCCGCGCGCCGTCTCGACCTGCCGGAACGGATAGTGGTCCGCATAGAGGAGGCCGAGGGATTCGGACACGCGCTCCTTCAGGTACCGTCGATTGCGCTGGAACGGCTGGGCACGCCGGACATCAACGTCCCAGAGATCGAACGGCGCGCGGCCGTCGTCAATCCATTCGGCCAGCGCCATGCCCGCACCGCCGGACGAAACGATGCCGATCGAATTGTAGCCGGCGGCCACCCAGTACCCGTCAAGGTCGGGAGCCTCCCCAAGAAAGTAGCGGTCGTCGGGAGTGAAGCTCTCCGGACCGTTGAAGAAGGTGTGAATGCCCGCAGTCTGAAACAGCGGAACGCGATTCATGGCGAATTCGAGAATCGGCTCAAAGTGCTCGTAGTCCTCCGGCAGCGTATCGAATTCGAAGTCCTCGGGAATGCCGTCCATTCCCCAGGGCTTTGCCTTGGGTTCGAAAGCCCCAAGCATCATCTTTCCGGCATCGGCCTTGTAGTAGGCGCATTCGTCCGGCACCCGAAGGACAGGCAGATGCCCAATGCCGTCGACGGGCTCGGTAATGAGGTAGAAGTGCTCGCAGGCATGGAGCGGCAGAGTTACTCCGGAGCGCGCCGCAAGCTCCCGCGCCCACATGCCGCCGCAATTGATGACGACTTCGGCGCTCGTATGGCCCGTTTCGCCGTTGATCTCCCAATCGACGCCCGTCACCTTCCGATCGCTTTCGGTGACCGCCGTCACCTTCGCGCCCTCGGTGATCTTCACACCCTTCATCCGCGCGCCCCGAGCCAGCGCCATCGCGATGTTGGCCGGATCGCACTGACCGTCACCCGGAAGGTGAACGGCAGCCACCATGTCCTCGACGTTGACGTGCGGATACAGTGCCTTGACCTCTTCTGAGCCGACCTCGTTCACTTCGACGCCGAAGGCGCGAGCGAGCGATGCCTGGCGCCGAACTTCTTCACGCCGATCCTCTGTCAGGGCGACAGTAAGAGATCCGACCATCCGAAATCCCGTCGCCACGCCCGTCTCGGCTTCTAGCCGCCGGTAGAGATCGGCAGAATACTTGGCGAGCCGGGTCATGTTCTCGTTGGCCCGCAACTGCCCGATCAGCCCGGCCGCGTGCCAGGTCGTTCCGCTCGTCAGCTTCTTGCGCTCCAGGAGCAGAATGTCCGTCCAGCCTCTTTCGGCGAGGTGATAGGCAACCGAACAGCCGGAAACGCCGCCGCCGATGATCACGGCACGGGCATGTGCAGGAAGCGCGCTCACGGGTACAGCTCCGCAAACCTGGACTTGTAGAGCGCGATCATCTCGTCCTCGGTAGCGCCATCGTCATAGGGCGGGGTCGCAAGGTGGAGCACCCGTTCCGCCCCGATGCGAACGAGATGAGAGATGCGAGACGACAGTTCGCCCCATGCTTCCTCCCACATCGGATAGAATTTCATGAATGACGGGTCGTGCCTGCCGATGAGCGTGGCCGTCCCGAAGACACGCACGCCCTTGCGGCGAAACGGGTCGACAAACACGACTTCGGCGGAAGGCGCATTGCCGAGATTTCGGCGCGTTCCAGGCGAGCGTATGTCCCCATATGCGATCGCGTCGCCGCCAAGGGCGAGGAACGTGCCCTTCGGCGCCGCCGCAGGTTCGCCGTCCGGCGTCACGGTGGCAACGATGCCCAGGGGGAACTCCCGAATGATGCGCCGTGCCTCGGCGTCAAGCATGGCCAGTCCTCCCCGACGTGCCGCCCACGGCCAGACAATCTTGCATTGACCCCGGCGGATGCTCGTTGGGCAAGTTCGCGGGCCCGAACCGGCCGCTGAACCTGGCAATCCGCTTTTCTGAATCCCGCGTCATGCCCGCAGCCTTTCGTTTTTCGGATCCCAGAGCGGAGCATCGGGCTGCACCGTGGCCTTGCATCGCTCCCCGTAGATGTCGACCTCGACTTCCGTGCCGGGAACGGCCAGGTCGGATCGCAGCATGCCAAGGGCAACGGAGGCGTTGACGCGGTAGCCCCACCCGCCCGAGGTGGTTTCGCCGACGACTTCGTCATCATGCCAAAGCGTCGACATGTACGGCGCGTCCGCAGCACCGGCGTCCACCGTCAGCGTGACGAAGCGCTTCGCAACGCCCTGCCGCTTCTGTTCCAGCAGCGCCGCCTTCCCCGGAAAATCCGTGTTCTTGTCGAACCTGATGAAGCGATCAAGTCCGCCCTCAAGCAGGCTGTAGTCAGAGGACAGGTCGCCTTTCCAGGCACGGTAGCCCTTTTCGAGGCGAAGCGAGTTGAGCGCCCACATTCCGAACGGCTTCGCGCCCGCTTCCGTCACGGCGTCCCAGATGTCCGGAGCGTCCTCGAACCAGCAATGGATCTCCCAGCCGAGCTCGCCAGCGAAGGAAACGCGGGCCAGCGAGCATTCCTTGCCGGCAATGCTGCCGTCAAGGCTGATCGACAGCCACCCGGCATCGAGATCGTGACCTTCACTGATGCTGCCGAGGATCTCGCGCGATTTCGGACCGGTCACAAGGAGGCACTCGAACTCCTTGGCGTGTTCCGTCACGCTGATGCCGTCCGGCACGTTGCGGGAAAGCAGTTCGCCGTCATGCCACTCGGCGGTCGCGGCGGTGATCAGGCGCACCTCGCTGTCGCCGTGCACCGACACCGACATCTCGGTGACGATGCGCCCCCTGTCATCCGAAAAATACGCAAGACTGATTCGGCCCTCGCCCGGCAGCCGCGATGCCGTCAGGCTGTCGACATAGGCACGCGCACCGGGACCCTGCACCTTGAACCGCGCAAAGCCCGTGATCGCCAGAACCCCGCAATGATCGCGCACGGCCTCGCACTCCTCGCGAATGCGTTTTTCCCAAGGCCCCGACCGGTTCCAAGTCTGGGTTGCGTCGTGGCCCGTGTCGTCATCAGGACGAGCGAAATAGTTTGCGCGTTCCCAGCCGTTATAAGCGCCGAAGACCGCGCCGGCCTGCACCAGCCGGTCATGCAGTGCTGACCGCTTCCGGTCGCGGCCTGCAGGCCATTCATGCCAGGGGAAGTGCATCGCGTACTCGTGGCCATAGACCTCCATGCCCTTCTCGATGCAGTACTCGCGATCGGTGTAGTCCGTGTATCGCCGGGGGTCGCAGGACCACATGTCCCATTCGGTCTGGCCCTCGGTCATCCACTCGGCGAGCACCTTGCCCGCACCTCCGGCCTGCGCGATGCCGAAGGTGAAGACACAGGCCTCGAACGCGTTCGAAACCCCGGGCATCGGTCCTACCAGCGGATTGCCGTCTGGGGCATAGGGAATGGGCCCGTTGATCACCTTCGCAATGCCGGACATGCCAAGTTGCGGCACGCGGGCCATGGCATCTTCTATGTAGGCCTCGAGCCGGTCGAGATCGTCCGGGTAGAGCTGGAAACTGAAGTCCTCCGGCATCGGATCGTCCGGCGAGACCCAATGTGCGCGACAGTTTCTTTCGTATGGCCCCAGGTTGAAGCCGTTCTTTTCCTGCCGGAGGTAGTAAGAGACGTCGACATCGCGCATCAGTGGCAGCTTATTGCCGCTCTCCTGGGTCCAGGCGGCGACTTCGGGAATCTCCTCGGACAGGAGGTACTGGTGACTCATCACCATCATCGGAACCGTCCGTCCTCCGTAGGGCACGAACCACTCGCCGACCCGCTGTGCGTAATACCCTGCGGCGTTAACGACGCATTCGCAGCGGATGGAACCCTTTTCGGTGTGGACGATCCATTCGCCGTTCTCGCGGCTGATGCCGGTTGCGGGCGTGAAACGCAGAACCTGAGCACCCATGTCGCGTGCGCCTGTTGCTAGCGCTTGCGTCAGTTGTGCAGGATCGATGTCACCGTCCGTCGGGTCGTAGAGCACGCCTTCCAGGTCATGGGTTTCCATGAAGGGATACATGGACTTCGCCTCGTCGGGCGAGAGAATCTGGATGTCGATTCCCTGGTAACGCCCCATTCCGCAGGCTCGATGGAACTCCTGCATCCGCTCCCTTGAATGGGCCAGCCGGATCGAGCCGGTGACGTGATAGTTCATGGGATAGCCGACGGCATCGCCCAGGCCTCGATAGAGTTCGGTCGAATAGCGCTGCATGTTCATGATCGACCATGAAGTCGAGAAGGTCGGCACGTTGCCTGCGGCATGCCATGTCGATCCCGCCGTGAGTTCGTTCTTTTCCAGCAGCACGCAATCGGTCCATCCGGCCTTCGCAAGGTGATACAGTGCAGAGGCCCCTACAGCGCCTCCGCCGATGATGACTGCACGGGCTGTCGTCGGAAATTCGGCCATGGGTGGATCCTCAGTATACGGGCGGCGCGATCACCCAGATCGCGATGCAGGGTTCGGACGTGCGGTTGGCCCAACGGAAGGGCTCTCCACGAATACGGAAACTGTCGCCGGGCTCCAGGTCAAAGCTCTGGCGGTCGATGGTCAATTCAAGCCGACCGGAAACGATGTAGCCGACCTCCTGGGTCGGACGCACGGTGTCCTCGTACCGTTCGGCACCCGGCGCGAAGGTCGAGTGAACCACTTCGAAGTCATCCGTAAGGTCCGGCGACAAGAGCTCCTCAAAAAGTCCGCGCACGCGGTGCCCAAGAGGACGACGGCCACCCTTGCGGACGATGCGGCCCTCCTCGTGCGGAACGCCCGGCGACTTACCGAAAAATGAACGCAACGGCATGTCGAGCGCGGAAGCCAACGCGTTCAATTCTTCCATGGACGGTTCGGAGATGTCGCGCTCGACTTGGCTCAACCAACCGATGGAGCGTCCGATGCGCTCGCTCACTTCGGCAAGCGTCAATCCACGCTGGCGACGCAGGACCCGCAGGTCCTGGCCCAGGCTCTCGGACGCGATGGATGCGGTCATTTGTGCCCCGCCGTGATGTCACAACGTGAATTCCGCGCAGATGCCGTGAAAAAGTCAACAAGTTTTTCACAAGACATGGAAGATCCGCTCCGACCATTGCGGGGCACGCACGTGTCCAGTCCCGCTGGCATTCGAATTGCCTCGGTCGAAATGAGACAAATTCTCCCGCACTCTTCCCGTCTTTTGAAGAGACGGGTGCATTCTGGCCCGGCGCCAGAAATCTCGCCCGCCCAAAGTTGCCGTGGTGCCTGAAGGGCTGAAGCAGAATGGCCAGCGTTTCGGCGGAGCGCCGGCAAGGGGAGTTGGTCTGGCGCAGCACCGATACCTGAAGCTGTCACGTTGATTGGCCTGCCATCCTCGGATGCTTGAAGTCATCCGCGGATCTCCGCACGTCCTCCGCTGCCCGTCACTCCGCCACTGCTGCAGAGGCGACCCCATGCTTTGAGCCAGAGCCCGGTATGTCCCGATTCGCAATTCAAGCTCTGAAGCAGGCCAGCACCAAGTTCGACCGACCGGCCAGACAACTAACCTTGTTGACCTGCTATCAGATTCCATTCTTGTGTGGGGTCATTTGGGAGATGGAGAACATGACGCAGCGACAAGAGAAGTACGACCCGCTCCACGTGCATCTTGAGTCCGCTGGACTTGAACGAATAGCGATGTCTTTTGACGAGGTCGAACGGGTGATCGGCTCCAACTTGCCCGCTTCGGCACGGAAGCATCGGGCCTGGTGGGGAAACGATCCATCACAAAATGCCGTTGCCTGCGCTTGGCTTGAGGCGGGTTACAAAACCGAAAGCGTCAGCATGGAGCGCGAGATTCTCACTTTCCGAAAAGATGCAACCGTCGGGCGGCCGCTTCGTTCCGGATCCGAAAGCACTGCGATAGAGACGCATCCTGTCATTGGCTGCATGAGCGGAACTGCGACCATATCATCGGGTACAGACCTCACCAAGCCCAGCTGGCCAGAGTGGGAAGCCGGCACAATAGAACAGGACAACCGTCACAGGTGAGTTTCTGCTTGATCCCTGTTCTGTCATAAGGCCTGAAGACGGCGATGCGATCCGCCCAATTGCAACGGAACGGCTCAATGCGAATCTCCGCTATGGGAAAGTACATGTGCATCTCCCCTTGCTGCCTGAGAACCTGAAATGCTCGATTCGCGCTTTCAGCTGAGACTGGAGCGCCCCGTATTGAGATGGCTTGAACACACATTGGACGAGAGGCAAATCACGCTGGCGGCACTATCCGTACCAGTGCTTGTGGAACCATCATTTGCCAAGAACCGCACCTGCCAACCCTGCTGGCTGGACAGTCATCGCAACCGCCAAGGCGATGAAATTGATCATTCTCGTAAGCGACCGCCTAATCCTGGATTTCAGCAAGGAAGGACATGTTCGCGCAACAAGGTGTTTACACCGCGTCACCGCGCGGTCTCGAACGGGCGTATCCCTGCCCGCAACCGAAGCTTGGTCGGGAAAGCTAGCTGGACGTGAGCCGGATCAGTCGGGCTACCGCAACTGCCGGAGCGAAGAGGCCGCAGACTTCCATGGCGCATATGCAGGTCGTTTGCCAATGCGTTGACGAGAACGTGACGGCGCGCATAGGGTCCGCGAAACATCCCACGACGAAGAATCCTGCCAATGCCAAAGCAAGACCTTCCCGGCCACGCACGGGTCGTCATCGTCGGTGGCGGCATCATGGGCTGCGGCCTCGCATATCATCTCGGACACGAGGGCTGGGGCGAAGACACCGTGCTTCTTGAAAAGGCCGAGCTGACCAGCGGGTCGACCTGGCATGCCGCCGGACAGATCACGCGCTCCACCAGTTCATACGGTCTCGGGCGGATGGTCGACTACAATATCGGACTCTATGCAGGACTGCTTGAACAGGAAACCGGGCAGCCAGTGACTTGGCACGGATGCGGCTCGCTGAGGCTGGCCTACACCGAGGACGAAATGGACTGGCTTCGCCAGACGCTCTCGGTCGGCCGCGCACTAGGCTTCGACATCGAACTCGTCGACCAGGAGTTCATTGCCGATAAGCACCCGTTCTACAGCCTCGACGGCGTGCTCGGCGCTCTCTACACTCCAGATGACGGGCACGTCGACCCGTCGAACGCGACCATGGCCCTTGCCGCCGGCGCCCGGCAGCTGGGAGTCAGGATCTTCCGCCGCTGCCGCGCACTGAATGTCTCAACGAACGATGCCGGAGAATGGATGGTCGAGACCGAAGGGGGCACGATCACGTGCGAACACGTGGTCAATGCGGGCGGCACCTACGCCCGGCAGATGGGTGAATGGTCGGGCCTGCAATTGCCCATGACCTCGATGACGCATCACTACTTGGTCACAGAACCCGTGCCGGAATTCCAGGATCTCGAGAGGGAACTCCCCGTCGTTCGCGACGACCGGCTGGTCTCGGGGTACATCCGGATGGAACAGAAACGGGGCCTCATCGGGATCTACGAAAAGGAAAACCCGAACTCCGTCTGGCACGACCATTGCCCTTGGGAAGCCGAGAACGAACTGTTCGACGCCGACTACGACCGCATCCTCCCCTGGCTTGCCAATGCCCTTGACCGAATGCCGGTCCTTGCGGACCTCGGCATCGTGCGGGAGGTGCACGGCGCCATCAGCCATCCGCCGGACGGCAACCCGCTGATCGGTCCTGCGCCGGGCGTGCGCAACTACTGGTGCTGCTGCGGCACGCAGATCGGCATCGGATGGGGACCCGGCCTGTCCCGGGAACTGGCGCGATGGATGGTCCACGGTGCGGCGGACATCTCGATGCGCGAGCTCGATCCTCGCCGATTCGGGTCCTACGCGTCGAAGGGCTGGCAAGTGACGAAGGCGCATGAGGATTATTGCCTGCGCCACGAAATCCCGTTTCCGGATTTCAATCGCCTCGCCGGTCGACCAGTCAAGCCCTCGCCCGTCCATGATCTGCTCCTTGCAAATGGGGCAGTGCATGAAGAGGTGTTCGGCTTTGAACGCCCGCGCTGGTTTGCCAGAAACGGCATCGCGCAGCACGACCACTACTCCTTCCGCCGAAACGTCGTCCACGACATGATCGGCGAGGAGGTGCGGGCGGTCCGCGAGCGGGTTGGCATCATGGACATCACGGCGTTCGCCAAAGTCGAGGTCGCCGGACCCCAGGCGCGCGATTTCCTGGATCGCCTGGTCGCGAACCGGCTGCCGCCCAGGGACGGGTCGGTGGCGCTCACCCACATGCTGAACCGGCGCGGACGGATCGAGCTCGAAACCACGGTCACGCGCTTGAATTCCGGGCGCTACTACCTTGTCTGCGCAGCGTTTTTCGAGAACGTACTGATAGACCACCTGCGCAGCAACCTTGCCGGGGAGGACGTAGAAGTCGCCTCGCGTTCCGAAACCTGGTCGGCGCTGGCCTTGAGCGGCCCGCGCGCACGAGACGTGTTGAATGCGTGCACGGATGCCGACCTTTCCAATGCGGGCTTCCGCTGGCTCTCGGCGCAAGACATCACGGTTGCCGGCCACCGGCTGCTGGCCCTCCGAATGTCCTATGCGGGCGAGCTTGGCTGGGAACTCCACATGCCGAATGACGCCTGTCGGACGGTGTACGAAGCGCTCTGGGATGCTGGAACCCCACATGGCATCGCGGACTACGGCAGCTTTGCAATGAACGCTCTGCGGTTGGAGAAGGCGTTCAAGGGCGCGCGCGAACTGACGAACGAAGTGACGCTTCCCGAAGCCGACGTCATGCCTTTCGTCAGCCTCGAGAAGGAGTTTCTCGGCGCAGACGCAACGAGACGCAGCGCCAGGGCCGCATCGGAGGGAACATTGCCCTGGATCTGCGCTTATCTCGAAATCGAGCCCGATGGCGTCAATGACGGCCATGGCGGCGAGGCCGTCCTGCGGGACGGACTGGTCATCGGCACAACGACTTCCGTCGCCTACGGTCACAGCGTCGGCAAGATCCTGGCATTCGCCTATATCGATCAGGCCGCACACGTTCCCGGTGCGGAAGTCGAGGTGGTGATTGCCGGGACGCCTCGCCGGGGGCGAATTCTGGCAACAGCGGCCCATGACCCGGCCTCGAACCTGCCACGAACCGACGGATGACGGCCTTGGCGAGGCTTGCCAGGGCGGAATCTGTCTCAACGCGCTTCCGCGATTGATTTTCGTTGACGGCAATGCCGTTTCTTTCCAAATTCGGCGCATGTGGAGGAACGAAGATCGTGACGAAATGCCTGCCATAAGGTGCATCGCGACGCTTCGCAGGTCGACCGGTTGCGATCTCGTGGCCCGAAGGCTGCTCCCTCGGCAGCAGCCATCGACTCAGCCAGATCTGCAACCCGACCATTCGGAACCCGCTCCATGCCTTCGCCGCCCGCCCTGCGCCTTGCCATCGATATCGGAGGGACCTTTACGGACACCGTACTTGTCGAGGGTGACGGGCGAATCCTGGCAACGACCAAGACCGCGACAACTCCTGCAGAGCCGGCGCTCGGTGCCCTTGAGGGCGCTCGCATTGCGCTGACCGCGGCCTCGGCGGCCTGGGACGAAGTCGGCGGCTTCATCCACGGCACCACGCTCGCTACCAATGCGCTGATCGAACGCCGAGGCGCGAAGGTCGGCACGATCACGACCGAAGGCTTCCGCGACATCCTCGAAATTGCCTATGAACGGCGCTACAGCCAGTATGCGATCAATCTCGAAAAGCCTGACCTGATCGTGCCTCGAACACGCACGTTCACCGTGGGCGGGCGGATGAATGCACGTGGCGAAGAACTCGTTCCGTTCGACGAAGATGCGGTGGCGGCCTTGGCCGGGCGGCTTGAAGCCGATGGACTCCAAGCGGTCGCTATCTGCCTGCTTCATTCCTACGCGAACCCAGCGCACGAATTGCGCCTCCGCGAGATGCTCCGCGCGACGCTCCCGGACCTGGTGATTTCAGTCAGTCACGAGGTCAGCCCCGAAGCGCGCGAGTTTGACCGGCTGTGCACCACGGTCGCCAATGCCTATATCCAGCCGCTCATGTCGCGTTATCTCGCGGACTTCGAGGCGCGGTTCCGGGCGGCGGGGCTGGCATGTCCCATCCTGATGATGACCGCGAGCGGTGGCATGACCACTCTTGAGACCGCCTCGCGCCTTCCGGTGCGGTTGGTTGAATCCGGCCCGGCAGGAGGCGCCATCCTGGCCGCACGGCTCGCCCGCGAGACCGGCAAGAGCAACGTGCTTTCCTTTGACATGGGCGGCACGACGGCCAAGCTCTGCCTGATCGACGACTTCCGGCCCCAAACCGCCCGGAAGTTCGAGATCGCCCGCGCGGAACGGTTCATCAGGGGTTCGGGCATGCCGGTGCGCATTCCGGTCATCGAGATGATCGAAATCGGTGCCGGCGGCGGTTCGATCGCCAGCGTTGACCGGCTTGGCCGGATTCGCGTCGGACCGCAAAGCGCGGGGGCGGACCCGGGGCCGGCCGCCTTCGGGAACGGCGGCAAGCAGCCGACGGTCACGGATGCTGACATCGTGCAAGGGCTCATTGCACCGAACGGCTTCGCCGAGTCGCGCATCAACATGATTCCAAGTGCAGCAAAGGCCGTGCTGAAGAGGAAGGTCGGTGATGCCCTTGGCCTCGATCCCGACCGCGCTGCTCTTGCGGTGACCGAGATCGTGGACGAGAACATGGCGAGCGCCGGGCGGATGCACGCGGTGGAATCCGGCAGGAGCCTTGACGACCACGCCATGATCGCCATCGGCGGCAACGGTCCGCTTCATGCCACCCGCTTCGCGCGGCGAACCCGTGTCCGCACGGTAGTCGTACCTATGAACCCTGGTGTCGGTTCCGCCGTGGGATTCCTTCACGCTCCGGTTTCCTACGAAATCGTCCGATCGCGATACACGACGTTCGAATCTCTCGACGTCGACGCAATCAACAGGTTCTTCCAAGACATGGCCAACGAAGCGCGCACTGTTGTCAGGGCCGGCGCACCAGTCGGGCCATTGACCGAGCGCCGCATGGCCTTCATGCGATATCATGGACAGGGCCACGAGATCGAGGTCACCGTCCCTCCCCGCGACCTGGAGCCGTCCGATGCGGATGGTCTGCGCAGCGCCTTTGAGGCCGAGTACAGCCGACAGTTCAGCCGTACCGTTCCGGACATGAAGATCGAGATCCTGAACTGGGCGCTTCATCTCGCCTCGGAGGTTCCGGAAATCGGCCCGGCACCCTCCGCGCCGGCTCGGTCCACCGCGAGTCCTGCGGGATCCCGCATGATCCTCTGCGACGTCACCGGAGAATGGCGCGAAGCTGCAGTCTACGACCGAGCGGACCTGCCGAACGGCGCTTACCTGTCGGGGCCGGCACTGATCACGGAGCCGCAGACGACGACCTTGGTGAGCGCTGATTTCGACGCAAGATTGGACGGGGCCGGGAACATCTGGATGACCCGGCAGGGCGGAGCATTGACATGACGGTGGACAACACGCGCCTTCAGGTTCTCTGGGACCGGCTGCTCGCCGTGGTCGAGGAGCAAGGCCAGGCTCTCATCCGCGCCGCCTTCAGCCCGATCGTGCGCGAATGCGGCGACATTTCGGCCGGAATCTTCGATGCCGAAGGCCGGATGCTCGCCCAGGCCGTGACCGGCACGCCCGGGCATGTCAACAC
Organism: Silicimonas sp.; assembly: GCA_022820365.1. Lineage (GTDB taxonomy): Bacteria > Pseudomonadota > Alphaproteobacteria > Rhodobacterales > Rhodobacteraceae > JAJEFO01. Next base: position 36,117 of record JAJEFO010000071.1, read on the forward strand.
GATGGCGATGGCCGTGAAATCTCTCCGTGCCCGTTTTCCGGCTCAGGACATGCGGCCCGGGGACATCTACATGACCAACGATCCATGGATCGCGTCCGGTCACCTGAACGATTTTCTCCTGATGATGCCGATCATGCATGAAGGCCGCCTCGTGGGCTTCACCTCCTGCACGTCGCACCTCGTGGATCTCGGCGGAAAGGGCATGGGTCCCGAGGGATCGGACATCCACGACGAAGGTCTCATGATACCGCCATGCAAGCTGGTGGAGGCCGGCGAGGTGAACGGCCTCCTGCTCGACATCGTGAAGGCGAACTCGCGCGAACCGATCGCCAACGAGGGCGACATCTATGCGCTGATAGCGTGCTGCGAGGCCGGTGCCGCACGGGTGTGCCAGACAATGGATGAATTCGGCCTCGCCGACCTCCGGGACCTGTCGCGCTACATCGTCGAGACCTCGCGCCGGGGTACGCGCGACATCATCGCGGAACTGCCGAAGGGAACCTGGAAAAGCACAATGACCGTGGACGGGTATGACAGCCCGCTGGCGCTGCGCGCCGCCCTGACCATTGCGGAAGACCATGTGCTGATCGACTTTGCAGGCACCGACCCGTGCATCCCGAAAGGCATCAACGTGCCGCTGAATTATGCCGCCGCATACACGGTCTTCGCCCTTCGCTGCATCATCGGCCCCGACATCCCCAACAATGCCGGCTCGCTCGAGCCCTTTCATGTCACGGGACCGCCCGGCTGCATACTGAATGCCAGGCCGCCGTCCCCGGTCGCGATGCGCCATACGCTTGGGCAGATGACGCCTGACCTTGTCTTCGGATGCCTGGCGCAGGCACTTCCCGACATGGTTCCTGCCGAAGGCGCGTCTTGCATGTACGACCTCCCGCTTCGACATGCACCCGAAGCGGTTGAAAGAGGGGACGTCCAGTTTGCCCTGGAGCTTGTCTTCAACGGCGGTACAGGAGCGCGGCCAGCACGTGACGGCCTGTCGGCCACGGCGTTTCCCAGCGGTGTCTGGGGCAGCCAGGTGGAAACCACGGAGGCGGTGGCACCGATCCTGTTTCACCGCCGCGAACTGCGCACGGATTCTGGCGGCCCCGGCCGGATGCGCGGCGGTCTTGGGCAGCGAATCGAGATCAGCCCGTCACTGGACCAGGACATGCTCCTGTTCCTCTCTGTCGAACGGGTCAGGAATCCGGCACGTGGTCGCGGCGAAGGCCTGGACGGCGCGCCGGGGCGCATCCGGATCGGGGAGGAGGGGCCGGAGCTTTCGGGCAAGGGAGAGGTTCGCATCAGGCCCGGCGAGCGCCTGATCTTCGAAACCCCGGGCGGGGGCGGGTTTGGGGCTCCCGAGCAGCGCCCGCCCGCCATGCTCGAAAACGACGTGCAGGCCGGATTTGTCAGTCCGGATGCCGCGCGACATGTCTATGGGCGGTCTCCATGACCCGTGTACGGAAGCATGTCGCGGCGATGGCGCCCTACGCGCTGGCCGATCTTGGGGGGGCGGACGGCCGTCCTGCACCTTCGCTCGCGCAAAACGAGAGCTTCCGTCCGCCCTGCCCCGGCGCTTTCGACGCAGCCCTGGCGGCCATGGCCGACGCGGCGCTGTACCCGGACCCTGAATGGACCGAGCTGCGTTCGATGATTGCAGCGCGGCACGAAGTAGACCCCGGCACGATCCTTTGCGGCAGCGGATCACTGGAACTGATAGGCTGCCTGGCACGCGCGTTTGCCGGTCCGCACCGTTCGGTTCTGGCTCCAGAACACGCCTACCCGTATTTTCGCAGTGCCGCGCAGGCAAGCGAGGCCCGGTTCGACACGGCGCCCGAATCCGACTGCACGGCGTCGGCAGACACCCTTCTCGAAGCTGTCCGGCCGGATACCGGCTGCGTCTTCCTCGCCAATCCCGGCAACCCGACCGGAACCCGCATCCCGACAGGCGAGATCCGCCGTCTCCGCGACAGTCTCCGCGAGGACATCCTGCTCGTCATTGACGAGGCCTACGGCGAATTCGCCGATCATCTTGATGCGCCCGTCTTCGACATGGCCGCAACAGGGAACACGGTCATCCTGCGCACGTTTTCCAAGGCGTACGGGTTGGCGGGCTGCCGCGCGGGATGGGGCGCGTTTCCGACAGGGATTGCGGTCGAGGTCCGAAAGGTCCTGAACCCCAACAACGTCTCCGCCATCTCGCAGGCCGCCGCGCGAGCCGCGCTGCAGGGAGATGCGTACATGCGCGAGACCTGCGCGATGACTGCGGAGCGACGTGACCAGACGGCAGAGAAACTGGCTGCGCTGGGCATTCGCTGTCCTTCCAGCTGCACGAATTTCCTGCTCCTGGATCTTGAAACGCAGGAACGTGCGCGTTCCGCCGAGGCGCGGCTCCGTTCCGGAGGTGCCGTCCTGCGTGCGCAGGGTGCAGCAGGCCTTCCCAACTGCCTTCGCATGACGATCGGTCCGGAAAGGGAACTGGACAATGCCATCTCCCTGCTTGAGACATGGACCAAGGAATACACGCCATGACACCATCCCGCGGACGAGCCCGGCTGGGCCTTCTCGTCCCTTTCACCAACACGAATCTCGAGCCGGACATGACGCTCATGAGCCCTCCGGGCATCTCCGTCCACGCCGCCCGCCTTGGTGGATATGACGCCGAACTGATACCGGACGAATCCCAGATGCATGGGCTCGGCGCATCGGACATCGACGAACCGCTCCGCCTGCTCATGGGTGTCAGGCCCGACATCATCCTCTACGGCTGCACTTCGGCGACGCTTGCACACGGTCCCGAATTTGACAGGAAGCTCGCGGCCCGCACCAAGTCCGTGAGCGGCGCCGAGGCGGTGACTGCGGCAGGTGCCCTCGTCTCCGCGCTCCAGGTGCTGGGTGCAAAAAGGGTCGGACTTGCCTCACCCTATGTTCCGGCAATCAACGACCTGGCCATCGAGTTCCTTGCAGAGGCAGGCATCGAAACCGTCCGGCGATCAGAAGTCACGGAGCCGCTCAGCAACGAAGAACAGGGCGCGATGACTCCCGACGAGGTCCTTGCCTCCGGGATCCGTGCCGACCATGACGATGCAGATGCCGTCGTTCTTTCCTGCACGGACATGCGCAGCGTCGAAACCCTCGCGCGGCTCGAACAGGCCATTGGCAAGCCCGCGATATGTTCAAACCAGGCCATGATGCACGAGGCGCTTCGCCGTCTTGGAATCGATGAGCCCGTTCCAGGATTCGGCACGCTCCTCGAAAGGCCCCGCGCATGATCATCGATGATCTCGCAGAGTTCGTGCTTGGCACGCCCGACGTGCCGGAGAGCGCACTCGACTTCACGGCCACGCTGCTCGTTGACACGCTCGGCGTCACGGCGGGTTCCGCACGCCTTGACGCCGGCCGGATCGCCCGCGACCACGCGGTGCGGTTTCATGCGGCGAGCACCCCCGCCGAGGCGGCCACCCTCCTCTTCGACGGCCGGACGGCCTCAATTCCGGGAGCCGCCTTCGCGGCAGCGACGCAGACCGACAATCTTGACGCTCATGACGGCTTCAATCCGACCAAGGGCCATATCGGGTGCGCCGTCGTGCCGGCGCTCTGCGCCCTGGCCGAGAGCGAACCCGCGCTGTCGGCGCGCGACGCACTCGCAGCACTTGCGATTTCCTACGAGATCGCCGCCCGCGCCGCGCTGTCGCTCCATGCGACGGTCAGCGATTACCACACGTCCGGGGCCTGGAACGCGCTTGGTGTCGCGGCGCTCGGCGCACGGCTGCGGCACCTTGACGCCGATCGGCTCCGGCAGGCGCTTGGCATCGCCGAATACCATGGACCGCGCAGCCAGATGATGCGCGAAATCGCAAACCCGACCATGCTGCATGACGGCTCCGGCATGGGCACGTTCACGGGCCTCATGGCGGTACTGCTGGCAGAGGAAGGGTTCGAGGGAGCCCCGGCTGCGACCATCGAAGCCGAAGAGGTCGCGGAACGCTGGAGCGATCTCGGCCAGCACTGGACGGTCGAGCAGAATTACATAAAGCCCTATCCGATCTGCCGATGGGCGCATGGCGCAATCGACGCCCTCGGCCAGCTCATTGAGGAACACGGATTCGCCGCGCATGACGTATCCGCGATAGACGTGAACACGTTTGCCGAAGCCGCGGAGCTCTTTCCCGGCATGCCGGAAACCACGTCACATGCCCAGTACTCCCTTGCTTTCGCGCTCGGCGCGCTGCTCGTTCACGGCAAGATCGGACCAGAGCAAGTGACCGGCAAAGCCTTGTCGGACCCTGACATCGAGGCCGTTGTCGGAAAGATCCGGGTTTCTGAGGATCGCCGTCACTCGGCGCGATTTCCGGAAGGCCGCTGGTCCGACGTCACGGTTCATCTGTCCGACGGTCGCGCGATGTCTTCGGGAGACGTCAATGCGAAAGGAGGTCCGGAGGCACCCCTGCCGCAAGATGCCGTCAAGGCGAAGTTCCTCGAAATGTCGCGCTGTCTCGGCCACGACCGCGCAACTGCCATCTGGGAAATGCGCGACCGTCTGACGGTGCCCGGCACGAGGTTCGCCGATTTGTTGAGGCTCCTCCACGCGCGCCCCGACTCATGACACGAGCACACCGCGTTCTCCTGCACAATGATGCCACAGCACGGCATGCGAACAGGCTGCGGTCCGCGTTCCCCCATTGCGACGTGGCGGAATGCACGACCTACAAGAACCTACCGGACATGATCCGGGAGTTCAGGCCCGACGTGGTCTTCACGATCCGTTTCGCAGGCACCCAGGGCTTTCCCCGCGAATCCCTGCTCGCGCCGGGCGGTCCCCGATGGATCGCGAACGGCGGCGTGGGAACGGATCATTTCGGGCGATGGGATCCGGCCTGCACGACGATAACGAACGCCGCCGGAGTGGCTGCGGACATGATGGCGGAATACGTCCTCGGCGGCTTCCTGCACTTCGCGCTCGACATCGAGGGACTGCGTCAGGACAAGGCCAGTCGCGTCTGGCGCACACGCAGAATGGCGCCACTCAGGGGAAAGACGCTCTTGATCGTCGGTCTCGGGCATACGGGGCGTGCACTTGCCAAGAAGGCAAAGGCCTTCGGCATGCACGTCATCGGCTTGCGTTCGCGCCCGCACTCCACCGAATGGGCCGACATCGTGGGCGGTCCGGACGACCTCCGTGTCTTCCTCGAAGACGCCGACTGCATCTCCGTCTGCGCCCCGCTCACGCCGGCAACCCGGGGCATGCTCGGACGGGCCGAGATTGCCGCAATGGCACCGGGCGTGCTTCTTGCCGATGTCTCACGTGGCGGCATCGTGGACCAGACGGCTCTCGCAGAGGCGCTTGTCTCCGGCCATGTCGCCGGCGCAGCTCTTGACGTGTTCGAGACCGAACCACTTCCGACCGACAGTCCGCTCTGGGGCATCGAAAACCTGATCATCTCGCCGCATTGCTCCTCGATCTATGACGGCTGGGAAGACGCTTCCTTCGATCTCTTCCTTGACAACCTCGACAGATGGAGTGCCGGAAGCCCGCTCAAGAATGTCGTCGACCCGGAGCGCGGATATTGACCCGAACCGCGCCCAGGCATCGGATCGCCATTGCCGGCTTCCAGCACGAAACCAACAGTTTCGGCTACGGAACGGCAGGCATGCCGGAATTCGAAATGGCGGATTCATGGCCAGCCCTCCTTGAAGGCGATGCCGTGCGCGACGGAACGCTCGGCCTCAATCTGCCGATCGCGGGATTCATCGAGGCTGCGGAGGCGTCCGCAATGATCGATCTCCATCCCGTCCTTTGGTGCGCAGCAGAGCCTTCCGGTCCTGTCACCGACCACGCGTTCGAGACGATCACGGCACGCATCCTCGATGGCCTCGGCAAGGCCACGCCCCTAGACGGCCTGTATCTTGATCTCCATGGCGCTATGATCACCGCAGGCCACGACGATGGCGAAGGCGAACTGCTTCGCCGCATCCGTGCGCGGCTTGGTCCCGACCTGCCGATTGCGGTCAGCCTCGACATGCATGCGAACGTCACGAACGACATGGTCCGCCACGCCAGTTCGATCAGCATCTATCGCACCTACCCCCACCTCGACATGGGCCAGACCGGTGGCCGGGCCTTGTCCCGCCTGTTGCGTCTGCTCGATGGAGAGCGGCCTGCAACAGCGTTTCGGCAAATGCCGTACATCATCCCCATGCATGCCCAGCATACAGGTTCCGATCCCATGCGCAGGCTCTACGGGCTTGCAGTCGAAATGTCTGGTGGAGACGCGGATGTCGAGCTCGCCGTCGGATTCACCGGTGGCGACATCGCCGATTCTGGCCCATCGATCTTCGCCAGCGCCGTCGATCAAGCGAAGGCGGATGCAGCGGCCAACGCTCTTCTCGAAGAGGCGCTCGCTGCCGAAGCGGAGTTTGACTGCACGCTCCACACGCCTGAGGAAGCCGTGGAAGCTGCATTGGCCTTACCCCCCGGCAGGCCCGTCACGATTGCCGACGTGCAAGACAATCCTGGCGGCGGCGCGTCATCGGACACGACCGGTCTCCTCAAGGCGCTCATGAACGCCCGGGAGAAGCAGGTCATCGTCGGCGTCATCCATGATCCCGCGGCGGCGGCCGAGGCGCACAGGCTTGGCATCGGACGCGATTTCCAGGCCAGTCTTGGAGGCAAGTCGGGAGTCAAGGGCGACACGCCGCTTGACGCACGCTTCCGCGTGGAAGCCCTGAGCAATGGCGAAGTCGCCTATCGAGGCGAAATGTATGGCGGCGGCATCGCCCAGATGGGTCCCACGGCGGTGCTTCGCCCGCTTGGAACGGATACCGACATCCGCATCGTGACCTCAAGCGTCCGCAACCAGTGTCTCGACCGGGCTTATTTCTCCCACGTCGGCCTCGTTCCCGAGCAGGCGGACATCATTGCCGTCAAGAGCACCGCGCATTACCGGGCCGAATTCGAGCCGATGAGCCAGACCGTGATCTCTTGCGGCGCACCGGGAGCGCTGCCTTGCGACATCGGCCAGATTCCCTATCGAAATCTTCGCCCTGGCGTCCGCCTGGGGCCGTGTGGGCCCGTGCACGGCGTACCCTGAAAATAAACTGTTGAATCGTCAGGAATTGCAGTCAGTATTGTCCTTGATGAAGAATCCGGACCACCGGACCCAATCAAATGTGGAGGAACACAATGTCATCACTTTCGGGATCATTCGCATCGACTGGCGTGAGCCGTCGCAGCATCCTCAAGGGCGCGACGGCACTTGGCACTGCCGCGCTTGTCACGCCCTGGGGCACGCCGCTCAGGGCGGAACCCAAGCGCGGCGGCACGCTTCGTGTCGGCATGGCTCATGGCTCGACGACCGACGCGATGGATCCGGGCAGCTGGGAAGCCGATTTCATGATTTTCCAAGCGCATACCCGGAACAACTACCTGACCGAAATCGCCACGGACGGCTCTCTCGTGCCGGAACTGGCCGAGAGCTGGGAAGCCTCGCCGGATGCGAAGGTCTGGACATTCAATATCCGCGAAGGCGTTGACTATCATTCCGGGCACAGGCTCGTCGCGGAGGACGTGATCGCGTCGATCGACCATCACCGCGGAGACGACTCAACTTCTGCCGCAAAGCCGATCGTTGCGGATGTCGTGGACATGAAGGCCGACGGAATGAACGTGATCATCACGCTTGCCAACGGCAATGCCGACTTCCCGTTCGTCCTGTCTGACTATCACCTTCCGATCCTTCCAGCGAAGGACGGCAAGATCGATCCAGAGACCCGTGACGGCTGCGGGCCGTTCCGGATCGTCGACCTCGAGTTCGGCGTCGGCGCGCGCTACGAGCGCCACGACGGCTACTGGAAGAGCGGTCTGCCCTACATCGACGCCATCGAGCAGTTCGTCATCCACGACGACGCAGCGCGTCAGAACGCCCTGATTTCGGGCGAGGTCAACTACATCGACACGGTGGATCTCAATACCGTGTCGCTGCTCGGACGGGCTGCGGGCATCGAGATCCTCTCGGTGACGGGCACGCAGCACTACGGCCTCCCGATGGACACCCGCGCGGCACCCTTCGACGACGTGAACGTGAGGCTGGCGCTGAAATATGCGATCAATCGCCAGCAGCTCGTGGACACGATCCTGAACGGCTACGGCTCGCTCGGCAACGACCATCCGATCGGCCCGGGCGCGCGCTTCTTCAACACCGACCTGCCCCAGAAGGAACTCGACCCAGACAAGTCGAAGTTCCATCTCAAGCAGGCAGGCCTCGACAGCCTCAGCGTCGACATCCACCTTGCCGACGCGGCTTTCGCGGGCGCGATCGATGCCGGCGTCCTGTTCTCGGAATCGGCAGCTTCGGCCGGCATCAATCTCAATGTCGTGCGCGAGCCGAATGACGGCTACTGGAGCAACGTATGGATGCAGAAGCCCTTTGTCGGCACGTACTGGGGCGGCCGCCCGACGGAGGACTGGATGTTCGCCACGGCCTATGCCGAAGGCGTGCCATGGAACGAGACCTACTGGAGCCATGACCGCTTCAACGAGCTTCTCATCTCGGCACGCTCTGAACTCGACGAGAACCTGCGTCGCGAGATGTATTTCGAGATGCAGCAGATCGTTTCGGACGAGGGCGGAATCATCATTCCGATGTTCGCCGCCTATGTCGGCGCCTACAGCGACGCCTTGGTCAAGCCAGACCAGGTTGCATCGAACTGGCGCAACGACGGGCATCGGATCGGCGAACGCTGGTGGTTCGCCTGATCTGACCCGACTTGCCCCCGAGCGGTCCCCGCGACCGCGTCGGGGGCATTTTCTTGCAACGGGCACGAACTGATAGATGTGCCAGCAAGGGGTTTCGATGTCTCACATTGCAAGCATGATCCTGAAGCGCCTTGCGCTCGGCGTCCTGACGCTCTTCGTCGTTTCGCTCATTATCTTCCTGGCCACCGAACTCCTGCCCGGAAACTTCGCCCAGGAAATACTCGGCCAGTCGGCAACGCCAGAAACCGTTGCGGCGCTCAGACGACAGCTTGGCCTGGACCAGCCAATGCACGTGCGATACGCAATCTGGCTTACGGATGTCCTGCGGGGAGACTTGGGAGAATCCCTTGCCAACGGCATGGCGGTGTCCGATCTGATCGGGCGGCGCCTCGGCAACACGCTCTACCTGGCGCTCTATGCAGCCGCCATCGCCGTCCCCCTCTCGCTGGCGCTTGGCATTCTCGCCGCGCTGTTCAGGAACTCCTTCTTCGACCGCTTCGCGAACGCGTCCGCCCTGACCTCGATCTCGTTCCCAGAGTTCTTTGTGGCCTACATCCTGATCTTCCTTCTCGCGGGGGCTGGGGGCGCTTTCCCGTCAATGGCCAACTTCCGGGGCGATCCGGGCCTCGGCGAATACCTCTATCGCGCTTTCCTTCCGGCCTTCACGCTGACCCTCGTCGTGACCGCGCACATGATGCGGATGACGCGTGCTGCGATCATCAATCTCCTCGCCTCGCCTTACATCGAAATGGCGCAACTCAAGGGAATGAACCCCATGCGCGTGATCGTGAAGCACGCGCTTCCGAACGCGCTCGCTCCGATCATCAACGTGATCGCCCTGAACCTCGCCTACCTGATCACCGGTGTCGTGGTCGTGGAAGTGGTCTTTGTTTATCCCGGCCTGGGCCAGTTGATGGTCGACAGCGTTGCGGCGCGCGACATGCCCGTCGTGCAGGGCGTCGCGCTGGTCTTTGCCGCAGCCTACGTGTTCCTGAATCTTGCGGCCGACGTGCTGGCGACCCTTTCGAACCCCCGTCTGGTGCACGGACGCTAGGAGGCGGGCATGGGACTCATCTCCGGACTGTTCTGGCTTGCCGTCGCCGTCGTTCTCGGCCTCGCAGCCGGCTGGGTTTTCCGAGTGGTCGTCATTGCGGCGAGTCCCAAGCCGATCGCCCGAGAGCTGCGCACTGCACCGCTCACCGCAAGCTTCGGCATGCTGGTTATCCTGATCTACATCCTTGTCGCCGTCTTTGCGCCCCTCGTCGCGCCCTTTCCGGAAACCGAGGTTGTCGGCACCGAGTACCAGCCGTGGGACGACGTGCACATTCTCGGCACCGACAACCTGGGTCGCGACATGTTGTCCCGGCTCATTTTCGCGGCGCGGAACACGGTCGGAATCGCCTTCATCACGACTGCGCTTGCCTTCATCCTGGGCACCATGACAGGGCTCCTCGCCGCCTCGGTCGGCGGATGGGTCGACCAGGTGCTGAGCCGCACTGTTGACGTGCTGATGGCGATCCCTGCGCTCATCTTCGCGCTGCTGCTGCTGACCATTGTCGGCACCTCGATCGTCAATATGATTCTCGTGATCGCGCTGATCGACAGCACGCGCGTGTTCCGGCTCGCGCGCGCCGTCGCCATGAACATCGTGGTCATGGACTATGTCGAGGCAGCCAGGCTTCGGGGCGAAGGACTCTTGCGCCTCAACATCCGGGAAATCCTGCCGAACGCGATGGCGCCGCTCGTGGCGGAGTTCGGACTGCGCTTCTGCTTCGTTTTCCTGATGATTTCCGCGCTCAGTTTCCTGGGCCTCGGCATTCAGCCGCCCACTGCGGACTGGGGGTCCATGGTGAAGGACAACGCCACGCTCATCTCGTTCGGAGACATCACGCCGCTCTTGCCGGCGGGCGCGATCGCGCTCCTGACTGTCTGCGTGAACTTCGTCGTGGACTGGCAGCTGCATCGCGCGAGCGGGCTGAAGGAGTAACGCCATGCAGGATGCGAACGACATCCTCCTGTCCATCAAGGGCCTGCGCATCGAGGGCCGCACTGACGAGGAGTGGCTCGACATCGTCAAGGGCGTGGATCTGGAACTGCGCAAAGGGGAGGTTCTCGGACTCATCGGCGAATCAGGTGCGGGCAAATCCACGATCGGCCTCGCCGCCATGGGTTTCGCGCGCGACGGCTGCCGCATCTCGGGCGGCGAAATCACCTTCGACGGCATCGACATGCGTGCGGCCAGCGAGGCAACGAAGCGCGGCCTGCGCGGACGGCGGATCGCCTACGTGGCGCAGTCGGCCGCCGCAAGCTTCAATCCTGCCCACAAGCTGATCGACCAGTACAGCGAGGGTCCGGTCAAGCACGGCGTCATGAGCCGCTCAGAAGCGGAAAGCGACGCGACGGACCTCTATCGCCGCATGCAGCTTCCCGAGCCTGACAGCATCGGCTTCCGCTTCCCCCACCAGGTTTCGGGCGGCCAGCTCCAGCGGGCCATGACGGCAATGGCCATGGCTTGCCGCCCGGACCTGATCATCTTTGACGAGCCGACAACCGCTCTGGACGTCACCACGCAGATCGAGGTTCTTGCAGCCATCCGCGACATCGTCGAGCAATTCGATACGGCCGCGCTCTACATCACCCACGATCTCGCTGTCGTTGCCCAGATGGCCGACAGGATCAAGGTCCTGCTGAAAGGCGAAGAGGTCGAGGAATCCGACACGCGATCCATGCTGGCGAACCCCACGCAGGACTACACCAAGTCCCTTTGGGCCGTGCGCACGCACGCACGTCCTGAGCAGCCGCCCGTGGTCGAGGGCAAGCCTGTCCTTTCAATCCGGAACGTGACTGCAGGATATGGCTCCGTCGACGTGCTCAAGGACGTCAGCTTCGACATCCATCCCCGGCGCACGGTGGCCGTCGTTGGTGAATCCGGCTCCGGAAAGTCCACGACGGCACGGGTCATCACCGGACTTCTGCCACCAAGGCGCGGCGAGGTGCTGTTCAATGGCGAGGCGCTCCCGCCCGACTTCCGCCGACGCTCCCGCGATCAGCTGAGACAAGCGCAGATGATCTACCAGATCGCGGACACGGCACTCAATCCAAAGTTGAAGATCCGCGAACTCGTCGGTCGACCCGCCCAGATGTATCTCGGCCTTCGCGGCAAGGCGTTGGAGGAACGAATCCGGGAACTGCTCTCCCTTATCGAAATGGACCCGGACGACTACATCGACCGCCTTCCGTCCGAACTCTCCGGTGGCCAGAAGCAGCGGATTGGCATCGCGCGCGCACTCGCCGCCGAACCTCAGTTCATCATCTGCGACGAGGTCACGTCCGCACTTGACCAGCTGGTGGCCGAAGGCATCCTGAAACTGCTCGACCGGCTTCAGGGAGAGTTCGACCTGGCATACATGTTCATCACCCATGACCTTGCCACGGTGAAGGCCATTGCAGACGAAGTCGTGGTCATGAAGGACGGGGTCGTAGTCGAAATGGGCCCCAAGTCCGAGATGTTCCAACCGCCTCATGACCCATACACGGAATTGCTCCTGTCCTCGGTGCCCGAGATGGATCCAGACTGGCTGACCGGGCTTCTCGAGGCCCGCACGACCGCGGCCAACGGCTGAACGGCACGTCAACCTTGCCTATCCGGGCGGGCATCGCCCAGTGCAAGCAGACAATCTCGAGTCTCGCTGACGTCGCGTATTCTCGGCATCCCGTCAAACGGAATTCTCCAGCGGTCGACATTGCAGGGTTGGGGAACCATGCACAGGACGGCATGCTCGGGCCGATGTCCCGTGCAGAACGGCTCACTTTCAATTTCGTCCGGGATTGCAGCGCATGCCATGAGCCGTCTGAGCAAAGCCCAAATTCATGACTATGACGCTTTCCACACTCACTTTCGAAGAGGAGCAGTATCCGACAAAGAGAGGGGAGTCAGCAGGAGAAAATCTATGGACACAATGGCAACGTAGGCGAACAAGCTCGCGAAGGGAATCACAAGCCGGCTCTGGCTTGCTTTCTCGACCAGCAAGCAAGGCGGGTCGTCGGCAGCTGAAGGCAGATTGGGTTACGCCACGCTTGCAGGGAATGCATATTTGGCACACAAGCCCTTATGATGGCTAGAGAAGAACCGTGACCAATGATGCACAGCAAAGGGCGACTGGGAATTGCCGCGCAAATAAGGATGAGCGCGGCACCAAGCCGTTCGAGGCAATGGCATTCGAATCCGACCGGGAACTTTTGCGCACCTTTGCGCGTCAATTGCCTGAAGGCGAACCTGAAGCAGATCAGACTCGGGCTGCGGTCAACGCGCTGGATGTGGATGAGCCGGCAAAGCCGGGCGGTATTCTCGCGGCGCTGCGTGGCTCGCCGCTGGTTGGGGTTGACATCGATCTTGAAAGGCCCCGTGTCGAAGGGCGCAGGATCGACCTTTGACGCGTTATTTCCTTGACGGCAACGTGCTCTCTACGAGCGCCTCCGGGTCTGCCAATTAGCTCAGGCATCGAGAAACTGCCTCACCGCACGGTCAGCCCGCCTACCGTTTGGATCCGATTCCCGCCTCAACCGGTGCTCTGTCCGTACCACCATCGTGTCGGCTCGTGGCAGGGGTCATCACCGTGTTGTCGTTCCCGTGTGTAGCGCCTCCGAATCGCCTATCCGGTGCCCCAGCAGGACATGATTGAGCGGCGGGCGTCCCAGAATGTGCCGCGCCAAGTGCTTGGCTCCTGCGTCCAGGGTTGTCATCTTTGGACCTTCCGGCCGCGTTGCGATGCTATCGGGTACTCATTGCCATCAGTTACGGAGTCCGCTTCGTCGGCTGATGCGGTGAAGTCGGTTCTGGAAGTGCTTTCGGAACACTTCGTTTTCGGGAAATCCTCCGGGGTCTACCCAAAATGCGCCAAGGCGACCGACAAGACCGGCAATCCAGTCGGCGGCCTGCAATGTCTGGTATCGATGACTTTCCAGTTGAAACGGGGGTTCGACAAGATGGCGCCGCGGCTGCGGTCCGCCGAACATGTTGAGTGACGCCTCGGTAGTCAGCGCTTCGCGCTGGTCGTGCTCGTCAAGCGCCAGCACGAAATTGCTCGTTGGAATGCAGTCCTTGGCGCAAAAGTCATCCAGCCGCTTGATGGCCTCTCTGAGTATGCTCCGATAGAGCCAATTCGAATCGTGGCTGCCGACAGGCGCAGTCTTCTCTGTCCCGACATAGAATACGAACCCGTCGAGTGCGGCAATCTTGTTGAACAGGCGGTTCGTGAACTTGCGGAGTTCGGGATAGGTCGAGACGTTTCTGGCGGTGTAAAGGCTCGAACCCTTTTTTTCCCACAAGGCGGGGTGCTTCCCGGACTGGTTGATTTCGTATGCCAGCAAATGGCACTTTCGTTGAAAGAACCACGTCGCAAACCCCCTGACCTCGTCAAGAGGCAGGACGAAGCCAGCAAGGCCGAACACCGGGCTGTCGTTGTGTCTTGAATGCGTCCGGTCGATGTAGGGGCCGACATGCCCGAATTCGTCGAGATATGCGATATAGGTCAACAGTTTTCGCCCATTCCAGATACACGAAAGCCCGCACCTGAGTGCGGGCCTCGGAATGAAGGCAAGCAAAGCTTGCGTTTCCCTAGGATAGCTAGCGATTTGCGGGTGGGTTGTCAATGAGCAACAGCGCCAATTTGCCGTCTTGCACCGGATCGGTACGGCGACCGCCAACGGCAGAGCGTTACTTCATCTCTGCCTGTCCGGATGAGCCTCTTCGAAGGCGGGCAGACGATCACAAGCCTCCCTGACGCCACGTATCCTCGGCAGTTTGTCAAGCAACAGTCCCCAGCGATCGGCGTTGTAGAGTTGGGGAATCAGACACAGGTCGGCAAGCCCGGGACGGTCTCCGGAACAGAACGGCGCCTGTTCGAAACCACCCAGCATTGCCTCGAACGCAACGAGCCCCCTGCCGATGAATTCCTGCATCCACTCGGTTCGCGCCGGCTCCTTGCCGCCGGTCGCCCGGTTCGAGACGGAAAGATTGCAGACCGGATGCAGATCAACTGCAATCACCATGGCAAGCGCCCTAACGCGGGCACGCTCGACCGGATCGTCGGGAAGCAGGGCAAGTCCGCGAGTTGAATCGAGGTATTCGAGGATTGCCAATGACTGGGTGAATCGATGCCCGTCAATGTCCAGCACCGGCACGAATCCCTGCGGATTCCGCGCCAGATGTTCCGGCCATATCTGTTCACGTTCGAGCAGGTTCACCGTCACCCGTTCATAGCTCAGATCAGCAAGGTTCAGCGCGATCCGCACCCGGTAGCTCGCCGAACTCTTGGGATAGTCGTAGAGTACGATGTCGCTCACTTCGCCGCCTCGATGGCTGCTGCAAGCGTGGCTGGGTCACCTATCTGGTTGGCAAGAACAAGCACCAGTCGCGCGTTCAACTCCACGCTCTCCTTGTCGCTCAAGCCCTCATGAGCCTTCAGGAGAGCCTCGTAGAAGCCATCCGGATCGGACAGGTTCGGTTCAAGATCGAGTGTCATTCGTCCCCCTTTCCGACGGCGTTCCGGACGGACATTTGAACTCCATCCAGGTCGAACTCCCGCCACCTTGCAGCGACATGCTGGTCCGGGCGAATGAGATACGCGGCGCTCGAGGCCTCTCCCAGGTACCTCTCCCTGAGCATGTCGCCGATTGACACATCGTTCAATGCAAGACCTGCCACCGAAATTCCGTCCACTTGGGTTTCCTTAGGCACCTCGATTCCAAGGCCCAGCAGCGTGAACTCTCCTTCGAGCAGGTCGAGGAGGTATCTGTCATCTACGGGCGCGTCAGGCGCTGGTGCCCCAGGTCGCGACCTCGCAGGCTGGCCAAGCATGTCGGGACCAAAGCCCGGCAACCCGTCATACGTGCAGGGTACGCTCAGGCGGCCAGAGTTTACCAGCGGGCGCGCGAAGGAATGCCGTGCAGCCAAGGTCAGCACCGCGTCACGAAAGGTCCGCGAGATTTCGGACTTTGGCGTCAGAAAATCCGTTGAGCGGGTTGAATTCAGGATGTTCTCGTCCGCCGCCTGAATGCGTTCGGCATCGTAGCTGTCAAGGAATGACTCAGGGGCCAGCCCTCGAAGCACGAAGTCCAGCTTCCATGCCAGGTTCTCGGCATCCTGCACTCCGGAATTCGCCCCGCGCGCGCCGTAGGGCGAAACCTGATGGGCGCTGTCACCGGCAAACAGCACCCGGCCATGGCGAAATTTCTCCATCCGCCGGCACTGGAACGTGTAGATCGAACTCCAAACGAGTTCGTATTTCACGCCCTCGCCGAGCATTGCGTCGACGCGGGCAAGGATGTTCTCCTCCTTCAGTTCCTTGTCACGATCGATATCCCACCCGATCTGGAAATCGATCCGCCAAATGTCGTCCGGCTGCTTGTGAAGAAGAGCCGAATCCCCCGACCTGAACCAGGGCTCGAACCAAAACCAGCGCTCGGTCGGAAAGTCCGCCGTCATCCTGACGTCGGCGATGAGGAAATTGTCCTCGAACACGCGCCCCTTGAATCCAAGCCCGAGCATGTTGCGCAAGGGCGAACGCGCACCGTCACATGCGATCAACCAGTCCGCTTCCAGATTGTAGGCGCCCTCCGGCGTCATCACTTCGATCCGGGTGCCGTCCGGCGTCGCCTCGATCGCATCGACCCGGTTGCCGCCGCGAATCTCGATCTCGACGCCTTCCGCCCGCGCATGTTCGATGGCTTCAAACAGGAACTTTTCGAACTGGACCTGGCTGAGATTGATGAAGGCGGGGTACCTGTGCCCTTCTTCCGGCAAGAGGTCGAAGCTGTAGATCTCGTCCCTGTCGCGGAACACCCGGCCCTTCTGCCAGATCACGCCCTCTTCCAGCAGCCCGGGACCAGGACCCAGCCGGTGCGCGATCTCGAGCGTGCGTTTGGAAAAGCAGATCGCGCGACTTCCCAAGCCCACACCTTCATGATCGTCCAGGACCACAACCGGATGCCCCTTCCGGCCCAGATCGAGCGCCGCGGCAAGTCCGGTCGGTCCGCCGCCCGCGATCACCACCGGGTGGCGCACCGGCGTGGCCGCGTCCTGATCGCCGGATCGGCGATAGGGATAGAGCCGGAGCGCAACTGGATACCGGTCCTGAAACGTCACGAAAGAAATTCCCGAATGCAATCCTGCGCGATCGGCGCACGCTCCCACTCAAGAAAGAAGTCGTCCAGCTGCGGCGGAGCTATCCCGGCGTCGCTCATCTGAACGTGAGCCTGCCCCCGGTGATGAATCTGGTGCTGGAACAGATGCGGCAGAAGCGCGCCGATCCTTTCCTGGGTCTTTGCGCCCGGGCGCTCGACGGCCATGCAGCGGTCGAGGTCAATGTCGCCATCACAGAAATTCACAAGGTCCATGTCCAGCCTGGACTGTTCCTCGCCAAGCGCGTGCACATCCTCGATGTCAGGCAAGGCGTAAACGCCACGGCCAATGTCGGAACCGTTCAACGCGCCGAGGTAGAACGCATCCACCTTCCGAATGTGATTCAGGGTCTTTGACAATGAAGGAAAGAAGCCCGGCCGTCTTTCCGTGAACGTGGCTTGATCCATCCCCGCGATCGCCCCGTAGAGCGTCCGGTTCGCGTAACAATTGTTGACCGCGAATTCGAAATACAGGCTCATCCCTGCAATGCCTCCCACATCTCTAGGTCACGCTCCGCAGTCCATATCCGCGGCGTGTCGATGTCGCGCGCCTCGTCATAGGCGCGAGAGACGTTGAACGGCAGGCAATGCTCGTAGATCGCGTAGTCGCTGAATTTCGGATCGCACTCCGCGCGCACCGCATCCCACGCATCCTTCAGCGAACCGCCACCCAGGGCAACCTTGGCGGCGGGCCCATAGGTGGAACGCACGAAGTCCTTGGTCAGGTCGAGAGCCGAATTGACCATTCCCTTGCCGATCAGGGCATCCCCCCGACCCGGCGCGATCGCGTCCAGGTCGAAGGTCCGGATGGCCTCAAGCGTCCCCGGCCAGTCGTGGAAGTGTCCGTCGCCGCAATAACAGGCCGAGCGATATTCGACGATGTCGCCAGTGAACATGACGTTTTGGTCGGGCACATAGATCACGATGTCTCCGGCGGTGTGCGCACGACCGACCTGCATGATGTCCACGCGCCTGTTGCCGAGATAGACCGACATGCGGCCGTGGAAGGTCGTTGTGGGCCAGGTGAGGCCCGGAATGCTCTCATGACCCTCGAACAGCCTAGGAAATCGCTGGAACTCGCTGTCCCAGTCCTCCTGACCCCGCTCGGCAACCATGGCTCGGGCCTTCTCGGACATGATGACCTGCCCGGCCACGTAGGCTGACGCACCCAGCACCCGGACCGCGTGATAGTGGGTCAGGACGAGGTGCGTGATCGGCTTGTCGGTCACCTCCCTCACCTTCTCGATCACCTTGCCGGCCAGCCGTGGCGTCGCCTGCGCTTCGATGATCATCACCGAATCGTCGCCGATGATCACCCCGGAATTCGGATCCCCTTCCGCAGTGAAGGCGAACAGACCTTCTCCGATCTCGTCAAAGGTGATTTTCTTCTCGCCCAGGTCGCCCTGGCTCGCGAAAGCCTTGGCCATGCCGTTCTCCCTACATTGCGTCAAGCATATGGGTCTTCGAGTGCCGGCAACACCTTGCCGGTGCAGTCCCCGAATCCGATTCGGTAACCTTCTCCTTGGGCAAATCCCCTGAGCGTCAGCCGATCACCATCCTCGATGAAACTTCGCGTACCTCCCTGCGCAAGCTCCAGAGGCTCCTTGCCTCCCCACGAGAGCTCAAGCAGCGAGCCTCGGTTCTCGCGTTCCGGCCCGGAAATCGTGCCCGTCCCAATGAGGTCGCCCACGCGCATCGGGCAGCCGGACGTCGCGTGGTGGGCGAGTTGCTGTGCAGACGAGTAGTAGAGCTCGCGCGAATTCGTCTTCACGATGGTTTCCTCGGTTCCGCCGTCGGGCTCGATCGTCACCTCAAGCTCGATGTCATGGAGCATCGGTCCTACATCTCTCAGGTGAGGCAGGAGTTCCTTCTCACGCCGGGGCGGGTCGCAGCGAAACGGCTCCAGCGCAGCCTTCGTCACGACCCAAGGGCTTATCGTTGTGGCAGTGGCCTTCGCTTGGAAGGGGCCAAGCGGCTGGTATTCCCAAGCCTGGATGTCGCGGGCGGACCAATCGTTGAGAAGGACATAACCGAAGATGTTCGCATCCGCCTCGGCTACTCCGAGCGGACCGTCGGACGGTTGCCCGACAATGGCTCCCATCTCCAGTTCGATGTCGAAGCGTCTGGAAGGTGCAAACCGGGGAGCTTCGTCAGCCGGTCCCTTCAACTGGCCCCAAGGCCTGCGCACGTCGGTACCGGAGATCACGACCGAGGACGCCCGGCCGTTGTAGCCGATGGGCATGTGCAGCCAATTTGGCGGCAAGGCGTTTTCCGGACCCCGGAACATGGTCCCGACATTGGAGGCGTGGTGCCTGCCGGCGTAGAAATCCGTGAATTCGCTGACGACGAACGGCAACTGCATGGTCACTGCGGATTGCAGGTGAAGGGCTCCGTCGATGCGGCCACGCTCCTCGGCACCCTCGGCAAGAATCCTTGTCAGCGTGCTGCGGACCTGCTCCCAGCTTCCCGGACCTTCGGCCATGAATTCATTGAGTGATCCGTTGCGAAACCCGGCGGCAGGAATGATCCCTGGCTCTTCCAAGGCGGCAAGGTCGACGACCATGTCGCCCAGGGCCACGCCTGCACGCGGGCCCTTACCGTCATCAAACACCCCGTAGGGCAGATTGTTCACCGGAAACCACCCGTCGGGGTCGTTCGCGCTCTCCACCCAACTCTTAATCACTGCCAAGACCGCCCTCCTTCAGACAGATTCAAAAATTGCCCTGCCCGAACGCAGGGCTTCGCGCCGGAATTGCCAGTTGACGCCGGAACACGCAATGCCTCACTTCCGCCCGGGGCTCCCGTCGAATTTCTTTTCTAGCGAGGTCCAGCACTCGACATAGTCGTCCTGCAGCGGCGCCTCCTTGGCCGCAAATTCGGTCAGATGCTGCGGGAACCTCGTCTCGAACATGAACGACATGGTGTTCTCAAGCCTGTCGGGGCCGAGATTCGAACTGGTCGCCCTATCGAATGCGTCCTTGTCGGGTCCATGGGGCAGCATCATGTTGTGGAGCGACATGCCTCCCGGAACGAAGCCTTCGGGCTTTGCGTCATACTGGCCGTAGATGTTGCCCATGAGCTCCGACATGACGTTCTTGTGGTACCATGGCGGACGGAACGTGTCCTCCGCAACCAGCCAGCGCTCGCGAAACAGCACGAAGTCGATGTTAGCGACTCCTTCCACGCCGGAAGGCGCCGTCAGCACGGTGAAGATCGACGGATCCGGGTGATCGAAGAGCACCGCTCCCACCGGACAATAGGTCTTCATGTCGTACTTGCAGGGTGCGTAGTTGCCGTGCCACGCAACGATGTCGAGCGGACTGTGCCCTATCTCGGTCGCATGAAACTGCCCGCACCACTTGATCACGACCCGAGAGGGCGTTTCGCGATCCTCGAAGGCCGCGACCGGCGTCTTGAAGTCCCGCGGATTGGCGAGGCAATTCGCCCCGATCGGTCCTCGCCCGGGCAAGGCGAACTTCTGTCCGTAGTTCTCGCAGACAAAACCGCGGGCCGGGCCTTCGAGCACCTCGACCCGGTAGACGAGCCCACGAGGCAGAATCGCGATTTCCTGCGGCTCGACATCGATGACGCCGAGTTCCGTCGCGAAGCGCAAACGGCCTCGCTGCGGCACGACCAGGAATTCGCTGTCAGCCGAATAGAAGTACTCGTCCTCCATGGAACATGTCACAAGAAAGATGTGCGCCGCCATGCCCACCTGGGTGTTCACGTCTCCTGCCGTCGTCATCGTGCGCATGCCGGTCAGCCAGGTCAGGTCTTCCTCGCCCGCAGGCACGGGGTCCCAGCGATACTGGCCAAGCGAGGTGACGTCCTCGATCACGTTGGGAGCGCTCTTCCAGTACGGCAGCTCGGTCCTATCGAAACGACCGACATGACGTACCGAAGGCCGGATGCGGTAGCACCATGTTCGCTCTGGTCCAGGCGCCGTGAACGCCGTGCCGGAGAGCTGTTCGGCGTAGAGCCCGTAGTTCACCAGCTGCGGCGAATTCATGCCCTGGGGCAACGCACCTGGCAGCGCTTCGGTTTCGAAGTCGTTCCCGAAGCCCGGCATGTAGCCGGGCACGGTTCCGGCCGGGGTCTCGGCCTGCCTCAGGTTCAGGGGTACACGCGCATCATCCATTGCATCGCTCCTTCCATGCATTCACAACTATTGGTTGTAAATGTAACTAACAAGCCCTGGAGGACTCCCATGCGCCGCAATCCCGAATTCAATCCCCAGGATTTCCTGCCGTACCTGCTCAACCAGGCTGCCGAAGCCCTGAGCCTTGAGTTTCAAAGGCATTACCGAGGGCAGTACGGCATGCTTCGAACCGAGTGGAGGGTCCTGTTTCACCTCGGATGCTACGGCGACATGACGGCAAAGGAAATCTGCGACCGCGCAGGTCTCCACAAAACCAAGGTGAGTCGCGCCGTCGCCGCCTTGCAAACGAAGCGCATTCTGACCCGACGCGAACTGGAGCGGGACCGCCGCCACGCCATCCTGCAACTGACCGCGAAGGGACAAAGTGTCTTCGCCGAACTGTCCCGTGCCGCACATGCATTCGATTCGGAGGTACGCGCTTCCATGACGCCTGAAGAGGCCAAAGTCCTGCACCGCTGCCTGATCCGGATTGCCGGCTTCGAGATTGGGAAATGACCGGGCTGCGCCTCATCAGGCCGTATGGCGGCCGTCGATGCCTGCGATTGCCCCCGGTCGGATCCTGCCACGTGATACTTGGGTCAGCGACGCTCCAGGAGAAGGGGCTGGATTGCCTCGTATATGCGCTGCGATGCGCCTCGGTGACTCGCGTGAAACGTCTCGACTGCCTTCGGTGAACTTTGCGCGATCGCCGCTCGAACCGCATCCGGCAATTCCTCCGGCGAACTGCAGACCGTCAGCAAGCCTGCTGCCTCAGCCTCAACTGCCGGAAACTCGATGGTCCCGACGCTAGGTCCGGTGATTACAGGCTTTCCGAGCGCCAATGGTTCAATGATGTTGTGCGAGCCACGACGGCCAAATCCTCCACCCACTATCACGGCGTCAGCCGATGCAAGGTAGAATGTCATTTCTCCCAGCGAGTCCCCGACGAGAATCCGCGCGCTCTCAAGCTCTGAAAGGGGGTTCAAGCCATTGTCGAAGAGCTGGCTGCGCAATGCGATCTCGAATCCCGCCGACTGCAGAAATTCGCCCGACGCCTGGAATCGTTCAGGGGCACGCGGCACCCATATCACGAAGGGCGGCTCTGGGTCCGAAAAGAGCTTGGCAAGTGCCTGGACGTAGACATCTTCCTCTCCCTCGACGACGCTGGCAATGGCGACGACCTTCTTGCCTTGCAGGCTGGCCCCAAATGCCTTGCCTGCCTGGATCTGCGCCTCTTGCGGCACGATGTCGAACCTCGTCTCCCCGGCTGTGCGCACATCGGATGCTCCTAGCGCGCGAAACCGCCCGGCCTGCGTCTCGGATTTGGCGAATACCGCCGCCATGCGCGCCACCGGATGGCCGACGAGCGATGCCAGACGCCTTGCCTTTGGCCAACTGCCCGCAGGTATCTGCGCATTGACAAGCACAAGCGGCACTCCCGCGTCGCGCGCCGCCTCGATCATCCAGGGCCAGAATTCCATTTCGACCACAAGGCCAATCCTTGGCGCGCAGGAAGCAAAGAACCTTTGCCAGTAGTCTGGGCGATCAATGGGCGAAAATCGCGCAGCCAGCCGGCCAGCGGCGACTTCGTCTGCGAATGTCTGCTCCACCTTGGTCCGCCCCGCCGGCGTGGCATGTGTCGTCAAGACCCGATAGCCGTCCTGAAGCGCTAGGCGAACGAGTGGTTCTGCGGAATTGACTTCGCCAAGGGACACCGCGTGCAGCCACAGATCGGCCACGATCGTTGCGCCCTCCCCTTTTCGTTCTTCGAGATGAAGGCCATAGTCGGCATCGCTTCTGGCTCGCTTTCGGAAGTATCGCCACACAACTGGCGTCAGCACCCGCAAAAAGAATGCATACAGGAAAAGAAAGATTCGATAGCGAAGTCCTGCAGTTTCGGACAATCTGAAACCAATCATGGCACAATCGCACCCTCAATATGTGGTCTGCGCGACGGCTCTCCCGTTGCGCGGAGATACGTCAACGACGAGTGGCCCACAAGGGCGGCATGAAAGGGCAAATTCGTTTGAAGAACTTAGATTAAGGCAGCTGCTCGACCGGTTAAGCCCACGTTTGTGACGATTTCGATGCGTGTGAAACGCAAAGCATGGCACCGGACCGGCAAGTGAACGAATTCAGGGAGAAGGCGCAGCGGAAGACATTCACCAAATGCGGCGAGTGCAGTTGAGCTCTTGGCAAGTCGCGATCGAGATCAAGACAGTTGCGCCGACTGAGTGAATGACGATCAATGCTGCCACCGTCAAAATGTGTCTGGAGGCTCCATGGCCCGCAGACTCAGACTCTTCGAGATGCAGGGAGCGGCGCCAGAAGTGGTGGTCAGGCACCACGTTCCGACCACCCTGCAGGCGCTGGAACTCGTTCTCGACGGCTAGTGTCAGACGTAACGTCACTCGCCGGTCGTCGTCTATTTCGTCCGCGCTTGGACGCAAGTTGGCAGGAGCATGACATGATGATCGATCTGGCTCACTCTATGGCTCCGCAGAGAGCCGACTATGGCGCAGCTGACTTGACGTGTACTCCACAGCACAACACAAAGCGACACGAGTGATCGAACAAAGGAAAGGCGATGCCTAAGATTTGGCAAGCCATATTTCGTCGCGCAGCCAAAGAACACCTACGGGAATCCAAATTTGCCAGATTCCCTACGGTTCGCGCTGTATTCATAGGGGATTTCGTCTCGACGCGCATCATGCTTGATGGAATTTACGAAGGGCGTGAACTGGATGCTCTGGCCCGCGAAGTATTTCAGCGCTTG
This sequence comes from Silicimonas sp., assembly GCA_022820365.1. Lineage (GTDB taxonomy): Bacteria > Pseudomonadota > Alphaproteobacteria > Rhodobacterales > Rhodobacteraceae > JAJEFO01. Next base: position 59,967 of record JAJEFO010000071.1, read on the forward strand.
CCCCGTGAGTCCACGGCACTTGATATCGGAGCCAACATTGGCAACCATACGGTCTACTTCACAAGACACTTTAGCAGGGTCGTCGCCTTTGAGCCGAACCCAATGGTCGCCGCCCTTCTCAGAGTCAATACTGCGGAATATGGAAACGCGATCAACGTCTTGCAAATTGGATTGTCTGATGCACCGGCCAAATTGAATTTCAAAGTCAATGAACACAACCTTGGCGCATCAAGGTTCACTGATGAAGTATCTAATTCCGTGATCGAAGTGGACAAGCTCGACAATCTAGTCGCAGACTTGAAGCTTGATGACGTCAGCTTCGTCAAGATTGACGTTGAGGGACATGAAGACCGAGTGATTGCAGGCGCCTTCGAATTCCTGTCGACTGCGCAGCCAATCATCGCTTTGGAAGGATTCTACAAAGCCGACCCTCAATTGGGAAAACGTGTTTCAAAACTCTTGGATAGCCTAGGATACCAGCACTTCTACCGACTGTCCGATCGCCGCATTGGCGAAAGGCGTTCCTTGTATTCTGTGACGCCGAAGTTCTTGAAACGTCATCGACGGCTATCGCTTGAACAAATCGATGGAATGTTCGGCGAAAACCACAACCTTGTGATTGCGTCGGTTGACGCAATCCAAGGTGCAAGCGGCCCTAAATTCGCTGCATGAGCCGGCTCAAACCAAACGTAGGAATCGGAGTGCATCGTTGTCGTATCTCGTCCCACTTTGAGGGCAACTCTGGGCTGCGCGAACCCGTTCGCTGACAGAAGATGTTACGGGTCGGCCCTGGTTATTGCGACAGCAGAGGCAAAACGACGGCGACCGAGGCAAGGATTCATTGCAGTCATAGGGGAAAGGTTCATTGCGGCTCTCTTGGATGTAGGGATGCGGGGACAACCTGAACTGCAGGAACGACGGGCTCTTAGGGCTCCGAGGAACTTGGACAGAATACATGTCAAGCTCGCAAACACCGCCAAGACTATTGAACGAATGTTCAGATTGAATCTCCTGAGCCAAGATGCTTCTTCAGACAATTCTCGTTATCAAAATGTAAGGCGTTCCAAGCATCGAAAGCTGCCGCGGCTGAAGCCACAGGCCGACAACGGAAACCTCTCATCAGCAGCAAAGGGAGCGGTTTCTTGCTTTGGCAACGAAGGCCTGATGCTTGCTGCCAGTACCCTGAGTGCTTGCACCGCAAGAGTGGAACAGCGGCTCTCGCTTCCAAGATTCGCTACACGTCGCGTAGCGCACCTCCCAGTCTTCGAAACAGATCCGTTGCGAAAATGGACGCCTTGACCTCTTTCTGGCGAACCGACAAACCAAAGCCAGGCACTGGCAACCATCAGCGATCCTGTCCACTTGCATGTGCGATGTCGCCCTACAGGAGCTAGAATAATCAGCAAAGTCTTGGAACTGCGTCGCAAGGGCACGGTGATTTGGTACAACCCAACTGCCATTGAAAAGATGGAACCGCGACTCTTCGAACCTGAGTGGCTTCGCGCAAAGGATCACCTTCGAGGCAGTTCGCAAGGACGTGGCAACACGCACTACCTGCACTTCAAAGGTCGCGACATGGTCTTGCGACCATTCCAGCGCGGCGGATTTATCGGGAAGTTCAACCGTGACCGCTATTTCTACGCGCAGGTCGGAAACAGCCGGGCGATGCGAGAGTTCACGTTGCTTGACTGGATGCGTACGCAGGGCCTGCCGGTCCCTTTGCCACTTGCAGCTCGTCATCGGCCATCCGGACTTTTTTACCGCGCCGACCTGATCACCGAGTGCATCCCAGATGCACGTCCGCTGGCCGAGGTACTGTTAGAGCGCGACATTCAGGAACGGACTTGGTCCGAGATTGGCTCTGTCATACGGCAGATGCATTCCTTGGGCGTACATCATGCCGACCTAAATTGCCGCAATGTCCTGCTGGATGCCAGCGAAAGAGCTTGGCTCATCGACTTCGACAAGTGCAAGAGACGTGCACCGGGCGGATGGATGCAGCGAAACCTTGCTCGACTAAAGCGGTCGTTGGGCAAAACGAGGCGCAAGAATCCGGATCTCAACTGGGCCGCGCAAAACTGGGCCGAGCTTCTAGCTGGCTACGCACATTCCTCCCAAATGCAGGCGCAGCAAAGTTGCTCGGACACGACCAAGTCAGAAAATTTAGGGAACGCACCTTGAAGAGAACGCTGATGTGCATGAAATGGGGCAAGGCGTATGCGCCGGACTACGTCAACGTTCTTGCCTCGGCGGTCCAAAAAAATCTGTCTGGAGAATTTCGCTTCGTCTGTTTCACCGACGACACAAATGGGATTTCGCCCGATATCGAGACCCTGCCCATCCCGGAGATGGGAATATCCCTCGACAACTTCCGCTTCGGTGCCTGGCCAAAAATTTCGCTATTCAAGCCAGAACTCTATGACCTTTCCGGCCGTGCGCTCTTTATCGACCTCGACTCCATGATCTGCGGCGATCTCGCACCGATGTTTGATCATCCAGGCACACTTGTGATGATCGAGGAATGGTCTCGCCCAATCGACAGGTTGAAGTTCAACCCACCGATACGCGGAGCGTCAGGAGTGATCGCATTCGAGATCGGAGCGCTTGGCCACATTTATGATGAACTTGTTGCACGGCCCGAACACTGGACTGCGACAATACGCAACGATCAGCGGTTCATGTGGATGCAGCAGGACGAGGTAACTTTTTGGCCAAAACCTTGGGTAATTTCCTTCAAACGCCACCTTCTGCATCCACCAATTGCAAACAGGGTGTTGCCGCCGCGAATGCCGCCCCAAGACACCCGTATCCTTGCCTTTCATGGTCGACCGCGCCCAGCCGAACTGGTGCCTGACCGCCGTCAGATTTGGGGCGATTTCTGGCGCGCTGGGCGCGGCACCGTTCCTTGGTTTCGCGAGTACTGGCTGTCCAATGGTGGGCGTGAAACGGTCGAAGCGATCGGACCGTTGCGCGATTGGCGAGGCCGTCCGATCGATTGATTGCACGGATTCGCGCAACGTGGCAAATTGCGAATCGAATGAGATTGCTTATCCGCAAAAGCGAATGGTCAGGTGCATTTGGGATTCGCGGATTGCTTTGATGCTTCGCGTGACGCGTGTGCCGCACTTTTGGACTGGCGGTGATCTTGCCCGTCACAGTCTGGATGCGTGGCGACAATTGATGATGAACTTGGGGAATTCATGTGACGCACATCGTTTATGGAATTGACGACAAATACCTACCTTGCCTGCTTGTATCTATGTTCACGGCACTGAATGAAGTGAACGGCGCAGCTAAAGTGACTGTATTCACTTCAGGACCAGAATTCGACACGTCATCTATTCACGTCATGGCCAAAAATTTCGGAAGCGCGACAGTAGAGACTCGGCGGTTCGATGCGGGTGCCCTTACTGCTTACGAAAAAACCGAGCCGGCTGCTCGATTTCCGGCCGCTAGCATGTTGCCATTGTTTCTCCCGTGGCTAGTCGAAGGCAAGTGCTTGTTTCTCGACGCGGATACACTTGTCTTGCATGATATATCGCAGCTGTTTGAAATTGATCTAGACGGTTCCTTGATCGGCGCTTGCAGATCGTACTCTCACGCGCTTTCAATTGGAAGGGCCTTCCATTCAGGGTATTTTTTCCCACTTATATACAAGAACAGGAAAGAAAAATTTCGAAAGAAGTCAGTAAGACTCGGTTATCCAGACGTTCCGGAGTTAGCGAGCAAATACTTTTCGTCCGGCGTTATCTTGTTTGATACTGATGCCATTCGTATAGCTGATCCAAATGGCACCCTCACAAACATGGAGAAGATGGAGCAGCTTTGGGTTAATGGCCTTATTTTACCAGACATGGACCGCCTAAACCAGTTTTTCAAAGATAAAGTTCACTACTTCGACCAGAAGTGGGATGTTCCAAGAGACGTTTCGTCATTCAATCGACTTTATGCGCCACCAGATCTTTGGGAAGAGATCGCGGCCGCAATCAAGAACCCCGGAATCCTGCATTTTTCCGAGCTCTACATGCGAAAATCTTGGAAACGCCCTTGGTACACCGGTGCACGGTACCGATTGTATCGGCGGACTTGCCAAGAAATTCACACGCAGACGGGAATCGACGTAGCAGGCATGTTCGATGTGCGTGAGTGAATCGGCATCGCATGAACTTTTGGGCCGAATTCGTGGACCGCTCCGCTTTCGCACAATTCGTCACCACACATTGGCCGCGTCTGCCCGGCAGACCTTCGGACTTGGAATGAGCGCCTACCATCCGCAGTACTTCGACTGGAACTTGCGTAGATGCTAGGGAAAGTACTTTCAAACACAATGACCCCGAGAGTCTCAGGAACCTGCCTTGCGGGCAACCATCCTTGAAGTGGTTGGAGAACTTATGAACCTCGGCTGTGAGGCAGGGAGACAATTGGCATCTTGCCGTGAGCAACGTATGTCATCGTCATCTGCCCGCCTTCTGTGGGAGTCCTTTGAGTATCCGTTGGCCCAACGTGCCGGAGGCCCGAATTAAAATTGAGGAAGTGAGAACCTGTGTTTTCCTTGAGTGAAATCGAAGCCGCGCACAGGCTCGTGACACGCGCAGTGCCCCCCACCCCGCAGTATGCTTGGCCGCAACTGGGTGCACGGGCAGGTGCCGAAGTCTGGGTCAAGCACGAGAATCACACGCCAACCGGATCCTTCAAAGTGCGCGGCGCATACACTTTCGTTGACTGGCTAGTCCGCACAAAACCCGAAAGCCCGGGGATCATCACGGCAACTCGCGGCAACCACGGGCAAGGCCAGGCACGCGCAGCCATGGCCGCCGGCCGTCGCGCCGTGATCTACATGCCGCACGGCAACTCGATCGAAAAAAACGCTGCCATGAAATCCTTCGGTGCCGAACTCGTGGAGTACGGCGACGATTTCGACGAGGCCAAGGAAGAGGTGCTCCGGGTCGCTGAAGAAGAGGGGCTGACTTTTGTGCCGCCCTTTCACAAAGAGCTTGTCCGGGGAGTCTCGACATATGCCTACGAACTTCTGACTGCTGTCCCCGATCTTGACACGCTCTACGTTCCGGTCGGCTGCGGCTCCGGAATTTGCGGCTGCATCGCCGCCCGCGACGCTCTTGGGCGTGACACGCAGATCGTGGGCGTCGTCAGCGAGCGCGCCCAAACAGTCAAGCTCTCGGTCGAAGCCGGGCATCCGGTGGAAACCAACTCTGCCCGCACCTTCGCCGACGGGATGGCGGTTCGTGTTCCCGTGGAAGAGGCGCTTGCGATCTACGGTGCGGGTGCCGAGCGCATCGTCACTGTCAGCGAAGCGCAAGTCGCCGAAGCCATTCGCATCTACTACCGCGACATCCACAGTCTCGCGGAAGGCGCAGGCGCGGCGTCGCTGGCTGCGTTGCTCGACGAAAGGGATCAGATGGCAGGCCGCAAGGTCGCTGTCATCCTGACCGGCGGAAACATCGATACGGACTGGTTTCTGACGGTCATGTCGGGAGGCGTCCCGGTTCCGTAATTCGAACGCACGGCATGTGCCTGTTGTCGGCACTTGCATGCGGCCTTGGACAAAACCGGACGTGATTCAACGGCAGCACCAACCTTGGTGCCCACCGAAGACGCGGCAAAATGCGTGGCGCCCCAGAGGGCGCGGCGCAGATTTCCTGAAGGACTGGCCGACTATTCCTCGTCGTCGTCTTGCTCTTCCGCCTCTTCGCCCTCGACCTCTTCGCCCTCGAACTCTTCGTCTTCCTCTTCTTCGTCGGCGACACTGGCAAGTCCGGACGGCGCGGAAATGTTGGCAATTACGAAATCGCGGTCGATCGTTGGCTTGGTGCCTTCCGGCAACGTCACGCTGGAGATCGTGACCGTGTCACCAATCTCGAGCCCTTCGACATCGATCGTGATGCTCTCGGGGATTTCGTCGGCGGTCACGATCAGTTCGACCTCGGGCCGCACCATGACCAGAAGGCCGCCTTGCTTGATGCCCGGACAGTTGTCCTGACCCACGGCGTCGACTGCGATGAAAAGGTTGATCTTGGAGGTTCGCTTGAGGCGCATGAAATCGACATGGGTGGGCAGATCCCGGACCACGTCGCGCTGCACGCCGCGACAGATGACGCGGACGTCGTCGTGGCCATCAACCTTGAGGTTGAAGAGCGTCGAAAGAAAGCGACCCTCCTTCAACCTCTTGAAGAGCATGTTGTAGGGAATGTTGACAGGCAGCGGATCGACGCCGCCACCGTAGACAATGCCTGGCACGAGGCCCTCTCTGCGAGCCTGACGGGCGGCCCCCTTGCCTGTCCCCGTCCGTACCAAGGCATGAAGATCAGGGTTCTGACCAGCCATGGGTATTCTCCGATTTGCAACGCAGGGCAGCCTCCAAGGGTGTCCGCCCCACAAGAAGCGGCGCGTATAGCGAGTAATCGAAGGAGTGTGAAGCAGATTTTTTTAAGGCGCGACGCCTGCCGAAGCCACGGGCAGGATGATGAAAATGCACGAGTTCCTGCAAGAACGTCATGCTCGACGCTGTTTCGGCACGTTCAGAACCGACTTCCCTTCCTGCTTGGATTCACCCTGAAGAAGGACGGGCGCGATGCTGCCGTGAGCAAAAAAAAGGAAGTGCAGTCCGTGGCGGCATCCAGCCATGAAGGAATTCGCCTATTCCAAGACCGCGCGAACCGCGCCCATGAGCGTTTCCCGAAACCGGACAATGCGTGTTTGTGGCAACGTCGAATCGTTCTGCAATACCCTGCTTCTCGCAAGCAAACAACGAGACCCCCCCCCTCACCGAAAGGGGGCCATATTGCTGCCAAGGGTCGGCGACTCGCGTGTCGCCTTGTGCGCCGGCGTGGCGCTTGACGTCCTGGTTTCCAAGTCGCGCAGGAATGTCGCCGGAGAGTTGCAGGCGAGCGGAGTGGCGACCGAATCGACTGGCGAGTTGCCCCGCTTCAATGCGTCCGAAGGGGACATGTCCGGCCAGTAGAGCACTGCCTAAGTCGCGAAGCGCATTGGAGCCGACGGCGGAGAATTGGTCCTCGGCAACACTACTGATCAGATGCCAGACGGAGAATCGCCGCTCAAGGTCTGGCGCGTTCAATGTCGTGATGCAGAAGGGAATTGCCGGCTTCGAAACGTGGGCGGTCACGCGCGCACCGGGCAAGGAAGACGGCAACAGCTGGCACGGCACCGCTTTGGCCGCCGGCGTCATTTGAGGCACCCGCCCGGCGATGGGGAGGGGCGCATGACTGAACCTGGAATCGACCCCTTCTCCCCTGCTGGACACTGGCATGTACATGCCGAATCCTGTAGAGGCCACCAGAATGCCACGTCAGAATCCCTGGAGGATGCTTTGATGAGAACAGCCCTTCCGATGCTCGCCTTGACGGTCGTGCTCGCCTCGTTCCAGGCCCGTGCCGGTGAACTGGCTCCGGCCCCCCAGTTCCTTGCGACGTATGACCGCAGTTTTATCGAGCGTTCCGGTGCCCAGACTTTCGAAGAAATGCTGGACACCGGCATACTCCGCTATTTCTTCACGGGAGGTCGCGCGTGGCTCGTCATGGTGAATGGAAATGCCTATTCCACCACCGCGAACAATCTTGACATAATTCCGCTATCGGCGGTCGAGCGCATCGAGGTCCTGCGTGGCGAAAGCCTGGGAACGTTCGGCGGCCACTCGGCAACGGTGGGCGCGTTCAACCTGGTGCTCCGCAGGGACCTGGACGGGTTCGACATCCGCACGGTTGCCCGTGTGCCGGGAAAGTCAGGCGGGGACGCGCTCCAGGGCAGCGTCTGGTGGGGCGGCACATTCGGGCAGAATGGGCACGTGACCCTGGGCATCGACGTCCTGGACCGCCAGGAAATCGCTGGCAGCGCCCGGGAGCACAGCCGGTCGGAATGGACCCCTGGCGGCAACTTCGCCGACGCGAAGAACGTGAGCGTGTCTGGCAACACCGTCTTCGTTGTCGACCGAAGCGAAAAGAAGTTCCGGTCCTTGGCGCTGGGGTCGTGCGACCCGGAACTGGGCTACGTCGGCCCGCTTCGCAATCCGTCGGGTATCCGTTCGGGAGACGTCGGCTGCGGCTACGCCTACGGCAATGTCTGGTGGGACAGCGCAAGCGCCGGACGGACAAACGCGATTCTGAACCTCGATCATCCGCTGGGGGAGAGCGCGGAATTCCGCTTGGACGCCATCGCCACGCAATCGCATTCGGCGTTCCGTTACGCGCCGTCCGTTGACGTGTTCTCCATAAGTCCGGACGAGGAGCTGCTTGAAGCGATCAACGACGCCGCGGCCGATGCCAGTCCCGCGTTCCAGGTGACGGAAGAGGATGTCATCGCGGTCGCGCATCGGTTCATCGGCCATGGCAACCGGGACTGGGACACGCGCAGCACCGGACTCGAAGTTTCGGCAACTGTCGAGGGAGGTCTAGCCGAAGGTCTGGGCTACGAAGCAAGCGTCAGCGCGTGGAGCTTCGACGGTTCGGAGACCGGAAGGACGTTTGTGGACAAGCAATGGATTGGCGAGGAAATTGCTGCCGGACGCTACGATGTCGCGGACCCGCTGTCGACGGATCCGGACCATCTGGAAGCGATCGACCGGAGCTCGCTGCGCGAGAACAATGATGGAGGCGCACGGTATCTTGGCGGACAATTCGCCCTTGAAGGAAGGTTTCCGGCCAGGGGCGGGCGAGACGCGTCCTGGACGGCGGGGACCGGAATCGGCACGGTGGAAGCCCATAGCATCCTGACGTTTCTGGATCGAGACGGCGGAACCCGTGACGTGAACGGCGTCCTGGGATCGGGCGGCACAAGCTACGAGGGCGAGCGCGACGTTGCCGGTGCGTTCGCGGAGCTGTCGCTTCCCCTGGCCCGCAAGGTGGACATGCGGGTCGCGGCGACCGCCAGCGAGTACGACGACGTGGGTGCCCTGCAATCCTGGCGCCTGGGCGCCGAATACCGTCCGACGGACATCCTGGCTTTCCGCGGCTCGTGGAGCGCGGGCGACGAGGCGCCGTCCATGCATCATCTGCATTCCACCGCGTCCCAAGGCCATCCCTATGTCCGGTGCGTTCCTGACCCGGGACCGCCGCCGCGTAGCTGCGATGCGTCGAACTACCGGCAGGTCAAGCGTATCACGCGCGGCAATCCGGACCTTGATCCGTCACGGCAGGAGAAGCTCTCCCTAGGCGCAGGGATCCGCAAGGAACCGTTCTACTTCGTTGCCGACTGGTACCAGCTGACGACATCGGACCTGCCTGGCTTGAACCGGGCCACCTGGGCGATGCTGAACTATCCGGAATGCCCGCCTGGCGGCGGCGGCAACTGCATCGAGCGGATGGCGGGCGAAATCACCATTCATGACAGCTTTGCCAACGTCGTCGACACCGAGGTCTCAGGCGTCAACGCGAGGTTTGGCGCAAGAAGGGACACCGATTGGGGCTTTCTGGCCATGCGCGGCCTGTGGCGCTATGTCATCGACAGCGAGGCAACCGTCGCGAACGACACGAAACCCTTGCAACTGCCGCGCAACGCGGTTCGCATCGTGACATCGGTCGGGCGAGGCGACGTGACGGGCTACTGGGCCTTCAACCATCGCGACCGGATCCAGAACAGTCAGGGCGACGGGTATTTCGGGTCTTGGACCGGCCACGACTTGACGCTGGACTGGAAATCGCCGTTCGGGATGGAGGGCAAGCGTTTGACCGCCGGAGTCTACAACGTGACGGACGCGAAGCTTTCAGAGAACACCGCGCACCCCTCCCGTACCGACGGACCGCGCGCGGCCGGCTGGGGGCGCACTTTCTTCGTGACCTTCAACATGCGGTTCTGAAGGACGCTGTCGGTGTCGATGTTCTACGGCGCTAGGAAATCCCGCAGCGGAACCGGGAGTTCAGCCGCTCCGTCCGGCAGGAAGGCGGCGCGTTCGATGAAGCCCGCAATGTCAATGTCGGCGGAAATGCCGTTTGGGTTGTTCAACTTGACGAAGACCGGAAGTTCAAGGGCAAGGGATCGGTCCCGCCGGGAGATTGCGATCCGGCAAAGGCCAATGCCGGTCCGATCCGGATTCCGCCGAGCGCAGTGGCTGAAGGCGACGAAGGTTGCGGTTTTGCGTATTGCGACGTCGCATGGAAATCGCATGGAACACGTCCGGCTTCGAGCGACAGACCGTGATCGCGCGCCTGGACCCAGCGCTCGACGACAGGAATGGCCTTCATTCGTGTGCAACCTTCGGCCGGACGAAGGAAATTTTCGACTTGCACCTTCCGTCGGCAGAATCCGCTTCGATCCGACCCCACACGCATTGGACGAAATCAACAACTTTGCCGGCTCCACGATCGCGTTCAATGATGATCACTTCGTCATCAAGCAACGATTTTTTGGCCACGGACGCCGCGACCGGCGATGGGGTTGCAACGAGGGCGACCCCGCAGCAGGCGCTTACGGACAATTGACGGACGATCTCGGACACGAAGCGATCATTTTTGCCGACCATTTGAACGGCTCCCATTTCAATGACACCTATGTCCACGCCAACAGGATCGGGGATGAAATCGAACACGGACGCTGCGAAGTCCCGAACCCGTCCGAGCCCGCCAACCCGGATGCGCTTCGGCGGGCCATAGCGCGCACCAGCCTGCAGGAGGCGGACTTCTCCGAGGACTTCCCTAGAGCTTGGCTGGCACTGGACGGGCGGTCATTCGCAATTGGCGACCGCAACGTGGTATGGACCGCCGGACTCGACATTGGCACGGTCGAATCGCATTCCTTCCTGCGCTTCCGCCGCAACGAGGGCATAGCCCACGACAAGACCAAGGTGCTCGGATCGAAAGGAATCAGCTCTGCCGGGGAACGTCCGACCGACATGATGTTGAATTCACACCGATCAGGCAGAGCGCGTCTTGCGCTGCCAACGGGCAAGCTGCCCGCAAACCTCCAAACAGGGAAGAACCCATGAACACAGAAGCCTTCAAGATGACCCGCGATTTCGACGCACCCAAGGAAATGGTCTGGCGCGCATGGACCGAAGCCGACTTGGTGCAGCGCTGGTACGGACCTGGCGTCGAAACGGTAATCCACGAATTCGAGGTCAAGCCCGGCGGCCTCTGGCTGAACGAAATGAGGATGGGCGAACGCTCCATGAACCAACGGATGGAGTTCACGGAGGTGAACCCGACCGACCGGCTGGTCATGCTGATGTCGAATGCGGACGAGAATTGGGAAATCACCGCAAACCCCATGATGCCGGACTGGCCGCGAACGCTCCTGACCACGGTGACCCTGGAGGATCGGGACGGAGGAACCCGTCTCATGCTGAGCTGGGACCCGCACGAGGCCACAGACGCGGAAGAGGCCGCCTTTGCCGCCGCTGCATCCGACTTCAACAAGGGTTGGGGCGCTGGCATGAACATCATTGACGAAATCCTCGCCGAGCTCTCCTGACGACGCACGCCGCGACGGACGGACCTTACACCCAGTCGGTCATCTGGAACCGGCCGCCGTGACCAGGCAATGCGCCCGGTCGCGGCAGGTCCGAGCGTTCCGGGGAGTTTGCGGGAGCGGCACGGTGACGATGCCTGACACCGTCCCGGGAACCCTGTCCCCGGGGCTTTTGGCAGGCTCAGCCAAGTCCGCCGGAAAACCCTTCCGGAACGAGGAGAATCTCCCGGTCCACATCGGCGATGTCTCGACGTCCGCATAGCGCCATTGAGACATCCAGTTCCTTGCTGATGACGTCGAGAGCGGCGGTCACGCCAGCTTCGCCCATGGCGCCGAGGCCATAAACGTAGGAGCGCCCAACCATGACTCCCATTGCACCAAGCGCCACGGCCTTCAGCACGTCCTGGCCACTCCGAACTCCGCCATCAAGCCAGACTTCCGTCCTGTTGCCGACCGCCCTGACGATTGGCTCGAGCATCCGGACCGACGAGAGCGCCCCGTCGAGCTGACGTCCGCCGTGGTTCGAGACGACAATGGCATCGGCACCCAGTTCGGCGGCCTTCACGGCGTCCTCCTCGTCGAGGATGCCTTTCAGAATCACCTTGCCGCCCCACATGTCCATCAACTCCTTGATCCGGTCCCAATTCAGCGACGGATCAAATGCCTCCGCGGTCCAGGAAGAGAGGGATGACGGGTCGGTCACCCCTTCTGCATGCCCGACGATATTGCCGAAAGAACGGCGCTTGGTCCCAAGCATTCCTAGTCCCCAAGACACCTTGGTCATCATGTTCGCGATTGACGAAATCGTAAGCTTCGGCGGGGCAGAAAGTCCGTTCTTGATGTCCTTGTGGCGTTGTCCGAGAACCTGCAGGTCGACCGTGATGACGATCGCTGGGCAGCCAGCGGCACGGGCACGCTCCAGGAGGCGCGACATGAACGCATTGTCCTTCAGCGTATAGACCTGGAACCAGAAGGGCTTGTCGGTGTTCGCAGCCACGTCCTCGATTGAACAGATCGACATGGTCGAAAGGCAAAATGGCACGCCAGCCCTTTCGGCCGCACGCGCCGCCTTAATTTCGCCATCGGCGCATTGCATGCCCATGAGCCCGACCGGCGCCAGAACCACGGGCATCGCCACATCCTCGCCAATCAACCGGGTTGCGACCGATCGATTTGCCAGGTCGACCGCGATCCGTTGACGCAGACGGATCTTCCCGAAGTCGCTGCTGTTTTCACGAAAGGTCTGCTCGCTCCACGACCCGCTTTCCGTGTAGTCATAGAACATCCGCGGCACGCGGCGGCGATACATGCGCTTCAGGTCGGCGATTTCCGTGATGACTGGCATGGGCGCGCATTCCCCCTGAACTTGATTGGCTGTGCTATCAACTCACGCAGTGATCGACAACCATCGCTGTTCCGCGACCGCGTTGGTGGACCCGGAGCGTCAATGGCTGCCAGGCTTCGGAAATCGGGAAGAGGAGCGATGTTCGAGAAGGACGCCATTGCAGATGCGAACGTCCTCGAAGGAGTCGATCGGTTTCCCAAATCGCAGGCGTGGCGCCGCGCGACTAGACGACATGTTGGGAGACCTTGCCAACGGCCCGACCATGCTCGTTTCAGGCCGCGCAATTCACGCGCCGGGGACGCAACGCAAATCGTTCATCCAAGGGCGCCATGTCCCGATCGTGCAAGGCGGCAACGCCATAGTGCCGGGCGCCTTCAAACAGCGCAATGTCCAGCCGACCAAGTTGGATGCGCCCGCAATTTGTCCTTCGGCGGCCCGCTTCCATGTGAACGGGTCGGTCTGTCGATCATTCAGCGAGCGGCATCTCAGGCCCATGTCTCAGGACCGGCATCGCTGTATGGCTTGCAGCGCCAGACGAAGATCTCCGATCGGAGCCAAGGACTTCAGCCGACATGAATGACCGCGCTCATACCGACCATTCACGGCCAACCTGGAGGGTGCATGAGAAGAATCGCGGAGATTCAGGCGATGCAGCCACCGAATCTGACTCCTTCCGACCACCGTTGCACAAGGTTGACCTCAACATTTCTGGCACGTTTGACGGACAATTTGGGAACCGAATCAAGGTCGCTCGATTGGCAAAGAGAATTCCAAGTTCTGAAATCCAACAGCCCCATTCCAGCTTTCCGTCAGCGAATGACAAAGTCATTGGCATTTCCGTAGCTTCCCCCATACACAGCGCCGTATCCGACCGGTCTCGGCTCTGAAGGGGCTCTTGCAATCCGGCTTGCGGTTTGGCCCACGGCACAATGCGAGACTTGGAGCACCGCATGTGGAAGATCGGCATCATCGACTACAGGGCCGGAAACTCCGAAAGCGTCGCAGCTGCCTTGGCCGCCATCAACGTCCCCTTTGAAATGGTCAACTCTCCCGAGGGCTTCGCCGCCGTGGATGCGATTGTCATGCCCGGCGTAGGATCTGCCGGGGCCACGATGGACTCGCTGAGCGAGTTGGGCCTTATTGCGCCAATGACCGAATTCGTGATGCAGAGGCGTCGGCCTTACTTGGGGATATGTGTCGGTCTCCAGGTCGTCTTCGCCCGCAGCGAAGAGGGCGACGCCACCTGCCTTGGCTGGCTGCCCGGCACCGTGCGCCGGTTTTGCGAGACTGCAGTGCGCGTGCCTCAGATCGGCTGGAACGAGGTGCGGAAAGCCCGGGATCACCCGATTTTCGAAGGCATTGAAAGCGGCTGCTATGTCTATTTCGTCAATTCTTACCACGCGCTCCCTGAAGAGGATGACGTGGTGGTCGGCACGGCCGACTATGGCGGACGCTCCACCGCCATCATTGGCAAGGACAATGTCTGGGCCACTCAGTTCCACGTCGAGAAAAGCGGTCCTGTCGGCCTGCGCATGTTGAAGAACTTTGCAATCGAGAGCGCGAAATGCTGACCAAGCGGATCATTGCATGCCTTGACGTCGTTGACGGCATGGTGACCAAGGCGCGAAAGTTTCAGAACAACATCGAGATTCGCCCGGCGGTTGATGTCATTTCAGACCTGTACGAGGACGGCATCGACGAAGTCATTTTCTACGACATCAAGGCCAGTACCGAAAGGCGGACCATTGATCTGGACACGGTGCGCAAGGTCGCCAGGCGGATCTTCGTCCCCTTCACGGTTGGCGGCGGCATCCGCGACCTTTCGGACATGATCGCGGTTCTTGGTGCCGGCGCGGAGAAGATCAGCATCGACTCAATGGCCGTGCGCAACCCCGAGATCATTTCTCACGGAGCCAGGGAATTCGGTCGTCAATGCATGGTCGTCAGCATGCAGGTCAAACGGGTCAACAGAAGCGCGGCCATTCCGACCGGATTCGAGATCGCCATCGACGGCGCGCGGACATTCACCGGCACGGATGCGCTTGACTGGGCAAAGCGCGCGGTTGATCTCGGAGCTGGCGAATTGTGCGTCAACAGCATCGATCGGGACGGCACCCACGCGGGTTTTGACATCGAATTGATGAACATGATCTGCGACTCGGTGAATGTGCCCGTCATCGCCTCTGGTGGCGCGGGAACGACTCGGCATGTGGCCGAAGTGCTGAAAACCGAAGCCTCGGCCGCAATAGTCAGCTCAATGCTGTATTCCCCGCGCCTTCCGCGCAATTTTTCCTGTGCCGAAATCAAGAATTTCCTCGTCAAGGAGGGCATTCACGTAAGGCCGGACTCTGAAATCAGTCCACCGATGAATTGAATCTTCCCGATTTTCCACATTGCCCGCTTGCGGCAGTCGGCGACCCAGGCTTTCGCGACCATGTCGACTGGAGCGCGACGGCCTGCGCAGTCCAGTGAACGGCTATCGCCAGTTAGGGAACTTTCGTCGACCAGTTGCAGGCCTGGTTCCTGCACGGCTCGCCGCAAGGACCATCGAAGCCGAACTTGGATTATGTCTGCGTTTCGGGCAGCGAAAGCGGGTTGTCCTTCCGTCGGCAAAAGCGCAAGTGCAGCCCTGTCGTTCCCGATCGGCAGACGAGGTGCCAGGCATGCAAGCACGTTCCACCGACAGAGTGACCGTCCAGAAGTTCTCCGGCGTTCTGGATGGAAAGGTCACTGTGCCTTCGAGCAAGAGCATCACCAACAGGGCAATCATGATCGCCCTTGTCAGCGAAGGGACGACTACCATCCGCCATCCTCTGCAAAGTGACGATACCAAAGCGGGGATCGAGGCAGCGCGTTCTCTCGGGTGCGGGGTCGAGGAAACCGCAGAGGGCGTCACGATTCGGGGAATCGGACGGGAAAGACCTGTTGACGGGACCGAAATCAACGTTCGGTCGGCCGGAACGATTGCCCGTTTCCTGCCCTGCATTCTCGCTCTTGGGGCTGGCGGCAAATGGTCTCTGACGGCCAGCGAACAGATGAAAAGCCGTCCGATGAACGGCGTATTCGACGCCTTGGCCAATCTTGCACCGAATAGCATCAGGCCGCTTGGTCACCCCGGCCACCTGCCGGTGGAAGTGCAAGGAGGGGGCCTGACCGCTTCCGAGACAGAGGTTTCCGGCAGCATCTCCAGCCAGTATCTGAGCGGCCTGTTGCTGGCTGCACCCCAGGCCGACAGACCGCTCAGCTTTGTAACGGATGGCAAAGTTGTTCAGCGTCAATACGTTGATATCATGATCGATTGCATGAGCGCAGCAGGAGCTGACATCGAGGCCGAGCCAGACTTGTCGCGAATTGTGGTACAGCCGACCCTCTACACGGCCCGCGACATTTCGGTGGAGGCTGACGCCTCGACCGCGTCCTATTTCTCCGCTCTCCCCGCAGCCCTTGGCGGCGTGATCACGATCCCGAACCTCGCCAAGAGCAGCCTGCAGCCAGACATTCGGTTCCTGGAGATACTTCAAGAACTCGGATGCAAGGTCGATTGGCTGGGGGTGGAAGAGGTCAGGATTTCGCGGCCTGCGGATTTGCCGAAGCTTCGTGGCAGCCAGAATTTCAATCTGAACGACTGCTCGGACATCGCCTTGACCGTCGCGGCCCTGTCACCTTTTGCTGACGGCCCGATCTCGATTGCCGGAGTGGAGCACATTCGCAACCACGAGTGCGATCGCATTGAAGCGATGGCCACTGCCCTGCGTCGCGCTGGGATCGAGGTCGCGGAACGGCCCGACGGATGGACGATCCAGCCAGGCCAGCCGCGGTTCGCCGACCTGGAGACCCGCGATGACCATCGCATGGCCATGGCGCTGTCGGTGCTTGGCTTGGCCGGCAGCGGCGTTCGACTCGATCATCCCGACTGCGTTGGCAAGACCTGTCCAAGGTTCTTCGATCTCATACGGGGCGTCGGCGCAATCGTCACCCGCGCGTCCGCGAAGTAGCGACTTGGGTAGGGCCATGGGCACTCAGTGTCGCAGTCGTCGTTGCCCGGGGAAGGTGCGGGAGGAGCGCATGATCATTGTCCCCGCTGCCCGCAACCTGCCATTCACCCATCACCCAACACCGTTGCTGCACGGTGCGGTGCAAAGGTAAGGGACCAGACAGAATCAGAATCTGTCGTGCCCAAGGCAATTGCAAGGATTTCCGGCACCATCTCCTGAACTGTGAGACGCGTCTCAGGCGAAACCTCCTGACACCCGCGCAGATTCGGCAAGGCCTCGGTCAGGGCATTCGCCGCTGATCCATCGCCGCAACCTCTGCTTCCCAGTCACTTGGAGTCGCTCCACGCTCCAGCGCCGCCTCCATCAGTTCCGCCTGGCTCAACGGTATGAGGCCGTCCACGGGCGGGTCGCGGTCCAGGTTCGTCGGAAACGCGTAGCCCTCGGCGGAGGCGCCAATGGCGTTCCGGACTTCCCTCCACGTCAACGAACCGGACGCGCGGGCCTCTGCCATCACCGGAAAGAGAGCCACGGACATTGCCGACCGGTTCACGGCCTCGATCGACCTCCCGAACGCAGATCCAATCTGCAGGAGGTTCGCCATCCGTCGGATGTCCTGCGACCGGTTCGTGCCGGCGGCGTGCATGACCGCCGGGTTGAAGAACAAGAGATCGCCTTTCTCAAGCGGCAGTTGCACATGGGCCTTGGCGAAAAATTCCTGAAACTCCTTCCGT
Source organism: Silicimonas sp. (assembly GCA_022820365.1). GTDB lineage: Bacteria > Pseudomonadota > Alphaproteobacteria > Rhodobacterales > Rhodobacteraceae > JAJEFO01. The sequence continues at coordinate 77,471 of JAJEFO010000071.1, forward strand.
CCGAAAGCCACGTATCCCTCGGTGAAGCGCTGAGAATATGGCAGGAGCATCGTCGGGCCGCTCTCCACCGGCATGTCGCAATGCGCGATCGCTCCCTGGAGCGTCAGGCGGGGAGAAAACTCGTGCGCCTGAATCGGATAGGTTGCCAATTGATCGGCGTTCATGAAGCCCAGATGGTAGTCCCTGTGTGCCGTCTGCGCCGCACCGCCGGGATTCACCCGGTTGACCTGTGCGGTCAGCTGATAACCCCGCCCCAGCCATGCCCGGGCCGCCAGAGCGATCGCGTCCGAGGCGTAATAGCGCAGGAAATTCGCCGGGCTGGCTCGGCAGTGCTTTTCCGCTGCGTTCCAGACACGGTCATTCGCGCCCGGCTTCGCAAAGTGGTCCCCGCCGCCTGTGCCGCTGGCCCGTTCGTCATCAATGATCCGTTCAAAGATCTCCGTGGCCTCATCCACGACACTGGTGTCCGCCATGCCGCCGCGAATGGCGATTATGCCAGGGCCGGTGTCGAGGATCGCATTCCATTCGGACATGATGTCGACAGTCCGGGCGGAATCGACCGCCGCTTCGCGCACGCGCGATCCGTCATAAATCGGCACGTTGCACTCGACCGCTTCTGCCTCGGGCCAGTCACCAAGTTCTGTCGACTCTGACACTTGCGTGCAGAAGCTCCCAAATGACCCGGCGCCTTCGCCGAGCCATACCCGCTCCCGAAGATCTGCTGCCAATGTTTCTTCGTCCATGGCTCTCCTCCCAGTGCTTGGCGCAATCATATTGGTCGTTCGCGAGCGAACAAGACGCAACGTGACAGGCGTGACCGGCACCGCCGCGATGCGGCAGACGCTGTCGTGTCCGGCGCGGCCGTGCGGGCCCCAAAAAGTCTGCCATCTTCTTTCAGGCGACCAACCCTTGGGCACAAGCCGAATTCAGATCCGGCATCGCCATAGTGCGCATTTCAGCCCGCTCGCCATGTCGCACTCATGTCATGAGGAGCCTCAGGCCCTTGGTCACGTCGGTCCTGACGGCCACGCGCAGCGCCGCCTCTTCCCTGTTGCGCAACGCTGCCAGTATCAGGCGATGGCTGTCCGGCGGCCTTCCCTGTCGCATGCGGCCGTACAGCTTGCGCATCGTCGGCCCAAGCTGAAGCCAGACCGTTTCAACCAGCGCCAGCATTGCCGGGGCTTGGGCACGAAGGTAGAGCGTCCGGTGAAACTCCAGGTTCGTGCGAATGTAGGCGACGGCATCACCCCTCCTGATCGCCTCTGCAACTGTGCTGTTGATGGTCGTCAGACGTTCGATCAGGGCCAGGTGCGCACGCGGCAGGGCACGGACAGCCAGTTCGGTCTCCAGCAGTCCGCGAAGGGACGCCAATTCCTCAATCCGGTCATTGGCGAGTTCAGGAGTCGAGATGCGTCCCGACACCGACATCGTCAGGGCGCCTTCCGCCACCAGGCGGCGTGCCGCCTCGCGCGCAGGTGTCATTGACGTCCCGAATTCCTGTCCGATGCCCCGCAACGTCAGCGATGTTCCCGGCACCATTTCGCCATGCATGATCCGAGACCTGAGGGTTCGGTAGACCCGCTCATGGGCGGCAATCGGTGGTTCGCTCGGCCTCGCCTGCATGCGGGATTGTGATCACAACGGTGGTGCCACGTCAATCACCGGGACGGAACCGGTACCGGTGCAGGCCAGCGCCTTCCCGCCTTAGCCAATTTCGAGGTGCCTGGTATTCGGGACATATTTTCCTGACAACGTTCCAGAAAGCGCGCGAGTGATCCATATGCCTGAGATGCGCGACCTCGTGAGCGACGACATAGTCGAGTACGCCAGGTGGCGCCAGAATAAGGCGCCACGAGAACATCAGGTTGCCCTCCGCGGAGCACGACCCCCAACGGGACCGCGTGTCCTTGAGCGTCAGCTGCTGGAACTCCCTGCCGACTGCACTGGAGTGCCTCCTTGCCGAGGTTGCCAGCCGCACGCGTGCAAGCTCCTTCAGAAGCGCCATCACTGCAGGAGCGGCAGAACCTGCGGGCGCCTCGATTCTGCCATCCGCAAGTTTCGCGGTCGATTCTGCCCCAGCCACGACCATGTGCGACTCGCCTTCGACAGGAATCTCCACGCCAACATCAACCAGTATCGGACTCGGTCGTCTCTCAACCACACTCGCGATCCAATTGGCCTTTTTCTCTGCAAAGTCCTGGGCGGTTCGCAGACTCATGCCCGCCGGCACCGTCAGCGTTACCCGACCGTCCAGGTTCGATACCCTCAGGCTCAAGCGACGAGCTCGCATGGACCGCCGGACGTTTATGCTGATGTCCGGCGCCGAACCCAGCTTCATGTGCCCCATTGCTCTCTGCGTGTTCGTGGCGTCACTCGCAGCCTAACGCTCTGGGCATTCCGCCGCCAGTGCCGCGAATCCCTTTGACAGCACCAGGGCATTGTGGCACGTCGCGCGAAATTCCGAAGATCAACCAGGATAGAGGCGGACATGCCCAAGGAAGAATGGGGCACCAAGCGGGTTTGCCCAACCACCGGCAAGAGGTTCTATGACCTCAACAAGGATCCCATCATCAGCCCGTATACCGGCGAACCGATCATCCTTGACGTGGACAAGGCAAAGCGCATTGCGGCCGAAGAGGCCAAGGAAGATACAAAGACGGAAACCGAATTCGACGACGAGAACATCGTGCTTGAAGATGACGATGACGATTCGGACGTAAGTCTGGAAGACGATGTTCTCGAGGACGATGATGACGACTCGAGCGTCTCGCTTGATGAAATAGCGGACGTGCCGACAGACGACGACGATTCTTGAATTCGCTTGCGTGGCGCGATCCAAGTCATTACCCACGTTGACGCGGAAGACGCTTCGCCGTTCTTGATGGGGCCATAGCTCAGTTGGGAGAGCGCTTGCATGGCATGCAAGAGGTCAGGGGTTCAAATCCCCTTGGCTCCACCACCATCCCGCAGAGGTTCTGAAGTCAAGAATTGCGCGAAACGCTGGCCTGACGTTTATTGGGCTTTGCCTTGCGCGAACCTGCCTCACGACCTCATGACCGTTCGCGGGACTTCGCCTGTGCCAGCACGGCCTGAGCACGCGCTTCAACGGGCTCGTCGATCATTCGTCCGTCCAGATTGGCCACTGCCCGCCCGCCCCGACGAGCGTTCTCCGCCGCTTCGACAATGCGTCGGGCGGCTTTCCGTTCCGCGGCAGTTGGAGCAAAGGTTCGGTTCATGACAGCGACCTGGTCAGGGTGAATCGCGAAACCGCCGGTGGCACCCAGCGCACGGGCCTTGCCCGCAGCAGCTTCGAAGCGTTGCAGGTCTCGATAGTCCGCGATCGTGTCCGGCAGGACCAGCGGCGCTCGCCCGGCGGCTCGCGCCGCCTGTATCACCTGAAAGGCCGCAGGAAGCAGCAATTCGGCCGTGGGAGGAGCACCCATGTCGGTCGCATAGTCCTCGACCCCAAATCCCAATCCGGCGACTGAGGGCGCGGCCTCGGCGACCGCCAGCGCTTCGATCACGCCACGCGGATCCTCGATCAACGGGATAAGGGGCACGGCATGACCGGCCAAGACCGCCGCCCGCGCCGTTGCTGCCGGGGTTGCCTTTGGCAGAACAATGATGTCTGCGCCGGCGCCAACCGCCGCCGCAACATCCCTTTCACCGCCAGCGATGGCGCGATTCACGCGCACGGCGACTGGAGTGTCACTTCCGCTGAGCCTGGAGATGACCGAGGCCAATTTTGCGCGGGCTTCATCCCTGCGGTCCGGTGGCACCGCCGCCTCGAGGTCGAGCACGACCGCGTCCGCCCCGCGCCGGGTCGCGCCTTGGACCAGGCGATCCTCCAGGATCGGGACGAAGAGGAGCGACCGCCACATCAGATCACGCCGCTTTCCCGCAGCGCGGCAATTCGGTTCGATGAAAGACCCATGCCCGAGAGGATGTCGTCGGTGTGCTCACCCAATGCCGGAGCAGGCGCGCGCACCGTGGCCGGTGTATCCGACAGACGCGGAAAGGGCGCATGCATCGGCAGTTCGCCAAAATCGGGGTCGCCATAGGTTTCGATGACCTCGCGGCCCAGTATGTAGGGATGCTCCATCAAGTCTCGAATATCGCAAATCGGGCCGACCGTAACGCCGCGTTCTTCGAAATGCGACAGGTTCTCCGCGACCGTACGGCCAGCGAAGAAACGGCCGACAATTTCCTCGAGTTCGGCGCGGTTTCGAACGCGGTCGGGATTGGTCAAGAACCGCGGATCGTCGACCAATTCCGGCCGGCCGATGGCTTCGGCAAGCTTCTCCCACATGGACTGCATCGTGGCCGACATCGCGACATGACCGCCATCGGCGCAGCGATAGACACTTCGGGGTGCCGCAACGTCTCCCCAGTTCCCGCTCCGCTTGGGCACGCTCCCGTCGGCAGCATAAGCGGTAGCTGCCGGCCCCAGAATGCTGAACAGTGGCTCGAAGAGCGAGAGATCGACCACTTGCCCTCTGGCTTGGCCATGTTCACGGGCACGCAACGCAGCCAGCACGGCGCCGAATCCAGCCAGTCCGGCGATCATGTCCGCTAGGGCAAGGGGCGGCAAAAGGGGCTCGCGATCCGCAAAGCCGGTCATGGCTGCAAATCCTGACATCCCTTCGATCAGGCTGCCAAATCCCGGCCTCTGCGCGTAGGGGCCGGTTTGTCCCCAGCCGGAAACACGAGCGATCACCAGCGCGGGATTGCGCGCCGCCAGGACATCTGGACCGATGCCCCAATTCTCCAAAGTTCCGGGAACGAAGTTCTCGACAAGAACGTCTGCGGTTTCGACCAGATTCATAAGGATGTCCCGCCCGTCGTCTGAGCGCAGGTTCAATGTCAAGGATCGCTTGGACCGGCTGTAGGCTTTCCACCATGCCTCATGGGTACCGAACCGGCGAAGGTCGTCACCCACCCCGGGGCGCTCGACCTTGATCACGTCTGCCCCAAAATCGGCCATCATGTGCGTCAGCATGTTGCCTGCCGCCAGCCGCGTCAGGTCGAGCACGCGCAGGCCTGCAAGAGGCGTGTTCCGACCGTCTTCAAATGGTTTCCGGGTCACGGCGTGCCCACCGTGCTGGCCAGGGCTTGCGCGGCATCAAGATAGGCCTGTTCCGCCGCCCGTTGCTGCGGCAGACCGACGAGCTCGGTGTAGGCCGTAAAGCCGATGCCGTGATGCATCGCCTCGCGCAGGTCGCCGTTCTCGAGAAGATCCCCGTAGTAGGCCTGCAATGCCTTGACGATGACGTGCGTGGCCGTGACCGGCATGACGCAGGCCGCATAGCCCAAGTCCTGAAACTCCGAGGCCGAGAGGATCGGTGTCGCGCCACCGTCGATCAGGTTGACTATGCATGGGCCATCAAGTTCGGCGGGGATGCGACGCAACTGGTCCAGATCGGTGGGAGCTTCCACGAAGAGGATGTCCGCACCGATTTCGCGATAGAGCGACATCCGGTCCAGCGCGGCCTGAATGCCGTCCGTCGCGATGGCGTCCGTGCGGGCCATGATCATGACCGTTTCGTCTTGGCGACTGTCAAGCATGGCCTTGAGCTTGCCTGCCATCTCTTCGACTTCCACGACGGCCTTGCCGGCCATGTGGCCGCAGCGCTTGGGAAAGACCTGGTCTTCGATGAAAAAGGCACCGACGCCCGCGCGTTCCATCATGCTGACGGTCCGGGCCACGTTGGTGACGTTGCCAAATCCGGTGTCGGCATCTGCCAGCAAAGGCACGCTGACCCGTTCGGTGATGCGTGCGTAGAATTCGGCCAGCTCCGTCAGTGACAACTGGGAGCTGTCAGGACGCCCCAGCAAGCTGGCCGTAGCTGAGTAGCCGCCCGCAGCCAGCGCCTTGGCCCCGCTGAGTTCGGCCACGAGCGCGCTCAGCGTATCGTGCACGCCGGGCAGAACCGCGATTTCGGGGGCTTCTATCAGCGCGCGCAGGCGCGAACCGGCAGACTTCATGTCTTGGGCTCCACGGATGTTTCGGCAAGGGCCTTGCGACCTGTGCGGGCCTGTCCGATCAGGATGAAGGCGACAAAGACAAGGGTCGCGCAAACCATGATGATCGCGAACGGATGCTCCAGCACGCGGCCCAGGGGATCCCGGTACAGAATGGTGACGGCGCCGCGCAGATTGTGCTCGAACGTGTCGCCAAGAACGAAGCCAATGATGAAGCAGACGACGGAATAGTCGAATTTGCGCATCAGGTAGCCTATCGCGGCAAAGACGATCATGATGTAGATCGCGGCAAGACCTGCCGAGGACGACATGTAGACTCCGACGATGCAAAGCAACAGCACCGTCGGGTAGAGGATCTGTCCGCGCAACTGGATGACCCTGGCAAAGATCCTCAGGCCAACGTTTCCCAAGAGAAACGTGCTCAGATTGGCCAGCATCATCGTCGTGAACAAGCCATAAATCAGCACCGAGTCGTACAGGAACACACGCGGTCCCGGTTCTATCCCGTGGATGAGGAACGCACCCACCAGGAGGGCTGCCGTCACGTTGCCAGGAATGCCCAGTGTCAGGAGCGGGATCAGGTTCGCGCCGTTGACGGCGGAATTCGCCGATTCCGTCGCCGCGATCCCCTCGTGGGCGCCCTTGCCAAAGCGCTCCGGTGTCTTTGACGCGCGCATCGTGACGCCGTAGCTCAGAAATGCAGCCACGCTGGAGCCCAAGCCCGGCAACGCCCCGATGAACGTGCCGAGTGCCGCCCCGCGTGCCAGAACCCAGCGCAGGAGCCAGAATTCGCGCAGGGACACGCGACGATCCTCTGGCTTCGCGCTTTCCTCGATCACCGGTGCATCCGGCGGGCGCGTACGGCCCTTGATGATTTGCTCCATCACCTCGGGCACGGCGAGGATGCCAATGGCGACTGCTGCCAGCGGAAGCCCGTCAGTTAAGGCGACGATGTCGAAAGTGAAGCGTTCCGCGAGTCCGCCACCGATCGTGCCGACAAGCGCGCAGAGCACGCCGAAGAGCGTCGCGATCAACCCGCGAAGCAGCGACCGGCCTGACAGGAGGGCGATGATGGTGAAGGAAGCGAGCAGGATCGACGTCTGTTCGACTCGTCCCATCCCGATGGCTATCGCGGCCAGGGGTGCGGCGACCAGAAACAGGGTAATGTCCGAACAAGTGTCGCCGACGACGGACGAATAGATCGCCAGCTTCATCGCCTTGCGCGGCTGCTTCTTGTGCCGTGCTAGGGGATGGGCATCGAGCGCCGTGGCAACGGCCGAGGGCTCGCCGGGCGTGTTGAGCAGCGTGGCGGAAATCGAGCCGCCAAAGCCGCCTCCCTTCATCACGCCCACAAGCATGCCGAGCGCGGCAAGCGGATCCATCGTCATCGTGAGCGGCACGGCAATCGCAATGGCCATGGGCGCGTTCAGACCCGGAATGGCGCCGATGGCAATGCCGAGGGCCACGCCCGCCACGACGGAAAGCACTGTCCAAAACGTGAAGGCGGCCGCGATGCCGGCCAGAACGCTTTCCATCAGCCCGGCTCCTTCACGGCAAAACGCGCCCGAGCACATGGGTGGACAGTGCCCAGATCAGAACCGGACCGACGGCCGATGTCAGCACGAGGCCAACGGGGCGAACCGGGCCAAACATCCACATCGAGACCGCAACGATGGCTGGGGCCACAACGAGAAAGTGCAAGGTCTGAAACCCCAGGGTGGCGGCAAGCAGGACGAGGATCATGAGTGCAAGGCCGCGAAACTCTCCCTGAGCAAATCCGCCCGTCGCCCGCTTGGACTCGCGACGCGACGCCAAGGCGTCCCTGATCAGCATGGCGGCTCCGCAAATCACGAATCCAACGGCCACGACTTGCGGCAACAGGCTGACGGGCAAGCGCAAGTCTGCGTCAGGTTCCACCCAGCGCGGGATTATCCAGAACAACAGGCACGTTCCCAGCGCCACGCTGAGCGCACCGCCAAGCGCATCCTGCCGTATCTGGGGCATGGCTGTCACGTCCTTCCACGGAATGCGGCGGCGGCAAGGAAATCCCAGCCGCCGCCCGGCAGCAAAAAAGGCCTGCAGTTATTCCAGTTCGGCTTTCAACGAACCGAACAACTCGGCCTGCTCACGAATCATGGCCGCCAGTTCTGCAGCGCTGATCTGCATCGGCGTGGCGCCCAAGCGGTTCTGCACCAACTCCACAAAGCCGTCTTCGGCGGTGATCTCGTTGATTGCGGCCGACATCTTGTCGCGAATGTCGTCGGACAGTCCAGCCGGTGCAACCACGGTGCCGAAGTTCACGACGTAGCCGGCATAGCCCAACTCGTTGATGGTCGGCAGATCCGGCAGCGTCGACAGGCGCTCCGGGTTCGGCGTGGCCAGGCCGATCACGTCGTTTTCGCCAATCATGTTGAAGCCCGACGCCCCAACCATGGTGAAGTCAGCATCTCCGGCCAGCAGTGCCGCGCGTGCCTCGGAACCACCCCGGGTCGGCAGGATATCCAGCTCAAACCCGGCCTTCTTTGCGAGGGCTTGCATCACCAGTCGATCCAGCGGGATCAATGAGGCATACGAGAGGTAGCCGCGATCCTTGCCGAAGGTGACCATCTCCTCGAAGCTGGACCAATGCGTATCCTTTGACAGGTAGGCTTCGCTGTAACGATTGACGCCCGCGATATAGGTGAAATCGTCAATTTCATAGGGCGCATCTTCGGCGAGCGTGTTGAAACTGTAGGTCGACGTGATCGCAGCGGCAAAGGTGTACCCGTCTGCTGGCTGATCCTTGAGATAGGTCGACGCTACGGTACCGCCGCCGCCCGAGCGGTTCTCCATGACGACGGCCACCCCAAGCTTTTCTTCAAGCCGGTTGCCTATGTAGCGCATCATGGTGTCGGTACCTCCGCCTTCGCGGAAGCCGATCACGAAGGTGATCGCCTTGTCGGGCCAGTCGGCCCAAGCCGGACTGGTTGAAATTGCCGTCATTGCCGCGGCCACGGCACTCAAAATGAGTCTGCGATTTATCATTTGGTCCTCCCGGTTGCGCGGCCTGCAAGTCTGTCACCCGCGCCGGCCGCTCGTTCATGGATCGCCGAAGCAGGTTGCACTATATTTTCCATCTTGAAAGTATATTGTATGGATTGAATGTATCTGGAATTTAGATAGTCAAAGTGGACTACGATCTCCGACAGCTTCGCTATTTCGTGGCGATCTCCGAGGCCGGAAGCCTGTCAAAGGCGGCAGTGGAACTGAGCGTTGCGCAATCGGCACTCAGCCATCACATGGGCCAGATGGAAGGGCGCCTTGGAGTCGCCCTGTTGGCGCGGAGTTCAAAGGGCGTCAGGCTTACAGAGAACGGGCGCCGATTTCTCGATCACGCCCGCGCGATCCTGGCCGCCGTCGACGCTGCAACGAACGACGTCCGCGACGATGCGCGGGAACCGGGCGGCCTCGTGCGCCTTGGCATCACGCTGACGGTTGCACCCGCGTTGATCGGACCGTTGATGGCCCGACTGGCCAGGGTTGCTCCGCGAGTCTCCCTTCGTGTCGAAGAACGGGTCAGCCCGCATCTCGTGCAGGCCGTCAGCAATGGCGAGCTTGACATTGCCGTCTGCTTCAACGCCGGGGACGACCGGCGCATCAAGGGAGTCGCCCTCTTTGAGGAGGACATCTGCCTGGTCGGCTCTGCTGAACTTGTAGGAGAAACGGGTGCGAACATAGCACTGGAGGAGGCGCTGTCTTACCCCCTCCTGCTGCCGGGCCGCGATCACGTGCTGCGCGGAATGATCGATCGTGTGGCGCTTTTCCGGAACCATCCGATCGAGGTTCGCCATGAGTGCCTTTCCCTTCATTCGCTGTATTGCGGACTTGAACAGGGCATCGGCGCGACGTTGATCTCGAAATTCTCCGCGCTGCCCCTTTGGCGCGACGGCAAGGTCATTTGCAGACGTGTGGTGGACCCGAACGTGACCCGTCGGCTGTTCGTGGCCGCCAGCGCCGAGCGGCCAGTCACTACGGCTCAAAGCGTTGTAATCGAACAAGCGACGGCATGCATCAGGACAAGCGTCGCCAGCAAGGAATGGCCGGATACCAGGATGGTTGCGCAAGTGGATTAGTCTCGGCCGGACCGTGCGGTCGGCCCGGTCCGGCTTGACCTGCACACAATCACCCGATCTGGAATTTCCGAGCAGGCAATGAAGTTCGGTCACTGTCCCGTACCGCCATTCCTGCAATGCGGGGTCTGGCAAGTTCCACCTCCAATGCAGTGAGAATCCGCGCCTGGATTGGAAGACTGATCAGCATCTTGGCTCACATGCACGCCAGGGTCTCTAGGCTTCCTGGGTTCCCGAGATCCCCGGTTTGATCTCAAGTGGTCGTCTGCCCCTTGGCTCCATCCCGTCACTCACTTTCTGTGGTTTAGACTCGAATTTGCCGTGCATGCCGACAACGTCGCACGGCCATGTTCGGGGTCCGCCAGACATGTCGTCCGGATTCGGTTCCTCCGACCTCGCCCCCAGCAAGAGATGTCCTGACGTTCCTGGATTTGCCGGACTGCACCGCGTCCAATTGGCGATTCCCCTTGCAGGTCCAAGCACACGGATATGAATCCTGACGCTTGCGGATTGGCAAACGAACTGCTATGACACCGATGTCATGACTTCGATGTCATTTGGCTGCTCTCGCCGGAAGTCTTGCAGGCCTGCGGCGTCAAACGGGGGATTGCATTGGCCACGATCTACGATGTCGCGAAGGCGGCAAGCGTTTCGCCAAAGACCGTAAGCCGCGTCCTGAACGGTGACGCGCCGGTTGGCAAGGAAACGCGGAAAGCCGTCGAAACGGCAATGGCTGAACTTGGCTATGTCCCGTCAAACGCGGCCCGAATGATGCGATCCAACCGATCAGGACTGATCGGACTTGTGACTGGCGCACTCAGCCACAAGCTCGAACCGATGGAGCCAACGGGCCTTCCGGATCTCTACATCGTTCAGGGTATCCAGAAGGTCATGGCCGACAGCGGCAAGACGTTGATCATCGCGGATACCGGCGGAACGTCGGCCAAGGTGCCCCAACTGGTGCGCACGTTCCTGCAGCACAGGGTCGAGGCGCTGATCTATGTCGCTGACTACCACCAGCAGGTCACGCTCGACACCGGCGCCGGAAACTGCCCGGTCGTCCTGGTCAACTGTTTCGATGCGGACGGAACGCCGGCAATCCTGCCTGATGACGAGTGTTGCCAGTTCGAACTCGTGACCGACCTGATCCGCTCGGGTCACGAGCGAATCGCCTATCTCACGCTCGACCCCGCCATGGTGGCCACGGAACTGCGGTCGAGGGGATATCGCGCGGCGCTAGAAGCCGCCGACATTCCCTACGACGGCGCATTGGAAATCATGGCGCGCAAGAACGTCGAGGAAGACGATGGCGGGCTGCTGCAGCGCGCACTCGACTCGGTTCTCGCGCTCGACGGACCGCCAACAGTGATTTGCTGCGGAAACGACGAGATGGCCCTTCGCCTCTACGGGCTGATCAGGTCGCGCGGGCTTCGCATTCCCGAAGACGTTTCCGTAGCCGGCTTCGACAACTACCGGGCCATCGCCGAAACGCTCTACCCCCCGCTTACCACGGTGGAGCTGCCCTATCTGGCGATGGGTCAAAGAGCGGCAGAGATCGCTCTGGGCATGATCAAGGGCGAAGACGAGCAGCTTGCGGGTCCGGAGATGGTTCCGGGACCCGTGCATTGGCGGTCATCCGTGACCGCCCTGAACTCAGTGACGAAACTCAGGAGCAACACAGGGAGTACGTTCTCATGAAACTGAAGACCTTCGGCGCGGCGCTGGCCGCTTCCGCATTCGCAGCAGGAGCGTCCGCCGCGCAGACCACGGTAACCTTGTGGTACCATGGTGCCGGCAACGAGGTTGAGTCGAACATCATCAACCAGATCATAGACGACTTCAATTCCAGCCAGTCGGACTGGAACGTTGTCATCGAGAGCTTCCCGCAGGAAAGCTACAACGACTCAGTCGAGGCCGCCGCACTGGCAGGCAACCTGCCCTGCATCATCGATGTTGACGGTCCCGTCATGCCGCGTTGGGCCTGGGCCGGCTACATGCAGCCTCTGCCCATCGACGAGTCGAAAATCGCCGACTTCCTGCCTGGCACCAAAGGCATCTGGAACGACACGCTGTACTCGATCGGACTCTGGGATGCGGCCGTCGCCCTCTATGCCCGCCAGTCGACGCTCGACGAACTGGGCTTGCGCACGCCCACGCTCGACAATCCCTGGTCGCGGGACGAACTGCAGGCCGCGCTTGATGCCGCCAAGGACTCCGGCAAGTACGAATATGCGCTCGACCTCGGCATGGCGTGGAAAGGCGAATGGTTTCCGTATGCATTCGGTCCGTTCATCCAGAGCTTTGGCGGCGACATGATCGACCGCTCGAACTACACGACGGCCGAAGGTGCGCTGAACGGCGATGCCGCGCTTGCCTTCGGCGAGTGGTGGCAGAACCTCTTTGTCGGCGGATACGCTCCGGGCAACAGCCAGGACGGCGCTGACCGCGACACCGGATTCATCGAGGGCAGGTACGCCTTCTCGTGGAACGGCAACTGGGCGGCGGTCCCGACGATGGACGGCGGAGTCGAGGACATCGTGTTCCTGCCGGCGCCGGATCTCGGGAACGGACCGACCATCGGTGCGGCATCGTGGCAGTTCGGCGTCACCGAGACCTGCGAGCATCCCAACGGGGCGGCTGCCTGGATCGAGCACGCCATTCAGGACAAGTACCTTGCCGCCTTCTCGGACGGCATCGGCCTGATCCCGTCAACGCCGTCGGCGGCGGCCATGACGGCGAACTATGCCCCGGGCGGCCCTCTTGAAGTGTTCTTTGGGCTCTCCAACGCTCAGGCCCTCGTGCGGCCCGTGACACCGGGCTATCCGGTCGTCGCAAAGGTCTTCGAAAAGGCGCTGGCAGACATCGCCGACGGAGCGAACGTTGCGGACACGCTCGATGCTGCCGTCGACGAGATCGATGCGGACATCGAGGCCAACAACGGCTACGGCAACTGATCTTGAGCAGCGGGCGGGCCGCCGGAGGGCGGCCCGCCCGACCCTTTCCCGGACGCCGCGATGGCATCGAGACTAACACAGCAGAATCGTGCTGGCTGGCTGATGGCCGGACCCGCGTTCCTGCTGATTGCAGTCTTCCTGATCATTCCGTTCTTCATGGCGATCGGATTCTCGTTCACGAACCAGCGCCTCGTCTCCCCGAACCCGACCGAATGGGTCGGAACGGCAAATTACGAGCGTCTCTTCGGCATCGCCGTTCTCACGCTTGAGGCCGAACGCGACGATGAAGGCGCCGTCAGGACGAAGGACGGCGAGCCTGTCTTCCCGTCGCTGCGCTCATACACCCGAAACAAGGACGACTACCCCGAATACTATCGCAAGCGGGCATGGTTCAGCTTCGGTCGCGGTGACGACCGGCGCACTTTCGTCCTGGCAACCGACGTCGTCTTCCTGAAGGCCGTGCGCAACACCCTTTTCTTCGTGGTCGTCGTCGCGCCGCTCCAGGCGGCGGCTGCGCTGGGCCTGGCGCTGCTCATCAACCGGAAGGTTCGCGGCATCAACATCTTCCGGACGATCTATTTCATGCCCGTCGTGATCTCGATGGTCGTGGTCTCGATGCTCTGGCGGTTCATCTATGACGGCCAGAACGGACTCCTGAACACGGTGCTCGACCTGCTGACCTTCGGCTGGTTCGAGCCTGTCGACTGGCTCGGGCAGACATCCACCGCGCTGCCCTCGATCATGGCGATGTCGATCTGGCAGGGCGTCGGATTTCACATGATCATCTGGCTTTCGGGTCTCCAGACGATCCCGGCATCGCTCTACGAAGCGGCAAGGATCGAGGGCGCTTCGCGTTGGCAGACGTTTCGGTACGTGACGTGGCCAGGCCTCCGCAACACCGCAATCCTGGTGATGATCATCATCACCATGCAGGCATTCACGCTCTATCCGCAGATCGCGGTCATGACGGGCGGCGGCCCGCTTGACAGCACGCAATCCATCGTCTTCCAGATGGTCGAGCGCGGCTACGGAAAGCAGGACATTTCTGGCGGATCGACGATTTCCGTCTTCCTCTTCCTCTTCGTGCTCTCGATTTCGCTTCTTCAGCGCTGGTTGACGCGGGAAAAGTGACATGACTCTTGAACGCAAGACACGGCTGATCGGACTGTATCTCTTCCTGGGATTCATCGCCTGCATCTTCGTCCTGCCGATCATCTTCATGGTCATGTCTTCGTTCAAGCCGGACCTGCAGCTCTTGAGCGACAGCTCTTCACTGCGTGCGTTCCTTCCGGTCGGAGACATCGGCGTCGACAACTACCGCGATGCCTTCAGCAGGGCTCCGGTCGGACTCTTCATCTTCAATTCGGTATTCATCACGGCGACGACGCTGGTGCTGTCGCTGTTCCTTGCCTCGATCGCGGCATTCTCGTTCGTGTTCATCGAGTGGCGTGGCAAGTCGGTGGTTCTGGCGATCATCATCGCGACGTACATCCTGCCCTTCGAGACCGTTGCCGTGCCCCTGCTGCTCCTGGTGAACAACCTGCCGTGGCTGAGCACCGAAGGCGTCACCTGGGGCTGGCTCAACTCCTACCAGGTGCAGATCGTGCCCTGGATCATCCGGGCGCTGGAGATCTTCCTGTTCGTCCAGTACTTCCGCGATTTGCCGCGTGATCTCGTGGAGTCTGCCCGCGTTGAGGGCGCAAGCTGGTTTCAGGTCTATCGCCGCGTGGTGATGCCGCTGTCCGGTCCTGTCATCGCGACGGTCGCGATCCTGAAATTCCTCGAGATGTACAACAACCAGTTCATCTGGCCGATCATGGTCGTGCAGGAAGAGGGCCTGAGGCCGATCATGGTGGGACTGCTCTACTTCTTCCAGTTGAACACGGCGTGGGGCGAGATCATGGCCTATCTCACCATCATCACGGTGCCAGTCCTGGCATTTTACCTGGTTCTGCAGCGCGCGTTCATCGCCTCGATCGCGTCCACTGGCGTGAAGGGGTAGGCATGCTGGCACTTGAAGATCATTGGGTCTGGGACAGCTGGTACCTGCACGACGGCATCCACTGGCACTGCTGGTTCCTGAAGGCTCCCAAATCGATCGGCGATCCTGAGCTTCGCCACTGGAACGTGACCCAAGGCCACGCCGTCAGCGACGACCTCGTGACGTGGGAGCACCGCGGAACCTCGCTTGCGCCTTCCGAAGGTCCGGCTTGGGACGACAAGACCACCTGGACCGGGTCGACACTGCGTGGCGACGATGGCTCCTGGCACTACTTTTACACCGGAACCTCGGAAGCGGAAGGCGCGCTGATCCAGCGGATCGGTCACGCCGTCGGCGAAGATCTGGAAATCTGGGAGCGGGTGGGCGATGGCCTCTGTCTCGATCTGACAGGCCCGAATGCGGTGCATTACGAGACCGACTGGGAGGGCGCATGGCACGACCGTGCCATGCGCGACCCCTGGGTCATGAAGGATCCGGACGGCCCGGGGTGGTTGATGTACTTCACCGCGCGCAGGGCCGGAATCGACGAAACCAATGATGCAGGATGCATCGGGTTTGCCACTTCCCCCGACCTGATGACCTGGACGCTGGAACCTCCGGTGTTCACGGGCGGCTGGGGCCAGCTCGAAGTGCCGCAGGTTCTGCAGATCGACGGCAGATGGCATTGCCTCTTCTGCATGGATCCAGAACATCAGGCCCGCTGGAACGCAGAGAAGAACGGTCGCATGGGGCGCGGCACGCACTACTTGATCGGCGAATCGCTGCGCGGTCCCTGGCGGCTGCCGGGCGGCGATGCGCTGGACACGAAAGTCCTGCGCTACGCTGCCCGCATCGTCGAGCACGACGGCCTCAAGCTCCTCGGGTTCAAGGACGGCGGACCGGACAGCTTTGGCGGCTACATCATGGATCCCGCGCCCGTGTTCCGACGCGCGGACGGAACCTTGACCCTGGAGCGCTGACATGGCTGGAATTCAACTTTCCAACGTTCGCAAGCAGTTCGGGACCGTCGAAGTGATCCGGGGAGTCGACATCGACGTCGAGGACGGGGAATTCGTCGTCTTTGTGGGCCCGTCTGGCTGCGGCAAGTCCACGCTGCTGAGGCTGATTGCCGGGCTCGAGGACATATCCAGCGGCGAGCTTCGGATCGGCGGTCGCGTCGTCAACGACCTCCAGCCCAAGGAGCGCGGCGTTGCAATGGTCTTCCAGTCCTACGCGATCTTTCCCCACATGACCGTGCGCGAAAACATCGCCTTCGGCCTCACCATCCGCAAGGAAAGCAAGAGCGTGGTCGAACAAAAGGTCGCAGAGGCCGCGCGCATGCTCCAGATGGAAAACCTCCTTGACCGTCGTCCCTCCCAGCTCTCGGGCGGCCAGCGGCAAAGGGTGGCCATAGGCCGGGCGGTCGTGCGCGACCCTTCAGTCTTTCTCTTCGACGAACCGCTGTCAAATCTTGACGCGGCTCTTCGCATGAGCACGCGCCAGGAAATCGCGACGCTGCATTCCCAGCTGAAGACCACGATGATCTACGTCACCCACGATCAGGTGGAGGCCATGACACTCGCCGACAAGATCGTTGTGCTGCGAGACGGCGAGGTCATGCAGGCGGGTGCGCCGATGGACCTCTATCACAGCCCCGCCAACCTGTTTGTCGCCGGCTTCCTTGGCGCGCCTTCCATGAACTTCATCGCGGTCTCGGTTGAAAATGCGGACGCCAAGGAGGTCAGGGTCTCAGGTCCCGCGATCAGCGGTGTTGCTGTCAAGACGGGCGAACGCAGCTACACGACCGGCCAGAATGCAACGCTTGGCATTCGCCCGCAGCAACTGAGGCCCATGTCGGACGGCACAGGACCACTCAACGGCACGGTGATCCTGACCGAACGGCTGGGCAGCGAAACGATCGTGGACGTGCGCCTGAACTCGAACGACAGCATCGTTGCAGCGCTGCCGGAGGATACGATCCTGCATCCGGGCGATGCGGTTTCGTTCGATTTCGACCCGGCGCATGCGCATTTGTTCGACGAAACCCTGTGACGAAGCCCACCATCATTCTCGATCCTCATTGGCGATCCCTGGCCGAACTGTTCTCGCAGAACACGCTCTCGGCCTTGCGGGAGGGTTTCGATGTGATCTGGGGAAGGGACGAACCGATCTCCAGCGAAGCCTTTGACGCGGCCTGGCCGTCGGCATCAGTGTTGATATCCGCGACCCCCACAGTCACGCGGAAGATGCTCGACGATGCACCGAAGCTTCGCGCAGTGATCGAGGTCTCCGGCGCCTTTCCGGACTCGATCGACTACGAGGCCTGTGCCGCAAAGGGCGTCGAGGTCCTTTCCTGCGCTCCGGGGTTTCGGGAATCCGTCGCCGAAATGGGACTGGCAATGGCCCTCGCGGGCGCGCGAGGGCTGGTCGCCGAGCACGAAGCGTTTCGAGGCGGCAACGAAGGCTGGCTGCAGGAAAACCCGACGACCGATTTCTCGTTGCACGGCGCAAGGATCGGGTTTGTCGGATTTGGACAAATCGCCAGGGAATTGACAGGATTACTCGCTCCGTTTCGCCCGAGAGTCAGGGCTCATGATCCTTGGCTGGCGCAAGGGAATGTGGACCGGTTCGACGTGGAACTGTGCAGGCTCGAAGACCTGCTGAAGTGGTCTCGCTGCCTTTTTGTGACGGCTGCCCCGACATCCCGGAACAAGGCCCTCATCTCGGCGGACATGGTTGCCCTGCTCCCGGACCACGCGCTTGTCGTGCTCCTGAGCCGGGCGCACCTGGTGGATTTTGACGCACTCGTCGCAGCGGCGAAGACCGGGCGAATACGGGTCGCTGCGGACGTGTTTCCCGTCGAGCCGCTGCCGCGGGAGCATCCGGTCAGAAAGGTGTCCAATGTCATTCTCTCGCCGCACCGCGCGGCGGCAGTTCAGGGTGGTCGCCACCTGATTGGCGACATGATCTTGAGGGACCTGAAGGCCATGTGTTCGGGAGATTCCAGTCGACAGCTCGCGACGTCAGACTCCAGCCGCGTTGATCTGGTCGCGGGCATCGGGAACGCCGCACGGGCGGCCAAAATGGCTGTGGAAAGAGGCGACTCGTAGGCCGCAGGTCACATGCCGAGCCAGTCACGCGGAATCTCGATGCCGGCCCTCGCAGGAGTTGACTATGGTTTCCGGTGCCTCGACAGTGGAACGTATCAAGCAGCCAGAACTAGGTGAGACAGGAATGACCAGGTACCACCCGCTATTGGTTGCATTGCACTGGATCATGGCGGTCATGGTCGTCGTGTCGCTCTTCTTCGGAAAGGTGCTCTTGTCCACCATGAGCAATGCCGATCCGCAAAAGCTGCAGGGGCTCGCAGGCCACATGACGGTCGGCCTGGCAATGGGCGCGTTCCTGCTCCTGCGGCTTGCTGTTCGGTTCGCTTCGGCCAAGCCGCCCCGCGCCGAGACCGGAAGCCCGTTCCTGGACAAGGTCGGCATCGCGACCCATTGGATCATGTATCTGCTGGTTGCGCTCATGGTGCTCAGCGGTTTGGGCACGGCCCTTTCCGGCGGCCTGTTTCCGATCGTCTTCGGCGGAAACGGCGAGCCGTTGCCGGCCAACCTGTCCACTCTTGCGCCACGCGTGGCACACGGGCTGATTTCGAACCTTCTCGTTCTTTTTGTGCTGTTGCACGCCTGCGCGGCTCTCTATCACCAGTTCTACCTGCGCGACGGCTTGTTTCGACGCATGTGGTTCGGAAATCGCGGCAGCTAGGGTTCGCCAGACAATCATTCCACCGGTTCAGGTCATGCACGCCTTGCCGGCAACCTTTTCGGCAGAAAGGGGAGAGATTTGAAACTCAGCAATTTCAAGGTCCTGACCTTCGACGTCTACGGCACGCTCATTGACTGGGAGACGGGGATCATCGAGGGATTGAAGCCGCTGACCGATCAGGTCGGTCAATCGCTCGGCCGCGACGGGGTCCTTGAGGCCCACGCATACCACGAATCCACGATCCAGCGACTGACGCCGTCAAAGCTGTATCGCGATCTGCTGCCAGTCGTCTATCGGCGCCTCGCGGAGGAGTGGAACGTCATCGTGTCATGGGAAGAGTGCAAGGCGTATGGTGCGACCGTGGGGACGTGGCCGGCCTTTCCGGACAGTGCGGAAGCGCTGGAATACTTGAAGCAGCACTACAGGCTGGCTGTCCTGACCAACACGGACAACGTCAGCTTTGCCGGCAGCAATGTGAAGCTTCGCGTCGCGTTTGACGGCATCTTCACGGCGGAGGACATCGGCTCGTACAAGCCGGCCCCGCGCAACTTCGAGTACATGATCGATGCGCTTGGCAGGCAGGACATTGACAAGTCCCAGATCCTGCACGTGGCCGAGAGCCTTTTCCATGACCATGCCCCCGCAAACGAATTCGGACTGGCGAACTGCTGGATATACCGTCGCCACGGCAAGGAAGGCTTCGGTGCTACGATGGACCCAGGAAGCACGCCGCGTGCAGATTTCCGGTTCAACAGCATGGCGGAATTCGTTGCGGCGCACCGAGCCGACGCGGAATCATAAGGGAGCCAGGATCTTCCGCAGGATGCGAGGCTGAAGTCGTTTGCGATTCCTCGGCACCCCCGTGTCAAGACGACTGCCTGCCTCTTCGAGAAAAGAGACGCGGGCGACGATTTGTCTCGGGTCCCAAAATCCCTATGGTCGCTCCGGGGAATTGATGTAACTTCGCCTCCACGGGAGACGACAGATGCATTCTCGAGGAACCACTGCTGCAATCTCGAGGAACCATGTAGCGAGCATGCCGTGAAAATTTCGCGCACCGAAGACCTGAGATTGGACTGCCAGTACTGCCCCGTAAGGCACCGAGCCATCTGCGCGGCAAGCGATGACTCGGAATTCGCCACGTTGAATGACATCAAGTTCTACAAGTCGATCCCCGCAGGTCAGGCCGTTGCGCGGCGCGGCGAAAGGCTGAATGTCGTCGCTTCCATCGTGTCTGGCGTCGCGACTCTCTCGAAGACCACGGTTGACGGAAGAATGCAGATCACCGGCATGCTGCTCCCGTCGGACTTCATCGGCCGGCCGGGGCGTGACACCTGCGAGCACGACATTTCGGCCGTCACCGATCTGACGCTCTGCTGCTTCAGGCGCAGACCATTTGAAGACCTGATCGAATGCGCACCGGCCATCAGGAGACGGCTTCTGGACATAGCGTTCGACGAACTCGACGCTGCCCGTCACTGGATGCTGCTGCTCGGATGCCTGACGGCACGCGAGAAAATCGTCAGCTTCCTGATGCTCGTTTTGCGCCGGTCCACATTGCCCGAGGATGTCGATCAGCCGGTCCAGATCGACTTGCCGCTCTCGCGCGAAGCGACGGCAAGCTATCTGGGCCTTACCATCGAAACCGTCAGCCGCCAGATGTCGAGACTCCGCAAGGAAGGCCTCATAGAGCTGGAGACCGCAAGGCGCGTCATCATTCCTGACACGTCGCGCCTTGAGGCGGAACTCGAAAATGCGGACTAGCGCGTTGCAGCCAGCGGGGCTTCCAACATGTCGTGATGCGGAAAAGCGGTGCATGCAGCAAGCAACGCCGGCCACCGTTCGCGGAACCTGCCAGATCGATAATTTCCGCCAAATTGCGGATCGTCTTGACATGGATCAAGGCAGCGCGCCTCGCTTTGCAGAACGGTCCCGTCGAAAATTGCCAACCGGGTTGCAACGAACGCGGCAGATATGCCGTTCGAGCGCCATCAGGCGAATGCAAAAAAGTCGAGGATGCCAGCAGACTTGTCCAGAATTCCGAAGGAACGTCACGTGCCGCGCACGGCATCAATCCCAGCCTAGGCGCTGCGACCACCAATGAATCCCGGGAATCCAATCATGTGGGATACGCTGAAACTGATCTTGCTGGGTCTGACGGCCCTGATTGCGGCGCTCGCCGCGAACTGGGGGCATGACCTTGCCTACCAGGTCCATGCAGTGCTGATCATGTTGATCGCCGCCGGCCTCTTCGTCTGGCAGGTCGGCCAGGTCGGCGAAAGACATCCAGCGGTCGACGCTTCTGGCTATGCGGACGACGTCATCCGCGCCGGCGTAATCGCCACCGGCTTCTGGGGCATCGTCGGCTTCCTCGTCGGGGTTGTGATTGCGCTGCAGCTCGCCTATCCGGCCCTGAACTTCGACTGGGGCCAGCCGTATACCAATTTCGGGCGGCTCCGGCCCCTGCACACGAGCGCGGTCATATTCGCGTTCGGCGGCAATGCGCTCATCATGTCGTCGTTCTACATTGTCCAGCGGACCAGCGGAACGCGGCTCTGGGGCGGCAACCTGGCCTGGTTCGTGTTCTGGGGCTACAATCTATTCATCGTGCTGGCCGCCACGGGATACGTCCTCGGCTCGACGCAATCCAAGGAATACGCGGAACCCGAATGGTACGTCGACCTGTGGCTGACAATCGTCTGGGTCGCGTTCCTCGCCGTCTACATGGGCACGATCTTCAACCGGCGCGAAAGGCACATCTACGTCGCGAACTGGTTCCTGCTCTCGTTCATCATCACGGTCGCGATGCTGCACGTCGTGAACAACATCTCGATTCCGGTCTCGATCTGGGGCTCGAAGTCGGTGCAGGTCTTCGCGGGCGTGCAGGATGCAATGGTGCAATGGTGGTACGGGCACAATGCCGTGGGCTTCTTCCTGACAGCGGGCTTCCTCGGCATGATGTACTACTTCGTGCCCAAGCAGGCGAACCGCCCGATCTACAGCTACAAGCTCTCGATCATCCATTTCTGGGCGCTGATCTTCCTGTACATCTGGGCGGGACCGCACCACTTGCACTACACCGCCCTGCCGGACTGGGCCTCAACGCTTGGCATGGTGTTCTCGGTGATCCTCTGGATGCCGTCATGGGGCGGGATGATCAACGGCCTCATGACGCTGCAAGGCGCATGGGACAAGCTTCGGACAGACCCGATCATCCGCATGATGGTGATTTCGCTCGCCTTCTACGGCATGTCGACCTTCGAGGGTCCGATGATGTCGATCCGCGCGGTCAATTCGCTCTCGCACTACACTGACTGGACCATCGGTCACGTGCATTCCGGAGCGCTCGGCTGGAACGGCCTGATCACGTTCGCCGTGCTCTACTTCCTTACTCCCCGGCTCTGGGGCCGCAAGGAAATGCACTCGATGCCGGCGATAAACTGGCACTTCTGGCTCGCAACCATCGGCATCGTGCTCTACGCGGCGTCGATGTGGGTGACGGGCATCCTGGAAGGCCTGATGTGGCGCGAGGTCGATTCCCAGGGCTTTCTCGTGAATTCCTTCGCCGACACCGTCGAAGCCAAGTATCCGATGTATGTCGTACGTGCGTTGGGCGGTGTCCTCTATCTCGCCGGTGCAGGAATCATGGCCTGGAACATGTGGATGACGATCAGGGGCGGCGCACGTGCGGCCGCACCTGTCGGCGTCCCGGCGGAATAGGGAGACGCACATGTCCACCCTCAGCAAGCACCGCATCCTGGAGCGAAGCCCCACCCTTCTCCTCGTCTTCTCGCTGCTCGTCGTCTCGGTCGGCGGGATCGTCGAGATCGCGCCCCTCTTCTATCTCGAGAACACGATCGAGGACGTTGACGGCGTGCGCCCCTATTCGCCGCTCGAACTGGCCGGGCGCGACATATACGTCCGCGAGGGATGCTATGTCTGCCACAGCCAGATGATCCGGCCGATGCGGGACGAGGTCGAGCGCTACGGCCACTACTCGCTGGCCGCCGAATCGAAGTACGACCACCCGTTCCAATGGGGGTCGAAGCGAACCGGCCCGGACCTTGCCCGAGTCGGCGGACGCTATTCCGACGCCTGGCACGTGGACCATTTCATCGATCCGCAGTCGGTCGTGCCGCAAAGCGTCATGCCGAAATACGCCTTTTTCGCCGATGCGCGCCTCGACGACGACCTGATCGAGGATCTTCTGGCAACGCATCGCCTGGTCGGCGTGCCCTACACCGACGAAATGCTGGCCGAAGCCCGGGCGGACTTTCATGCCCAGGCCGATCCTGACGCGGACACGGACGGGCTGCTGGAACGCTATCCCGGCGCAGTCGTCGCGAATTTCGACGGGCAGCCCGAATTGACCGAGATGGATGCGATCATCGCGTACATGCAGATGCTCGGCACACTGGTCGACTTCTCGACCTTCACGCCGGACGAGACTCGATAGGAACAAGCGATGGAGACATATTCATTCCTGCGCGAACTTGCCGACAGCTGGGTGCTGCTGGCTTTGTGCATCTTCTACATCGGCGCCATCGCCTGGGCGTTCCGTCCCGGGTCTCGCGCCGTTCATGAAGAGATCGCGAACATTCCCCTCAAGGACGATTCGGAAAGCGTGACCTGCCAGGATGACCGACCAAACGACGCGCCAGGCCGCGCGGCGGAAGCCGGATCCGAGGAGAGTGCATGATGGAAGGCAGGACAGATCGCGATCCGGTCACGGGCACCGAAACCACCGGCCACGACTGGGACGGAATCCAGGAACTCAACACGCCCCTGCCGCGCTGGTGGCTGTGGACGTTCTACCTGACGATCGTCTGGGGCATTGGCTATTGCATCGCGTATCCGGCCTGGCCGCTGATCGACCGCGCGACGGCCGGGCTTCTCGGCTACTCGACGCGAGCGGAGGTTGAAGCCCAGATCGCGAAAGTGGATGCACGGAACGCCGAAGTCGCCGCGCGCCTGGCCTCCGCCGACCTGGCAACCCTCGAGCGGGACGACCCGGCCTACCACTATGGCGTTGCAGGCGGCGCCGCCGTCTTTCGCGCCCATTGCTCCCAGTGCCATGGCGCCGGGGCTGCAGGCGCCCTTGGCTATCCCAATCTCCTTGATGACGACTGGCTGTGGGGCGGCACGCTCGACGCGATCGCGGCCACGGTGCGCCACGGCATCAGGAACGATACCGACGACGACGCCCGCTGGTCCGAGATGCCGGCCTACGGCGAGTTCCTTGAAGTGGAGCAGATCGCGGCCGCAACCGAATTCGTGCTTCAACTGTCCGGTCAGGCGCATGACGCGCAACTTGCTGCCAGCGGTGCAGTCGTCTTCGCCGACGAATGCGCCTCCTGCCACATGGAGTCCGGGACGGGAGACCGCGAAAATGGCGCGCCAGACCTGACCGACGCCATCTGGCTCTACGGTGGAAGTCGCGAGTCGATCATCGAGTCGATCACGAACTCGCGCTTTGGCGTAATGCCGGCATGGGGCCCAAGGCTGGATGAAGTCGAGATCAAGGCCGTCACGCTCTACGTGCATCAGTTGGGCGGCGGCGAATGACGAGCCATGCCTCTATCGACACGGTCAGGTCCGAGATACGCTTCTGCGGAGTTTGCCGCGCCAGGGAGGGTCAGAGCGCCTGCTGATCTGGTGGCCCGATACCGGGTACCGGAACCAGTTGGCATGAGTCGCAGGGAATCGGCCTCCCTCATTCGGACGGCTGAACTTGCAATCCGCCGGATCACCTCGAAACGTGGCCGGACGAAACGAACGCACAGGTCCAAGCAATGAGCGACAGCGAACCTACTGCTCTATACGCCGCACGGGAACCGATCTTTCCGCGCCGGGTTTCCGGGCTCTTTCGCACGCTCAAGTGGTGGATCATGGGCGTGACGCTCGGCATCTACTACCTTACGCCCTGGATCCGGTGGGATCGGGGGCCAAACCTCCCGGATCAGGGTGTCCTTATCGACCTTGCCGGGCGACGCTTCTACTTCTTCTGGATCGAGATTTGGCCGCATGAACTGTATTTCGTCGCCGGCCTCCTGATCATGGCCGGGGTGGGCCTCTTTCTCTTCACGTCGGCGCTGGGCCGAGTCTGGTGCGGATACGCGTGCCCGCAAACGGTCTGGACCGACCTGTTCTTGCTCGTGGAACGCTGGATCGAGGGCGACCGCAACGCGCGAATGCGGCTTTGGAAGTCAGGATGGACACCCAGGAAGATCAGGCTCAGTCTCGCCAAGTGGGCGCTTTGGATGCTGATCTCGGTCGCGACGGGCGGCGCCTGGGTCTTCTACTATGCGGACGCACCGACGCTCCTGCGCGACCTGATCACGCTCGACGCCGCGCCGGTCGCTTACTTCACGATCATGATCCTGACGGGCACGACATTCGTCCTTGGCGGCTTCATGCGGGAACAGATCTGCATCTACATGTGTCCCTGGCCCCGCATCCAGGCCGCTATGATGGATGAAGAGACGCTCACGGTTGCATACCGCGACTGGCGAGGCGAACCGCGCGGCAAGGGCACGAAGCGACGCGCGCTCGCCGAACGTGCGGCGGCGTCCGCCCAGGCCGCAGGTCCCCGGATCGGCGGGCGATCGCCCAGGATTCCCATGCCGGGCATTGATCCGGCCGTCGGCATGCCCGAACCCGCCCGCGACGAGCCGGGCGACTGCATAGACTGCAACGCCTGCGTAAACGTCTGCCCGGTCGGCATAGACATTCGGGACGGGCAGCAGCTGGCCTGCATCACCTGTGCGCTTTGCATCGATGCCTGCGACGATGTCATGGCGCGGATTGGCAAGCCGCGGGGCCTGATCGATTACGTCGCGTTTTCCGACGAGAAACGCGAGCGGGCCGGCCAGTCGTCGCTGTCAGTCTGGCGGCATGTCCTGCGGCCGCGCACGGTTGCATACACGACCCTCTGGAGCCTCATCGGCCTTGCCCTTCTCTATGCGCTCTTCGCTCGTCCGGAAATCGACATAACCGTGGCGCCTGTCCGAAACCCGCAATTCGTCGTCCTTTCCGACGGCTCGATTCGAAACGCCTACGACGTGCGGCTCAGAAACAAGCATGGCGAGGATCGCCCCTTCCGAATCCAGGTCGCCGGCGACGCCGCACTCCGACTGGACATCGAGGGCATTGATGCCACGCAGGTTCCGGTGCCCGCAGATGACATGGCGCATCAGAGGGTCTATGTCATCGCTTCCGCGAACACCGACCCCGCCCTTGCGGACGCCACGAGCATCCGTTTCTGGGTCGAAGACGTCATCTCCGGCGAGCGGGCCTACCAAGACAGCGTCTTTAACGGAAGGACCGAGCAGTGAGGCGGGAAATCAACGGCTACCACGTGCTGGCGCTCTTCGTCGGCGCCTTTGCGGTCATCGTTGCCGTGAACCTCGTGCTTGCGACGATGGCCGTACGAACCTTTCCCGGCCTCGAGGTCAAGAACTCCTATGTCGCAAGCCAGACCTTTGACGCCGAACGCCGCGCACAGGAGGCCCTGGACTGGAACATTGTTCCCGGCGTCACCGAAGACACCGTAACGCTTGCCGTTCTCGGTCCCGACGGTCCGGTCGAGTCCCGGATCACGGAGGCAACCCTCGGTCGGGCTACTCACGTCGCCGAGGACAGCGTCCTTTCGTTCCGCTTCGACGGCACACGGTTCGTTGCACCAAGACCGAAAAATCTCTCGTCCGGATACTGGAATCTCAGGCTGGCCATGACGGCCCCGGACGGAACGCCCTTCAGGCAGCGAGTCACGATGTGGGTTGAAGAATGACTTTTGCCAATCCGGCCTTTGCCCACTCAAATGCCGAAACGAATTTCGTTCCGGCATCGGACGCGGCACCAACCCACACGCTTGTTCTGCCGAGCATCCATTGCGCAGGCTGCATTCGGACTGTGGAGGAAGTGCTCTCGCGACAGCCGGACATTCGCTCTGCCCGCGTAAACCTGACACGTCGCCGCGCCGCCGTGTCTGGGGAGCCCGGCGCGGATTCGGGCCCGTGGATCAAGGAACTCGCAGCGGCCGGC
This sequence comes from Silicimonas sp., assembly GCA_022820365.1. Taxonomy (GTDB): domain Bacteria; phylum Pseudomonadota; class Alphaproteobacteria; order Rhodobacterales; family Rhodobacteraceae; genus JAJEFO01. The sequence goes on from JAJEFO010000071.1 coordinate 104,308, forward strand.
ATCGAGGCGCACGAAGCAACGAAGGACGGCAGCGGCATCGACAATGGAAAGGATCTGGTCCTGCCTCTTGGCGTGGCAGGGTTCGCGATGATGAACGTCATGCTGCTGTCGGTCGCCGTCTGGTCAGGTGCATCGGATTCGACTCGTGACTTCCTGCACTGGATCAGCGCGGCAATTGCCCTTCCCGCGACGGTCTACGCCGCCCAGCCGTTCTTCCGGCACGCTTGGTCGGCCCTCAGTGTCGGCCGTCTCAACATCGACGTCCCGATCTCCCTTGCCATCATCCTGGCGTCGGCCATGTCGCTCTATGAAGTCGCGAATGGCGGAGAGCACGCCTGGTTTGACGCAGCACTCGCACTCACCTTCTTCCTGCTGGCTGGCCGCGTTCTCGACCAGCGAATGCGTCGCTCCGCTCGCTCCGCCGCCGCCGATCTTGTCGCAATCGAGCCCGCTCGCGCCATCCGGATCGAGGACGGTGTTCAAAGGAGCCGTCCGCTTGGGGATTTCCGTGTCGGTGACACGCTGTGGCTTGCGGCCGGCACACGCGTACCGGTTGACGCAGTTCTGGACGATGGCAGCGTCGAGGTCGACCGGAGCGCCATCACCGGCGAGAGCGATCCCCTGGCCCTGACCGGCGGCGACACCCTGACGGCGGGCGACGTCGTGCTCACCGGTCCAGTGACGGCTACGGCCACTGCGGTCGGCGAGGACACGACCCTCCGCCGCATGACACGGCTTGTCGCCACGGCAGAGAATGCCAGATCCCGCTATTCCAGCCTCGCTGACCGTGCGGCAACGATCTATACCCCGACCGTCCACATTGTTGCAGCCGCTGCGTTTTTCGGCTGGCTTCTTGCCACCGGAGACGTGCGCGTGGCCCTGAACGTCGCCATCGCAACGCTCATCATCACCTGTCCTTGCGCGCTGGGCCTCGCCGTGCCGGCAGTTGCCGTCGTGGCAACGTCCCGGCTCTACCGGAACGGCCTTCTCGTGAAATCCGAAACCGCTCTCGAACGGCTCGCCGGAATCAACACGGTCGTCTTTGACAAGACCGGCACGCTGACTCGCCGCGTCCTGAAAGTGCCGCCCAACATGCCTGACGCCGATCGCAGGGTTCTGCGCACCTTGGCGGAAAGCTCGGACCACCCGCTCTCCAGGACATTGCTCGATGCCCTCGCCACGACCACACCAGCAGACGTGTCGAATGTCAGGGAAATCGCCGGAATCGGAGTCGAAGGCACATGGAAACGCACTTCGGTGCGCTTCGGGCGCGGAGACTGGGTCGGTGGAGATTCCGACACGGCATTCGCGGTCGGCGGACGGACGTACGCGATCGCCAGCGCCGAGAGCCTTCTTCCGGATGCAAGGGAATCGATCGACTCGCTCAAGGCGAATGCGCTGGACGTCTGCCTATTGACTGGTGACACGGGTGCCCGCGCCCGGCATGTTGCTGGCCGGCTCGGCGTCAATCGTTTCTGGTCCGATGTGTCGCCGGAGGGCAAGTCAGCCGTTCTTCAGGAACTTCGTGCGGATGGACATTCCGTCCTCATGGTAGGCGACGGCCTCAACGACACGGCCGCGCTGGCTGCGGCGGACGCCTCCATCGCACCAGGCAACGCCCTTGACGCCAGCCGAAACGCGGCGGATGTAGTCATCGTGTCAGGTCGGTTGCCAGGTGTGGCCGAAGCGATCAGCACGGCACGGCACGCCAAGCGTCGCATACTCCAGAACTTCGGGGTTGCCGCAGTCTACAACGCGATCGCCGTCCCGCTCGCCGTTGCAGGGATTGCCACTCCGCTCATGGCTGCCATAGCAATGTCGACGAGTTCGCTTGTGGTCATTCTCAACGCCGGACGCTGGAGGCGGCAATGAACATTCTGGTCATACTCATCCCGTGCTCGCTTATCCTTGGTCTCGGTGCTCTTGTCGCCTTTGTCTGGACGGTGAGAAGCGGCCAGTATGACGATCCGGAAGGCGACGCGGCACGAATACTGATGGAAGAAGACGATCCGGATTCCTGACTCCGGCAGGTGAACACGGTCATTCAGGAACTGGTTCGCGCCAGGGTCAGCGTGGCCCATTCACCGATATCCTCGCGCATATGCAGGCCAAATCCCGCAGATGCATAATGATTGGCCAAGTGATCCGCCTGCTCGATCAGGATCCCGCTCAGGACCGCATGTCCGCCTTCCCGCAATGCCTGCGCCATGTCATTGGCCATTCCAAGAAGCGGATCCCTGAGAATGTTGGCCAGCACGAGATCAAACGGGCCGGCCAGCCGCGAGTCATCGAATCCCGAGGTCTCGACAAGCGTCACGCAATCCTCCAGGCCATTGGCGGCAAGATTGGCCCGCGCAACTTCGATGGCGACCGGATCAACATCGGATGCAAGCACTTCCGCGCCGCAAGCAAGTTGAGCCGCCATTGCAAGCACTGCGGTCCCGCAGCCGATGTCCGCCACCTTTCGAATGATCGCGCCATTCCCGACCAGCCTTTCCAAGGCGTTCAGGCACCCGAGCGTCGTACCATGATGTCCGGTGCCGAATGCCATCGACGCCTCGATCCGGATCAGGATCCGACCCTCGGGCACGATTTCGACGCCACTTCCGCAATCAACGAGAAAGCGTCCCGCATCCACCGGGGCGAGTTCACGCCGCACATGGGCTACCCAGTCTGCGTCCGGCAGTTGCGAGATGGTGAACTCCGCAGCTCCATGCGCCGCCGCCAGCAGCGCCAAGGCAATCTCGTCAGGAGCGTCCGCAAAATAGCCGCCCACTTCCCAGATCCCGCTGCCATCTTCGAGCATGATGACACCGATTCCAGAAGGCTCCGGGTCGAGCGCTTCAAGGGCTCTCCCAAGAGCCTCGGCCCGCTCGCGGTCTCCCAGCGTCGTCAGGGCGGTCCATGTTTCCATGAGCCCGGGGCTATGCGCGCCGCCGCGCTTCGTCAACAGTGTCGGCAACGGTGATGGCCGCGACTGGTCCTGAGGTATGCAATTGCGAGCGTGGTTCCAGTTTCAGCGCGACCCGTGCACCTTTGGTCAGCGGCAGAATGCCTATGCGGCGACACCGGTGCCGATTGGGCAACTCACTCCGGTACCACCGACGCCGCAATACCCGTGCGGGTTCTTTGCAAGGTATTGCTGGTGGTAGTCCTCGGCAAAGTAGAATGGCGGGGCAGGCAGTATCTCGGTTGTGACGTCCCCGTATCCGGCGGCTGAAAGGCGATGCGCGAACATCTCCTTCGACGTCTCGGCCGCGGTCTTTTGCGCATCGGTCGTCCAGTAGATTCCCGAACGATACTGCGTGCCGACGTCATTTCCCTGTCTCATCCCCTGCGTCGGGTCGTGCCCCTCCCAGAAGACCCGAAGCAGGTCGTCAAAGGAAACAGTGGCAGGATCGTATGTCACCCAAACCACTTCGTTGTGGCCCGTGCGACCAGTGCAAACTTCCTCATAGGTCGGGTTCGGGGTGTGCCCGGCCGCATATCCCGCCATGGTCAGCCAAACACCCTCAAGCGACCAGAACTTCCGTTCGACGCCCCAAAAGCAGCCCATGCCGAACATTGCAGCCTCAAGGCCATCGGGAATGTCAAGCGCAAGCGGACGATCAAGCACGAAATGCCGCTCGGCAGTTGGAATCGGCGCGTCGCGTCCGGGCAGCGCCTCAACCGCGTTCACCAAAGATCGGCTCTTCCTGAACATTTGAAACATGGGTTTGCTTCCTCTGCCGGAGAATATGGGCGCGCCTTCGCCGCATTCCAAGCACGTTCACGATCTTGTCTCCTGTTACTGCGTCAGGTTGCTGCATGCCCATTTGCCCTGTAGCGAGGAATTCGGCACCACGAGCCGAAGCGGCCAGATCGCTTTCCATGGCATCCGTTTGTGAAATCCGCCCTTCCGACCAAACTTGTAACTCTCTCTTGTGGATTAGCACAGAACTGTCTCGTCGCGAAGGAACGGTTGGGCCGTCCGATGGGCGGTGCCATCACAAATTGTGGGATTTGCGTGCAAATACGACGAAATTTTGTTGATTTCTTGTTCCAATTCGATACTTTTTTGTCCGGAACAGGAAACTGACAATGATCTACAAGATTGAAATCGAGAACTTTCACTCCATTCGCGATCCTCAGGTACTTGACCTCAGGGTCCCTGCGAGTGCGCCACGGGACAGCCACCGGCTAGCCAGTTGCTGGCGTGGCTCAGAAGAACGTGGGCCGAAGGTTGTTGCTGTCTTAGGCGCCAACGGTTCAGGCAAGTCCAACTTGTTGCGCGCGCTGTCGTTTACGGCCTGGTTCGTCGCGCACAGCTTCGCAAGCCCTCCTGGAAGCCCAATTCCCCATCTTCCTTTCAATGACGAAGTCTCGCCCCACACGCCGACCCGGTTGAAATTCTGGCTGTCAGGCTCGAACGATCCGAGTGCCTTCGGCCTAGTTGGATCGGAAGAGTGCCCGTACTGTTACGAACTTGCGATAGACAATGGCGTGAGTCGAACGGTGATCAGCGAGGGAATCTTCTACTGGCCGGTTGCGACGGGAAGGAAGACGCGGCTGATCGAGAGGTTTGAGGACGGGAACGTGAAGGCCTCCGAGGCGTTTGCCCTTGCAGGTTTCAAGAGGGCATTGGACAGTGTGCTGCGACCCAATGCCAGCGTGATTTCGACGCTTGCCCAGCTCAATCATCCAATTGCGGCAGGAATCGCGCAGTCGGTTCAGAGCGTTCAGTCGAACATGTACACCGAGAAGGTCGAGCTCGAGGACGAGGATGTATTGCGCGGTTATGCAGACAATCCCGAATTGACTGAACGCTTGAACCAGGAAATTCAGCGGATTGATGTCGGGGTCCGTGCCCTTGAGATAAACCGAGGAACTAACGGGCCGGAAGTGCTGTTCCGGCATGACAAACTGGCCTATCCGATGCCACATGTGTTTGAGAGCCATGGTACCCGTCAGTTCGTGAAGCTGTTCCCGCTGTTAGAAGGCTCTCTCGCAACCGGCGGCATCGCAGTCATCGACGAACTGGACGCGGCCATTCACTCGATGCTGCTGCCCGAGATCATCAGCTGGTACTACAACCCATTGCGCAATCCTCGTGACGCGCAGCTTTGGATGTCCTGTCACAATGCCACTCTCCTGGAGCATCTTTCGAAGGATGAAATCGTGCTTTGCGAAAAGGACCACTTGGGAGGAACCGAACTGTACACGCTGAACGACGTCAAAGGTGTCCGGAGAGACGAAAACTACTACCGAAAGTACCTGGGCGGGTCCTATGGGGCGGTGCCGCGAATCGGTTGATGGCGCGGCGACGTGCCCACCGGCCCCAGCGCCGACGCATTTTCGTGGGCTGCGAAGGCGCAAGCGAGGTCGGATACGTGGCGCTCATCCGCTTGCTCGCGGAAGAAGCCGGATTTTTTGTTCATCTCGACATTCGTGATTGTTGCGGCGGAGATCCGCTGGCGATCATTGAGACGGCCGTCCGTGAGCACGAGTCGCGCAAGGCAAGACATGGTGCGTACGTTGCTCGATCAATCTTTCTGGACGCTGACCGGCGCGGCAATCATCCGGGAAGGTCGGCTCGTGCCATTCGATTGGCGCGGGACTACGGGTTCCATGCAATCTGGTCCAGACCGGTGCTGGAAGCACTGCTACTTCGACACTTTCCGAGATCTGTGCGCCTGCAACCCGCTACGCCAGAATTGGCTCTTGAAGCGTTGCAGAGTCGCTGGCCGGAGTATCGCAAAGGCATGGCAGCCAAGGAGTTGCGTGAAAGGCTGGACGGCGCTGCAGTCGCGCGAGCTGCCGACGCAGAATCTGAGTTGCGCAGATTTCTGGATTCAATTGATCCCGGCTTGCTTCGAGCACTGCGACAAAAAGAATGACAGGTGGACCAGAAAGAGGCGGCAGCAGCCAACTTAAGCCATCAGGCTACGCCCAATCTGTCAGGCCTGATTGTGGCGCATCAAGGCTCATGCATGCTCGCCTGCTGTGTCGTAACACTCGAAACAAATCTGGGATCCAGCGTCAGGCGCTGCCACGGGGATCATCGAAAGGCTGACAATGCCGTCTCGAACCCTTTCACGGGATGCCGCGGGATCAGGAACGCAAGGCACAACGAGACCGCGGCCATCGCCGCAGCAAGAACAAAGACCATGCCCGGCGACACGATCCAAAGATATCCCAGGAGTGCCGGCAGAAAGACCGCCGCAACGTGGTTGATCGTGAATGCCACGGCGGCGGTAGGGGCGATGTCGCCCGGATCCGCGATCTTCTGGAAGTAGGTCTTCTGCGCAAACGCGAGGGCAAAGAACAGATGGTCCAGCACATACAGGGTGGCCGCAAGAACGACGCCCCAGTCGAAGAAGTAGATTCCCGCATATGCCATGAAGACGGCGGTCAAGCCGAGATACTCGAAGATCAGCACGTTGCGCTCGCCCCAAAGCGTCAACGCCCTGCCCATGAGCGGCGCGGCAAGCATGTTGGCAATGTAGTTTATGAGGAACAGCGCTGTCACCTCGTGCACCTTGAGACCAAAGCGCTCGACCATCATGAAGGCAGCGAAGACCAGGAACACCTGGCGTCGCGATCCGGACATGAACTGCAACGCGTAGTACAGCCAGTACCTGCGGCGCAGCACCATGCGCCGCTCCTGCGGATCGCCCTCGAATTTCGGGAATGCGATCCAGCAATAGGCGGCAATCAGGACGCAAACCCCGCCCGAAATCATGTAAACCGTGTTGTAGGTCAGATCCAAGAGGTCCCAGGTGGCCACCACGATCCCGTATGACAAGAGCGATGTGGCCGAACCGACTGCCACCAGCCACCCCAGCACTTGCGGCGCTCGATCCTTTGGGAGCCATTGCAACTGGAGGGACTGGTTGACGGTTTCATAGTAGTGAAACCCGATCGACGATATCACGGTGACCATCAAGAGGCCGCCAAGGCTCGGGAACCAGGCCGTGACCGCGGTAGCCGCCCCCAGCATGAGAAGCGAGACAACCGCAAGCACCTGCTCGCGCATGAAAAGGATGACCGCGATGACGCCTACGGCAAGAAATCCGGGAATCTCCCGCACGGTGTGCAGCCAACCGATCTCCACGCCGGTGAAGCCCGCGCGTTCGATCACGAAGTTGTTCAGGAGCGCCGACCACGTTGCAAAGGCGATGGGCATCGCTGCCGCCATCAGGAGCAGAAGCGTGGTTGGCCTGCGCCAGACCGGCAGGGACTTCGCAAGTTCGAGATCGACACTCACCATCGCACCGCCCTACGCCCAACGGCAGGCAATTGAAAGGCAAGGCCTTGCTCCGGATCGAAGTTGCAGCCACGCGCAAAGAGCGAATCAGAAGATTCTCAAAAGAACCTCTGCGGATCGATGTCCACCGACAACCTGAGGCTTGCCGGAAGCTTGACCTGCGCAAGCCACTCGGCCAAGGCGTCCTGAATCCTTGCGCCACGCTCCGCCTTGACCAGAAGCCGCACGCGATGCCGCCCCCGGATTCGCGCGACAGGTGCGGCCGCCGGCCCGTAGACCTCGGCCCCGATCCTTCGCAACGGTTCGGCCCGGGCCGCGAGCGTCTTGCCTGCCTTGAAGACGGCCTTGGCGTCCCGCGAAGAAAGGATGATGCCTGCGAGCCGACCGAACGGCGGCACGCCTGCACCGCGGCGTGCGGCGGCCTCCGCACGCCAGAACTCCTCTTCATCCCCAGACAGGATGGCTCCCATCACGGGATGGTCGGGCTGACATGTCTGGACCAGCGCCAGTCCCGGCCTTTTCGCACGCCCTGCCCGTCCGGACACCTGTCGTATCAACTGGAATGTCCGTTCGGCCGCCCGCAGGTCCGATCCCTGAAGCCCCAAGTCCGCATCGATCACGCCCACAAGCGTGAGGAGGGGAAAGTTGTGACCCTTTGCCACGATCTGCGTCCCGACAATCACGTCTGCGCCGCCCTCTGAAATCTCCTTGATGCACGCCTTCAGGTCCTTGGCGGAACCGAAGAGATCGGAAGACAGCACGGCGAGCCGAGCGTCGGGGAAGAGTCCCCGCACTTCTTCGGCCAGTCTCTCAACACCGGGACCGACAGGTGCCATCCGACCCTTGACCTTGCAGGACGGACAGGCATCCGGCACAGGTCTCGTCGCGCCGCATTGATGGCACATCAGGATCCTTCGGAAGCGGTGCTCGACAAGCCAGGCGTCGCACTGATCGCAGTCGATCTGGTTGCCGCATGCCCGACAGATCGTCACTGGAGCGTAGCCGCGGCGGTTCAGGAACAGGAGCACCTGTTCTCCAACCTCGATTCTCTCCTTCATGGCACGCGCAAGAGTGTCGGAAATCCAGCGATTGGCCGGCAGATTCCCCTCGCGCAAGTCTATCGCCCGCATCTCCGGCATGACCGCTGCACCAAACCGAGCCGTCAGGGCAAGGCGCGCATACTTGCCCGATTCGGCGTTCGCCCAGGTTTCGAGGGAGGGAGTGGCCGAAGACAGGACTGCCTGCGCATTCGCGATCGACCCGCGCAGAACGGCCATGTCTCGAGCATTGTAGATGACGCCTTCTTCCTGCTTGTAGGAAATGTCGTGCTCTTCGTCCACGACGATCAGGCCGAGATCGCGAAATGGCAGGAAGAGCGCAGACCGCGCGCCGACAACAAGTTCCGCGCCACCTTCCGCCACCATCGTCCAGACACGCCGCCGCTCGGTCGAAGTAACCCCGGAGTGCCATTCGGCTGGACGAGCGCCAAATCGCGCCTCGACGCGATCCAGAAAGCCCTCGGTAAGTGCGATTTCAGGGAGCAGGACAAGCGCCTGCCGACCGGCTTTCAGGCATGCCGCCACTGCTTCGAGGTAGACTTCCGTCTTTCCCGATCCGGTCACTCCCTTCAGGAGAGTGGCGCCGAACCGCCCGGACCTGACCCCGGCAACCAGCGCCTTCGCGGCTTCGGTTTGCTCATTCGTCAACTCAACTTCGGCCCTGCGCGGGTTTAGCGCGGGATAGGGCTGGTCGCGCGGGCTTTCCTCTTCGGCCAAGACACCCTGTGCAACAAGTCCCTTGATGACGCTGGTCGAAACGCCCGCCGTTTCCGTCAGCTCGCCAAGCGTGAATGCAAGGCCTCCGAACTCATCGAGCGCCGCAACGACCCTTCTTCGTGCGTCCGTCCACCGGTTGGGCGTTTCCCGAATTCCGCGGCGATAGATGCGGCGCATCGACGGCGGGTCGCCGAGACCCGGCGATCGGGTCGCGAGGCGCAGCATCGCCGGCATCGGCGTCAGTGTGTACTCGGCGGCACGGGCCAGAAACGCCTTCATCTCCGCTCGCATCGGCTCCACGTCGCAGACGCGAATGACCTTGCGCAGCTTGGACGCATCCACGATCCCTTCGCCCTGCCCCCAAACCACGCCAAGAACCTTGCGCGGCCCCAGAGGCACCTCGACATAGGAGCCGTCAAGACAGCCGCCGACGGGAGCCTTGTAGTCCAGCGCACCGCCGAGCGGCTGCGTCGTGAGGACCGAAATCAGTTCGCCGTCCAAGAATTGCCGCATCACTTGAGACTGCCTCTGCGTCGAGTAAATTGGGGTTCAGCCCGAAAGGCGTGTCGTATATGAGTGCCACGAAACCCGAATTGTGCGCCAGAGGGGTCCGCCCATGAAGTTCTTCGTCGATACCGCCGACACCGATGCCATCCATGAATTGAATGAGCTGGGCATGGTTGACGGAGTAACCACCAACCCATCGTTGATTCACAAGTCGGGCCGCGACATCAAGGAAGTCATTGCTGAAATCGCCAACATGGTCGACGGCCCGGTCAGCGCCGAAACCGTGGCGACGGACTTCGAGACCATGGTCGAAGAGGGTCACGAGGTGGCGATGCTGGGCGATAACATCGCCATCAAGGTGCCGCTGACCTGGAACGGCTTGAGAGCCTGCAAACGCCTTTCTGGCGAAGGGCACATGGTCAACGTGACGCTGTGCTTTTCGGCGAACCAGGCGCTTCTGGCGGCAAAGGCGGGCGCGACATTCATCTCTCCCTTCATCGGACGTCTCGACGACATCAACCTCGACGGGATGGACCTCATCTCGGACATTCGCGACATCTACGACAACTACGGCTTCGAAACGCAGATCCTTGCTGCCTCGATTCGCTCGGTCAACCATATGACCGAGGCGGCGCGGATTGGTGCGGACGTGGCCACGGCACCTCCGGGCGTAATCAAGAAAATGGCCGAGCACCCGCTGACGGACAAGGGCCTGAGCGCGTTTCTTGACGACTGGGCAAAGACCGGACAGTCGATTCTCTGAGCCTCTGCGCATCCCAGGTGGGCAGGCACACTCGGGTGCCTCAATCGGGGCGACCGATTCGATGGTCGCGGCTCAGTCGATCGCTTTCTTCACTTCCGCAATGAAATCATCGCCGCGATCCTCGAAACTTCCATAGGAATCGAAGCTTGCCGCAGCCGGTGCCAGGAGAACCGTGTCTCCAGGCTGCGCATCCTTCGCGGCGCACCGAACCGCCGCAGCCATTGTAGTGCACACTTCGAGTTCGGTCCCCTCGAGGTCCCGGGCGACCTCCATCGCCTGCTCCCCGATTGCATATGCCTTCACCACTGTTTCGAGGCTGGATTGCAGCGCCGAAATCCCTCCTTCCTTCAACTGGCCACCCACGATCCAGCGAACACGTGGATACACGGCGAGCGATCTCGCCGCCGCATCCACGTTGGTCGCCTTCGAATCGTTGACGAACGTCACTCCGTTCCACCGGGCAACCACCTGTCCTCGATGCGGCAGCCCTTCGAAACTCAGCATTCCCTCCTCGATGGCCGCGGACGGTACCTCAAGCGCCCGCAGAACCGCGAAAGCCGCGCATGCGTTCTGGTGGTTGTGCACTCCGGGAAGGCCCTGCATCTCCCCAAGATTGAAAGACGCGGTGGGCTGACCGTCATGCAGTTCGGTAAGGAATCCATCTCTTGCCGTGATCGACCATCCTGCGCTGGCCGAAGTTGCATCTGCCGTAACACGAATGATCTGGTTCTCGGACGCCCCCCCGACCAGCTGGTTCTCGAGGAACTTTCCCTCGACTTCGTCGATGCCGATCACGGCAACGCGTGGCTTTCCCTGCAGGAACAAGCGCCGCTTTGCCGCAAAGTACCCGCCCAGCCCGCCATGGCGGTCGAGGTGATCAGGGCCAAAATTGGTGAAGACGGCGACGTCAGGTGCCAGACTGCGTGCAATTTCGACTTGGTAGGACGACAATTCGAGTACAATTGTGCCGTCTTTCCCTGGTGAATCGATGTCCAAGACGCCGCGGCCGATATTGCCCGCAAGTTGACTCTCGCGGCCCGATGCGACGAGGCAGTGGTGAATCAGGGCAACGGTCGTGGACTTCCCGTTCGATCCGGTCACCGCCACGACTCTGGGAAACTTGCGGCTTCCGCCCCTGCCCGGAACGGCGAGCGAACGAAAAAACAGGCCGACGTCGTTGTCGACCGGTATTCCGGCGGCCATGGCGGCTGCAACGTGAGCGTTTGGGTGAGGGTAAAGGTGAGGAATGCCGGGGCTCAGCACGAGTTCCACGACTCCATTCCATGCCCCGGGAACGGAGAAGTCATGAAGCATGGCACCTTCGCCTTCGGCAATCGCCCTCGCCTCTTTGCTGTCGTCCCAACAGAGAACGTCCGCACCGCCTGCCTTGAGCGCGCGCATGGCGGAAAGCCCGCTCCGACCGAGACCGAGTACGGCGATTCGAGCGCCCGAGACCCCCTTTACGGGAATCACCCTGGAATCTCCTCATGTCCCGGCAACGCAAAATTGCCAATCCGTGCGGAAGAACCCTTCGCAGACATTGGCACGAATGTGCGTCGGCGGTGCATCAGACGCTCCATGTCGAAGTCCCTCCCGCCGAATTGGCTATCGCGTGTACTGCGGCAAGGGAAGCGCCTGTATCTAGGGAACAGTTGCATGTGGCGTGTGCCCACGGGGCTCCTGACCCAACCGACGGGACGAGCAGGGACTTCCCTGCAAGGATGAACGTGGCGCGATGACTGCCGGCGATCACTGCCTATCGCACCTTCAACGTAGCAAGTCCGACAAGTGCCAGAATCAGCGAAATTATCCAGAACCGGATCACGATTTGCGGTTCGGCCCAGCCCTTCTTCTCGAAATGATGGTGGATCGGCGCCATGAGGAAAACCCTGTTTCCCGTAATCTTGAAATAGCCCACCTGTATGATCACGCTGAGCGCCTCGACCACGAACAAGCCGCCAATGATCGCCAAGACGATCTCGTGCTTGGTTGCCACGGCCACTGCGCCAAGTGCACCGCCGAGTGCCAGGGATCCAGTGTCCCCCATGAAGACGGCAGCCGGTGGTGCATTGTACCACAGAAATCCCAGCCCCCCGCCGATCAACGCAGATACAAAGACGAGAATTTCGCCCGTCCCGGGCACGTAGTTGATGCCGAGATACTCCGTGAAGTCGGTACGGCCAACCGCGTAGGCAATCACGCCCAATGATCCTGCAGCAATCATCACCGGCATGATCGCCAGCCCGTCAAGCCCGTCCGTCAGGTTCACCGCGTTGGCAGCTCCGACGATCACGATCATGGTGAAGGGCACGAAGAAGATGCCGATGTTCCAGAGAAGACTCACGACCGGAATGGCCAGTTGATTCTGCAGGTCCGGCGGATGCATCGATGTTGCCCAGATTCCGGCTACCGTCGCGATCGCGAAACCGGCAAGCAGCCGCATCCGACCTGACACTCCCGAATGCGAGTTGCTCGTGACCTTCTTGTAGTCGTCCATGAAGCCGACCAGGCCGAATGCCACCGTCACGAACAGCACCATCCAGACATAGCCAATGTCCAGCCGAGCCCAAAGGAGAGAAGCGGTCACGAGGGCGCCGAGGATCAGGACGCCACCCATCGTCGGAGTCCCGGCCTTGGACGCAAGGTGGTTCTCGGGCCCGTCATCCCGGATTGGCTGGCCGTGCTTCTGCTTGGTGCGCAGGAGATTGATCAGCGGGCGTCCGAAGAGAAACCCGAAGGCCAGCGCCGTGAAGAAGGCGCCACCGGACCTGAACGTGATGTACCTGAACAGGTTGAAGAAATCTCCGCCATCCGAAAAGGTAGTCAGCCAGTATAACATCAATTCAATTCCTTCTGTTCGTCCCCCGCGTGCGCCTTGCTCAGGGCACGTATCGCCTCGGCCACGAGACTCACCCTCGAGCCCTTCGAACCCTTGACCAGCACCACGTCACCGGCGGCAAGATGCTTGTGCACCTTTTCCGCAAGTTCCTCTGCCGTTTCGAACCACGATCCCCGTCGCTCGCCAGGCAAGGCGTCGTGAAGCGCGCGCACTCTCTGCCCCACGCAAATGACGCGATCAATCCTTTCCATCGGCGGAAGTTCCGCCAGTTCGGAATGAAACTGAGCCTCGCCGGACCCGAGTTCGAGCATGTCGCCCAGTATGGCAACCCTGCGCCCGCCAGCGGTGCGCCCGGTTGCAGCCGCCGAATCCGAGCCCGCCAGAACCTCAAGTGCCGCTGCCATCGATGCGGGATTCGCATTGTACGCATCATCGATCAACTCGATGCCAAGGTTGTCGACCGGATCAAGGAGGATCGTTTCGCGCTGGCCGCGACCCTTCGGCACATTCCAGCTTCCGATGTCGCACACGGCAACGTCCAGATCTGCTCCCGCAAGGCTAGCCGCTCCAATCGCTGACATTGCGTTCATGGCAAGGTGCCGGCCAGGCGCACAGATCTTCATGAGGAACGATCCGTCCGCAAGCCTGCCCTCAACCACGCTTGCTTCGGCGGTTAGCGTCACGCGCTCGGCTCGAAGCACGGCCTGCGCACTCTCGCCGAATCCGACCTGGCGGGCCGCATGGAGCCTTGCCTCCGCTTCCAGGATCGGCGCCGTCTCCACATCCGCGTTGAAGAGTGCAACGCCGTCCGGCTCAAGACCTTGAAAGATCGAGCCCTTCTCGATGGCGATCTCCTCAACGCTGGAAAACGCCTCCAGATGCGCCGCAGCAACGGTCGTCACCATCGCGATGTGCGGACGCGCCATCCGCGCAAGCGGCGCGATCTCGCCGGGGTGGTTCATCCCGATTTCGATCACGGCGAATTCGGAATAAGACGGCATTCGCGCCAGGGTCAGCGGAACACCCCAGTGGTTGTTGTAGCTCGCCTCCGAGGCGTGAGTTCTTCCTTGTCGCCGCAAGACATGCCGAAGCATCTCCTTTGTCGACGTCTTGCCTGCGGAACCGGTAACTGCGATCACCTTCGCCCGGGTTCGCGCGCGCGAGCCTTCTGCAAGCCGGTCCAGTCCTGCCTGCGCGTCTTCGCACACCAGAAGTGGCGATTCTTTGGCAAGTCCTTCCGGGACCCTCGAAACCAGCGCCGCAGCCGCGCCGTTGCGGAAGGCATCGGCGACAAAGTCATGACCGTCGCGCTTGTCACGCAATGCGACAAACAAGTCTCCCGGTTCGAGTGTCCTGGTGTCGATCGAAACTCCGGACGCCTCCCATGCGGGGCCTCTCGACGATCCTCCCACTGCTGCCTGGGCCGTCCTGGAGGTCCAAAGTGCGCTCACAGGCCCTTGCCGTCGAGAACGGCCACGGCCATGCTCACCTGCTCCACATCATCGAACGGCAGGATCGCGTCACCCACGATCTGTCCGGTCTCGTGGCCCTTGCCCGCGACCAGAAGCGTGTCGCCTGCCCCAAGCGCGTCGACCGCACGCAGGATCGCTTCCGCACGGTCGCCAACTTCGGCAACGTCGGAGGAGCGATCTCGCGCGCCCGCAAGAATTTCGGCCCTTATCAAATCCGGATCCTCGCTTCGAGGATTGTCGTCGGTGACGAAGACGACATCCGCATGATCCGCTGCAGCGCGTCCCATAAGCGGACGCTTGCCCCTGTCTCGATCACCTCCCGCACCGAACACGACGATCAACCGCCCAAGCACGTGGGGCCGCAGCGCACGCAGGGTCGTGGCCAATGCCTCGGATGAGTGTGCAAAGTCGACAAAGACCGTCGCACCATTCTCTCGCCTTGCCGCAAACTGCATTCGCCCGCGCACGGGCTGCAGCGCATGCATTGAATCAAACGTCTCTTCTGGATCCGCACCTGTTGATATGCAAAGGCATGCCGCCAGCAACGCGTTTTCGGCCTGGAATCCGCCGATGAGACCCAGCCGTACCTGGTGGATGCGCCCCGCCCATTCAAAGCGCAGTTCCTGACCCGTTGCATCGAATCTCTGTCCGACGATCTGCAGCGCCGCCTTGCTGCTGCGCCCGACCGTCAACAGATCCTGACCATGCGCATCCGCCACGTCAACCATGCGCACGCCCCAAGGATCGTCGATATTGACGACAGCCGTTCCGTCCTCCGGCAATACATGCGAGAACAGCCTTGCCTTCGCCGCGAAGTACTCATCGAGATCGGCGTGATAGTCCAGATGATCCCGGCTGAGATTGGTGAAGGCCGCCGCTCTGAGACGCACGCCGTCCACCCGTCGCTGCGCGAGACCATGGCTGGAGGCTTCCATCGCAACGTGGGTAACGCCTTCTCTGGCGATCCGTGCCAGTGCGCCGTGCAACTCGATCGGGTCCGGCGTCGTGTGCGCAAGCGGAGCGGTATAGGCTCCCTCGACTCCGGTCGTCCCGACATTCACAGCCTCGGCACCCATCTCGCACCAGAGTTGCCGGGTAAAGCTCGCAACGCTGGTCTTGCCATTTGTCCCGGTGATTGCGACCTGAACTTCCGGCTGTACTTCGAACCAGAGCGCCGCGGCAAGGGCCAAGGCCTCGCGCGGCTCCTCAACGACCACGAGCGGCACGTCAACGGATGCCAGCACATTCCCTGCAATCGAGGCACCTTCGCGGTCGGTCAGGACCGCGCCGGCCTTGTTCTGCATCGCCTGCCCTACATGACTGGCACCATGCGCCCTGGTTCCTGGAAGCGCCGCGAACAGGAATCCCTCGCGAACTTCCCGACTGTCGGCGGCAAGGCCGGTGATCTGGGCTTCAACAGCATTCCTTGCCGCCAGCCCGAGCGCAGCCAAGCTCCTGGATTTTGCCTGGGTCTGCATCGACACGGCCCCTGATCAGAACTGCGCCAACTTTACACCCTGCCTACCGCGGCTTTCAATGTCGGGCGCAAGTCCTAAGATCGGCGCGGCACGGCGAATAATCTCCGCTGCCACGGGCACTGCCGTCCAGCCTGCCGTTCGTCGTGGTTCCCGACCGCTGGTTTCGACCGGTTCGTCGAGCGCGACAACAAGCACGTACCTCGGATCGTCGGCGGGAAAGACGCTTGCAAACGTGGCAATGACCTTGTCGTCATGATAGCCGCCGCCGGGCTTCGGCTTGTCCGCCGTCCCGGTCTTGCCTGCAACGTGATATCCGGGCACTTCTCCCTGCCGAGCCGTGCCTCGCGTCACGACCTGTCGAAGTATTTCCCGCATCTGCCTCGAGGTCTCGGCGCTCACGACCCGCTCGCCGGTTGCCTCTGCGCCCTTGACGAGCGTCGGCAACACTTTCACGCCGCCGTTCAGAATCGAAGCATAGGCCGCAGCCAGATGCACCGGCGAGACCGAAATCCCATGGCCGTACGATACCGTGATCGTATGAATTCCTGACCAGTTCTTGGGCACGAGCGGTCGTGCGGTTCGCACCTCTACCAGTTCGAGCGGCACCGGCGCGAGCAAACCGAGGCGCTCTAGGAATTCTCTTTGCCGCTCCTCCCCGATCATGATGGCGATCCGGGCGGTTCCGACATTCGAGGATTTGACGACAACGTCCTCGACGCTCAGGTTTGGCCCGTAGTCACGAAAATCGCTGATCGAATACCTGCCCCACTTGAGCGGACCCTTGGTGTCGATCAATGTATCGCGGGCAACCAGTTGCTCATCAAGGCCCTGAGCTGCTGCAAAGACCTTGAAGGTTGAGCCCAGCTCATAGACGCCCTGCACGGCACGGTTGAAGATCGGACTCTCGGAAGGCTTGCCTTTCGCAAAATGCGGCGGCCTGTCGTTTGGATCGAAGTCGGGAAGGCTGACAAGGCTCAGGATCTCTCCGTTGCGGGCATCCATCAGGACGGCAACCGCGCCCTTGGCATTCATGACCTTCATCCCGCCTTCGAGCACGTGTTCGACTGCTGCCTGAACGGTCAGGTCCAGCGACAGGGCCAATGGTACGTCGCCGCGACCGGGATCACGCAGTTCATCGTCCATGGCTCTCTCGATGCCAGCGACTCCGACGAGTTCGGCTGCGCTCACTCCTTCACGACCAAAGCTGACCCCGCCCAGCACATGCGCGGCAAGCCGCCCGTTGGGATAGAGCCGCATCTCCCTTGGCCCGAACAGGAGGCCCGGCTCACCAATGTTCTGGACCGCGTCCCGTTGCTCGGGACTGATCCGGCGCCTGATCCAGAGGAATTTTTTCGGTCCGGTGAATCGCTGATACAGGCGTTGTTCATCGAGATCGGGAAAAATCTGTGCCAGTTTCCGCGCGGCGATGTCCGGATTGATCAGGTGCTGCGGCTGGGCGTAGACGGAGTGCGTCGACAGGTTGGTTGCAAGAATTCGTCCGTTCCGGTCGGTAATGTCCGCGCGTGCAGCAACGATCTGGGTGCTGCTCGCCGCGGCCTTCGGCTCGACCGGTTCCGACGTGGCCACGACCGCCATTTTCGCGCCGACTGTTGCGAATGCGGCAAGGAACACGAGCGCCAGCGCCAGCAGGCGGCCCTCCACGCGTTCGCGCTGACCGTCACGGCCAGCCTCGTGGCGCGCGGCAAGATTGGCGCGCTCGATCTTGTCCGGGTTCTCACCCGTCTGGCGCGCGGCAAGGATCCGGGCCAGTGGGCGAAGCGGAACTCTGGTCATTCGTCGCCTCCTTCAAGCGCGGCTGCTAGGTCCGGATGTTCCGGGTAGGGAATCTGGTCGATACGCAAGAAATTTCCGGGACCCAGTTCCAGGAGCCGCAACCTGTCAAAGTTCAGATTCGCCAGATCGTCCAGGCGCTCAGGCTTGTTCAAGTAAGCCCACTCGGCACGCAACATTGACGCCCGCCCGCGCAGGTCAGCGATTTCCGCATGCAACCGGTCTACTTCCTTCAATCGCGCCTGGGTCTCGTAGTTCTGACGGTACGCCCATACCGCCAGCGCCAGCACCGCAGTTGCGGTGACAAGGTAGAATAGGGTCTTCACGGCAGAATTTCCCTTGGCAGTCCCAGTCGCGACCGGTCTGCAGGACCTGCCGATGCTTCCGTGCGCCGACCGAGCCGCAACCTTGCCGATCGCGCGCGCGGATTGCGTGCCACCTCTGACGCAGAGGGAAAGACCGCCTTGTTCGGGGCTACGAAGCGCGGCTCCCGCAACGGACTGTCCGGTTGGTGTCGACTTGCCCGGCCGCCTCGGCCGGAACGCTCCTGGAAGAACCGTTTCACGACCCGGTCTTCCAGCGAATGAAAGCTCACCACGGCGAGCCACCCGCCGGATCGTAGTGCCCGTTCGGCTGCCTCAAGTCCGGCGGCCAATTGCGTGAACTCGTCATTCACCGCGATTCTCAAGGCTTGAAACGTGCGCGTTGCCGGGTGGCTTGCACCCCGCTTCTGCCGAGGCAGGACGGCCTCGATGATCTGGGCGAGCACGCGTGTCGTCTCGATGGGCGCCTCCTTCCGCCGATTGACGATGGCGCGCGCTATCGAACGCGCGGACCGTTCCTCTCCATAGTGAAAGAGGATGTCCGCGAGCACTGCTTCGCTGGCTCCTCCGACGATATCGGCCGCACTCCTGCCAGAACCGCTCATTCTCATGTCGAGGGGGCCGTCTGCCTGAAACGAGAAGCCTCGCTCCGCCTGATCGAGTTGCATAGAAGACACGCCCAGATCCAGGACCACGCCGTCCAGTCCGAAATCTGCATGGCGATCCAGATCGGAAAACGTTCCTTCGACGAGTTTCAGCCGGCCTTCATAGGCATCGGCCCAATCCGCAGCCATTTTGAACGCGTTCGGGTCACGATCCAATGCGATCACCCGATCTGCACCTGCATCGAGAAGGCCTCGGGAATGTCCGCCCGCCCCAAGGGTGCCGTCGAGCCAAACGCCCTGCACGGGCGCGCACAATGTCAGGATGGCGTCGAGGAGAACGGGAACATGCGGCGGCTCGGCAGTCTCGGGGACGGCGGCAGACATCGCCTAATCGCCTGCATCGTCTTCCAGAAGGGTCCAGATGTCGGCGCCGTCCGGCATCTTGTCGAGCAACGCGTCTATCGGGGCCTCTGTAGCGTGGTAGGTCTCGGGCTTCCAGATCTGGAACGTGTCTCCCATCGCCACGAAGTAGGCCTTGTCCTCGATGTCAATCTTCTGGCGCTGCTTGAGAGGAAGGACGATACGCCCGGTCTCGTCGACCGAGGCGGACAGTGACTGGCCGTTGAAGAGACGTTCCAAGGCGCGACGCCGGCCGGATCCGCGCGGCATCAGGCTGATCCGCTCGTCCATCTCGTTTGCCGCATCGACCGTAAAGCACTCCAGGAAGTCCCGCCGCCTGTCGCCGTACACGATAACGAATTCGGGCATCTTGCCCTCCGACCAGTTCGGGTCGCCATCCCGCAGCACGGCGCGATAGCTGGCGGGGATCGACACGCGACCCTTGGTGTCCACCTTTTGGGCACCTTCGCCTCTGAATCTCCGAACCACTGTCCTGCAGAGCCTCCTGTTCCGGTCCCTGAAACAGAGAAGCGGCGGATCGGATTGCTGCCAGAGTATCCGATCCGCCGCCCTCGTCCCGTTCCCGGGATGGTCCAGCTGCGCGCGCCACCTGGGGGGATGTCTGCTCGCTCGCGCGCCGGATCTTTGGTGTCGGATGAGGGAGCCTGTATGAAACCTCTTGCCTCGATTTCGGGATCGTTTTGCCCCGAATTTCACTCCGCTCACACCGGTATCAGGAACACTACATGGGAAATCATGGAATGCAAGCAAAATTTTTGAGAAATTTTCGAAGGCTGGGTCCCGTATTGCAAGCTTAGAGCTAAATGTAGTTGATTTTGGCAAAATCTTGCAAAATAATACTCAATATATAGTCCGCAAATAATCCCATGATTTCCCAAGAATTCTGACAAAGGCATGAGAATCAAGCCGAATCAGTCACTCGCACGTCGCGCGTGGCAGTCATGTTGCATGCTCAAGGACAAACAGGGAATTCAAGTGCAACGCGCGTCGACGGGGAGTTCGAGTGGAAGGCGTGGTTAGGGTTTGGGCGCGACGCCCTGTCGGCCTGAAACCGAGACCAGCGACCGCTCGGTGCGTACCGAAGGACCAATTCGGTCATTCGCGATTTCCCGACCGGGCCAATGAGCAGCCGTCCCACCAAGCTGACCGGTGCCGAAACGTGCCGCGCGGCAAGGAAGGGCACTGACCGATTTCCCCGGCTTGGCTCAAGTCAATTCGTGACGAAATATGCCAGTCCTGTTGGTGCCAACTGCAAATCCAACACTTGTGATAAACGAAAGTGCAACAGTTTTGGAATGTCGTTTCGGGAGGCCCGGTGCCGCCCCGTCGTTCAGAACGACCTGGACCTGTAGGCGGCGAGAGCACGTGAGCGGCCCTCTGCCAGATTCACCACTGGTTCGGGATAGACATCCATCGGCGACAGCGCCCAGCTTGCCGGAACAGCATCAAAGTACGACAGCGCGTTCGCTGACGGGTTTGCCTCACCTTCCGCGATCCAGCGGCGCACGTAGGCACCATCCCCATCGAACTTCTTCTGCTGGGCATCGGGATTGAAAATTCGGAAATAAGGCGCCGCATCCGGCCCGCATCCCGCCGTCCACTGCCAACCCATGGCATTCGAGGCCGGATCCCAGTCGATCAGGCATTGCTCGAACCAGCGCTGCCCTACTCTCCAGTGCGTCATCAGGTGCTTCGTCAGGAAGCTCGCGACGATCATGCGCGCGCGGTTGTGCATGTATCCGGTGACATAAAGCTCCCGCATCGCTGCATCGACAAGGCGCACGCCCGTTCGCCCCTGCCGCCAGGCGCGCGCGTCGGTCGTGCCGTCGTCCTCGGACCATGGGAACCGATCCCAACCCTCCCGCCAGTTGCGGTCCAGAATCCACGGCGTGTGCCAGACAAGGTGATACGCAAACTCGCGCCATGCGAGTTCCTTCAGGAAGGAATTCGCTCCCGGACTACCTTCCCGGGCTGGCCGCACTGCTGCGTGCCAGCACGTGGCGGGGCTGATCTCGCCCCATGCCAAATGCTCGGAGATACGGGATGTCGCCGCCTTCGCCAGGTAGTCTCGTCGTTCGCCGTAATCGTCCATTCTCTTTTCGGCGAAGAACGCCAGCCGGTCACGCGCGGCGTCCTCGCCAATCGTGGTGTGTCGGACAACCACGGACGCGCCGCGCCGCATCGGCCGCGAAAGACCCCAACTCGTGACATCTTCACTCCTCGGCCAGGTCGCAGGCGCAGGCAGTCGCCCTGGGCAGGGCTTGGTCGATTCCACATCGATGCGCTCGACGGCCCGCCAAAACGGCGAAAAGACCTGAAAGTGCCCACCAGCCTTGGTCTGGATCGACCATGGCTCGAACAAGACGCTGCCCGCAATGCTTGCTCCGTCTATGCCCGCTTTCTGCAGGGCGACCTTCACCGCCTTGTCGCGCGCAACCTGCGGTGCATCGTACGCCCTGCTCCAACGAATCGTCCTGGCTCCGGTCTCGGACGCGACGTCCAGCAGCACAGCCGCCGCAGACCCGCGACGACAGATCAAATGGGAGCCTGCGGCATGCAGAGACTTTGCAAATTCCTCGACACCCAATCCGAACCGCCAGAGAGGCGCCGCACCGTAGGATTCGAACACTTCATCCAGGACGAAGACCGGAATCACCGGACCGCCTGCTTCAAGGGCTGCCGCCAGCGCGGGATTGTCCGAAAGACGCAAATCCTTCCGCACCCACCAGATCACCGGATCACGCATATGTCCTCCGACAGAACTGAATTGATCCACGCATTCGAGAGCGCCTCGATTGCGGGCGACGATCTCAACATGTCTCGAGCGATTCGCAACCCGACCGATAGCCGGACATGCAACTGCCCAACCCGCGAGCGAGGCCGGTCAGGACCGTCGGCCAAACCTGTTCGAGCAGGTTCGCAGCGAGTCGGTTACAGCACGCGATCAAGCGCGGCGATCAACCGCGAGACCTCGTCTTCGCAGGTATAATGCGTGAAGCTCAACCGCAACACGCCGTGGGCCGGATCAATGCCCATGGCTTGCAGCGGCCGGACCGCGTAGAAGTCCCCTCCGCCCGCCATGATGCCCAATGGCGCAAGAGCGGCCGCGACATCCTCGCCGGGCCGGTCTGCAAGGACACCTACCGTCGGTGCCCGATTCCCGGCATCCCGAGGACCTATGAGGCGCGCAT
This sequence comes from Silicimonas sp., assembly GCA_022820365.1. Classification (GTDB taxonomy): domain Bacteria; phylum Pseudomonadota; class Alphaproteobacteria; order Rhodobacterales; family Rhodobacteraceae; genus JAJEFO01. Next base: position 126,718 of record JAJEFO010000071.1, read on the forward strand.
TGTTCCGCCCGGCGAGGAACTCAAGCAGCGGTTGCAGCAGTACCTCTTCCCGAAGCCGCACGGCATCGTGCACGGCACGCGCGCGCTCGGTCGGGTCGGGCATCCCGCCTCCTATCGATTCGAACAGGACGTCAACGTAGTCCGCCATGCCCGCACAGGCGGCGATCTGGGCATGATCCGGTCCCGCCGGCACAAACCGCTTTGTCAGGTCGCCGTCATGGAAGAAGTGCCCTTGATTCGGCAAGAGCTCGCCCAACGCACGGCGCATCACCATGATGCCCTGATGTGGGCCGTATGTCTTGTAGGCCGAGAACAGGTAGATGTCCGCACCCAACGCGCCAACATCCGGAAACCCGTGCGGCGCATAGGAAACGCCGTCGACGCAGACGACCGCTCCGGCGTCGTGCGCCATGCCTGCAATGGCCGAGACATCGTTGATTTCGCCGACGACGTTCGAGCAATGCGGAAAGCAGAGAAGAGCGGCGCCTTCCAGCAATGGCTCCAGCGCGCAAGGATCCAGATGCCCGGTTTCCGGATCGAGCCGCCACTCGCGGACGTTGATGCCGGACGCTTCGAGCTGCCGCCAAGGGCCCGAGTTGGCCTCGTGATCCTGATCGGTCACGACTATGACCGCACCTTCGGGCAACCACGCGCGAAACGCCTGCGCCAAAACATAAACGTTTTGAGTCGTCGACGGCCCGAAGCTCACTTCATCCCGATCAACTCCGAGCATGCCGGCAAGTCGCGTTCGCGCCTCATCCATTTCCTCGCCCGCCAGCCTGCTTGCCTCGAACGGTCCATACGGCTGAACTTTTCTCTCCCGATAAAATCGCTCGAGACGCTCCGTCACGAACCGGCAAGGCCAGGACCCGCCCGCATTCTCGAAGTACGCCTGATCCTGCAAGGAAGGTTCGGAAAACGCCGGGAACTGAGCCCGCACAAAGTCAATGTCGAGTTCATTCATGGAAGGTGAGCAAATCCGCCGATCCAGTGTTCGTCAAGCGCTGGACTGCCGGAAGTCTTGTGCGTCACTTGATTCATTCCGCAACGAGCGCAACATCCGCGCCCGCCGCCTGGAAACGGCCCAAGTTGCCGTAGAGCGCGCGCAGCATGATGCCGCGTGCGCCGTTCATGTCCCGGTCGACGACGATGCTGCCGTCCGAGACCGT
>JAJEFO010000118.1 GCA_022820365.1 Silicimonas sp.
GCCCAAGGCGACCCGTTGCATCGGAGTGCTTCAGGCCATGTCGTTGCCTCCATCACCCGCTCCGATTGCTACCGGCTGGAGCGACAGTTGCCGGGCGGGATTCGCACCCGCTAGGGAATGGCGCCTTTCCACGGCGCACTGTAACGTCCTTGTCTCGAGGAAGTCCTCAAGCCCAACCATCCCGCTCTCTCGGCCGTTCCCATTCGAACTCCTAGAGATCGACATCATTGTTTGCAGTCAGACAGATTAGCTTTCCACTGTCCATCGCACTGCCGCCGCCGATGGCAATGATCGCGTCATGATCGCCTGCGCGTATTGGGGAAAATGCCGGAGTGAACTTGCGCGGCAAGCCCCGCCTCTGCCAAGAACCGCTGGATGTCCGACATGAACGGCAGCTCGGAGCTACCACTGTCGGTCACGATAAGCGGTCTCTTCAGTCTTGGACGCGCACACCAGGCACCAATTTCAGACAGACGGACCAGCCCGCAGGCAATCGGAACGAGGAAGGTCCAGTCCTGCGGCACCAGCAACTCGTCGAACATCCTCAAGTCCCAACCCCTCGATCCGGTGGATGGTGACTGCCCAGGTTGACGAGAATTCCATGCCATGCGGCCGCTGCATTTCATGAGGTGGTCCCAGAGCGCAAGATGGTTGGTGACGGCACCATCGCTATAGATCTCGAAGCCGAGTTCATTGATGAAACCGGTACGCGAGACGTAGAGCCACTGACCACCCAGAACGCAATGGCCTGAACGAAAATACTACATCGAGTCATCGACGGCACCGGTGGAGGCTACGTGCATGATGGCAAGCGAGGCGGGACCCTGAATCTGACTCACGCGGCTGTTTGGGTCGGAGATCGCCACTTTGAATCCGCCGGCATGGGCAAGCAGCCATCTTCTTCGGCACGTCGAAGATCTGAGCCATCCGACGCAGCCACCTTTATTTCTCGATCGGATCCTCCCCCATGAAGATCGGGAAATAGCGGCCGGCATAGACGCCCCTCGCCATGCCGGGGCTGTCGGTGCGCTCGATGAACGGCGACTCTTCGAAACTCCGGGCGCTGACGGAGACCGTGACCTCAAGGTCTCGCGCTTCCTTCAGAGTACTCGATGGTCGTCTTCCGTATCGAGGGATCCTGCTGGCGGCGCCCGACGGATGATTTCAGTTAGGTTATCGGCGGAGACCGGCGGGAGTGGTCTGCCAAATATCTCCACTGCGATCAGGCAGGTGCGCGCAGAGGGCACTTGCCCGAGCCTCGAAATCCCCTTGTCCCGCGTCAACACGTTCAGGTTGCCGTGCTTGCACATGCTGCCGTGCTGGGTCCAAGGCGTTCAAGGAACGGGCGCTGCAGGTCTGAACCTTCGGCGGCTTCTTGCCTAATGCACGTTGCGCCTCGCAAGGATCGTCAGCGGCTCCAGTAGGCTCGCGCCCGCGATCAGGATCACGCCGGCAAGCTCGCGGCCGCCGAAGGGTTCACCGGCAAGAAGTGCCGCCGAGATCATGCCAACCACGACTTCCGTCATGTACAGGAGGCCGGTTACACCCGGATTGAGGAATTTCGGCCCCCAAAGCGCCGCACAGGTGCCTGGAATGACGAGCAGAAGCGCAAATCCCAGCAGCATGGGCAACACAGGCACCACCTGACGAAACCCGGGCATGTGCTCTGGGGCCAGCACCAGGGAAATCGCAGCGGAGAGAATCAACCCCCAAAGGAAGAAGCCCACGGTCAGGTCCACGGTCGAGTGATCCTCGTGCATGCGGATGCGGACCGTCGCGACAGCCCAGACCATGCCAGCCAACAACCCCATCCAGTCACCGGCATTGCGAGGAACCGGAAGTCCCGCGCCCAATCCGAACAGCGTCAGCATTCCCAGGGCGGCGATCCCCATGGCGGCGATGCGAATTGCAGTGATCCTTTCCTTCAGCACCACACGCGCCAGAAGGAATCCCCACACGGGCATGAGGTAGAACAGCATCAGCGCGCGAACGACCTCAGTGAAGACAATCGAGGCGGAATAAAGTGTCAGCGCGGCTCCGCAGGCCATAACGGTAAGCTGGAGCGGTACACCGCCTCGCCGGATGGACCCCCACCGCAGACCAAGCACCGGAAGCATGCACATGGCTGGCACGAGGAAATATATCGTGGTGATCCACAGGTTGTGCAGCCCGGCGTCCTCCATCGCCCGCAGCGGGATCCAGAACAGCCCCCACACCGCCCCGGCGTAAAGGCAGGCAAGTTTCGCTCGCGTCTCAATCTCAACCGGCATCGAAATTCGCCCCTCCGCACTCTACTGTCATGACGACTCTTCTCCTGACCGAAAAAGTGGCCAAAAGCGTCTCCACTAGGCTGGCACCGGCGATCAGTAGAACACCGGTGAACTCCCGCCATCCGAAGGGTTCACTGGACAGCAGGGTCGCCGAAACCGCGCCTAACACAATCTCGGACTTGAACAGCAGGCCCGCGAGGCCCGAACTCAGGTAATTCGGCCCCCAGAGCGAGGCGAACGTACCGGGAATGAACATGATCACGATCACCGGCACAAGCCAGAGAAGCGTGGTCAGCACCAAATCCGCATCCGGTTCGCTGCCCGGCGCCGCGACAAGCGCGGCCGCGATCGAGAAGGTCGCTGCCCACAGGAAGAACACGCCAGTATCTCGACCGAAGGAATTTGGCGGTCCTGATTGAGACGAACCGCGGCGACTGCCCAGACAATTCCGGAACCCAATCGAAGCCAATCGCCTGCATTGCGCGGCAGCGGAACGCTTGCCCCAAGGCCGAAGATTGTCAGCATGCAGACAAATGCACAGACCATGACCAGTATGCGCGAAGGTGTGATCACTTCCCCAAGAACCGCACGCGCCAGAAGCGTGCTCCCGATTGGGGTGAGACAAATGATACCAAACCAACAAAGTAATCACGGATAGAAGCCGCCTCGAGATTCACAGCACGGCCCACTTTCTGGCAGTGATCCGCATGATCTCCGCCTTGTTCGAGACGAACCCGTTCCACACCTCTTCGACGGTTTCTCTGACATGTTCGGCGCTTTCGAATACCCGATTGGCGAAGTGACGGTGCTTCAGGATCGAGAACAGCGTCTCGACGGGGTTCAGTTCCGGACTGTAGGGCGGCAGCCTGAGCAGGGAGACGTTGGCCGGGACCTCCAGGTCCCTTGACCGGTGCCATCCCGCCCCGTCCAGGACGACGAGCGCGTGCTTGCCCGCAGGGGTCTGCTCGCCGATGTCCCGGAGATGGCGGCTCATCTCTCCGGTGTAGAGAAAAAAGCCACGGAACGTGGCCTACAGATACACTACACGCGGGATTCCCGCTCTCGCTTAAGCGTTTTCTTACAACAGGTTGCGGCATGTAGCAAGCGGATTCCGCGACCCGCATGGCGACCGCGCGGCTCCGGGGGAATCGCAGCCGGTAACATCCGGGTGCGTCGGGGAAACGCGGTAATGTAGTGCAGTTGCAGGCGGAAGGCATATGGAGAGCATATGATTCGGGGGCATCATCGGAGACCGCTGTTGCCGCGTTGAAGCCGAATGCCTGTCGTGTATGATCGTCGATACCGTGCCGTTGCCAGAGTCCGGAGACGCCCCCATGGCCCGAACGCCGAAAGAGAGGACGCGGCAGCGCTGCGTCATGGCCACCGACAGCGAGTGGGAGATGATCGGCGCCCTCGCCGGGCGCGCCGGGATGTCGAACTCCCGCTTCCTCGTCGAGCGCGCGCTGGAACGCCGGGAGCCCGCGCCGGATGCCGGAACGCGGTACGGGCTCCCGCCGGAGGTCAATCGGCGCGTGGCGCTGGCCATGCTTGCCCTCGCCCGGATCGAGGAACTGCGGATGGAGGACGCGGGGGCGAACGCGCTTTGGGACGACATCGTCGCCAGGGAGAGCGCCTGGCTCGACGCGGAACTCGCGCTGGAGCGGACATGACCGGGACGGCGGGACGGAGCCGGCGGCAACGCTGCATCACGTGCAGGCCGTCCGAGTGGCGGGCGATCAAGGCTAAGGCCCGGGCGGAGGGCGTGGACGTGTCCGCGTTCATCCTGTCCCGGGTCCTGGACGGCGAGGCGCCTGACGGCCCTCCGGATCCGGAGGCCGGATACCCGATGGCGCTCACCGGCGACGAGCAGCGCGAGCAGTTCGAGACCCTGCAGCGGTGCGTCGCGGGCTGCGGCCCGCTCATGCGGGCGCCGTTCATCCCTGGACACGCCATGACGATCAGCCAGGGCTTCGTTTTCCTGACGCGGTCCCTGGAAGCGGGCGGGAAAGGGGGCGCCCGCCAAGATCCCGGACCCGTGCCGGAGACCCGGATGGCGGAGAAGCCCCATGCAGCCTCTCTTGCGGCCGGAACCACGCCCAGGCGCCGGCCCCGCGAAGTTTCCGGAGCCGGTCCTGGCCCCGTGCTAAAAACCGCCACGTCGGACGCTCCAGGTCCCGTTGCGGCCAGGGACGTGCGCCCGCGCCAGCCGGACCTGTTCGACAGGATCGGGGCCGGGCCTCCTCCGCCCGCCGCGCGCCCGGGGGACTTTCCTCACGGTGTTGTATTTCTGATTGATCCGTTGCGGATTTCCCGGATTGTTTCGTGCGGGATTGGGTGTTTCTTCCCACGGTCTTCCGACATTGCTGGTCATTCAGGGACGGGTTGCGTTTCGGCCGCGTACTTCCCTTCCCGAC
>JAJEFO010000127.1 GCA_022820365.1 Silicimonas sp.
AAACGACCCCCCTCCTGCGACTTTCCGATTGTCCAGCGCCTCGCGCCAGGCCCGTTCCGGGCGCTGCCGCTCATGCGCCGCTCGGGCTATGCCGTTGATCCCGCACGGTTTTCAATCCCTGATCATGGATGCAGAGGCTTCTTGCTTCCTGACGCCCGAGCGGCGCTGTTCTTCACACCCCACGCATCGGGATGCAGGACGTGCCCTGTCGCCACATGTCGCGTCAGTCGGCGGCTCTCGCGGCCAGGCGGGGACCGGATGTTGTTGGGCCGGGCGTGTATCGCACCGACATGCGTTCGAGCACGCCGTGACCGTCAAGCGATGCACGACCGGCATGCTGAGCAGGATTCGACCGGCTCTGCCTGCGCCGCCGCCGCAGAGACCCTGGCGGGCTGTCCGCTTGCCCCCTGACCCTGGCCGAACCCGCCCCTTCCCGTCGCACTCCCCGCACCTCCGAATTGGCCAGGAGAGATCCGCTCTGGTAGCAACGCCGAAAGGATTCGCCGCATTCCATGACGGCGATCGCCATTCTGCGGGCCGCTCGGGGCCGAAGGAAGAGGGAACTGCATGACGACAACGGACCCATCGAAGCCCGAATCCGGCACGGACACGGGACTCCCGGACGAAACGCGCAAGACCAGGGGCATCCGCTTCACCCAATCCGAATGGGACGAGATCAAGGCGGCGGCGCTGGGGCGCGACGTCGCCGCAGCCGAATTCGTCCGGATGGCATGTCTCGACGCCGCCCGTGCAGGCAGGGAGGTCGACGCGCAATCAGGCACGGCCGACCTTGCGCCCCTTGTCGAGCGAACGTTTCGCTACGCCTACATGCTCGCGACGCTGAAGCGGGACGAGCTGGTGAACGACGGGCGCGGCGACGAGGTGGAGAGGCTGATCGGGGCCGCCCGGGGAATTCAGGACGGGCTGCGGAAGGGCCGCCCTGCGAAAGACTGAGGAAAGCGACACGATCCCGCGCCGGGACCGAGCCGCGGCAAGCGAAGCGCGAGCGCGGAACGCATGCGAGAACCTCTCGCCCGCACGCCGGACGAAGATGCGCATCGAATGTCCTGACCTCCGCGAACGGGCGGGAATCGTCATGCTCGAAATCAAGTGGACGCCAGGAAGCTTGCGCAAGTGCCGACACTCAATTCCATTGACGTGGAAACGGCCAACGCTGACCGTGCCAGCACATGACCCTGTCCTGTCGAGGGGTTGGTGACGTACGGCTTGCTGCCGTCTGCCGGGCCGGCCCACCATTCGCCTCCGACAAGGCATTGATCTTCGGGAGGGTCGGGTCAGACCAACGCAGACACCCTATCGACGGGCTATGCATCGGGGTCCCCGACCTTTCCGCTGGAAACCAGGTGAGCAAGGGCCGCACGCCGGACAGCGGCGATTCTCGCTGGCTTGTGGTCCGCCCGCCTGACATAGACGTGCACATAGAACCCTTCACAGGCGGCCGTGTCGTCGTCGTTGCGGAACAGGGCAACCTCGTAGCGGACGGAACTGTTGCCCAAATGCGAAATCCGCAGGCCAGCCGTTATCCGGTCGGGGAACGACATCTCCGCAAAATATCGGCAACCGGTTTCCGCAACGACGCCATATTCCTCGCTGGACCCGGGATCGAGCAGCCCGCGCTCGATCAGCCAGCCGTTCACGGCGGTGTCGAACAGCGAATACGCCACCACGTTGTTCACGTGGCCATAGGCGTCGTTGTCCATCCATCGGGTCTGCAACGGGTAGAAGTCGACGTAATCGGCCCGGGTGCCCGGTGGCGCCCTGAGCTTCATCACCAGGCCGCCCTGTAGATGCTGAGCGCGTCCGCTTCGGATAGGTCACGGGGGTTGTTCACCAGGAGACGGGTCTGCAGCATGGCGTCGGACGCCATCCTCGGGATGGCATCTTCAGGTATGTTCAGGTCACGCAGGCGGGTCGCCATGCCCAGCTTGGCGCAAAGACCGGCCAACGCATCGATGAATGCCGTGCATCGGGCTTGCGATCCCTTTATCGCCGCCATGTACGGGAAGACGTCTGTCGCGATTTCGGCATAGGGTTCGTGAGCGACCGGCGCATTGAAGCGCAGCACGTGCGGCAGCACCAGTGCATTCGAAAGCCCATGCGGGACGTGGAAGGTGCTGCCGACGGGATAGGCCAGCGCGTGCACCGCGGCGACGGGCGAATTGGCGAAGGCCTGGCCTGCCAGCATCGACCCCAGCAGCATCGCGCCGCGAACCTTCCGGACATTCCCGTTGAACACGGCATTCTCGATATTGGCGCCCAGCAGGCGCAACGCCTCGCGGGCGAGCAATTTCGACAACGGGTTGTTGTTGGCGCTCTTCGAGGCATACGCCTCGATCGCGTGCACCATTGCGTCGACTCCGGTCGCGGCGGTGATGTGCGGGGGCAGGCCTGCGGTCAGGTCGGGGTCGAGAATGGCGATGTCGGGCAGGATCTCGGGCGAGGATACGCCGCGCTTTTCCTCGACGCCCACGGTGATGATCGAAACCGGCGTGACCTCGGAGCCAGTGCCGGCCGTGGTGGGCACCAGTACCAGCGGCAGGCGCGGGCCCTTGGCCATGGACACGCCCCATGCTTGGTCCAGGTCCTCGCCCGATCCCAGCAGGAGCGCCGTCAGCTTCGAGACGTCCATCGGCGAGCCGCCGCCAAGACCCAGCAGGCCCGTGGCCCCGGACCGGCGTCCGAATTCGACCGCGTTCATCAGCGTTTCGCGCGAGGGATCGGCCTCCACCCGGTCGAAGACCGCAACGGTGTGTCCCGCGCTTTCCAGCGATGCGACCGCCGGGTCGATCATGCCCAGTTTTCGCAGGCCCGGATCGGTGACCAGCATGACCGTCTGGCCCAGGACCTTGCCCGCGACCTCGGCCATGCGGACCGCGGCGCCCGCCTCGAACACGAGCGACTTCGTGGTGTTGAAGGTGAAGGGGGTCATCGCGATGCCCTCGGCAGGTCTCATGCGTCGGCTTCGTAAAGGTCACGCAGCTTGAAGCGCATGATCTTGCCCGATCCGGTACGCGGGATTTCAGGGATTTTCCTGAGGTCGCTGGGCAGCTTGTAGGCAGACAGCCGGTCCTTGCAAAAGGCCCTTACGGCGCCGATGTCCGTCCCCGGTTCGCCGTCATCGACAACAAATGCGACGGGAACCTCGCCCAGCGTCTCATGGGCGACACCCACGACCGCACAGTCAAGGACTCCATCCATCTGGGCGATCGCCTCCTCGACTTCCGCAGGCGCAATGTTCTGACCGCCGCGAATGATGAGCTCCTTGAGGCGTCCGGTGATCGTGACGAACCCGCTGGCGTCCATTTTCGCCAGGTCTCCGGTGTGGTACCAGCCGTCCCTGAGGGCGCTGGCTGTGGCCTCGGGCTTGTTCAGGTATCCTTGCATCAGGTTGGGCCCCCGGCAGGCGAGTTCGCCTTCGGCGCCCGGTTCGGCGTCCTTTCCGGTGGCCGGGTCGATCAGGCGCACGGCCAGGCCCGGCAAGGGCAGCCCGCAGGACCCCGGAACGCGCTGCGAGTTCGGCCAGTTCATCGTGACCATGGTGGAGGTCTCGGTAATGCCGTAGCCGTCCAGCAGCTCGATGCCAAATAGGTCCTCGAATTCCTTGTTGAGCGCGGCGGGCATGATCGCGCCTGCCGAGCAGCAGCGGCGCAGGGTCCGGAACGGATTGCCCCCCCGTTCCCTGGCCCTGATCATGATGTAATGGAACATGGTCGGCACTCCCGGCATCAGGGTGAAACGGTCTGTCGCCAACAGGTCCAATGCCCGATCGGGCGAGAACCATTCCATGATGTACGCACTTGCGCCATTGGCCACGATGCTCATGGCGCAAAAGTTCAACGCGTAGGAGTGATAGAGGGGCAGCGGAGAGAGGATGACGTCGTCCGGTCCCATCCCGATGATGGGGTTCCAGCACGCAGCGTTGACCCAAAGCATCGAACGGGTGGTGAGCTGCACGCCTTTCGGCCGGCCGGTCGTGCCCGACGTGTAAACCATCGTCGAGACGGCATCCATGTCCTCGTCCGGCAGCGCGCCGCCGCCCGTCCGGGTCAGTTCCGAAAGGGACGAATGGCCATCCGGGGCGTCGCCCGAGAAAATGACGGTCTTGGGAGCGGCACCGTGATCGCGCCGAATGTCATCTAGCGTTGCCAAGGTGCCTGGGGCCGCGACCAGCATCGACATGCCGGCGTCCTCCAGCCGATAGGCCACCTCGCCGGGCTTGCTGTCGGCCGATATCGGGACCGCGACACCGCCTGCCCGGATCGTGGCCAGCACACTGATGACCCAGTCGACGGAGTTCTCCAGCCAGACGCCTACCCGTTCGCCCGGCTGCAGCCCCTCGGCACGGAAATTCGCGGCCAGGTTTCGGGTTTCGCGTTCGAGCTGTGCATACGTGGCGACGCGCGCAGCATCTTCAAAGGCCGCCTTGTCCGGCGTGTTGGACGCATGTCGCAGCAGAAGCTCCGATATCGGTGCAATGAGGTCCGTGCGTATCATGATCCCTCCTCTCTTCGAGCGCTCAAGGCGCGTAGCGCTGCCAGTTTCACACCATCGAAAAGCCGCCGTTGACGGAGATCACCTGTCCGGTGATCCACGAGGCTTGATCCGAGGAAAGGAAAGCGATGATCGGCGCGACGTCGTCCGGATTGCCGATCCGGCGCAGCGGATATGCCTCGACGATCCTCTCCATGTGCCTGGCCAGGAATTCCACATCCGAATGTGCGGTCTGGACCAAGCCCAGCGAGACGGTGTTGACGCAGACATTGGCGCGCCCCAGCTCGCGGGCCAGCGACTTGCCGAGGGCGATGGTGCCGCCACGGGCGGCCGCCGCCGGTGCCAGGCTGGCTTCGCCGATGCGCGAACTGTCGCCGACCAGCGAAATGATCCGGCCGCAATTCTGGTTGATCATGTGTGGCGCGACTGCGTGACAGCAGTGAATCGCGCCATAAAGGCAGGTGTTGATCTGCGCCTGCCATTCTTCTGACGTCGTCTCGACGAACTTCCTGTAGACGACATAGCCCGCGTTGTTGACCAGAATGTCGACGCTGCCGAAGTCAGCAACGACCTGATCGACCATGGCGGTGACCTGGCCGTAGTCGCCAATGTCGGCCTGGTAGGCCTTGGCCTGACCGCCTGCGGCATCGATCGCGTCGACAACCGCGTCGGCTTCGGCCCTGGACTTGCGGTAGTTCACCGCCAGGATTGCGCCTTCGGTCGCCAGCGTTCCGGCGATCCGGCCGCCGGTATCGCGTCCGCCACCGGTGACCAGAGCCACCTTGCCGTTCAGATTCAAGTCCATGTCCTACTCCTGTCCCTCTTGCCTGGATGCCGCCGCGATCAGCGCGTGCAGCTTATTGGGGGTGATCGGCAGAGAATTCACTTCGACGCCGAGATGAGCCACCGCATCGGCCACCGCGTTTGCGATCGCGGCAGGGGCGCCGATGGTGCCGCCTTCGCCCATGCCGCGGAAGCCGCCCGGATTGTCGGGAAGTTCCGTTTCGACATGCACGACGTCGATATCCGGCACTTCAGCCGATGTCGGCACCAGGTAATCCGCCAGCGTCGCGGTGATCGGCTGGCCGGCGTCGTCGAACTTCAGTTCCTCCAGCAGCGCCACGCCGATGCCCTGCGCCACGCCGCCATGCACCTGGCCTTCGACAACCATGGGGTTGATCAGCTTTCCGCAGTCTTCCGAAACCACGAGCTGGCGCAGCGAGGTGTGCAGCGTTTCAGGGTCGATCTCGACCACCGCCACATGGGTCGACGACGTCGTCGTTCCGAAGACGGGATCGTAGGTTTCCTGGACCTCGAGCGTTTCCCGTGCCTCCTGCGGCAATGTCGACATGTCCGAATAGACCAGTCGCGCAAGCTCCGGAAAGTCGATCGAGTGATTGGTGCCGGGGACAAAGATGTCGCCATTGCCGGTCTGAACGTCAGACGGGTCGACGCCAAACAGGGTGGCTGCAACCCGCTTGACCTTCACCGCCAGCGCACGCGCCGCTTTGGTCGCCGCACCGCCGCCAATGACCGCCGATCGGCTTGCGTAGGTGCCCGTGCCGTGCGGTGCGAGGGCGGTATCCCCTTGCACGACCGCTACGTCCCGGGGCCGGACGCCCAGTTCCTCGGCCACGATCTGGGCGAGGGTCGTTTCAAGGCTCTGCCCATGCGAGGCAAGGGCGAACACGGCGCTGACGGCTCCTGTTGAATCAATGCGTACAGCCGCCGTTTCCGCGCCGGTGTTCATCGGCATTCCAGGCGCGACGGAGATACGTGACCCGATGCCGGTCAATTCGGCGTAGGAGGCCACGCCCACGCCCACCCACTTGTCTGTGCGCCTCGCCTTTTCGGCCTGCAGCGCAGTCAGGTCGACGGCGCTGCAGGCTGCTGCCAGGCATTCCTGAAATCCCGAACGGTCCCAGACAATGCCGGAGCCTGTCCGGTGCGGAAACTCTTCTGCATTTACCAGGTTGCGGCGGCGCAACTCTGCGGGCGGAATCCCCAGCCTGGATGCAGCCTTGTCCACCAGGCGCTCCAGCGCAAATACCGCCATGGGGCGACCGACGCCGCGATACGGCCCGGTTGGGGGCTTGGGTGTGCAGACTCCACGGACCGTGGCAGAAAAATGCGGAATGCGATACGGACCCGGCATGAAGCCGGCGACCTGAACCGGTTCCAGTGCGGCGGTCCAAGGGTAGATCGAGTAGGCTCCGACGTCTCCCAGGATGTCCGCGTCCAGGGCAATGAAACGGCCATCGTCGTCGAAGGCCAGCGTTGCCTCGACCTCTTCTCCGAAAGCCTGGGAGCCGGAAGTCAGCTCCTCCATCCGGTCCGCGACATACTTGACCGGTCTTTCGAGCCTTCTTGCAAGATCGGAAACGATGACCTCTTCGGGATAAAGGGATCCCTTGCCGCCGAAACTGCCGCCGACATCGGGGGCGACCACGTGAAACCGGTTGCCGCCGAGTTCCAGCAGCCGCCCGATTGCGTCCCGAACTATGCCTGGGACATTTGTCGAGCCGTAAAGCGTAAGCACATCCTTGCCGACGTCGTGCTCTGCGACATATGCGCGAGGTTCCGTGGACATGCTCGTCTTGCGCGTAAGGCGGAATTGCCCCGAGACGGTGTTGGCGGCGGCGTCCATCGCGGCGGCGCAGTCGCCGGCCGAGAACCGCCGCGTGAACACGGTGTTGGACTCCAGCTCTTCATGCAGCCTTGGCGCCGCAGGATCAGATGCCTCGCGCGCCGCAACCGCAACGTCCAGAGGATCGTAGTCCACGTCAATCAGGGCCGCGGCGTCCTCGGCGATGTACCGGCTGACGGCGACGATCGCGACCACCGGTTCACCGACGTAGCGGACAACGTCGCGTGCAAGAACCGGGCAGGATGTCGCCTGATAGTTCGGCATCCGCGACGGTGCCCTGATGTCCGGGACATGCGCGAAGTCGGCGGCGGAGAAGACGCCGATGACGCCGGGCAGGGCGCGCGCTTCGTCCGTGTCAATGCCGATGATCCGTGCATGGGCCTGGTCCGAACGGACAATGGCGAGGTGCACCATGCGGGGCAGCTGGATGTCGGCGGCATAACGGCCCCTGCCGGTCAGCAGGCGGGGGTCCTCCAGCCGCCTGACGGGCGTCCCGACATACTTGGGGCGGGTGAAGGGCGTGGCGTCAGTCATAGCAGTCGTCCCCCATCTTCAGGCTCCGGCACTGTTCGTCGTCGTGCCCGCAAACGACCATCGCACCTGTTGCCTCGATCTTGCGGATGACCTCGTACGAGGCCAGCAGCGCCTCGGCGTCCCAGGCGTTTTTTGGCACTTCGTCCCTGTCCAGGTTGCGGCGCAGCGACACGGCATCCGAGACCAGCAGCACCTGCCCGGTGTTTTCCAGGAACGCCCTCAAGCCCATTGTGCCCGGCGTGTGGCCCGGCAAGTCGACCGTGACCAGCAGGCCATCGCCCATCACGTCATGGCCGCCGACGCAGCCCTCCATCGGCATGGGATGGTCCCACTCCCCTTGCATGTAGCCCTGCATCGCGGCGTCTTCGGCGCGGGCGGCGGCAAGCTCCCTTTCGTGCACGAAAAAGCGCGCATTGGTGAAGAACTCGTTGCAGCCGCAGTGGTCCGGATGGAAGTGCGAGTTCACCACCACGTTGATGTCACCGGGCGCCAGGCCGAGCGCCCCGAGGCTGTCGATCACGTTGCCGGAATGGTCGCTAATCGGCTGCATCACGTTCGCCAACCTGCCCCAGCGGCCCTCGGCGTCAGTCGCGGCGGAGGGATGGCATCCGGTGTCGTACAGGATGTTTCCGTCGTGGCGGCGGAACAGGATCGCGATGACCGGCAGTTCGATCATCTCTGCCTTGTCGGAGCACTCCGGCACGTAGATGCGCTTCTTCATGGCGAGGCGGCCGCCATCGAGAATGTGCATTTTCATGATGCCGCTCCATCCCGCTCGTCGACCAGGGTGCGCACGGCCTTGACGATGTGATCGTATCCGGTGCACCGGCAAATGTTCCCGCTGAGCGCATCGCGGATTTCCGCATCAGTGCGCAGTGGAAGGGATTCCAGAATGTCGCACACCGTCATCAGGAAGCCGGGCGTGCAGAAACCGCATTGCAGGGCATGATGCTCGTGAAATGCCTCCTGAATGCGGTGCATGTCCCTGATGGTGCCGAGCCCCTCGACGGTCTGCACTTCTGCACCGTCGAGTTGAACGGCCAGCATGAGGCAGGACCGTGCGCTGACACCGTTCATCATTATGGTGCAGGTCCCGCAGACGCCGTGCTCGCAGCCAACATGGGTGCCGGTCAGGCCAAGCTCGTCGCGCAGGAAATCGGCCGCCAGCATCCGAGGCTCGACTTCGGCCTCGAACGGCTCCCCGTTCACTGTCAGGGTGATGCGGGCCTTGCCGGTCATTGCGTTGCCCTGTGCAGGGCGCGGATCAGGGCGCGGCGCGCCAGGACCGGCACCAGCGACAGCCGGTAATCGGCCGAAGCGTGCAGGTCGTCATTGGGTTCGAGATCCTCGATGGCCAAGGGAAGCGCGGCCTCCAGCTCCTCCGCCCTGGCGCGTTGGCCCGTCAGCGCGCCTTCTAGGGCGCGGGCCCTGACGGATGTGTCAAACACGCCCCCAAGCCCCAGCCGGACCTCGGCGAACGTGTCGTTTTCCACGCGGACCATGGCGCCGGCGGCCACTACGGCAAAGTCGCCTGCACGCTGTGCGACCTCTTCAAATGCCATGCCTGACGGACCTGCAGGCAGAGGAAGATGAACCCCCGTGACCAGTTCCTGCTCTTCGATGTCCGTGACCAGCGGGGCCAGGAAGAATTCCGACGGCTCCGCCGAGCGATGGCCATCGCTGCCAAGAATCTCGATCTCGCCATCCAGCAACGTCACCAGCAGGGGCCATTCCGCCGAGGGATCGGCATGGCACAGACTGCCGGCGACGGTTCCCCGGTTGCGGATTGCCACATGGGCCACGTGCCCCATCGCCTCTGCAACGATCGGGAAATGTTCGGCCAGAAGCGGGTCGCGCGCGGCATTGGCGTGGCGGGTGAGCGCACCGATGCGAAGACCGGTTTTGGTCCGCTCGATCCGTTCCAATTCGGTGATCCGGTTGATGTCCACGAGCCGTTCGGGCTGTACCAGACGGAAGTTCATCATCGGCAGCAGGCTCTGGCCGCCTGCGATGATCCTTGCGTCATCGTGATCCAGCGCGGTCACGGCCTCGGCCAGCGTCTCGGGACGGACGTATTCGAATGCTACAGGTTTCATCATTCCCCACGGAATGCCGGAGGGCGCCTTTCTGCGAAGGCGTTGCGGCCTTCTGCGTAGTCAAGACTGGCAGCCGCACCGTCGATCAGGCCATCCGCCCTGTCGGCGTCGAATTCCTGCAAGGCCACGCTGTTGAGAATGTATTTCGCACCACCTTGCGTCAGCGGCGCCTTCGCTGCCATCGCGCCGGCGAATTCCATGGCGGCCGGCAGCGGGGCCTCGGACACGTGATCGACAAAGCCGATCCGTTTGGCATGCTCGGCACCAAAACGCTGCGCGGAATACAGGATGCGCTTCGCTTCGGTGAGACCAACCAAGGCCAGGAGCTTGCGAGTGGCCTGCACGCCATAGACGACGGAGAGGTTCGCCGCCGGAATGCCGAACCTGGCTTCCGTATGGGCATATCGAAAATCGGCGGACATGGCCAGATGAGCACCGCCGCCCAGCGTGTACCCCAGATTGACCGCGATTACGGGTTTGGTGCAATGCGTGATCGCAGCGCATCCCCTGTCGACAGCCACCTCGTACTCCTTGGCCTTCTCAAGACTTGCCCTGATCTTTCCGAATTCGCTTATGTCGGCGCCTGCGGAAAAGTCGCTCCCTGTCCCGGTCAGGATGGCCGACCGCACGGATCTGTCCGTCGACAGCCACGTGAAGATTTCGGCAAACTCGTTCCACATGTCATACGTAACGGAGTTGCGTTGCTCCGGGCGATTGATCTTGACGGTCGCGACCCCGTCTTCCTGTGCAACTAGAATGTCAGTCATGGCAACGACCAGGCTTCCCGTTTTAGGCTTTCAGGTGTTCGCTTCGGTGACGACGGCGGCAAATTCGTCGAAGAAGCTCTTGGCCAGTTTCCTCGCCGTCTTGTCGAGCATCCGGGCGCCAAGCTGTGCAATCTTGCCGCCTACATCGGCCTTTGCATCGTAGTGAAGAACGGTTTCGGCCTCTGAGACCTCCTCCAGACGGACGTTGGCCGAGCCTCTTGCGAAACCGGCGACGCCTCCCTTGCCTTCGCCGGACAGGACATAGCTCTCTGGCGGAACGATCTCGCTCAACGCAACCTCGCCGGCAAACCTTGCCTTGATCGGGCCGACCTTTAGCGTCACCTTGGCGGCCAGCTCGGTCGGGCTGTCCTGCTCAAGTTCCTCGCAGCCGGGAATGCAGCGTCGCAGGACGTCGGGGTCGTTCAGTGATCGCCAGACCGTATCGCGTGCGGCCGGAATCGTGACGGATTCCTTCATTTCCATGTGCTTGTCCTCGCTGGTCTTACGTTCTGGCCTGACATGCAGGCCAGAACGATTCGTGAGATGAGCGTTGGCTCGGCCTAGTTGTTGACCAGCGGGCACTCGCTTTCGGACAGCGGGCGGAAGGCCTCCTCGCCGGGAATGACGGCGACCGCTTCGTAAACGTCCCATTCGTGCCGGGATTCGCCAGGCGACTTCACCCTGTACACGTACATGTCGTGCACCATGCGACCGTCCTCGCGGATGAAGCCGCCCTGACCAAAGAAATCGTCCACCGGCAGTTCGCGCATCTTGGCCATGACCGCCTGCGCGTCGGTGGTGCCGGCGGCCTCGACGGCCTTGAGGTAGTGTGTCGTCGAGGAATAGTCGCCCGCGTCGCCCATGTGCGGCATGAGGCCCGTGCGCTCCCTGAAGCGCTCGGCGAAGGCGCGGGTGTCTTCGTCGCGGTCCCAGTAGAAGGCGTTCGTCAGCAGCATCCCCTTGGCCGTTTCAAGACCCATCGCCTTTACGTCCGTCAGCCAGACAAGCAGGCCGGCAACCGACTGGCCTGCCTGGGTCACGCCGAACTCGTTCGCGGATTTCACGGCGTTGATGAACGTGGTTCCGGATCCGGCAACCGCGACCACCTTGGCGCCCGAAGCCTGGGCCTGCAGGATGAAGGCCGAATGATCGGATGTCTCGATCGGGTAGCGCGCCGCGCCGAGAACAGTGCCGCCGGCCGCCTCCACGATTGCCGATGCATCGCCTTCCAGGGCGTGACCGAAGGCGTAGTCGGCCGTCAGGAAGTACCAGTCCGTCAGGCCCTCTTCCACAAGCCGCTTCGCAGTGCCGTTCGCCAGGGCGTAGGTGTCATAGGCGTAATGGATCGAGTTTGGCGTGCAGCCCGCATTGGTCAGGCGCGACGAACCGGAACCGGTGACAATCGCAATGCCGTCCTTCTCGGCGGCGATCTGTGCCACGGAAAGGGCGATGCCTGAATTGATCAGGTTGCCGATCAACGACACGCCCTCGGATTCGTACCACTCCTGAGCGGTTGCAGCCGCGATTTCCGGCTTGTTCTGGTGATCCGCCACCAGAACCTCGATCGGACGGCCAAGAACCTCCCCGCCGAAGTCCTCGACGGCCATCTGCACGGCGGCAACGGCACCCTTGCCTGATTCGTGGCTGAACTGGCCGCTGATGTCCGTAAGCACGCCGATCCTGACGGCGTCATCCGCCGCGGCTGGCAACGCAGCCAGCGCCGGAACCAGCGCCGCCGCCTTCACCAGATTTGCCAATGATTTCCGTTGTGTTTGCATGGGCTTCCTCCATTTTTTCTCTAAGGTAACTTGCATTACAAGACTATATTTCAAGACTTGTCAGAGCAAGTTGCTTTTATAACAAAGTCACGTCAGCACCACTTTTCACCATATTGACTTGCAGTAATAGACTAATAATGCTATAGGCGTCAAGATGCGTTTCAAGCTTTCCGATTTTCGGCGATGGAGGATGCCGTGAGGCGGAGAGCCCAAAGGGAGGGAGCCTTGATCTCAGATGTCATTCTCGAGACGCGCGGCCTCACGCGGGAGTTCGGGGGGTTCGTTGCCGTGGACAACGTGGACTTCTCCGTTCAGGAGGGTTCGCTGCATGCGTTGATCGGGCCCAACGGGGCCGGAAAGAGCACGATGTTCAATCTGCTCACCAAGTTCCTGCCGCAAAGCGCCGGGACGATCTTCTACAAGGGCGTCGACATATCGTCTGAAAGGCCGGCGACCCTGGCCCGGCGCGGCATGGTGCGCTCGTTTCAGATCTCTTCAGTCTTTCCTCACCTGAGCGCACACGAAAACATCCGCATCGCCCTGCAGTCCCGCTTCCGCGAAACCTTCGATTTCTGGCGCTCGGACCGGGCGCTGAACGCGTACAATGAACGCGTCGGGGAGCTGATGACGGATGTCGGCCTCGAGGACTACGCCCATACGCTGGCGGCCGAACTGCCATACGGGCGCAAGCGGGCATTGGAGCTGGCAACCACGCTTGCCATGGACCCGGAGTTGATCCTGCTGGACGAGCCAATGGCCGGAATGGGCCAGGAGGACATTCAGCGGACCGCAAGACTGATCAGGGAGGTCGGCAGGAGCCGAACGATCGTAATGGTTGAACACAACCTGAAGGTCGTGGCTGACATCTCTGACCGGATCACGGTTCTGCGCCGCGGAAAGGTGATCGCGGAAGGCGACTACGATACCGTCTCAAGGGATGCGGAAGTTCAGAAGGCCTACATCGGAGGGGGCCATGACTGATTCACGCGAGCGGCGACTGGAACTGAAGGGCCTGCACTCCTGGTATGGCGAGAGCCATGTTCTGCACGGAACCACCTTGCATGTGAACCGAGGTGAAGTCGTCACCATTCTGGGACGCAACGGAGCTGGCAAGACCACGACGATGCGGACGATAATGGGGATCGTCCGCAAGAGAAAAGGCGAAGCGCGCCTGGACGGGCACGACCTGATCGCGACACCGCCGCACAAGGTCGCCAGGCTAGGCTTGGGGTACGTGCCCGAAGAACGGGGGATTTTCTCTTCGCTCAACGTCGCGGAAAACCTGACGCTGCCCCCGGTCGTCAAGTCAGGCGGAATGGGTCTCGACGAAATATACGAACTGTTTCCCAATCTTGAGGGTCGCGACAAGACCGTCGGAACGCGTCTGTCCGGCGGCGAGCAGCAGATGCTGGCCATGGCACGCATACTGCGCACCGGAGCCGACTTCATCCTCCTTGACGAGCCGACGGAGGGGCTGGCGCCGGTAATCGTGGACGAGATCGCGAAGGCCCTGGTCAAGCTCAAGGCCCTGGGGCTGACCATCATCCTGGTCGAGCAAAACCTGAAATTCGCAACCGCCAGCGCCGACCGCCACTACGTCATGGATCAAGGCCAGGTCGTCGACGAGTTCACCAACGAACGGCTCGTGTCCGACATGGCGCGGATCAACGCCCATCTCGGCGTGTAAGGGAGAAGAAGATGCCAGACATATTCGGAATGCCCGTCGCCGTCCTGTTGGGGCAGGTGTTGCTGGGGCTGATCAACGGGTCGTTCTACGCGCTGCTGAGCCTCGGACTGGCAATCATCTTTGGAATGCTCAACGTCATCAACTTCGCCCACGGTGCGTTCTACATGTTCGGAGCGTTCGTCACCTGGATGGTCATGAGCTGGCTTGGACTTTCCTACTGGCCGGCCCTGGTTGTCGTGCCGATCGTTGTCGGAGCCTTTGGCGCTGCGATCGAACGCCTGTTTCTCAAGCGCCTCTATCAGGTGGATCACCTCTACAGCCTGTTGTTCACGTTCGGCCTTGCCCTGGTCATGGAGGGACTCTTCCGCCATGTCTTCGGCTCGGCAGGCAAGCCCTATCCGGTCCCGCAGGAACTGACCGGCGTGCTGAAACTGGGCTTCATGTTCCTCCCGGTCTACAGGGGCTGGGTGATCATCGCCGCCCTTCTGGTTTGCGTTGCAACCTGGCTGGTGATCGAGAAGACCCGGCTTGGCGCTTACCTGAGGGCAGCGACGGAGAATCCGTCATTGGTTCAGGCCTTCGGCATCAACGTGCCGCTGATGCTGACCATCACGTATGGCTTCTGCGTCGGACTGGCCGGTTTTGCGGGCGTGCTTGCCGCGCCGATTTATCAGGTCAGCCCCGGCATGGGGTCAAATCTCATCATCATCGTTTTCGCAGTGGTCGTGATTGGCGGCATGGGGTCGATCGGCGGAGCGATCCTTACGGGACTGTCTCTCGGCGTGATCGAGGGGCTGACCAAGACGTTCTATCCTTCGGCTTCGTCGATCGTGATCTTCATCGTGATGGTGATCGTGCTGATGCTGCGCCCTGCAGGACTGTTCGGACGGGAGGCCTGATCGATGCAGACCAACAAGCTCCTTGTTCCCGCCGTTGCCGCTGGATTGGGCATCCTGCTTGCCGCGCCAGCCGTTGTCTTTCCGCTGTTCCTGATCCAGCTTCTGTGCCTTGCCCTTTTCGCCTCGGCGTTGAACCTGGTTCTCGGCTATGCCGGGTTGCTGTCACTTGGCCATGCCGCGTTCTTCGGCGGCTCGGCCTACGTCACGGCACATGCCGCGAAGGCTTGGGGCCTGCCGTTTGAGCTCGCAGTCCTGCTGGGCGTGGCCTTTGCAACGCTTCTCGGGCTGGCCTTCGGCGCGCTGGGCATCCGGCGTCACGGCATCTACTTTGCAATGGTGACGCTGGCGCTGGCGCAGATGATCTACTTTCTGGCCGTGCAGATGCCCTTCACGGGAGGCGAGGACGGGATTCAGGCCGTGCCGCGCGGGAAACTGCTTGGCCTTGTCGACCTGTCGGACACCACGACGATGTACTACGTGGTGCTGGTGATCGTCGTTGCCGCTCTCATCCTCGTTTGGCGCGTGGTGCATTCGCCATTCGGACATGTGCTGGCGGCAATCCGCGAGAACGAAGCGCGCGCGGTGTCGCTCGGGCTGAATGTCGAGCGATGCAAGTTGATCGCCTTTGTCATCTCGGCCGCACTGTCCGGTCTGGCGGGGTCGCTCAAGGTGATCGCGTTCCAGCTGGCGTCGCTCAACAATGTTTCCTGGCACTTGTCGGGCGAGGTCGTGCTCATGACATTGATCGGCGGGGTTGGCACGTTCTTCGGACCGATTGTCGGGGCGGCGTTCCTTGTGAGCCTGGAACACTTCCTCGCGACCAGCGGCCTGCCCATCGCGGCAATCATCGGTGCGATTTTCATGGCCTGCGTCATGGTGTTTCGTCGCGGCTTCGTAGGCGAATTTCTCCACCGAAGGAAAGACTGAATTGCCAGGCGCCGCGCAGGGCGGCGTCCGCTCCTGACCTGCGATGACGGCGCGCCCGAGGGCTCCGTCGCTCAATGTGCAACAAGCTCGATTGACGGGAAGATCGGATCGATGTCAGACAAGCCAACGGCAAGCAACCCGCTGATGGATGCCTGGCTCGCAGGCCAAAAGGCGTTCCTTGATGCGCAGGCGCCATTCTGGCAGGAACTGTCTCAGGGAAGCTTGCCCGACACTTCGGACCCGGATCAGTTCTCGATCCTGTTTCGAAGAGTCAATGAGCAGTGCAGGTCGCTTTTCGACGCGATGGCTGCCATTGGAGGCCTGGAGGACGAGCCGGAGGAGAATGTCGCCCGCCAGACCCTGCGGCGCATGCTGGACCCCATGCAGTTTTCGTATGCAGGCGTGGACGAGGTCAACCAGGTCTTGCTGAATCTCGTGGAGGGAACCGATGTCCCGGACCTGATGGAGCTTGAAAGGCAGCGACTGAAGGCGACCCGGGAATGGGCCGTCCTGAAAAGGGAAGGCACGGAGTACCGCGCGGTTACAGCCATGGCCTGGGCACGGGTGTACCGCAGGTTTCTGGAGGAAGTTGGCGAGGATCTCGCAAGCGGGACAGGAAGCCCGTACCAGCACTTCGAGACCTGGCTGCGCATTGCCAATGACGAACTCATCAGGATGCAGCGCAGCGAGGAGTATCTGGATGCCCAGCGCCGCGTGTTGCGCGCTGGGCTGAACTATCGGGAACGGGAACGCAAATTGATCGAGGACTGGTGCGAAACCCGGTCAATCCCGACCAGGTCCGAGATCGATGACCTGCACGGCATCGTTTACGGGCTGCGCAAGGAGGTTCGAGCGCTGAAGCGGCAGGTCGCCGAGAGGCATGGCACGGTAAGAAAAAGGGTGAACACCGCCAATGGAACGTAACAAAGCCCCGGACCTCCGCTCCGTTCTGGAGAATCTTGGCACAGCCGCGGACTTCTTGGAGGGGGCAGGCAGGCTGGCCGGCATCGCGGACAAGGATGTCGAAGTCGCGACCACTCCCAAGGAGCTGGTCTTTCGGCAGGAAAAGGTTTCGCTTTATCGCTACAGGCCGATTGAAGGCGTCGAGGTCAGGACCGGTCCGGTCCTGATCGTATATGGCCTGATCGGGCGGTACACGATGATTGACCTGCAGGAAGACCGGTCGCTGGTGCGTAACCTGCTGTTGCGCGGCGTGGACCTTTATGTCGTGGACTGGGGCAATCCGACGCGGGCAGACCAGAACCTGACCCTGGACGACTACGTGAACTGGTACCTGGCCGACTGCGTCGATCAGATCCTTGACCGCGCGGGACGCGAGGAGATTTCGATCCTGGGGATTTGCGAAGGAGGCGTCCTTTCGACGCTCTATGCTGCGCAAAACGGTGAACGCGTCAAGAACCTGATCCTGACAATCACTCCGATCGATTTTCACGGCGACCTGCGCGACACAGACGGTTCTCACGGCTTTCTCAATGTCTGGACCCGAAGCCTGGACGACAGCGACATCCGCAAGCTGGTGGACACTTTCGGCAACCTTCCGGGTGAAATCACCGCCAGCATTTTCCAGATGATGACGCCGGTCAAGACGCTGACAAAGTACAATCGTGACTTGCTGGCCGTGACCGCCAACGAAGAATCGCTGCTGAACTTCCTGAGAATGGAAAAGTGGCTGGCGGACAGGCCGGATCATCCTGGTGCGGGGGCGCTGCAATGGCTCATAGAACTGTACAAGGAAAACAGGTTGATCAAGGGAACGTTTGAGCTTTCCGGAAAGCCGGTGTGCCTGGAGGCGCTGACAATGCCGATTCTCAATGTCTATGCCGAGCATGACCATATCATTCCGTCACCCTGCAGTACCCGCCTCAAGGAACTGGCTGGAACGGACGACTATACGGAACTTGCGCTTCCCGGGGGTCACGTTGGCGTCTATGTCAGTCGCAAGTGCCAGGGGATTCTGAGCAGCACGCTCTTCGAGTGGCTGATCGAGCGCCAGAAGTGATTTCCGTTTGCCCTACTGCAGGGCGCAGCCGAAAGAGCAGGGTCACGAACATGACATGCGGATGCACCAAGGGAGGCGGCAGCAGCGCGCCGGACCAGTCGGATGGCGCCCTTCCCAGGGAAGGGTGCGTGCAATGCATGTCGACGGGCGGGTTCCACAGGATGGCATACCGCGACTGGGGGGAGAAGCGGGCGGAGGAAAGGTTCCTGTGCGTTCACGGCCTGACCCGAAACGGCCGGGACTTCGACGCTCTCGCCAGGCGCCTGTCACGAAATGCACGTGTCATCTGTCCGGACCTGGTGGGACGCGGCAGGAGCGGGTGGTTGTCCAATGCCACCGGCTACAACATTCTTCAGTACAACCTTGATGCAAAGGTCCTGACGGCACGCCTCAACCTTGAGTCATTCACCTGGATCGGCTCCTCCCTGGGCGGCCTGATGGGAATGGTCTTCGCCGGGCTCGAAAGCTCATCGATCAGACGACTGGTTATCAACGACATCGCGCCCGAGATTCCGCACGCCGCCCGGGCACGGGTGAGCATGTACCTGGGTCGGAGGACGACTTTCGGGTCTCTTGCCGAACTGGAAGGGCATCTGCGGAAGACCCTGGCATCCTTTGGCCCGATGACCGACGCGGACTGGGCCGAGATGGCCCGGCAGAGCTGTCGCAGGTCAGGCGATGTTCTCACAATGCACTACGACCCTCGTATCGCGCAGAATTTTCGCAACTTCTGGTCCTACATGCCGTTCCGGCTTTGGGCCTTTTGGGACCGGATCAGGTGTCCGGTGCTGATCCTGCGCGGGGAACGGTCCGACTTCCTGACCCCGGCCCTGCTGTCCCGGATGGTGGCGCGATTGCCTCATGCGGATGTCCTGGAGTTCGAGGGCGTCGGTCATGCGCCCACTCTCAACGCTCCGTGCCAAATTGATCCCGTGATCGAATGGATCGCAGGAAACTGAGTCAGATGTCCAATGTTTAGGTCAGTTCGCAGTCCGACTCGAACGCGCGAATCGGGGTCTTGCATTCGTTGCAGGTCGCAATCGCCTTGAAATGCCGAACGCACTTTCGGTGGCGCAACGGCGACCGCGCACTCGCTGCCGCTCGTGAAGGTTGCGGCGGCAATTGGCTGCCACCGCGGCGTGACGTGCAAGGTGCGCTGGAGGTGGCCGGGTTCGGTCCTGCGCATCAACGGAGGGAGGGGTCTTGTGACCATCTGTCCGGGAAGCATCCATGTTTGGAGTCGACCCCGGATTCGGGCTTTTTCGGTGGTTTTCGGTGATCCCGATCCGGGTTTTCCACATTCCTGTCCACAGGCGGGCGCCTTGCGGGCATGCCAAGACAAGCCGGCCACTGTGTCGTGATCGGCGCGCCTGATTCGATTCTTGCCACGCGGACCGCCGCGAGACGCGGACCGCACGGGCGTCAGCTGGCGGCGGCCTCGGTCCGGTCCTCCCACGCGCGCCGGTCGCGCAGCAGGGCGTTCGCGGTCACGACCAGCTTGCGCATGACTGCGGTCACGGCGATCTTGTGGGGCTTTCCTCTTTCCTTCAATCGGCCGTAGAACTCCGCCATCTCGGGATTGTACCTGCAGGCCACCATCGCCGCCATGTACTATGTTGCGGCCAGTTTTATGTTGCGGTGGCTGCTGAAAGCCAGGCTGGGCAACAACATCGCTGGAATCTCCGCAACATTATATCTTGCGCGTCACCTGTTTCTGGCGGCCGGATCTGCGGCAACATGCAGGGC
>JAJEFO010000098.1 GCA_022820365.1 Silicimonas sp.
CCGAGACGGGCATCGAGGTGACCATGGACACCTACGATTCCAACGAAGCGATGCTGGCCTCCCTGAAAGCGGGCGGCATGGGCACCTATGACGTCGCGGTTCCCGGCGACTACATGGTGTCGATCATGATCGGCGAAGGGATGCTGGACGAGATCGGCGACGGCGAACTGAAGAACAAGGGCAACATTGCACCGGAATGGGCAGATCCAAGCTTTGATCCGGGCTGGATGCATTCAATTCCGTACCAGTGGGGATCGACAAGCTTCATGGTGGATACGGCGGTCTACGACGGGAACATCGACACAACGGACATCTTGTTCAGTCCGCCAGCAGAGCTCTCCGGCAAGATCAACATGCTGGACAGCCAGGGCGAGGTTCTGGCCATGGCGGCGCTGCATCTGGGCATCCCGCAGTGCAGCTCGGACCGCGAGCAGCTGAAGGCGTTGAACGACATGCTGCAAAACGCAAAGGCCCATTGGGCATCGTTCAATTCGGACACCGCGAAAGAGGTTCTGGTTTCGGGCGACGCCGCGGTGGGTCAGATCTACGACGGTTTCGGCGCCAAGGCCCGGGCCGAGAGAGGAAGCCTGAAATACGCCTTCCCGACCCAGGGCTACGTGGCATGGATGGACAACGTCGTCCTCTTGAAGGATGCGCCAAATCGGGACAGCGCGATCGCCTTCATGGACTTCCTGCTTATGCCCGAGAACATCGCGGCCGTGTCGAACTATGCCCGCTATGGTTCGGGACTTTCGGGCGTGGGCGAATATCTCGATCCCGAGCTCGCGACCCTGCCGGAATCGAACCCTCCGGCCACAGCGGGGCCGGCCGTGTTCATCGAGGTCTGCGACGAAGCCACACAGGCCGTCTATGACCAGATCTGGACGAACGTGAAGAAGTAAGTCGACCGGGGCCGCGCTTCCGGCGCGGCCCCGATTGCAACAGGACAAGCCGTTGCAACAGCGTGGCAGTCAGCAGTCTTCGGCCAATGCACGAGCACGTCGGC
The DNA here is from genome assembly GCA_022820365.1 of Silicimonas sp. Classification (GTDB taxonomy): domain Bacteria; phylum Pseudomonadota; class Alphaproteobacteria; order Rhodobacterales; family Rhodobacteraceae; genus JAJEFO01. The sequence continues at coordinate 1,007 of JAJEFO010000098.1, forward strand.
CTTCTGAGAAAGCGAAGCGTGTGGCGTTCCCGTGCTGCAGCGGTGCTCTGCCTGGTTCTACCCGATGGCCTTGAGCCGCAGCTCCTGTCGCGAAACCAATCGGTCAACTTCCGCCACTGCCTCCGCAGAAAGCCCCCGGCCCGGGGGGCGGATCATCGGTGACGCAATTACGCCCCGCCTCGCGAGCACATGCTTCCGCACCGCGAGCCCGACTCCGGGTTGCTGTTCATACCGAACTAGCGGCAGATAGGCGTCAAAGATGTCCTGGGCCTGGGCCATGTCACCTTGTGCCACGAGAGCTGTCACGCTCACCATCATCTCGGGATAGCCGAAGCCGGTCATTGCGCCATCGGCGCCGCGCGCCAGTTCCTCGGGCAGAAACACCCCGCCATTGCCGCACAAAATGGAAATCCGGCGCTGTCCACGGCTTTCCGCCTTTCGGATCGCGGTGATTTTCGCCAGGCCCGGCCAGTCTTCGTGCTTCAGCATCACCATTTCCGGGATATCCGCAACGATCTGGCCGATGACCTCTGGCGCGACATGGACGTTTGTGGCCAACGGGAAGTCCTGCAATACGATCGGTACGCCGTCGCCCAGGGCCCGCGCGACATCGTGATAATACCCGACAATCTGGCTGTCGGTCTTGAGCGTACCGGGCGGCGCAACCATGATCCCTGCAGCGCCCAGATCCATCGAGGCCTTTCCAAGCTCGCCGATGGCTGCCAGTCCCGGCGCCGAGCATCCCACGATCACGGGCCTGTTTCCGGCACGGGCAATCGCGCGCGCCGAAACCTCATGGGATTCGGCCATCGCGAGTTTCGGCGCTTCGCCCATCATCCCCAGAATGGTGATCCCGTCCGCGCCCTTGTCGAAATAGAAATCGATGGCGCGGTCGAGACTTTCGAAGTCAATCGCACCGTCATCGGCGAAGGGCGTCGCCGAAATGACAAAGACTCCCTTGGCGTCGGATTCAAGCAGTGGCATCGCGGTTCCTCTCCAAGTCGCACTTACCGTCGAAACAATTCGGTGGGCAGGGTGCTGAACAGCTCGACCGGGCCGCTTTCGCGGATCGCGAATGTCTGGCCGATTCCTGCCATTACGCCCGTTCGCGTATCCGGAATCATGATGTGCACGAAGAACACCATGCCAGGTTCCATTACCAACGGATTTCCGCTGTAGATCATAGGCGGCACGTCCATCCAGGTGGGTCTGAACGTGCAGCCCAGCGCGTAGCCGCATGCAGCAAAGCGTTCGGTGGCGAATCCGGCCGCGTCCAGCACCTTGCGGTGAATGTCGTCCAGAGTGCCAAGCGCTGCACCGGGGCGGGCCGCGTCCCTGATCTGATCGAGCGCATCCGCAGCCACGGTCATCATCCCGGCTTGCCGCGGATCGGGTTTTCCCACGGCCACGGTGGATTCGACGCAGACGTGATAACGGCAATAGGACCCGGCCAGTTCGATCATTACCTGATCGTCGTCTTCGATCCGGCGCGGTCCCCCGATGCCGCGCCCGAAGAGAGCACGCGGTCCGGTGTTGACCAGAGGGCCTCCCGAGGGAACGTCGCCTCCTTGCAGCATCGCCGTGAGCGCCGCTGCGCTCAGATCGCTTTCCGTGGCGCCCGGAACGGCGGCCTCGACCGCTGCGAGAACCGCCGCGTCGGCCAGCCGTCCGGCCTCGCGCACCATGGCAAGCTCGGCCTCGGACTTGACCAGCCGCTGGCGGCGCACGATGTCTGAGGCATCTTCCAGTTTGCAGAATTCGCCCAGCGCGGCCTCGATCAGCCTGCCATTGGCGGCCGTCAGCCCGTAGGTCGCATATTCAATCCCGACACGTGCGTCTCGCAGGCCAAGCTCTTGCAGGATCGCCCGCAAGTCCTCTGCCGGGTTGGCATCCTCGGCGTTGAGCCAGATGCGGACGTCATCGTAGAGCGAGGCAGTTTCGGCCTGGCGCAGATCCGGGCGCCGGGTCAGCAGGACGGTGGGCCGGTCGTCGGCCGTGATTACGCCAGCCTGGAAGAAGACGTAACCTGAGGTGTCGTAGCCGGTAAGGTAGTAATGGCTCTCCTGGCCGAAGACGAGCAGCGCATCGAGTCCCCTGCTGTTCAGTTCAGCACGCGTGGCCGCCAGGCGGGCGGCGTGCTCTTGCGGAGGAAAGCGCAGCGACACGGTGCGGCCACCCGCAGTCATTGCCGCGATTTCCTGAAAGGCCTCGCCCGTCATTGCAGCTCGCAGATGTCACACATGGTGATCAGGTAGATGCGCACCATGTCGAGGTAGTCGGGAATATCGACCCGTTCGTCCGGCATGGTGTTGTAGCGGCCTCCCGGCCCGCAGACGACGCCTTCCATGCCTCCATGCGCAAAGAGGTGCCCGGCATCTGTCCCGTAGTATCCCGGCGGCGTGATCGCCCCCGTGGGCTGCGGTTCACCCCGGATCACTTCGTAGGCAACGTTCAGCGACGTCACGACCCGTGCGTCCTTTGCCACTTCGAATGCCGGCATGTGGGAATTGCCGCTGGGAGATTCGATCCGAATTTCCGCTTTCAGCCCCGGCCAGTCCCTTTCCAGCGCGTCCAGAACCGCACGGAAGTCCTTCAGCGCGTTTTCCTGCGTCTGTCCGGGCCCGATTCGCCCAGATCCGGTCATCCGCGCGAAATCCGCCACCTGCGGCGGCCGCCATTCTTCGAAGCCATGACCCAGCGCGCCACGGATGGTTCCCACGTGCACCCGGTTGATGCCGCGGTGTTCGTCGCTCGGCGCGTCGGAAAAGGTCAGATCGGTCAAGCGCGGGATCAGGTCACATGCGGCACGGATCGCGTCGACCGCCTCTTCGCGCTTGGACATGTGGCGAGTGATGCCGGTCAGTTCGATCGTGAACATGAACGCTTCGGCATGCATGGTCAGTGCCTGCAGGTCCGTCGGCTCGGAATTGATGAAGTAGTCCGCGCGCGTTCCCGCCTTCACGGCCGCGTAGGTGCCGACACCGCCTTGCAATTCGCCAACGACGTAGGTGAGGATGACGTCGCCTTTCAGCCGTCTGCCACCCTCGATCAGCGAACGAACCGCGCAGAGCGATGCGGCATCGCCCGCCTTCATGTTCGACACGCCGATCCCGTAGATGAACTTGTCGTCGACGAGCCCGCCCCAGGGATCGACGGTCCAGCCCTCGCTTACAGGGTTTGTGTCGAGATGGCCATTGAACAGAAGGCTTTTGCCGCCACCCGTGCCGCGCCACACGCCGATGGCGTTGACACGGTCGCCCTCGACGGGCTGCAATTGCGCCTCTAACCCCATCTCGGACATGATCTCGACCATGCGCTCGGCCAGCGCGCGCTCGCCTTCGGTATCGGAGTGGCTCTTGTACTGGACCATTTCGGAAAGCGTGCTGAGACAGGCCTGCTCATCAATGGTGCGGGCAAGCGAAAGAGCATCCGTCATATCGTGATCTCCGTGTCAGGCTGCTTGACTGGCGGGCGGCGGAACTGCCTTCAGCAAGGCACGGGTATAGGGGTTCCGGTCCGGCTTTTCGGCATCGTCTCGATGGAATGCGTCCATCAGCCTGCCGTGCTGCATGACGCATATCCGGTGTGCAAGCTGACGGACCAGGTTCAGGTCATGAGTGATGAACAGGCATGCAGTTCCGGTTTGCCGCTGCAGGCTCACCAGGAGTTCGGCGACCGAGGCCTGAACCGACACATCCAGGGAAGCGGTGATCTCGTCGCAGATCACGAGTTCAGGCTCTGCGGCGAATGCCCGGGCGATCGCGACTCGCTGCTTTTCTCCGCCCGACAGCTGGTGCGGCAACCGGTCGGCGAACTCTCTCGGAAGGCGCACCTGTTCCAGAAGATTCGCGATGCGCTCCGCACGTTGTTCCGGCGGCACGATGCCGTAGAGTTTCAGGGGGCGCGAGAGAATTTCCTGCACGCGCTGCCGCGGATTGAGCGACGCATCGGGGTGCTGAAAGACGATCTGCACGGCGCGGCGGTAGGTACGGTCAATCTCGGACAGCCTTGCAAAGTTTCGGTCGCCGAAGCGGACGGTACCGTCGAAATCCTGCAAGCCTGACAGGACCTTGCCCATGGTGGACTTGCCCGATCCGGACTCTCCCACCAATCCGACAAGTTCCCCCTTCCGGACCTCGATGCTGACGTTCTGTGCGCCAAGATGGGTGGGCTTGGGAGCCAACAGCTGCCCGACAAGCGACTGGCGCCCGTATTCGACTGTAACGCCCTTTGCAGTCATCAGTGCGGGCGCCTCTGGTGGCGGCTCCGTGACGCCCAGCCAATGCTTCGGATTGGGGACTGCGCCAAGCAGCGCCTTCGTGTAGTCGTCACGGGGCGTTTGAAAAACCTCGGCGCATGTCCCGCTTTCGACGATCTCGCCCGAGCTGATGACCGATACGACGTCGGCCACCCGGGACACGAGGCCCAAGTCATGCGAGATGTAGAGCGCCGAAATCGACGTCTCGTCCTGCAGTTGATTGAACAGCTCCAGAATCTGCTGGGCCGTGATGGTGTCGAGAGCCGTGGTCGGTTCGTCGAAGACGATCAGTTCGGGGTTGCAGGCAAAGGCGGTGGCGATGACCACCCTTTGCTTTTCGCCGCCTGACGCCTCGTGCGGGTAGCGGCGCAGCATGTCCCTGGGTTTGGCAATGCCGGTCCGGGCCAGCGCGGCTTCGCTCTCCTCCAGGGCTTCCTGCGACGTCAGGCCCCGATGGCGGACCAGGACTTCCGAGAGCTGCTCGCCCAGACGCATCGCGGGGTTGAGCGAGGTGGAGGGGTCCTGAAAGACCATGCTGATCCTCCGCCCCCTGATTTCCAGGATTTGCGAAAGAGACCGGTTGCGAAGGCTTTCCCCAGACAGAAGCAGTCTCCCGTCATTCTCGATTGCGTTTTCCGGAAGATATCGGAGGATCGCCCAGGCCAGAGAGGACTTTCCGGATCCCGACTCTCCCACCAATCCGTGCGTCTGGCCGTGCGCCACGCGAAGGTCGATGTTTTTCAGGGCGTGGATCGGGCCGGACGACGTCGCGTAGCTGAGCGAATACCCGGAAACTTCCAGGACGGGCGTGTCCACGCCGTCACCGTGTGTGTTCGCGCCCGCCACTTCAGCGGCTCCGCCGTGGGTCGAGGCTGTCGCGCAGTGCATCGCCGAAGAGGTTGAATCCCATGGCCGCCATGGCAATTGCGACGCCTGGCACGGCCACGGTCCATGCATTTCGGAACATGAACTGCCGTGCCTCGGCGACCATCAGGCCCCATTCGGTCGAGGGCGGTTGAGCGCCCAGCCCGAGAAAGCCCAACGTGGCGCCGATCATGATTGCAAATGCCACGCGGATGGTGGCCTCGACGATGATCGGACCGACCGCGTTGGGCAGGACCTCGCGCAGGACGATGTAGTGCGAGCGTTCTCCGCGCGCGACGGCGGCGAGCACGTATTCCCGGGTCCGGATCGACAGCACCGAACTGCGCGCGATCCGCGCCATTCCAGGGGTAAAGGCGATGGCGACCGCCAGCATCGCCTGTCCCATGCCGCCGCCGAGAAAGGTGACGATGAGCAGCGTGAAGAGCAGTTCGGGCACCGCCAGCAACCCATCGAGGATGCGCATGATGACGCTGTCGATCCAGCCGCCCGCGGTACCTGCAATCACACCGATGATGCTGCCCGCGCCCACCCCCAAGAGAGTCGCGCCAAGGCCAAAAAAGACCGTCGATGGCGCGCCGTTCAACAGCCGAGACAGCAAATCCCGACCGAACTGATCGGTGCCCAGCCAATGTGCCGCCGACGGTCCCTGCAGACGGTCGGCGGGGTGGAATGTCTGCGGATCATAGGGCGCCAGAAACGGCCCGAAAATTGCGGCCCCCATGACCAGAAGCAACAGGCCAAGCCCGGTCATGCCGGCTGCCGCCCGGAACGCTTTAGGCATAGCGCACCCTCGGGTCGAGGATGGCGATCACGATGTCGGACAGTAGATTCGACAGCGCATAGACCGTCGCGAGAACCAGGGTGATGGCCTGGATCACCGGAAGATCACGGTTCTCCAGCGCGTAGATCAGAAGGCGCCCGAGCCCGGGCCAGGCAAAAATCTCTTCGACCACGATGATGCCGCCCAGAAGATACCCGATATCGAGCGAGATCACCGCCACGGCCGGGGCCAGCGAGTTTGGCAGCGCATGGCGGCGGATCACGCGGCGTTCGCGCAACCCTTTCAGCCGTGCCGCGCGGATGTAGTCGCTGGAAAGGACCTCGGACATCTCCGACCGCACCTGGCGCGAGATATGCGCGGTCAGTATCAGGCCAAGCGTGGCCGCGGGCAGAACCACGTGCGATGAAAATCCGCCCACGCTCTCGCCCAGGGAGACAAATCCGCCTGCCGGGAAGAGCCCCAGCGCCGGACCCGCAAGGAAGATCAGAAGCAGCGTTGCGGTCACGAATTCCGGCATTGATGCGCCGATATAGGAAAACATGCCGATGATGAGATCGGCCACGGTCCCGCGCTTGATCGCCGCCAGAACGCCCAGCGGAATGGCGATGACCGTGACGGAAACCAGTGCCGTTACGGCCAGCGAGGCGGAATTCCAGAACGCATCGCCAACCACGTCGGCCACCGGCAATGACAAGCGCAGCGATTGGCCCAAATCGCCCTGCAAGATACCGCCGATCCAGTCGAGATATTGAATGTACCAAGGCCGGTTGAGGCCGAGTCTGCTCTCCAGTGCAGCCACGGCCTCATCCGTTCCGTACTCGCCCAGGATCATCACGGCGGCGTTTCCCGGCAGAATCATCGTGATCGCGAAAACCGCGAAGGTCACGACAAAAAGTACCAGGATTACCGCCAGAAGACGCCGGACAAGGTAACCTAGTGTCACGTGGTCACTCGTCGAGCCAGACGTTTTCCAGGTAGAAGTACCGGTTGATCGGGTTCAACGTGTAGCCTTGCACATTCTCCCTGCTGGCCGTGAGGACGTCCTCGTAGAACGCGATGATGTAGGGCAGTTCGGCGAGCATCAGTTCCTGGGCCTTGGTGTAGGCATCGGCCCGCTCGGACTCGATCGTGGTCGAACGACCCGCCTGCACCAGGGCATCGAACTCGTCGTTCGCCCAGCCGGTGTCCTCGTAAGACGCATTCGAGGTCAGGAGCAGATTGAAGGTCGCGTCTTCGGTCGGCTGCATCCCCCAGTAGGCCATGTAGAAGCCGCCCTTGCGCCAGACGTTGGCGAGGTACGTGTCGTGCGGCATGGTCTCGACATTGATGTCGAAGCCGGCAGGCAATGCCATCTGCTTGATCGCGATTGCCACCTGCGCCCGGATCGCCGGACGGTTCGAGGCGACGAGATCGAGCTTGAGGCCATCGGGATAGCCGGCTTCGGCCAGAAGCGCCTTCGCCCTTTCCGGATCATAGTTCTTCTCTGGCGTGTCGATGCGGAACCTGAACTCGGGTGACAGGATATTGTCATGCGCGGGCCGACCGAGACCCTCGAGCACGAGGTCGACGAGAAGCTGGCGGTCAATTGCGTAGGCCAGGGCCTCGCGCACGCGCAGGTCGTCGAATGGTTCCTGGTCGAAGCGCATGACCACGTTCACGTAGCGACCCGAGGGCACTCGCAGCGCATTGACCCCGGGCGCGCTGGAAATGCGCTCGTAGTCGGCTTGCTGGACCAGCAGCATCACGTCGATGTCGCCAGACAGGAAGTTCGTGGTCTCTGCCGCAAGATCCGGGAACAGGTGCATTTCAACGGCGTCGAGGTAGGGCTTTCCCTCGATGAAGTAGTCATCGTTTCGCACCAGCCGGGTTATCCGCGCACTGTCATAGCTCTCCATCTTGAACGGGCCGGTGCCGTTTACGACGGTTTCAAGCATCGCATGATCGCCGGCCAGTGCCTCTTCCGACATGATCCGCGCGTTGGCGTGTGCGGTTGATGTCGGGAAGTCGGCAAATGGCGTCTTGAGGCTGAATTTCACGGTCAAGTCGTCAACCGCTTCGACGCTGTCGATCATGTTCAGTACCGATGCAGCCGAGGCCGGGACGTCGGGATTCAGAATCGCCTCGTAGGTGGCAACCACGTCCGAGGCCGTTGCCGGCGTCCCATCGTGAAAAGTCACCCCCTCGCGAAGGTGGAATGTGAACTCTGTGGCATCGGCACTGCCCTCCCAGCTCTCGGCCAGGTCGGGCATCGGCTGGCTGTCGGGGCCGATCCGTGTCAGGCCGGAATAGGCCATGTCGATCACCGGGTATTCTGCCGGTCCCGACAGTGACAGCACGTTCAGCGTTGCGATCCGGGTGGAATGGCTGATCTTGAGCGTCCCGCCCATTTTCGGATCGCCTTGAGCGGCGCCCAGAGTTGGCACAGCGAGCGTCAGCGCCATGGCCAGAAGCGCGCTGCGACGTGGAATATCGTAGAATGACATTGTCGGTTCTCCTTGTTGTTGTCCGGCACTATACCGGACGGTTCGCTTTTCGTCGCGTCAGTGTACTACTGTCAGGTCGTCGGGCAGTCCGGTCAGCACTTCCGGCACCCCGTCCGTCACCAGAAGGGTATGGCCGACGCCCATCCCGTAGCCCGTGTCGCTGTCCCCGATCATGACATGGTAGAACAGCGTCATTCCGGGTTCGCAAACAGTTGCATTCCCCGAATAGATCATGGGCGGCACGTCCATGCTCGTTGGAGAGAACGTGCAACCCACCGAATAGCCTGTCGCCCCGTAGCGGTGCCTTTTGTAGCCGCCTGCGTCGAGTCCGTGGGCATGAACGTCGAAAATCTCGCCCAAGGTCGTTCCAGGGCGCGCGATTTCGGTCATCCGATGCAGCGTTTCACGGGCGACATCGTACATATTGCGATGCGCTTCCGGCACGTCGCCGAACAGGATGGTCCATTCCGTCTTGACGTTGTACCGGCGATAGGCGACCGGGTATTCCACCAGGATCTGGTCTTGCGCCTCGATCCGGCGAGGCTCTGACACACCGCGCCCGTAGACGGCACGCGGCCCCGAATTGAACAGTGGCGGATTCGGCGGCATGTCTGCACCGTCCTGCAGGATCGAGGTCAGGTAAGCCGCCTTGATTTCACTGTCCAGAATGCCGGGGCGCGAGGCCGCGATGACGGCCTCCAGCGACCGGTCGAGGATTTCCGCCGCCTTGCGGGTATAGGCGATTTCTGCCGGCGACTTGATCAGACGGAGCCGGCGGATCAGGTGGTCGTCATCGACCAGCGTGCACCAGCCGTCCAGGGCATGCTGCACCCGCCAGAGGTTCCAGCCGGTCAGCCCGTGGGTGTTCAGCTCGATCCCGATGCGCCCGCCGTCCAGGTGGAGCTCCTCCAGAATGGACTTCAGGTCCATTGCCGGATTGGCGTCGTCAGCATCCCACCAGATTCGGATATCCTCGATGGTGCTGGTTTGGCGTGCCTGAACCAGATCCGGGCGACGGGTCAACAGGACGATCGGGCGGTCATCCGCAGTTATCACGGCACATTGGAAAAAGACGTAGCCCCCCGTGTCGTAGCCGGTCAGCCAGAAATGGCTTTCCTGGGCGAAGACAAGCATGGCGTCCAAGCCGCGGTTCCCAAGCTCGGATCTCAGACGCGCCTGCCTTGAAAGATGCTCCTCTCGCGGGAACGGAGTGGCTGCGCACGGTTCACTCGACATGTCTTGCGTCTGTTCCCCCCTGATCGCCGCCAATGCCTTCCAAAAAAGCCTATGAGATGGTATACCATCCGTCAACCATGTGAATACCAACGCGCATGAAGGGCGCGGAAAATCTGTTCTGACCTTGCGCCATGTTCCGACGGGTTCCCGTGGTGCACGAGGAAAGGACTCTTTTTGAACGGATTCGTCCTGCCACAAAAGGGGCTTGAGAATTGAGCTTTCCACCAGATAAAGCCTCTTGGGATTGGACAGGCAGAGGGTCCACCGACTTGAACGTACAAGACGAGAGGCTTGCGCCGAGGGCGTATCAGCAGATCCTTGACCTGATCTTGTCGGGCAAGACGCGGCCCGGCGAGCAATTGAACGAACGTCAGCTGGCAGACATGCTTGGAATGTCTCGCACCCCCGTGCGGGACGCTCTGCTGATGCTGGAGGCCGAGGGGCTGATAGTCCGTCAAGGGCGGATGGGCGTCCAGATCAAGCAGATGCACATCGACGAATTTCTCGACGCGCTGCAGGTCCGCGCCTTGCTGGAGCCGGCGGTCTCACGCATGGCGGCGGGCAAGGTCGACCACGCGGCACTCGATGAGCTGGAGCGTTCGCTGCACAGCGCAATCGAAATGGCGGACGCAACCGGGAGCGGAATGGACCGGTCCCAGACTCGCTGGATCGACGACACTCTGCACAGCCTGATCTCGGATTCTGCTGGCAACGCGCAACTGTCGGCCATCGTGCGCAACCTGCGCCGAAAGACACAGATCTTCGACCTGAAGAACCTCCCCGAGCGTGCGGTCGCGACCTGCCGGGAACATCTGGACATCATCGCCGCACTTCGCCTTGGCGATGGCGAGAAGACTGCCGAGGCAATGGCACTGCACCTCGAACAGGTTCGAGCTAGCATCATAGCTCGGCTAAGCCGGCGATGAACGATCCTTCACCGGTCCTTGGAAGCACGGATATTCCGCCGGACATTGCGTTGGCCGAGCGGCTGTTCGACGAATTGCGCCATCGGACGTCGGACATACGCGGGGTCACCCGGATGTCCTATGGACCTGGCGAGGAGATCGCTCATGCCATTGCGCGCAGGGAAGCCGAGGCGTTGGGGCTTGGGACCGAGATCGACGCGGCCTGCAACCTGTACCTGACCCTCCCGGGCCAGACCGATGCACCAAGGATCGTCATCGGTTCGCACCTCGATTCCGTGCCCAAGGGTGGCAATTTCGACGGAGCTGCGGGAGTGCTGATGGGTCTTTCTGTGCTTTCAGGGCTTGTGGCTGCAGGTCGGGTGCCGCCCTGGCCGATCACAGTGATGGCGATCCGTGCTGAAGAAAGCGCTTGGTTTTCAGCCTCTTACATCGGAAGCCGCGCGGCATTTGGCCGGCTTGCGGCGCAAGAGCTGGACACGGTGGTGCGTGCGGGTGACGGCGTGACCTTGCGGCAGGCCATCGCATTGGCGGGCGGGCACGTTGACGATGTCGCCTTGGGCTGCGGTCACTGGGCACCAGACGACGTGGCGGTGTTCCTTGAGCCGCATATCGAACAGGGCCCCGTTCTGGCGTCGAAAGACATGCCGCTCGGCATCGTGACAAACATCAGGGGCAGCCTGCGTTTCCGTCGCGCGGTCTGCCGCGGCGCCTATGCGCATTCGGGAACAACGCCGCGCGAAGTGCGCCGTGATGCGGTGCTCGCCGTTTCCGAGCTGGTCGCAGAGCTTGATCAGGCGTGGCGCCGGCTCCAGGAACAGGGCAAGGACCTCACCGTCACTGTCGGCGAGATCGCGACGGATCCCGAAGAAGCCTCGTTCTCCAAGGTTGCCGGCCTTTTGCGGTTCTCGCTTGATGTCCGCAGCAATTCTCTCGCCACGCTGGACGAGTTCGCGATCGAGCTGAAGTCGATAGCGGCCACCATCGAAAACGATCGAAACGTCAGTTTCGACTTCGGCCCGCGCACGTCCACGACGCCGGCCAGAATGCACCCGGCCGTGATTGCTGGGCTGAGACAATCCGCCGATGAGGCCAGGCAGCCCGTGCTCGACATGCCCTGCGGCGCGGGCCACGACGCCGCCACCTTCGCCGCCCTAGACGTTCCGACCGGAATGCTGCTTCTTCGCAACGAGAACGGCAGCCACAACCCTGACGAGCACATGGACATCAACGACTTCAGCGCCGGCGCGGAGGTGCTCATGCGGTTCTGCCTGTCCCCGCCGGACATCCCGAAATGACCGACTGCGTCATCGTGCAACCCATTGCCCGTTGCGGAGTGGACCTGCTGCAGGACGCCGGTCTGTCGGTCTTTGTGGCCCCTTCGCCGGAACTGACGGTCCTGAGACCCCATCTACTGACCGCCAGAGCGGTGATCACGCGCAACAGCGGACTTTCCGCCGAGGCCATCAAGGCGGCCCCAAATCTCGCGATCATCGCAAGCCACGGAACGGGGACGGACAGGATCGACAAGGGCGCGGCAGAACGGCGTGGCATCAGGGTGGTCAGCACACCCGGATCGAATGCGCAATCGGTTGCCGAACATGCGCTCGCGCTGATGTTGGCCTGTGCCCGAAGGATTCCTGCTGCCGATCGTGCCGTGCGCACCGGCGAATGGTCTTTCCGCGAGTGCATCCATCCGCGAGAGATATCAGGGTGCCATCTCGGTCTCGTCGGCTATGGCCACGTGGCACGAAAGCTGGCGACACTTGCAAAGGGGCTGGGCATGACCGTTTCCGCGCACTCGAAGCATGCCAGCGATGCAGACCTCGCCGCCGATGGGGTTCTGCGCGCCGCGAGCCTCGACAGTCTGCTGGCAACTGCGCAGATCATTTCGCTTCACGGGTTGCCCGGCCGTACCCCTGTTCTGGATGATGCGCTGCTTTCGAAGCTGCGCGCGGATGCCATCCTGATCAACACCGCCCGGGGCGTCTTGATCGACGAAGCAGCATTGGCCGCAGCCCTGCGCGAGGGCCGCATCGCGGCGGCCGGGCTGGATGTTTTCTCCGGCGAGCCATTGCCTTGCGACAGCCCGATTCTGGACTGTCCAAACGTCGTTCTGACCCCCCACATTGGCGGCTCTGGCGTCGAGGCGCGCGAGCGAACGGCGCTCGAGGTGGCCCGCAGGGTTGTCGAAGGCTTGGGGATGGCTGTGCCCGATTGAGGAACCACGGCATGGAGGTAGATCGCGATGCCAATGGTCCGGTGATCCGCTATCTGGGTGACTCGGCCATTTCCGTCGAATTTGGTGACCGCATCGATGCCGGACTGGTTTCCCGTGTTCACGCATTCGACGCGGCCTTGAATCAGCTTTGCCTCGTCGGCGTAATAGAGACCGTGCCGACCTATCGGGCCACTACCGTCCATTTGGATCCGCTCAGGGCTGACGTTCGCGAAATCGAAGCTGCCGTTCTGCGGCTTGCAGCTACCGAACGTGACGCCAGCGGGCCAGCCGGGCAGCTCTGGGAGGTTCCGGTGGCCTACGGCCAGGACTTCGGGATCGACCTTGATGATGTCGCGGCGCACGCTGGCATGACGCCAAGTGACCTCATCGAGGCGCACGCCGACCCGGAGTACCTGGTCGCGATGGTGGGCTTTCTTCCCGGTTTCAGCTATCTTTCCGGGCTTGACCCGCGTCTTTCGATGCCGCGCCGATCCGAGCCGCGTGCGCGCATTCCCGCATCCTCCATTTCGATCGGCGGACAGCAAACGGCCATCAGCAGCATCGAAGGGCCAAGCGGATGGCACGTCATCGGCCGCACCCCGGTCCGCCCATTTCAACTGGGAAGAATGCCCGAATTTCTGTTCGAACCTGGCGATCGCATCAGGTTTCGGCCGGTTTCCGCGCGCGAATGGTCTCAGCTTGATCGGGACGCGGCGCGCGGCGCGCTGATTGCGAAGAGTATCGAGTGATGATCGCGCTTGAAATCGTCCAATGTGGTCCGGGGGTGTCGGTTCAGGATGCAGGACGCTTCGGATTTCGACGGTTCGGCGTGTCGACTGCGGGAGCGATGGATCGGCGGGCACTGGCTTTGGCCAACACGCTTGCAGGCAACCCGCCGGACGCTGCGGCATTGGAATTGCCGCTTGCGGGCGCGGAGCTTCGCGTCATCGGCGGGCCAGTCCTTGTGGCAGCCCACGGTCCCGGAACGACGCTGGCTGTATCTGGCCGACCAGTTTCGGAATCGTCATCGGTGCAGTTGGAGGACGACGACACCGTCACGATCGGCCCACCGCAGGAAGGTGTGTACAGCTACGTTGCCGTCGCAGGGGGGATTCTGACAAGGCCCGTTCTTGGCAGCCGCTCCTGCCATCGACGCTCGGGGATCGGCGGGGATGTGCTGTCGCCGGGAGATCGGCTTCCTTGCATTGGCAGTTCCGACAATGCGCCCTTGTTCCTCACCGAAGGCATGAAGGACTACGGCAGGGATGCAATCAGGATCGTTCCGGGCCCGCAGGCAGACCATTTCGAGGAAGCGACATGGTCTCGGTTCTTGTCGTCGAGCTACAGGATCAGTCCGCGATCCGACCGGATGGGCTTGCGTCTTGAAGGCCCCGCACTTCGGTCTTCAAAGGGGCACGACATCGTGTCCGAGGGGGTGGTTCCCGGAAGCGTTCAGGTGCCCGGCGACGGGAACCCGATCGTGTTGGGTCGGGACTGCCAGACCACCGGGGGTTACCCGAAGATCGCAACGGTGATTTCGGCCGACCTGGACCGGCTGGCGCAGGTGCCCATAGGCCGAGACGTGCGATTTCGGGTGGTTTCTGAAGGGGATGCGATTGATGCCGCGCGCCGTTCGGCACGTTGGCACAGCTCCTTGGGGTTGGCGGCAAAACCTGTCAGCGGCTCTTCGCCGGACCTGCATTCGCACAATCTGATCGGAGGTGTAACGAAGGGCGACGACCCTTAGCGTGCTTTCCTCGACGCAACCGTCCAGCCTTCCTCTTCGAGACCGTCACGCAACGCTCTTGCCATGGCAACCGCCGCCTCGTTGTCCCCGTGCACGCACACTGAATCGATCTCGACCGGCAGGCGCTTGCCCGTCACGGATTCCAGCCACCCCTCGGCCACCATTTCCTTCACGCGTGTCAGTGCGGTCTCGACATCGTGGATGACGGCGCCGTCGACCTTGCGGCTCGTCAGGTTGAAGCTGTCGTCATAGGTCCTGTCGGCGTAGATTTCGCGTATCGGACGCAACCCTGCACGATCGCAAGCGCGCTCGGTCGCCGTTCCCGGCATCACCATGAACGCAAGTTCGGGATCGGCAGCCCGAATGCCTCGGGCAACTGCATCGGCAAGGCCGTCGTCGTCCGCACAGGCGTTTCCGAGTGCGCCATGTGTCTTGACATGAGTTCCAGGGTGCCCTGTCAGCGACGCCATCGCTTGAAAGGCGCCAACCTGATAGGCAACGAGCGTCTCGATCTCGTGCGCCGTGACTCCAATTTGCGCACGCCTCCCGAATCCGATCAGATCGCGGTACCCAGGGTGGGCACCGACCGCGACTCGCCGTTCGCGAGCGAGGCCAATTGTGCGTCGCATTGTTTCGGGGTCGCCGGCGTGAAACCCGCAAGCGATGTTGGCCGTCGTGACGATGTCCAGCATCGCCGCATCGTCACCAATCGTCCATGGTCCGAACCCCTCTCCGAGATCCGCGTTTAGATCGATCTGCATTGGTCTCTCACTCCTCTCGGCCTGCTGTGATGCGCTTCGCCGACCAGCGCACCCAAATCCGTTGCACGACGGCACACCATTGGTATACCAAGAGCGCCAAAAAGAGGAGGTCTTCATGTCGGGCGGTCATCTGCTCTATCTTGGCAACGGCCCGAACTTCGAATCCGTGGCAAAGCTGGACGACCGGTTTGAAGGCTGGGGCCTGACCATCAACCGCTGTTGGGCGTTCAATGGAGAGTTTCCGGACAGCCTGGATGGATATGACGGAATCTTCGTATCCGGCAGCCCCCATGGCGCCTATGAGGACATTCCGTTCATTCACCGTGAGCATGACCTGATCACGGCTGCAGCGGAGCGGGAAATCCCAATGCTTGGCATCTGCTTCGGCAGCCAGATCCTGGCCTCGGCCCTTTGCGGGCGCGATCAGGTCTTCCGCCGCGAATTCTGCGAGATAGGATACAAGGATCTTCCGGTAACGGAGGCTGCAAGTGACGACCCGATTGCCGGCGCGTTGGGCAAGAGCGTGCACATGTTCGTCTGGCACAACGACGAAGTGCGCGGCGACCACCCGGACATGACGGTCCTTGCAAGCTCCGACCTTTGTCCGAACCAGATCTGGCGCTGGCGTGATGCCCCGGTCTGGGGAATTCAGGGCCATCCCGAGATCACCCGGGAACAGGCCCCAATTTGGTTCGAAGAAAACAGGGACCGCATGGAAAAGGACGGCGCCAACGTGGAAGCTCTCAAGGCTTCTGCGGATGAAGCCGTGGAAGCCAAGACGATGCTGACACGGTTCGTCGATTTAGTGAAGGCGCGTGCATGGCCCCACCGCTGATTTACGAGCCTTGGTTCGAGCTTCCTGAATATGAGGCACGTCTGGCCCGTGTGCAGGCAGAGCTGAAGACGCGCGGGCTTGACGGGCTGCTTGCCTTCCAGCCCGAGACGGTGACTTGGCTGACCGGATTTTTCACGCGGGGATACGGCTCTTTTCAGCTCGCCATCATTCCAGTCGAGGGTCAGCCGACATTGGTCTGCCGCGATGTCGAGGAGTATTACCTCGACGCAACCTCCGTGTTCCCGGGTCGGGCGATGTGGACCGACAGCGACACGCCCGCCGTCGTCGCCGCCAAGGCAATCCAGGCAAGTCTGGGCGCGACCGCCAAGGTCGGAGTTGAAACCGCTGCGTGGCCCTTGTCGGTTGCGCGCTACCAGCAATTGAACGACTGCCTTCCCGGTTATCGGTTCACTGACGAAAGCGGGCTCGTGGGCAAGATGCGTCTGAAAAAGTCGGCCGCCGAGATCGCCTTGCAAAGGCGCGCGGGAAAGGCAGCCGAAGCCGGCATGCAGGCGGCGATTGACAGCGCCGGCATCGGCGTCAGCGAGCGTGAAATTGCGGCCGAGGTTTGCGCCGCAATGATTCGGGCGGGAAGCGACCTGCCGGGTCCGGGCGTGATGTCATCCGGGGAACGGGCGTTTCACCTGCATGGCGGCTATTCCGATCGCGTTCTCCAGCGCGGCGACATCGTCCAGATCGAGACGACACCAAACGTGCGCCATTATCATGCTCGTTTCATGCGCCCGTTGCGCGTGGCAGAGGCTAGCGACAGAGACCACAAGACAATCGAGAGCCTGATCGCGATCCAGGATGCGGCGCTGGATGAAGTGCGCCCCGGCGTTCCGGCGGCCGTGCCGGACGCAATCTACCGGGACGGCGTGCTGTCCCAGGGGCTGCGCGAGACCTATACGAACAAGACGTTTTATTCGGTCGGCCTGCTTCTGCAGCCGTCAGGCGGCGAGGTCCTTGAGGCGGCCCCAGGCTGTGACTGGCACTTCGAAACGGGCATGACGTTCCACACATACGTTCTTGCCCGCGGGTTCGGCATGTCAGAGACCATCGCCGTCACCGATAGCGGCTATGACCGCCTCACGCGTTTTGGGCGACAGCTCTTTACGGTCTAGTGTCTTGTCACAGGGTGATTTTGTCGGCTTGATTGACGCTTCGAACGCGTCGGGCTTGGGGCAGGCTGCCGCTATTCTTTCTCTGGCCCCTGCGGTCGTGAACATCCGTTTGACTTGAGCATGGCCATGGCTTCGGCACTAAGGCTTGGGCCGAGAGAGGAGGAATGAAATACGCCTTCCCGACCCAAGGCTACGTGGCTTGGATGGACAACGTTGTCCCCATGAAGGTCGCGCCAGATCGGGACAGCGCAATGGGAATTATATACGATAGTGCCCAACGGCGGCGCGAGGTTCAGTCCTCGCGGCGTTGAGCCCCGCCCTGAAGCGCGGCTTTCGCCAGCCGCTCCGGCGTGACGTCCACACTGACATCCTGTTCAAGATCCGCTTTGGTTGGCTGGTAGGCCCTGTCGAGCGCGTTCGCGTAGAACGCCTCCCGGTCTTCGCGGTCGGTATCCGTCATTGCGTTCCCCCTGAACCCGGCTCGAAGTCGCCTTCCAGCCAGCGGACGAAAGTTTCCGCGTGGCGCATGTAGGTTCGCTTGGTGTCCGAGGCCAAGGACGCGCCTTCGACCTCTTCGCGGTAGCGTTCAAGCGCCTTCCGGACCTTCGTCTGGCAGGTCGGGTCGAGCCGTTCCATCGTGCCTCCGTTGTCAGAGCCGCATTGCGATGCGCGGAACGTAGACCGTGCCCGCTCGCTTGACAAGGCTACTCGTGAGGGTAGCCTCGCACCCGCAATCAAATCCAGGCACCCGCTGTGTCGGGCCGCCTGCTGAATACAACAGCCGCACTCCGGCGAACAGGCAGGGTCATTCCTAGTCTGGATTTGATTGCAACGGCCCGGCGCCCGCCGGGTCGTTGGCAGAAATCGGCGGAAGCAGCCCTGTCCGGCCACTCCCGCCAGGCACAATGATGGGGTTGCCATCATCATGACCTACCCAGCACTTTCTGAGCGCCCCCATAGTGCCGACTATTGGGGGCTTCACAATGCGAAAGATTCTTGCGGTCGCGGCGCTATGCGCCGCGCCGTCCGTCCTTCCGGCGCACGTTCAGGAAGAGTGCCTGCCGGAACTCGATGCCGCAAGCGCGGCGTTTCACGACGCCATGCCGAAACTCCGGAGCGTTCTCAATTTCATCACGGACAAGGCTTCCGAAAGTCCCACCGCGCTCTTGAACCTGACCCCTGAAGAGGCGTTCGAGTTCGTGAAACTTGTGCGGGCGGGCCTCCAGGCCGACGGGGAACTCAAGGGCGCAAACACGGCGTTCCTGCTTTGCATCACGGATGAAGGGTAATGGCGAACGCCATAGGGGTGATCGCCGTGATCATCGTCGGCCTCTTGGCCTTGGGATTCGTCGCGAGCCTGTTCGAGGATCCGTCGGACTGTACCAGTTCCGCCGCGCAAGGGTACGCGATGGCGTTCACGCAAGACCATGCCCGGCCTCGTCTCTTTGCGCCGCACACCGCCGATTTCGACCTTGTTTCCGCCAAGGTGCGAAACCGGGCCTCCACGCAATCGGTGCGCCATCATGTTGAAATGACCGTTTCGTCGAAGAACGTATTCGGCGGCCCGGCGTGGCACCAAATCAAGGCCGTGTTCTCATGCCGCCCCAAAAATGACGACAGGGAATGGAGGCTCGTTTCGTTTGACATGTGGTGATCACCCCAAACATCTTGACCTCGGTTTCTGAAGGGCAGATAAGAGAAAGTGAACCGCCAGCGTAGGACGCGCTGGCGGTTCGGTGCCACGTTCAGCTTGACGACGACGAGGCGAAACGGATGTTAGACCGTCCCTCCTCAACCCGTCAATACCGAACGTGACTCATCGTTGGCGCCGCGCTAGCTCAATGGAAAGAGCATAAGCACGCCAAGCTTAAGGTTCTGGGTTCGAGTCCCAGGTGCGGCACCAACGAATTGCGTCGACTCCTAGCGAACCCTATTCCCCGATTGATCGGGCATCTTCAGGCTCCCCCTTGCGTTATTGCAGCCTAACATATGCATGCTATACATATCAGGCACGACCGTTTCAAGTCGTAACGCTCACCGGTCGTTCACCGATGAAACCCGCCCTTGCTTATGACCGCGCCCCCGAGGAAAGCCCGTTGTCGGCGGTGAGGTCGCGGTAGCGGAGCCGCTTGCCCACCATCCGGGCGAACAGCCCTGCAAGCTGGTCCTTGGTGTCGGCTTCGCGGGCGTTGTGCCGCCCGGCGAACTCGCTGACGTAACGTTCGAGGTGCTTGGGTGACATCTTGTGGTAGACGCCTTGGTAGCCGCGCTTGAGGCCGCTCCAGAACGATTCCATGCCGTTGGAATGAGCCATCCCCCGGACGTATTCGGAAACCGAGTGATTGACCGCCTCGTGGTCGTACCAAGGCTTGAGCGCGTTGTAGACAGCCGCTTCGTCGGTGTAGACCTTCGCGCCCGGTTCCGTCTGCGCGGCCACGAAGCCCGCGACGTGGGGGGCGTCCGTGACCGGAACCACCGTGGCCCGCACCTTGTTGGTCGCGCGATCCTTCACGCCAACGACCGCTTCCTTGCCCACCGGGCCTCGGCCCGCGCCCTTGAGTTCCTTCCGCTTCGACAGGCTCATGTTCTTCCGCTTGCCGCCGATGTAGGTCTCGTCGGCCTCGACCGGGCCGAGAAACGGAAGCTCCACGCCGTCGTCCTCAAGCGCCTTGCGCAGCCGCATGGCAAGGTGCCACGCGCTTTTCTGGGTGATTTCGAGGTCCCGGCTCAGCTTCATTGACGAAACGCCCTTGAGGCTCGTCGTCATGAGATACATGGCAACGGCCCAAACCTGAAAGCCGAGGTTCGAGGCTTCCATGCACGTCCCGGTGCGAACGGAGAACCGCTTCCGGCATTCCCTTTCCCGGCAACGGTAGGGCATCGTCTTGTGGGCCGCGCCGGACTGGACCCGAACCGAGCCGCAATGCGGGCAATGCGGCCCTTCCGGCCATCGCTGCTCGACAAACCACTTTTCGGCGGCCTGGTCATTCGGGAATTTCCTGAACAGCTTTACGAGGCTGATGCCTTCGCGGTAGTGCTTGCCGGGTGCCTTGTAAGCCATGATTCTCTCCCTTTCTTGGGCACTATTGAATCATCCTTTCGGCAAGCCAGCAACTCCTTTTTGGGCACTATCGTATA
The DNA here is from genome assembly GCA_022820365.1 of Silicimonas sp. Classification (GTDB taxonomy): domain Bacteria; phylum Pseudomonadota; class Alphaproteobacteria; order Rhodobacterales; family Rhodobacteraceae; genus JAJEFO01. The sequence goes on from JAJEFO010000098.1 coordinate 21,399, forward strand.
TAATTCCCAGCGCAATCACCTTCATGAAATTCCTGCTGATGCCCGCGAACATCGCGACAGGGTTGAATAGTGCCTGCCATGGCTCGGGACCTTCGGGTGGGCAAATGTCTCGACCCGGAACCCGCGAACCTGCCGGCGTCCAGCCCGCAGATGCCATGAGCCAAGTCGGGATTTGCGCTTGGGGATGATTCGGTCCAAAGGGGCGTTCGGACATCAACATATGGTGGCAAGGGGCCGTTGAACGGCAACCCCTTGCCGAGTGAAAGGAGATCAAGACTGTCGAATGAGTTGAACGACGTGGCCCCTTCCATGGGCGAGGTTAGCACGCTCTACGTCGCGCTGGAAGTGAGCGGGACGTCCTGGGTCGTCGGAATCGGCGACCCCGAACTGGACAAGATCGGGATGCACAAGCTGGCGCCGGCCGAC
>JAJEFO010000043.1 GCA_022820365.1 Silicimonas sp.
AAGGGCGTCTGCCGGGAAAGAGGATCAGCCGCCTCGGAATCCCGGCTTCCCGCGTTGTCTCGGAAATCCGGCAATCCGTGCACGAAACTATCCGGGAAAAAACCTGCCAGACGGATCGGATTAAAGCAGAAAACTACACTGTCAACCGTTGGGGACTGAACCTTGACCTTTAATTGCGACGTGAGCATGTGTACGTCGACGAAACAATCAGTCTGGAGCGGTTGGGAGGCCCTCTGCCCACGAACGGGCAGAAATCAGGAGCTGAGAGCGCATCATTGGCAGAACCATGAGGCATTGATCCGCTGGTACCTTCCGGCCGACGCAGACAAGGCGGAATCGCATAGATGGGAACGCACTCTGAAGCTGATCCTACGTTCCAATCCGTGTGGGCAGACCTGCGCTACATCGTCGACACGGGTGTCAAACCTACGACTTATGTCTCCTCGCGGAACGCGGGCAGATCCACCCGGCGAGAGGTCAAGATGGACATCCAGCGCATGGAGATCCGCGATGCCAGATTGATTGCGGAGCAGACAAGCCTTGATCGCGAAGGTTTCGAGCTCCGCGTCCAGTCGTCCGCAGTCACCGATTTCCGGGACGACGAAGAGGTCGAGCGCGTCCACTATCCCGAGATCGAGCACTTGATACTTCACGCCGCCGGAGCCGCGCGAGTCTGCGTCTTCGATCACATTAGACGATCCTCGCGGGACGGAAGCGCCGGTGCCCGCGTCCCGGTATTTGCGGTTCACAACGACTACACCTCGCGGTCGGGGCCACAAAGGGTGCGCGATCTGTTTCCCGGCGAGGCCGCCGAATTGCTGCAGCGACGGTTCTCGCTCATCAATGCTTGGCACCCCATTCAAGAGCCGGTGGAGGCCTTTCCGCTCGCGGTCTGCGACGGGCGGACCATCCGACCGAAGGACCTTGTCGCGACGAACCTCGTGTACGAGGGCGATGACGGCGGAGCGTTTTCTCGCGCGCAGCGCTCTGACAGGGTCGGTGAGGTGTTCAATCTCGCGCACAACCCTGAACATGGGTGGTTCTACTTCCCGCGCATGGAGTGTGCTGAGATCCTGCTCTTCAAATGCTTCGATTCCGCGATCGACGGACGGGTGCGCTTCACCGCCCACACTGCCTTCGATGACCCAAGCACCGCGGCGGACGCAGCCCCGCGCGAAAGCATCGAACTCCGTGCACTGGCGTTCTTCGAATAACGCAAGGAAGAGGCAATCCATTCCGTTTCCCCAACGGAAAGAAACCGCCCGTTGCGTGTAAAGCATAGCCCGCAGAATTCAGTGCGCGGGGAAAGGCAGGCAAACCTGACGGTTGTGAACCCCGCCCAAGAACTTTGACTTCGGTTGGTGCCGATCGGGGCGGATGGCGGGGACAGCGACAACTTGCTGCATTCCGGGCAGAAGGGCTGCGAGAGCTGGTCAGCGACCATGTGGGCCGGATCGCGAGTGAATGCCGCGCAGACCTCGGAAGGGGCGACGCAGGAGCCGACCCTTCTGATATCTTGGGCAATGCGGTTGCCTTAAGCGCAACTTAAGGTGATTTCTGCCATCCAGCTGCAATTCCGGCATGATACCAGGCCACGCTAGCGGAGGGGAAGCTGCACATCGCCTCTGCTGGTTGTCCTTGCAAGGTCGTCTGCGGAACTGCGGTCGCGCCTGGAACCAGGAGCATGCCGAATCTGGCACCCGAACAGGGGCCGCGACCAGCAAAGCGGTCGGAAGTTTGGCGCGGATGGTGCGTCATGCCCGGTCCCGCTTCAATGGAAATTTGAACTTGACACGTACGAATCCCGCCGCCAGAATTTTACCTATGCTAAAAAAGAAGCCGCAAGTTCAGCCTGAGGATACGGCTCTCGAACTGGGGGAACAACTCAGGCGTTGCCGCAAGGAAGCACGGCTCACGATGCAGTACGTGGCCGACAATGCCGGCCTTTCGGTCGGGTTCATCTCGCAGGTCGAACGCGGACTGGCAGCGCCCTCGCTGTCTTCGCTGCGCTCTATCGCGCGGGTGCTGCAGCGTCCGATCTCGGAGTTTCTGGAGCAGCCTGGAAGCAGCACCGGCACGACCCGCAAGAGCCGTCGCGTCAGCTATCGTGTCGCCGACGGGTCGATTTCCTACGAACGGCTGTCGGCGAATTTCCCGGGCAGCACGCTGCGTTCGGTCATCGTGCACGAGCCGCCCGGTCACCGGAGCGAGCCGATCAGCCACGAAGGCGAAGAGCTGTTCTACATGCTGCAGGGCGAAATCACGGTCGAGATCGAAGGCGAGCGCAAGATCCTGCGGCAGGGAGACTCGATGCATTTCGCTTCCCGCAGGAAGCACGCCACCTGGAACCACACTGACCAGACGGTTTCGATCCTCTGGAGCGGCACCATGGATGTCTTCGGCGAAGACGCCAATGAACCCATCCAAAAAGACAATACGCAAGGCACGAGCGCCAATTCTGACAGAAAGGGAGACGAAGAATGACACTGTGGAAGACAACTCTGGCTGCCGGTCTGCTGGCAGCGACTGCGCTGGCAGCGACTGCGCTGGCCGCCCCCGCCATTGCCGGCGGCACACTGCGGCTCGATGAGGTTGCGGTCGGCGAACTCGACCCGGCCAAGGCGTCGGACTATGCCGACAGCATCCTGATGTTCAACGTCTACGACACGTTGGTGCTGCCGGTGCAGGGAGGTCCGGGCCATGCACCGCACCTTGCCGAAAGCTGGGACAGCGATGGCAACTCGTTCACTTTCACGCTGAGAAGCGACGTGAAATTTCAGAGCGGCAATCCGCTGACCGCCGAAGACGTCGTCTTCTCGGTCGAGCGGATGAAGGCGCTCGGTGCCGGCCTGTCCTATCTCCTTGGCGTGGTTAAAAGCGCCGAGGCGGTCGATTCCTCGACCGTCCGCTTCAACCTTTCCTCGTCCTATGCCCCGTTCGTGGCATCATTGGTGCGGCTGCCCATCGTCGACAAGAAGCTGGTCATGGAAAACCTCGGCGAGGGCGACGGCGAGATGAAGGACTGGGGACAGGCCTACCTGTCCGGCAACGGCGCCGGCACCGGGGCCTATCGGGTCGTCTCGCACAACCCGCAGGAAGAGACCGTCATGGAGAAGAACGGCGACTACTTCCTCGACATAGCCGAGGCGGCGCCCGACACCGTGCGCCTGCGCTACGGGCTGGAGGCGTCGACAGTGCGAACGCTTATCGCTCGGGGCGAGCACGACATCTCGTCCCAGTGGCTGCCGCCCGAGGTGATGGGCGCGCTGGCCAAGGAAGGCGCACAGCTTTTCACCGAAAGCGGAACCGGCGCGTTCTACCTGAAGATGAACACGACCAAGCCGCCGCTGGACGACGTGAACTGCCGCAGGGCACTGAGCGCAGCCTTCGACTACCAGACCGCGATCCGCATGATCGCGATCACCGAGGATGTCTCTGCCGGCAGTCCCTCGACGGGCGCGATTCCGGTCGGCATGTTCGGGGCCAACGACAGTTCGATGGTTCAGGCACAGGATCTCGACAAGGCACGCGAATACCTTGCGGCCTGCAGCCACGATCCGGCCGGGCTGGACATCGAGATCAGCTGGATTGCCGAAGTGCCGCTTGAGGAGCGATTCGCACTGCTCTTCCAGTCGAACCTTGCGGACATCGGCGTGAAGTCACACATCCGCAAGCTGCCTTGGGCACTCTTCGCCGAACAGGTCAGCAAGCCCGAGAACACGCCGCATATCAGTCAGCTCTTCGTGAACGCGGTGACGGGCGACCCGGACACGCTGCTCTACGGCATGTACCATTCGTCGACTCCGGGAACCTGGCAGTCGCCGGAATACCTCAACGATGCAATCGTTGACGAGTATCTGGAAGCCGGCCGAAACGCCCCGACACCCGAAGCGCGTCAGGAAGCGTATGCGATGCTGAATGCGCGCCTGATGGAGATCGCGCCGACGATCTACAGCTACGACCGGCAGTCGGTCTTTGCCGCAAGTGACCGGGTGAATGCGCCTGCACTTTCGGATCCGGCCCACGCGTTCGGGCTCGATGGCATGGGCTTCAGTTTCCGCCTGATGGAAGTGGCCGACGACTGAATCCATTCCCGTTCCGCCGGGCCCTTCGGGGCCCGGCGGTGACACTCCGGATCCGCGGCCATGTCTGCTGTCCTTCGTCTGCTTTCGCGACGGCTCGGCATCTCCCTGATCGTGCTCGTCGGCGTTTCCATGCTGATCTTCGGCATCGCGCGGGTGATTCCCGGCGATCCGGCGCGAATCGCGCTTGGGCCGAACGCGACCGAGGAACAAGTGGCCAACCTTCGCGAGGCATTGCATCTCGACGACCCGGTCGTGGTTCAATACGGACATTTCGTGGCCGACCTTCTGCGGGGTGATCTCGGCGTTTCGCTCTACACCAACCGCCCGGTGACGCTGGACATCGCGCAGTTCCTGCCCGCGACGCTGGAGCTTGTGCTCTTTGCCGGCGTGCTGATGGTCGGCATCGGCCTGCCGCTTGGCATGTGGTCGGCACGCTACCGCGGGCGCTGGCCCGACCATCTGATCCGCGTTGTCTCGCTCCTTGGCGTTTCGGCGCCGAGCTTCGTCTGGGCGGTGATCCTGATGCTGCTCTTTGCATTCTTCCTGCCCATCTTTCCGATCGCAGGACGGATCACCGACAGCTTCGAGATTACGCGCGTTACCGGTTTCCTGCTGATTGACACGCTGCTCGCCAGGAATGGCGCGGCCTTTTTCGATGCGCTCTGGCACATTTTCCTGCCTGCCTTCGCGCTGGCGGTTTCCGGCATTGGGCAGGCAGCGCGGCTGACGCGCGCGAACATGGTCGAAACCTACGACAGGCCCTATGTCGAGATGGCCCAGGCCTACGGTTTCTCGGCGAGGCGCATCGCGGCAAAATACGCGTTCAAGCCGTCGCTGATTCCCTCGCTGACCATCATCGGGCTCGATTTCGCCGCCATGCTGGGGAATGCCTTCCTGGTCGAAGCCGTCTTCGCCTGGCCGGGCCTCAGCCGCTACGGCGTTGCCGTGATTCTCAGGAAGGACCTCAACGCGATCATCGGGACCGTGCTGATCATCTCCGCCACCTTCCTGATCGTGAACCTGATCGTCGACCTGCTGATCGCGTTCCTCAATCCGCGCATCCGTCATTCGGAGCGGGGCGCCTCATGAGACGCACGGTCATCATCCTGCGTCGCAACCCGCTTTCGCTGCTCGGCGCCGTCCTGGTGGCAGCGGTCGTGCTTTCGGCAGTTCTGGCAGACTACATTGCGCCCTTTCCCGAGCATCGGGGGTCCGTGGTCGATTTCGTCTACTTCAACCAGGGCCCCACGGCTCGAAACCTCATGGGCACCGATCTCGTGGGCCGCGACCTCTTCAGCCGGATTCTCTACGCCTTTCGCATCTCGCTGATCCTCGGTGTGGTGGTGCTGGCCATCGCTCCGCCGATCGGCACGCTGGTCGGGCTCTTCGCCGGCTACCTTGGCGGCCGTACCGAGTTCGTGCTCATGCGCCTGACGGATGTCTTCCTGTCGATTCCGCCGCTGGTGCTGGCGATCGCCATGATGGGCGTGCTTGAGCCGACGCTCATGAATGCCATGCTGGCGGTCACGGCGATGTGGTGGCCCTGGTACGCGCGGCTCGTCTACAACATTGCACGCTCCGAGCGCGAAGAGGGCTACGTTCTTGCCGCGGAGGTCATCGGCGCCTCGACGCTGCACATCACGCTCAGGGAAATCCTGCCGAACTGCCTGCCCGCCATCATCACCAAGATGACGCTCGATATGGGTTTCGTCATCATAATCGCCTCGTCGCTGTCGTTCCTCGGTCTGGGCGTGCAGCCGCCAACGCCCGATCTCGGCAGCATGGTGGCCGAAGGCGCGCGCTACCTGCCGGACAGCTGGTGGCTGACTGTGTTCCCGGGCCTCGCGATCCTGATTGCAGTCTTCGGCTTCAACCTGATCGGCGATGCGCTGCGTGAAATCCTGGGGGCGGATCAGTGAGCGAAGTTCTGGCAATCCGCGACCTTTTCCTGCGCTTTCGGGGCTATTCCGGAGTGTCCGAAGTGCTGCACGGCATTTCGCTCGACATCCGTGCCGGCGAACGGGTGGCACTGGTCGGCGAGAGCGGGTCGGGCAAGTCCGTGACCGCGCGGATCGTGCTCGGACTCCTGCAGGAATTGCCGTCTGCGCAGGTCGAAGGCGGGCTCTTCTTCGAAGGCGAGGATCTGAACGGGCTGAGCCGCCGCCAGTGGCAAGCGCTCCGCGGCACGTCGATCTCGATGATCTTCCAGGACCCGACCTCGTCGCTGAACCCGGTCTTCACCATAGGAACCCAGTTCGCCGAGGTGCTGCGCCGACGCGACCCGAAACTCTCGCGCGAGGCTGCTGACGAGCGGGCGAGCACGCTCCTGCAGTCGGTCTCGATCCACGACCACGCCCGGGTGCTCGGCGCGTATCCGTTCCAGCTCTCTGGCGGCATGAACCAGCGGGTTGTCATCGCCATGGCACTGGCCAATCACCCGTCGCTGCTGATTGCCGACGAACCCGGAACGGCGCTCGACGTGACCGTGCAGGCGCAGACGCTGAAGCTGATGCACGAACTGGTCGAGCAAAGCGGCACCGCGGTCTTCTTCATTTCGCACAACCTGGGGGTTGTCCGGGAGTTTGCCGACCGGGTCTTCGTGATCTATCGCGGGCGCATCGTCGAACAGGGCCCCACCCCGGCGATCTTCGAAAACCCTGGTCATGCCTATACCCGCGCATTGATGGCGGCAGTGCCGCGCATCACCGGTGGCGGCCTTCCGGACCTCAACGACAGCGAAGCGGCTTTCCTCGAACCGATGGTGGTGCATGAAGGAGGCGACGCATGACTCCGCTTCTTTCGCTCAGGCATGTCAGCAAGACCTTCGGTACGGGCCCCCGCGCCGTGCATGCCGTGCGCGATGTAAGTTTCGATGTGACACAGGGCGAATGCCTGGCCGTGGTGGGCGAGAGCGGGTCGGGAAAGACCACGCTCGCCAACATGATTCTCGGCGTCTTCGGCCAGTCTTCGGGCGAGATCTGGTTCGACGGCAAGGGTCTGCCCACCCGGCGCACGCTCGAACATCGCAGCGCGATCCAGCTGGTCCAGCAGAACCCTCTGTCGTCGCTGAACCCCAAGCGGTCCGTAGGGGCATCAATCCGGCTCGGTCTCGATGTCTTCGGCATCGGCACGCGTTCGGACCGCTGGCGCCTGGTCGAGAATTCGCTGGAAGAGGTCGGCCTGCCGGGGGACTTCCGGCGGCGCCCGCCGGCGGCCCTGTCGGGTGGCCAGTGCCAGCGCGTTGCCATCGCGCGCGCACTCGCCTGCCAGTCCCGGCTGGTGATCCTCGACGAGCCGACTTCGGCGCTCGATGTTCTTGTGCAGGCGCGCGTGCTGCGCCTCCTGGAGGACCTGAGGCGCGTGAAGGGCCTCAGCTACGTCTTCATCACGCATGACCTCTCCGTCGTGCGCAACGTGGCTGACCGCGTTGCCGTGTTCCGCGCCGGGGAACTGGTCGAGTGCGCACAGACGAGGGCGATCTTCGAAGACCCGCAAATGGACTATACGCGCCAGTTGATCGGCGCGGTACCGGTGATTGCAGATGAAGAACTGAAGTTGAGAGAGTCGCTGTCCGGAGGATTGCCCGCATGATGGAGATCGCCGAAGCCGTTGAAGTCACACAAGACCAGCCGGGCACGACCTATCGGGCACTGGAGCGACAGGTCGACCGGACGATCGGCGTCAAGCTCTTCACGCTGATGGAGATCGATCATGATCGAGATGTCGCCTGGCGGAGCTACACCAACATGCCGGACGCCTATCCGCTGCAGGGGAAAAAGCCGCGCATGCAAAACCGCTGGTCCGAATTCGTGGTCGACCGGCATGAGACATTCGTCGCCAACTGCTTCGAAGAGATCGCGGAAGTCTTTGCGGACCACGCGCTCATCCGTTCACTCGGATGCGAAAGCTGCCTGAACCTGCCCGTCGTGATACGAGGCAGGCTGCGCGGCACGTTGAACTGCCTGCACGAGGCGGGACATTACACGCCCGACCGCGTTGCAGCGGCACAATCGCTGAAACCCGCCGGGGCCCTGGCCTTCCTGATGGCGGAAAGCACCCGAAGAGAAGGAGGCGCCAATGGGTAGGACCACCCGCCGCGTGGCCACAGATGTCGGTGGCACGTTCACCGACCTTGTTTGTTTCGAGACCGATCAGGACACCGGCGCCAGCCGGATCGTGACGGCCAAGTCCGACACCACGCCACCGGATTTTGAGAAGGGCGTGCTGGACGTTCTGGAAAGAGGCGGGATCGATCCTTCGGGAGTCGACTTCCTGGCGCATGGCACCACCGTCGTCATCAATGCGCTGACCGAGCGCAAGGGCGTGAAGGTGGGGCTCGTCACCACCGAGGGCTTCCGTGACACGCTGGAAATAGCTCGTGGCAACCGACCGGACTTCTTCAACCTGCACTATGAAAAGCCCGTGCCCTTCGTGCCGAGGCACTTGCGGGCGGAGTTGCCGGGCAGGATGACTTATACCGGCGAGGAGCGCGCGCCGCTCGATCTCTCCGGCCTGCCTGCGATCCTCGACGCATTCCGTGCGGAGGGGGTCGAGGCCGTGGCGATCAGCTTCCTTCATTCCTACGCGGACACTGCCCACGAAGAGGCCGCGCTGGCCGAGGTGCAGCGTCTCTGGCCCGAGGTCTCGGTCGTTTCCTCGCACCAGATCACCCGCGAATGGCGGGAATACGAGCGAACGAACACAGCCGTTCTGTCGGCCTATGTCCAGCCCGTGGCGGCGCGTTATCTCCGCAGGCTCGATGAAGGGCTTGCCTCGCGGGGCTTCGGCGGTCGGCCCTATATCATGCAATCGAACTGCGGCATCGACTCGCTCGATGCCACCTCGCGCACGCCGATCACAATGGTCGAGAGCGGGCCGGCCTCGGGCATCTGGGGTGCGGCGGAGCTGGGCCGGCTGATCGGCGAGCCGAACGTGCTGGCACTCGACATCGGCGGAACCACCGCCAAGTGCTCGCTGATCGAGAACGGCGAGGTCCGTATCATGACGGACTACTGGATCGAGCGCAGCCGCAAGTCGGCCGGCTATCCGATCATGGTGCCTGTGGTCGACCTGGTCGAGATCGGCAATGGCGGTGGCTCGATCGCCTGGGTTGACGATTTCGGAAAGCTTCACGTCGGGCCGCAATCGGCCGGCGCATTGCCTGGTCCGGCAGCCTACGGCAGGGGCGGAACCGAGGCGACAACGACCGACGCCAACCTCTGGCTCGGACGGATCAACCGCGACTACTTCTGCGGTGGTGCCATACAGGCGGACATGGCCGCCGTCGAAAGTTCGATCAGGTCACTTGGCGAAAAACTCGATGTCGGGCCCGATCAGGCAGCCGAAGGCATCATCCGAATTGCCAACAACAACATGGTCAACGCGCTGAAGCTGGTTTCGCTGAACCGGGGCTTTGACACGCGGGACTTCACGCTTCTGGCTTTCGGCGGCGGTGGCGCGATGCATGCGGTGGCATTGGGCCAGGAACTGCAGGTCAAGAAGGTCGTCGTGCCTGCCGCCGCCAGCGTCTTCTCGGCCTGGGGCATGATGATGTCGGACCTGCGCCGGGATTATTTCGTGACGCATCTTGTCGAACTGGCGGAAGGCGCCGGCAACAAGATCGAGAGCACCTTTGCCGAAACGGAAGCCAAGGCGCTCGCAACCTTTGCCGAAGAGAGGGTCGGTGCGGACCGGATCACCTTTCTGCGCTACGGCAAATTCCGTTACCAGAACCAGGAGCACACGACCGAGGTGCTGCTCCCCGAGGGCGCGATCACCGACGCGAGCCTCGCGCGCATCGCCGAGGATTTCCACAAGACTTACGAGCGCGAATATACCTATCGTCTGGACGCTCCCGTCGAGATGGTGGGCATCCATCTCGTGGCCAAGGCCGAAGTCGGCAAGCTCGAGATGCGCCCCGAGCCGTCCGGCGGCTCCGACGCCTCGGATGCGGTCAAGGGGCGGCGCATGGTCGACTACGCACTGGAAGGCAAGCACGAGGCCACGATCTACGACGGCGAGGCGTTGCGCGCCGGCATGGCATTAAAGGGTCCGGCCATTGTCGAGGACAGTGGCGCCACCGCGGTGATCCATCCCGGCAACGCGGTTGAAGTCGACGCCTATCGCAACATCCACATCACGCTTGAAGGCTGAGGGCACCGCGATGACCAAAGCAAACGACCCGATCACGCTCGAAATCATCCAGAACTCGCTGCAGGCCGCCGCCGACGAAATGTTCGCGGCGATGCGCAAGACGGCGATGTCCAGCATAATCTACGAGGTGCTCGACATGGGGACCGGCATCACCGATGCCAAAGGACGCATCGCCTCGTCGGGCGCCGGCATCCCCGCCTTCATCGGCGTGCTCGACAAGTCCGTCCAGACGCTGCTCCGGAAGTTCGACAAGCCCAGTGACATCCAGCCGGGCGACGTGTTCATCACCAACGATCCCTACCACGGCGGCGTCACCCACCTGAACGACCTCGTGCTGGCCATGCCGGTCTTTGCCGGGGGCGACCTGATCGCATGGACCGCGAACATCGCGCACAATTCCGACGTCGGCGGAATGGCTCCCGGTTCGCTGAGCGGCGAGGCGACCGAGATTTTTCAGGAAGGACTGCGCCTGCCCTGCGTCAAGCTGATCAGCGCCGGCGAGACCGACGACGCGGTGATGGACATCATCACCGTCAATTCGCGCATGCCCGACTTTCTTTTGGGCGACGTCTGGGCTGCCATCGCCTCGGTCCGCATCGGCGCACGGCGGCTGGAGGACCTGGCCTTGAAGTACGGCGTGACGACGTTCAATGCCGCGATGGAGAGTTTCGCGGCCTTCGGAGAAGCCACCGCCAGGGCCGAACTCGGCAAGCTCCCGAAGGGCACGTTCGAACTCAGCGAGGAGCAGGACGACGGGAGGGTCTTCAACGTCAAGATCACGATCTCGGATGACGAGTTCACAGTCGACCTGCGCGACAACCCTGATCAGGACACGGGCCCTACCAACACCAGCCGTGACGGTACCGTGGTCTGCGCCCAGATGGTCTTCAAGTCGCTCACGGATCCCGACACGCCTGCCAACGACGGATCGTTTCGGCCGCTCAAGGTCCTTACCCGCGAAGGTTCGGTGTTCCACGCAAGGGAGCCTGCCGCCATCGGGTTCTATTTCGAGACCGAGGTCAGGGTATACGACCTGATCTGGCGATGCCTGGCGCCGCACGTGCCCGAACGCCTGCCAGCAGGACATTTCTCTTCCATCTGCGGCACCTTTGTCGGGGGCATTCACCCCGATACCGGGCGGCAATACACGATCATCGAGCCGCAGCTCGGCGGTTGGGGCGCCTGGGAGGGGCGCGACGGCAACCCGTGCATCTTCTCGGGCTTTCACGGCGAGACCTACAACACGCCGGCGGAGATCTCCGAGAGCCGCAACGGCCTCTTCGTCGACCGGATGGAACTGAACACCGAACCGGGCGGCGAAGGGAAGTTCACCGGGGGCAGGGGGCTCCGTCTCGAATACCGGATTCGCACCAACAGCGGTTTTCTGACGGCTGGCTACACGCGGTCGCGCATCAAGCCCTGGCCGCTCGAAGGTGGGGCGGAAGGGTCGGGAAACTATGTCGAGGTGCTCAAGACCGACGGCAGTCAGGAGAAGTACTCCTTCGTGTCGGGCCTGCCGGTCAACACCGACGACGTGATCCGAATCGTGACCGCCAGCGGCGGTGGATACGGCGATCCGAAAGAGCGGGATGCCGCGAGGGTGCGAGAGGACATAAAGAACGGATTGCTGTCGGCCGAAAGGGCGGCAGTGGTCTATGGCGTATCGATCTGAAGGAGGGAAGGATGGTCCGGATCATGTATCTCAGCCCCGTCGCGCATAGAGCGGGGCATGACGAGCTGTTTGCCGAGATGGCGCGGGACTACAAGCTGGAAGGAACGGAAGTGCACGTCACGTCGCTGCCTGACGATGTGGGCAATTTCAGTCATATCGAGTTCCGGAGTTACGAGGGAATGGTCACCGGCGGCATCATCCGGGCCGCGCGGCAGGCCGCGCAGGAGGGCTTCGATGCCTTGGCCATCGGCTGCTTCTATGACACCGGGCTGGCCGAGGCCCGCGAGGTGTCAGGCGAGATGCTGGTGACTGCACCTTGTGTCGCGTCCTGCGAAATCGCTGCGAGTCTGTGCAACCGATTTGGCGTGATCGTCGGACGGCGAAAGTGGGTGGACCAGATGCAGGCGACCGTCCATGCGCACGGCCATCGTGACCGGCTGGCCGGATTCTACCATGTCGAGCTGGGCGTGACGGAGTTCCAGGAGGATCATGCCCGCACCGAGCGCATGCTGATTGATGCCGGGCGAAGGGCGGTTGAAGAGGACTATGCCGAAGCGCTGATCCTCGGCTGTACCATGGAGGTGGGATTCTTTGCGGAGCTGGAGCAGAAGCTTGGCGTTCCGGTCGTCGATCCGTCCATCGCGGCGCTGAAGCGGGCGGAATACGGCGCGCTTCTGAAACGCGATTGCGGCTGGCGCCCTTCGCGCCGCTGGTCCTGCGAGGCGCCGCCTGAAGCCGAGATTGCCGCCATCGGCAGTTTTGACCGGGGCGAGGCGTTCGGCGGACGCATCGTGGTGCCGGCAGGATAGGGGGAACGAATGTTGCAGACGGAAGAACGTATCTCGGCCCTTCGCGCGCGGATGAAGCGGGAAGGCGTCGACCTGGTCGCGTTGGGGCCGGGGGCGCACATGCAATGGCTCCTCGGATTCGTGCCTCACGCAGATGAGCGTCCTTGCCTGCTTTGTGTCAGCGCGTCCAATGCTGCGCTGCTGATGCCGGAGCTCAACGCAGAAGGGTCGCGCCGGAGCACCGACCTGCCGTTCCACGAATGGTCCGACGCCGACGGGCCGGAAGGGGCGTTCGACCGCCTGGTCGCCGAGCTGGGCTTGGGTGGCGCCGGGCGAATCGTGCTGGACGAGACCATGCGGGCCGATTTTGCGGCGCTGGTCCAGGACGCGCTCCCGGGTGCGGAACGCCAGTTCACGGCATCGACTGTCGGCCTGTTGCGCATGCAAAAGGATGATGACGAGTATGCCGTGCTCAAGCGAAACGCGCTGCTTGCCGATCAGGCAATGCAGGCGGGCTGGGCCGCGATGAAGCCGGGCATGACGGAGCTGGATGTCGCTGAAGTCATTCGTGCGCGCTTTTCCGCGCTTGGCGCCTTGCCGCTCTTCACCATCGTCGGGGCTGGCGGCAACGGCGCCATGCCGCATCACCACACCGGCGAAACCGCGCTGCAGTCCGGGGACGCGGTGGTAATGGATATCGGTGCAGGAATGGACGGCCTTTCCAGCGACATCACCCGCATGGCCGTGCTGGGCACGCCGTCCGAGGGCTATCTCGAAGTGCACGCCATAGTCGAAGCTGCGGTGCAGGCCGCCATGTCTGCTGCACGACCGGGCGTGCTCGCGAAGGATGTCGACGCGGCGGCACGCGGGGTGATCACGGAGGCCGGGTACGGTCCCAGTTTTCTGCACCGCACCGGCCACGGTCTGGGCGTCGAGGTGCACGAGCCGCCCTACCTGACCTCGGTTTCGGAGACAGTATTGTTGCCAGGAATGGTCTTTTCCATCGAGCCCGGCATCTACCTGCCGGGCCGATTCGGCATCCGACTGGAGGAAATTGTTATCCTGCGTGAGGACGGGCCGGAAATCCTGTCGGAGCTGCCGCGTGATCCGAAGATGATCTGATGCCCGATCCTTTCACGCTTTCGGTCATCCAGGCGGGCCTGGAGAACGCGGCGGAAGAGATGTTTGCCGTGCTTCGCAAGACGGCGATGAGCCCGATCATCTACGAGGTGCTGGATGTCGGCACGGGCGTGACGGATGCCGCCGGCAATCTTGTCAGTTCGGGGGCGGGTATCCCAACCTTTGTCGGCGTGCTGGACAAGGCCGTGAAGGTCCTGGTCGCAAGGCATGGCGATGCCATCGAGGAAGGCGATGTCTTCGTCACCAACGATCCGAACTACGGCGGCGTGACGCATCTGAGCGACGTTGTGATCGCCAAGCCGGTGTTTTTTGGGGGTGCGCGCGTTGCCTGGTCGGCCTCGATTGCCCATTGGGGCGACATCGGCGGCAAGGTGCCCGGATCGATGGCGACTGACGTGTCCGAGATCTTCGCCGAAGGGCTGCGCCTGCCTGCGGTTCGGCTCTTCAAGCGCGGACAACCGGTCCAGGCAGTCTTCGACATCATCGAGACCAACTCGCGCCTGCCGGAATTCGTGCACGGCGATCTCTGGGCGCAGGTTGCCGCCAGCAACTCGGCGGAGAGCCAGATTCTCGCGCTCTTCGCCAAGTTCGGGCGTGAGGCCGTCGAACAGGCGATCGCCGAGTCCTTCGAGACTGGGCGTGCCCGTGCGCTTGCCGGTCTGCGCGCGCTTCCCAAGGGGCGATTCGAGGTCGAGGAGGAGCAGGACGACGGCGCATTCTGGCGAGCAGCCATCTTGATCACCGGCGATCGCTTCACGGTCGACCTTCGCGGCAATCCTTCCGAGCTCGCCGCGCCTTACAACACCAGCCGGGATGGCGCGGTCATCTCGTCCCAGATGATCTTCAAGGCTCTCTGCGATCCGAATCGCTTTGCCAACGCGGGATCCTTTGCCCTGCTCGACGTCATTACGGAAGAAGGCACCGTTTTCCATGCCGGACCGACTGCACCGCAGGGCTACTATTTCGAAACCCGGATCCGGCTCTTCGACCTGCTCTGCCAGTGCATGGCGAAGGCCATGCCCGGCAAGCTGCCCTCCGGGTCGTTTTCCTCGATCTTCGGCACCGTCATCGCTGGTCGGCATCCTGACACCGGGCGACGCTACACGATGGTTGAACCGCAGATGGGGGGCTGGGGCGCAACCCGGGAGCGTGGGGGCATGGACGCGATGTTCTCGATCAGCCACGGCGACACGTTCAACTGCCCGGTCGAGGTTGCCGAGGCGCGGTACGGCCTGACGGTCGTGCAGAAGGCGCTCGGCGAACGGCAGCGCACTGAGGGCATACATGCCGGTGGACGCGGCGTGACGCTCGAATACGAGCTCAGGGGACCGGCGAGCCTCTCGGTTGGATACACCCGGGCCAGGATACCGGTCTGGTCGGTGCCGGGTTTGCCGCCGGGCGGACGGAATTCCATGCACATCCTGCGGGCTTCGGGCGAACGCGAACACCATCGCTTCGTCAGCGGCGCGGCGCTCGATGTGGGCGACCGAGTCCTTGTCGAGACCGCCTCGGGCGGGAATGCGCCGGCCTGAAACCAGGAGGACGGCATCGTCGGCCAAGGCACGAGCACGCACTTGCGTCTTCTTGGTCCGTCTATCCGAGGTTCGCGAGAGACCTCCGGAATGTTGCAAGGATCTGTCAGCTGACCTGTTCCTGATGCAGAATCCGAACCTGAGAATTGTCAAGTCCTGTATCTGCTGCGTAGAGGCAACTCGCGTCGAGTGTTCCCGCTTTCCGAGGCTCGCCTACGTGGCGGCATATTCCAGGTAGGCTTCGCGCAGCTTGGAGGAAATCGGCCCCATGACCGAGGGCAGGGGACGGCCATCCACCATGCGCACGGGCGTCAATCCGCCGAACGTGCCGGTCACGAACGCTTCGTCCGCATCGTAGACCTGGGCAAGGGTGAAGTCCGTCTGCTCGCAGGGGATGCCGTGAGTGTCGCAAAGCTCGATGATGTTGGCGCGCGTGATTCCGTTGAAGCAGTTGGCACCGGTCGATGTCAGCACTCGCCCTTTTCTTACGGCGAAGAAGTTGGTTGCATTGCAGGTCGCGACAAATCCCCTGTCGTCAAGCATCAGTGCCTCGTCGGCTTCCGCCTTGATCGCCTGATTGAGTGCCATGATGTAGTTGAGACGCGAATGCGTGTTGAGCGTCATGTCGAACATGTCCGCCCGGCAGGTGCGAATTGCGGACGTGAACAGCGAAAGGCCAGACTTCAGGATTTTCGGATCCGGCTCCTTGTATTCGGCGACGATGGCGATGGTCGGTCCCGACACCGTGTTGCGGGGATCCTGGTTCGGAGACTTCTTCAGGCCGCGCGTGATCATCAGCCGGACATGGACGCCGGACTGGCCTGTCATTCCGTTCCGTTCAAGGGTTTCTTCGAGAGCGGAACGCACGTCATCGCGAGTCATTCCAATGTCGATGTCGACCGCTCTCGCGCTCATGAACAGGCGGTCCAAATGGCGGTCCATGAATGCAAGTCGTCCGCCATGCATCCGGAACCCTTCCCAGACGCCGTCGCCCAGGACCCAGCCGGCGTCAAAGATCGAGACCAATGCCTTTTCGCGGGGCACGAATTCGCCGTTGAGATAGATTTCTGCCGTCTCGTTCCTTGGGTCGGCAGCGAAGTCCTGGCTTCCGGCCATGACGGGTCCTTCCTGTGACTGTCGCGAGTTCTTTGCACATGTCCGGGGTCTTGGGCAATCCGGGAGGCGGCGCGTGCCGTTGAGCAGAGCATCGACTTGAACGGATCGACCGGGATGTACGCGCAGTCTTCTGTCGGCAGCCTGGCAGCGTAGGCTGACCGAAGGCGTCTTGGGCAACTGAATCAGTCGAACGTGATCGGAAGGCGGCATGCAAGGTGCCTGAGCGTCCTGCAGTGTGCAGACGTTGCTGCGGCCCGTCCCATGTAGCCGCTGCGACCAAGTGAACCCCGCCGGCCCATAGCCGGGCTCGCCTGACCTGCCTTATGGTGAGCAGCCGCAGTTGCCGTGGGATAGTGAAGTGTTGAATTTGGCGATTCCCGTAAGCATCCCGCCATTTTTCTTTCAATCGGACGGTGAAAAATTTTCAATTGGACGAAATATTTCTTTCAATTGGCCGAATGACCGATTACATTTGGACGCTAGGAGCACTGGAATTTACTGACGCCGAAGGAGCGGGTCATGCACCCGAGATTGGGAAGAGGGCGAATTGAGGAAGCTCTGAAGGACACGCGCGTCGTCTTGATTTCTGGACCGCGCCAGTCAGGCAAGACAACGCTCGCGACGGCAATCGCGAACAAGGACATGCCTTTCCTCTCGCTCGACGATCCTACACTGCTGGATGTTGCGTCTAGCGACCCAGTCGGCTTTCTCCGAGGCATCGATCGAGCAGTGATCGATGAAGTTCAACGGGCACCGACTCTCTTGTTGGTGATCAAGTCCTCGGTCGACAGGGACACCCGGCCTGGACGATTCCTGCTGACCGGGTCAGCCAACCTGATGATGCTTCCGAAAGTTGCTGACTCGCTGGCCGGCCGCATGGAGATCGTTCGGCTCTTGCCATTGTCCCAGTCCGAAATCAGGGGCGGGCAAGGGCGCTTCCTGGACGATGCATTCTCAGGCAAGCCACCGTCCCTCGGTGAACCGGTCCTTGGTACGGATTTGGTCGAGCTTGTCTTGGCAGGCGGTTACCCCGAAGCGCTTGAACGCAAGAGCTGGCCGCGGAGGCAAGACTGGTACGAACATTACGTGGATGGCATCGTCCAGCGCGACATCCGCGAAATCGCGCAGGTCGGTCAGCTTGCCCAAATGCCGAAACTGCTCAACGTTCTCGCCGAACACTCTGGGCAGTTGGTGAACTGTTCTGGAGTGGGCGCAGCGCTGGGCATGAACCACGTGACCACGCAAAAATACATGAAGGTCTTCGAAAGCCTGTATCTGGTCCATTCACTGCAGCCTTGGTTCACGAACAAGCTAAAGCGGCTGATCAAGTCGTCGAAACTGCATTTTCTGGACTCTGGGCTTCTCTCCGCGCTGAAGGACATGTCACCCGAGCGAATTGCTAAGGACAGAACTGCGTTCGGTGCAATTCTCGAGACATTTGTTGTTGGAGAGATCCTGAAGATCGCAAGTTGGAGCGATGAACGCTGTTCTTTTTCCCATTTCCGCGACAAGGACGGCTACGAGGTCGATCTCGTGGTCGAGAACCGTCGAGGTGAAGTTGTCGGCGTTGAAGTAAAGGCATCGGCGACTGTGTCAAATGCCGACTTTTCAGGTTTGAGAAAGCTTGCCGCAGCCTGCGGTGACAACTTCGTGCAGGGCATTGTCCTCTATGACAACGATCAATTCGTGCCTGTCAGCGAGAAGCTGCTCGCCGCGCCTTTGGCGAGTCTCTGGGCCTGACCGGTCAAAAGACTTGCAGCAGGTCCGTCGAAAGCTTGAACGTCTCGCTATACGCTCCGGTGCGGCTTCAGGCCGAACGCCGACCAGATCCGGCGCACCGTCGTGTGCGACACGCCCGTGTTCTCGGCCATGCTCCGGACCGACCAGGGCGTCGCGTCCTGCGGCATCGTGTTCAGCGTTCGCTCGATCACCTCCGCGACCTTGTCGTCTGTCACGGTGCGGGGCCGTCCGGACTGGTATTCGTCCGAGAGGCCCTCGATGCGCTTCTCGGCGAACCGCCTGCGCCACTTGCCGACCGTGTGCTCGTGTACGCCGACCCGCCCGGCGATGTCCCTGCTTCGGAGCCCCTCGGCGCAGAGGAGGATGGTCCTGCAGCGGTCGGACAGCGACCTCGGCGCTTTGTGCTTTCAGCACCACTTCAACCGACTTGCCTCTCATCGAACCGCTTCCTGCTGGCGTCATCCGCATTTTTGTCGGTAACTTTTTTTGCAGGAGACCAGATGTCGCGTCCATGGGGCTGCATGTGGGGCAGTTCTCAAGCCCGGCAGATATGGTCTGGTGTCTTGATGCGGTGACCACGAATTCGGCCCAGATCATGGGGCTGGACGACTACGCTATCGCCAAGGGCTGTGACGCGAGCTTTGATGCGTTGCAAGCCAAAGACAAGATCGAGGCCATTCGCCTGCTTGCGCATCGTTTGACGGTCGTACGCAAAGGAAGTGTAGTCGCCAAGCCGGCACGGGTCGTTGCCGCGCTGCTGAAGGAAGGTGATGCTGCGAAACTGAATGAGTCGAACAGGAAAGACAGTGCCAAGCTGCCGAACTTGAGTGTCAGCGCAAAGCTGGCATGTGGTTCCAAAGCGCGGTGCACACGGGAGGAATTCGGGCCTCAATGGCCTGCATCGCATCGACGATCAAATCCTCGCGCCACCTGCGACCCGCGATTTGCACGCCGATCGGTTGTTGGCCTTCGGGGAGATTCGCGACATGGGTGGGCAGGTTGCCAGCTGGCAAACCGGTGAAATTCATGATGAACGACCAGTGTGCGCGGCCTAGCGTGTCGCGCACGCCTTCGGGGCCTTCCGCGTCGCGGCCAGCACAAAAATAGGGCTTCAGAAAGAAAGGCGTCAAGACTAGGGGGTAGTCCTCTAGGAACAACGACCACGCACGCGCATAGTGGGTTCGCTTTGCCAGCATGCGGAGTTCTTCAGTGCCCTCAAAGGGTGGAAATTGACGGTAATACTCGTCAAAGATCGAATTCAACTCATCTGATCCATATGCACGGATGTCTGGGCCCATGAGCGCCTTCACTTCCCCCAGCAATGCGCGAAATCCGACCTCTCCGGTTTCTCGCGCCAGCGGAGGGTCCACGGCCTCAACGGCATAGCCTGCATCCGACAGGGCCGAAGCGGCCTTATCAAGCGCGGAGGCGACATCCGGATGCAGTCCAAATCCGAAGTCTTCGCGTGTCACCACCACGCGGATCGGTTGCCGCAACGGAGTGCCACGCCAAGGGAGAGGGACATGGAACGGGTCGCGCGGATCCGGTGCTATCAGCGCTGGCATCGACAAATGCAGGTCAGCGGCATTGCGCGAAAGCAGCCCTTGCACGGCCATGGATCGCGCAAGCAGCCCGCTCTCGGCCGTTTGGCTTGGGTTCCAGGAGGGTACCCGACCCAGGCCCGGCTTGACGGTAACCGCGCCGTTCGCTGATGCGGGAAACCGCAGTGAGCCCCCGATATCGTTCCCATGGGCCAGGGCACCGATCCCGGCCATGACGGCGGAACCTGCTCCGCCGGACGATCCGCCTGCCGAGAGATGCCGCCCCCAAGGATTATAGGTCCTGCCAAAGAGCGCATTGTCTGTATCGGCACGGAAGGAAAACTCCGGTGTGTTGGTCCGGCCGATGATGACGGCACCGGCGGCCCTCAAGTTACGCACAACAGGTGCATCATCTGGAGCGATCAGGTCCTTGAATGCGACAACTCCATGGCTCGTCGCATGGCCCTTCTGGTCCGTGTTGACTTTGATTGTAACGGGAACTCCATGCAGCGGCCCTTTCGGGGCAGCGCGCGCATCGAGCGCTTTGGCAGCGGCGCGCGCTTCGTCATCGAGGCTCTCGACCACCGCATTCAGCGACCGGTTGGCAGTCGCCATACGTTCAAGTGCGGCCTCGGTGACCTCTAGGGCCGAGAGTTGACCATTATGCGTGGCTTCCGCGATCTGGGCCGCGGTCCATTGCCAGAGCGGCATATCGTCCTTCACAACATCGCCCATTCGCCGAACTGATTGATCAAGTTCGAGCCACTCTCGTCAAGGAGAGGCCAAACCAGTCTATTTCCATGCTGACTGTACAGAGCAGCGCTATCAAGCGGCAGGATCCGTCTCGAGGGAAGCACCGCCTCCGCCCCCGCGCGCCTCGACTTTCTCGAGCAGTCATCTCATCCAGCGAGTTGCAGCAGTTTCAGGTCGCCGCGAAGCCCGCGTCGAGCGCTGCGGGAATGGTTTGCACGTCTTCCGATGTCAGTGCCATTGGAGGAGACATCAACAGGTTTGGTCCGGTCGCCCGAACCATCGCGCCTTTTTCGCAAGCCAAATTCTGCACCCGGAACGGCAGGACCATGTCTGCTGCCTTGGTCGCTCGATCTGACACGCATTCGATGGCAAGCATCAGCCCGTGACCGCCCCGTACGTCACCAATCTGTTCATGACTTTCCTTGATGGTGCACAGGCCATCAAAGAGTTCGGTTCCCCGCGCTGCCGCGTTTTCGATCACGTTGAGACACCTGCTTTCGGCCGGGCAGGTCAGCACTGCGGCCGCTCTGACCGGGTGGCCCGAATGGGTGTAGCCATGGCCGATGAAGACGTTGGGTGACTCTTCGTTCTCGAAGACGTCTGCCTATTCTGCCTGAGTTAGCCAAGGCCAAGACAGAGTACTTTCGCGGACTTGGGGATGCGCGTCTCCCTCGGAAGCCATGCAGGCACGGTCCGAGAGGCTGCTTGATGCGATCGCGATCAACGGAGAGGGTCGGATTCCAGGAACCGGACTATCTGGTGACCATCGCCCCGGATGCCGAGACCTGTTCGGCAGTCATCCTCCGCATCGAGATACCAGTCATCGGGGACGGACTGCACCACAATGGCTGAAACGCTTATTCCTCCTGCCATGACCGCAGCTCAACGTCTCGGCACTGTCTGCGCGTGCCGGGTGCAGGATCGTCGAATGTCCATGTCGTCGCTACGATCGGCCTGCGATGGCAAGCTCCAATAGAAAAGGTGAACGACGGCCCAGAGATCAAGGCCAGAAGGAACCCGGGTGCCCTGCATGCCGTGCGATGCTTCTGCTCCCCACAGCTTTCAAGTGCATTGGCCACGCGACTAAGTCGGCAGAACGAGGTGGTCGATGCGAGTGGTGATGGCCACTTTCACGGATTGCTGGATGAATTCGGGAAAATCGGCAGGCAGGCTCGATTCCGCTTGCGCAATCGCAGATCTGGCGGAATCTGAGATTTCCTCGATCGCCGATCTTGCGAGAGACATTGGCAATCCGGTCCTCACGGCAGTCTGAATGAAGTGCCGGGCACGGATCTTGTCGACCCGGTAGTGGCGTCTCTTGCCAGCCGACATGGCAAGTCTCATGTGTTTCCGATTGATCTGTTTCCGGTCGCGCATTGGTTGCGCCGTCAGCACGTCATAGAGCGGGGTCAGGCGGTAGCTTCCGCCAGGACCGAGGAAAATGCTGAAGTTCTTTGCGTGACCGTATGTTGCCCCAAGCAGCCAAAACAGTATCTGGGCCTTGAAGAACATCCTTTGGTCATCTTCCGGCGTGTCGCTGCCCTTGAGCAGATCGAGGATGTCCACCATGCCGGGGCCACCTTTGTTCTGGTACTTATTCGATGGCAGTACGGACAGCGCTTGGCAGCAGTCTTCCTGCGGCAGGCGCAAGAGCAGACCATCCACTGTCCACGTGCGGTCAAACCTCTCGATGACAAGCGCTTTGGTCTCCCCGAATGTCTCGATCTCCGCGGGATTCACCGGCAGGCCGAAGGCTTCGACGAGTTTCAGGCAATGGAATTCGTTCTCGACGCTGCTGGAAAGATCAATGCCATCGGGCAACTCTCCAACCTGTGTCTTGAGCAGGTGGGTGGTCGGTGTGTTTCCGTGCGGCCTGATCCATTTCCCGTCGTGCCGGAGCAGTGCAGTTTTTGGCTGTGTGCCAGTCACTGAAATGCGAAACTCGTCATTTCTGCTCAGTCCAAGAGGTGCTTGCGGCAAGCTGCGCAGGAGCTTGTCGATGGCGTCGTCGTCAACAACGTCGCCCCTGATCTCGCCGGTTGCGTTGGCGATTTCCTCGTCGCCAGTGATGAACTGAAGCGCGCCAATGCAATCCCGTCCGATGGCGGCCAGCAAGCCATAGGCGTCGGTTCCACTTGCACCGACCGTTTCGGCAATGCGTCGGCGCAGCATATCGGAATCGGGCAAGAGATTCTCGAATGCGGCGACGACAGTCTCACCTCGAAAGCCGGATTCTTGTAGCGGCAAGGACAGCGAGACTGGCAGCGCATGTTCCCAAGCCAGCCAATTTTCGTCGTACCTAAATGTGATCAGGCCTCCTGGTTCCTTGGCCAGGTGGCCGACAAGGCGCCCGTTCAGCAGGACGCGCAGCGGATCGTACTGGCGGCGGCGAGGCATCAGAAGATGGCTACTATGTCTTTTGCGCTGCCTTTCGTGCGGGGTCCGATCCTGAACTCGAGGTCGAGTGCGGCGAGAACCGCCAACGTGGTCTTCATCTTGGCAGCCGGGTTGCCTGTTTCGATCAGGGAAATCGTTTCTTGCCGCAAGCCGGCCTTCTCGCCGAGCTGCGTCTGGTTCAGACCCAGCGCTTGGCGGCGGCGTCGAACAATGTTCCCGAATTGCCGTGGAGTTCTGGCAAGCGTTGACATGGCCTCAGATATGCTCCAAAGCCGATAAATTGTCAATATGACAAGTAGCTCATAAAACAAAATTATGAGCCAAATCCCATATCCTGAGCTTGCAGCATTGCCAGGGATCTTTGCTTCCAGTGCCTCTGTCCTGAGCAAATTGCGCACGGAAGCGGCCACCGCGCTGCCTTGGACAGGTGGCGATCCCTTGCAGGTCCGGTCTAGGGCCGGTTATGCAGCGACTTGCAGCCTTGTTCAGGCCGCCGAGAATCCCGCGTCGAGCGCAGCGAGGATGGTCTGCACGTCTTCTGATGTCAGCACCAATGGAGGAGACATCAACAGGTTTGGTCCGGCCGCGCGAACCATCGCGCCGTTTTCGTACGCCAATTTCTGCACCCGGAGCGGCATGGCCATGTCCGCAGCCTTGGTCGCTCGATCTGACACGCATTCGATGGCAAGCATCAGCCCGTGACCGCCTCGGACGTCACCAATTTGCTCATGCTTTTCCTTGAGGGCGCACAAGCCGTCAAATAGTTCGGTTCCGCGCGCCGCGGCGTTTTCGATCACGTTGAGACGCCTGGTTTCGGCCAGGCATGCCAGCGCTGCGGCCGCTCCGACCGGATGGCCCGAATACGTGTATCCATGGCCGATGAAGGCGTTGGGCGACTTGTCGTTCTCGAAAGCGTCGGCCATCCCTTCACTGATCATCACTGCGCCGAACGGAAAGTAGCCGTTGGTGATCGCCTTGGCGGTGGTCATCAAGTCAGGACGGACGCCCCAAAGCCGTGCGCCGGACCAGGCGCCCGTGCGGCCGTAGCCGGTGATCACCTCGTCAGAGATCAGCAGAATGCCGTGACGGTGGCAGATCTCGCGTACCATCGGCATGAACGACGAATGTGGCGGGATCACGCCGCCAGCGCCCAGAATCGGCTCCATGATGAAGGCGGCAATGGTGCTCGCGCCCTGGAACTCGATTTCGTCTTCCAGCGCTGCAGCGCATAGGTTGGCGAGCCTTTCCGGATCGTTTTCGTCGAAGGGGTTGCGGTAGGTGTAGGGAGACGGAATGTGATAGCAGCCCGGCAAAAGGGGCTCGTAGTTTGTCCGGAAGTTCGCGTTTCCGTTGACGCTGGCGCCGCCCATGTGCGTGCCGTGGTAGCCTTTCTTCAGGCTCAGGAATTTCACCCGACCGGCTTCTCCCCGTATCTTGTGATATTGACGTGCAAGGCGCAGGGCGGTCTCGACGCTGTCCGAACCGCCGCTGGTGAAGAATGCGCGCGCCATGCCGTCTGGGCCGAAGAAATCGGCCAGTTCGTGCGCCAGTTCGATGATCTTGTCGTTCGTGGTCCCGCGAAAGGCTGAATAGTAGGGCAGCGTGCCGAGCTGGTCTGCAATCGCCTGCTTCACGGGTTTGCAGGAATATCCCAGGTTGACGTTCCAGAGACCACCCACGGCATCCACCGCCTCGTGGCCGTCGATGTCGCGTATGCGCGATCCCGCAGCGCCTGTGACGATGATCGGCGGGTTCTCGATGCAGTCCGTCGGGCTTGCCATCGGGTGCCAAAGAAGGCGGGCGTTCTGTTCTTTCAGGAAGTTCGAGTCTCTCATGGGATTGACCTTTCAGGCGAAAGAGATGTCGACGGTGCCGAAGGCTCCGTAGTCGGCATGTATTCGGGTCCCCGGGGGACATTCAAGAGGGCGAATGAACGATCCTGACAGGATCACCTGTCCGGCCTCGATCCGCTGCCCATAGCATGCCATGCGACGGGCCAGCCAGCAAACGCTCTCGACGGGGTCGTTCAGGACGCCTGCGCCGAGGCCGGTCTCCTCGACATCGCCGTCCTTGAAGACAATTGCCGGAATCCAGCGGAGATCGTGCGCGTCCGCATCGTGGCGCTCGCTTCCAAGAACAAAGCCCGCATTCGCCGCGTTGTCGCTGATCGTGTCCGTGATGATGCGGGTCTGGCCGCTTTCGGGGTCGGCACGAAGGATGCGGGTGTCGAGGATTTCAATGACCGGGGCAACGCACTCGGTTGCGGCCAGGACATCTTCGCGCGTGACGTCCTGTTCGCTGATCGGGCCCTTCATGACAAAGGCAATCTCCGCCTCGATGCGAGGCTGGATGAAGCGCCCCGCCGGAACCTCGCATCCGTTTGCGAATTCCATGTCGTCAAAGAGGATCCCGCTGTCCGGAACTTCGATGTTCAGCGCGGCTTGCATGGCTCTGGAAGTGAGCCCGATCTTCCATCCGGCTATCTGCCGGCCCTGGGCGATCTTGGCCAAAAGAATCTCGTTCTGGATTGCATATGCGTCATCCATCGTCATGCCGGGATGCGCCAGGCTGAGCAGGCCGATCTGTGTCCTTGTCGCCTCCGCCTGAAGCAGGGCGGCGGCGGCATCGGCATGCTCTTCGGGCGTCATGCCTCGTCCTCGACCGTGTTGCGAAGGGTGCCGATGCCCTCGACCTCGACCTCGATCACGTCGCCGGGCTGCAGGAAACGCGGCGGGTCGAAACGCGCACCCGCGCCAGTGGGGGTGCCGGTGACAATGATGTCGCCGCTGTCGAGGGTCGTGAAGGTCGAGATGTAGGCGATCTGTTCGCGCACCGGAAACACCATGTTCTTCAGGTAGTCGTCCTGCCGTACCTCTCCGTTGACCCGAGTGACGATTCGGGCGTCGTCAAGCTGGGCCGGATCGGTGAAGGGCACGATCCAGGGCCCCATGGCGCCAGAGCTGTCCCAGTTCTTGCCTTGGGTGACGTTGAATTTCGCGTGCCGAACCCAGTCACGAATCGTGCCCTCGTTGCACAATGTGAGCGCAGCGATGTGCTCGTGAGCATTTGATGGGGCAATTCGGCGTCCCGGCTTGCCGATCACGACCGCGACCTCGCCCTCGTAGTCAAGCCGTTCGCTTTCGGGCGGGCGGATCAGGGGCCGGTCATGGCCGGTAAAGCTCGACGGGAAGCGCGGGAAAAGCGACATGTGCTTCGGCTGGTCGCTGCCATCCTTGTACTCGGCATTCCGGTCGGGAAAGTTGACGCCGACGCAAACGATTCGGCTGGGTTCCGGAATCGGAGGTTCGAACAAGATGCCCAGGTGTGAAGCGGTCCGGCCTGTTGCCGCATGGGCCAAGGCGTCAAGCCCGCCTGCCGCGACGACGTCCTTGAGTGTCAGCCATTTCGGGAACTCCGGCGAAAGCGGGATGGCTCCCTGCTTGGTCACCATGCCGTAGAAGCGTTCGCTGTCGTGAATGTAAGTCGCGAATCTCATGCCAGTTCCACCATCACGTCATAGGCCGCCATCACGTCGTCACGCGTGGTGCCGAACTGTCCGACCTGGAAGCGTACCGCGGCCCGCCCATCGACTTGGGTCTGCGTCACGTAGATCCGCCCGTCGTCGTTCAGGCGGTTCACGAATTCCAGCTGTCCCGCGTCATCCTTCCCGAAGAGGCGAAACGTGAACAGCGACAGAATCGGGTCGGTCACGATCTCGAACCTGCTGTCGTCCCGAATTTTCCCGGCAAGCTCTTCGGACCATGCGACATGGTTTCGGATGCGGCGGCGGAGGCCTTCCAGCCCGTAGGCCCTGATCAGGAACCAGAGCTTGAGCGCGCGGAACCTCCGGCCAAGCGGAATCGACCATTCCGAATAGTTGATGAATCCGTCTGCGCCATGAGTCTTCAGGTATTCGGGCTTGATTGCCAGCGTACGCGTCAGATCCTGCGGCGAGCGCACGAAATGAACGGATCCGTCAAACTGTCCTCCGAGCCACTTGTAGGGATTTAAGACCACGCTGTCCGCCTCCTCGGTGCCGGCCCAGAGGTGCCGGAACTCGGGGCAGATCATGGCGTTGCCGGCCCAAGCTGCGTCCACGTGAAGATAAAGTTCGTGCTTCCTCGCAACCTCCGCGATGCGGTCCACTTCGTCGGAGGCGCCCATGCTGGTGCCGCCGACGCAGGAGATGATGCCTGCTGGCAGGTGCCCCGCGGCAAGGTCGGACTTGATCGCGTCGTCCAGTGCCGAGGAGTTCATGGACCTAAGCGGTCCCGTTGTGGGAATTCGGACGAGGTTGTCCTGTCCGATCCCGGCAACCCAGATCGCACGGTCGATCGACGTGTGCACTTCGGCCGTCGCGTAGATTCGAAGGGGTTTCTGCCCCGGCAGTCCGGTCTGGTTTCCCTGCCACGCAAGCGTGCGTTCCCGCATGGTCAGGACGGCGGCGAGCGTGGCTTCGGAGGCGCTGCCATGGATGACGCCATGGAATGTCTCGGGCAGGTCGAGAGCCTGGCGAAGCCAATCAAGGACTCGCGTTTCCAGTTCGGTTCCTGCGGGCGAAGTCTGCCAGATCATGCACTGTACGGCGATGTTCGCGATCATGTAGTCCGCGACCACCGAGGGCGGCGTTGCATTCGAGCAGAAATAGGCGAAGAAGCTTGGATGTTGCCAATGCGTGATGCCGGGCATGACAAGGCGGTCCACGTCGCTGAAGATCGTCTCCATGTCTTCGGCTTCCTCGGGCGGCGCTTCGGGAAGCGAAGCTGCAATCTCGCCGGGCGAAACCTGTGATCGGACCGGGCGCTCACGAATGGTGCGATGATAGTCGGCACCCCATTCCGCCGCTCGCCGGCCCCAATGGGCGAGGTCGTCCCAATTCGGTTCGCGGCGCTCTGTCATGGTGCGATGATCGGTGTGGCTTCAAGTGTCGGAGGTTTGGTCTCGACGCCGACAAAGCGCGTGCCGTGCTCGAACCAGCTGCGGGGGGCCGGCGCGCCCCAAAGGGTTTGTCGCTGCGGATCCTTCAGGTCCCACCGGATCGGTTCATGGTCCGGGTCAATCGTCTGGTAGTCGGAGCAGTAGATCTCCGTCCGGTGCCCGTCGGGGTCGAGAATGTACAAAAAGAACGCATTGGAAATCCCGTGGCGTCCCGGGCCCCGCTCGATGTTGTCGAGATAGCCGGTGGTCGACATGAGATCGAGCAGGTCGATGATGTTCAGTGGCGTCGGCACCCAGAACGCGATGTGGTGCAGCCTCGGCCCGGTGCCGTTGGTGAAGGCAATGTCGTGGACTCCCCCCTTCCGGTGCATCCATGCTGCCCAGAGCCGGCCCGTGTCCTCGTCTTCCGTATATTCGGTCACGCGGAATCCGATGTCGCTGTAAGACGCGACCGAGGCGTCGACGTCGGTCGAAAAGAAGTTGCAATGGTCGATTCGAAGCGGCTTCACGCCCCGGTAGAGCGCGTACTGCTGGTGGATCCAGGGCAGGCGGTCCATTTGGTGGTAGAACTCGATCGGAGTTCCGAGATTGTCGGTAGTTGCGAGCGTGCGGCCTTGATGCGCCCGCTCCACCCATTCCGTGGCGCGACCTCCGGATCTGAAGTGAGCATCGGCCCGGTCCAGGTCCTCCTCCGAAAACACCTTGAACGACAGGGACTCGACCGTGCCCGGGGCGTCAGACTTCTGCAAGATCAAGCAATGATGACCTCGTTCCTCCATCGCACGAAGGTAGATGTGGCTGGCGGTCTCGTCCGTGACCTGAAGTCCCAGCGTGTCAACGTAGAAGTGTCTTGACGCCTTCATGTCCGCAACGTTCAGGCAGGCATGGCTGAGGCGAACCGTGTTGAAGGACGGGGCGAGGGCGGGGGCGGGCACAGGCATGGTCGAACCTTGTCAGATGGCGGGCAGGTGGCCAAGACCCAGTGGCTTGCCCAGGCCAAGGCGTTTATGTGCTCGATTTGTCGGGCGGCAGTTCCTTGGCGGCTGATTGACTCCAGCAGGCTGCATCAGTTTCCCAGCCGCGGAATCTTGTGCTCGCCGGTCGCAAACCCGATGTGCTTCTGCTCCATGTAGAACTCGAAGCTCCAGTCTCCGCCGTCGCGGCCCATGCCGCTGGCCTTTGTGCCTCCAAATGGGGTCGGGAGATGGCGCACGTTTTCCGAGTTCACCCAGATCATGCCGGCTTCGAGCCTGTCCGTAACGCGAAGCGCGCGCGTCAGGTCTTTCGTCCAGACATATGCGGTCAGGCCGTATTCGGTGTCATTGGCGAGTTCCAGCGCCTCATCCTCGTCCGAGAACCCGATCGAGGTCAGGACCGGGCCGAAAATCTCTTCCTGGGCGATGCGCATGCCGTTGTTGGCACCGGTAAACAGGGTCGGCTGGACAAAGTAACCCGTCGCGTCGTCCGCAGTGCCGCCGACGGCGATGGTCGCGCCTTCGCTGGTCGCGATGTCAAAATAGGACGTGACTTTTTTGAAATGATCTTCGGCGATAAGCGGGCCGATTTCGGTTTCAGGATCCAGCGGGTGGCCGACCTTGATCCTGTTCACGCGTTCGATCAGCCGGGCCTCGAACTCCTCGCGGATGGACTCCTGCACCAGAAGGCGCGAGGACGACGTGCATCGTTCGCCATTGATCGAGTAGATCATGAAGATCACGGCTTCGAGGGCGCGTTCCAGGTCGGCGTCGTCGAAGACGATCACGGGATTCTTGCCGCCCAATTCCAGATGCACGCGCTTGAGCGTGTCGGCACCTTGTTTGACAATCAACTTGCCGGTCGCGCTTTCTCCGACGAAGGCGATGGCCTTCAGGTGCGGGTGCTCGCAGAGTGCCTTGCCTGCTTCCTCGCCATAGCCGTTAACGGTGTTGAGCACGCCTGGCGGTAGGCCAGCGCCTTCGGCAATCTCGACGAGCAACCGAGCGGTGAGCGGCGACAGTTCGGCGGGCTTGTGGACCACGGTGCATCCGGCGGCGAGGGCTGGCGCGATCTTCCAGGTCGAGAGCATGAAGGGCGTGTTCCAAGGCGTAATGATCCCCACCGGGCCAATCGGCACGCGGGTGGTGACATTCGCAAGTCCGGGCGAGGGGAGGTTGTATCCGTCCCGTGCCGAGACGACCTGGTCGGCGAAGTACCGGAAATTCTCGGCGCCTCGGAGCGCTGCCTTCGACATGAAGCGATAGGCCTGCCCGGTGTCCCAGCATTCGCAGAGCGCAATTTCCTCGGCGCGTGCCTCGATCGCTTCGGCGACCCGGATCAGGGTGGCCTTGCGCTCCTTCGCCGGCAAGTCGCGCCAAGCCGCAAAGGCGTCATGGGCGGCGTGCGCGGCGGCGTCGATGTCTTGGGACGTTCCCAGTGCAACATCGCAGATCCTGCTCTTGTCGACTGGCGAGACAGAAGCAAATGTTCCGCCGGATCCGTCTTGATCGGTGCCGCCAATGCGGTTTGAAACACCGCCTGTCCGGAACCGCTCAAGGTGTCCGTCAAGCGCAGTTAGGTTGTCGGAAAGGGTCATTTGTCGCCTTTCAGATGATCGCGAATCGTGCCGGTCTTTGGAGAGAGCCCAGGATCGATGTCGCGGACTTCCAGCGAAAGAGCCAGGGAATGCCCACTCATGTAGGGATTGATGAACTCGCGTGCAGCTGTGAAGAGTTGCTTCGCGATCTTGTCCTTGACGGCGTCGGGACGGCCGCCGCGAAGGCGGACCGAGATGTCAACGAAGCCGTGCCCGTCAGTTCCGTCAGCAATCGCGTGGTGATCGGCCCGATAGGCACGCACCCTGACGCCCGCCATCGGGATCTCGTCAATTGCGGCCGCTGCCAGCCTGAGGCGCTCGCAAAGGCCGCCGACATCGATCGCCTCCTCGAGATTTGACGAATATTCCACAAGCACGTGCGGCATTGCATTTCCTTGACATATCAATAATTGAGTTGTTAAGCAAATGCCGTTGTCCTGTCAAGAGTCGATCCGATGCCAAACGAAAAGGTCGCGCTTCCGCCAACTCGCCGCTCGCTGCCGATCGCGCTGATCCGGGCTCGGGAGGTTGTCATGGCACCGATCCGCGAGATGCTGGCGGGGACCGGTTTGACCGAGCAGCAGTGGCGAGTGCTGCGCGTCCTGGACGAATTCGGCCCGATGGATGCATCGCGATTGTCCAGGGAAGCCGGCCTAATGGCGTCGAGCCTGACTCGGATCGTGCAGTCAATGGTGACTGACGGGCTCGTGACCCGGGAAACGTCGACGTTTGATCGCCGCCGGCAGGTCATCGGGATAGCGTCCGGAGGCAGAAAGGTGTTGGTAGACAACCGTGCTGCTGCTTTGAAAATTGCGGAAGACCTTCGTGACAGGCTCGGCGAGCGTGACCTTGAGAAGCTCCTAGATCTGCTTGAAGCCTTGGCGGAAGCTGACTCAAGGACGTGAGGGCCTTGTCATGCGCTTTTTTGGGCCACGACGATCACGATCATGAGGATGAGTGACTTTGACGGATAGATCGATGGCTCTCAACCTTCTCCGGGTTGCCTTGGACGATCAGGCTGCGGACTTCCGGCAGGGGCAATGGGAGGCCATAGATGCGTTGGTCAACAGACGTGACCGTCTGCTTGTGGTGCAGCGCACCGGATGGGGAAAGAGCTCGGTTTACTTCATCGCCACGAGGATCCTGCGGGAATCCGGGCGTGGCCCGACCCTCATCGTTTCGCCTCTGCTTGCCTTGATGCGGAACCAGATCGAAGCCGCCCGTCGACTGGGAATTCGCGCAGAAACCATCAATTCGACCAATCGAGAAAACTGGCCGTCCCTCCAGCACGACGTGCGCAAAGGCAAGGTGGACGCTCTGTTGATTTCTCCAGAACGGTTGGCCAACGACGAATTTGTCGAAGACGTCTTGATGCCGATTGCCGCAGGCATTGGCTTGCTGGTGGTCGACGAAGCGCATTGCATCTCTGATTGGGGACATGATTTTCGTCCCGACTATCGGCGTCTTTCAAATGTCATTCAGCATATGCCCGAGAACGTACCGATACTTGGGACGACCGCGACGGCGAACAACCGTGTCATTGAAGACGTCCAATCCCAGCTCGGCGATGTCGGCGTGCAGCGCGGCATACTGATGCGCGAATCTCTTGCCCTGCAGAACTTGAAATTGCCTTCCCAGCAGGCACGCTTGGCGTGGCTCGCCGAACATTTGGACGCGCTGCCCGGAACCGGGATCATCTATACGCTGACGAAGCGCGACGCGGATCAGGTCGCCAACTGGCTTCGATTGCGAGGGATTTCGGCCAGCCCTTACTATAGCGGCGCAAGATCGGAGGGCTTCGAGGACTCGGACTCCTATCGCAGGTACGTGGAAGAGCAGCTTCTGCAAAACGAGATAAAGGCACTGGTCGCAACGAGTGCGCTTGGCATGGGATATGACAAGCCGGATCTCGGGTTCGTCATTCACTACCAGGCACCGGGATCAATTGTGGCTTATTACCAGCAGGTTGGCCGCGCCGGACGCGGCATCAGCCACGCGGTCGGAATCATGATGTCGGGCCACGAAGACGAAGAGATACACGATTACTTTCGAAGAACCGCATTCCCCGAGGAGGAGTGGGTGCAGAACATTCTTGCTCGATTGGAAAAGGGCGACGGGCTGACCCTTCGTCAATTGGAAGGCGCAGTCAATCTCAGGTACGGGCAAATTCAGCAAGTGCTGAAGCATCTGTCCGTGGAAAGCGTTGCGCCGGTCATCCAGTCTGGATCGACATGGCGCCGTACGCCTGTCCCGTATCAGATGGACCGAGCCAAGATTCAACGGCTGACCAATCAGCGGGAATCCGAGTGGCATGAGGTGCAGGAATATGTTGGGGAAAGTGGGTGCCTGATGAAGTTTCTGGCCGAGGCGCTTGACGACATTGACCCCCAGCCATGTGGAAAATGTGCCTCCTGCATCGGGAGCCCAATTGTCGACACGTCCTTTCCGCGGGAAAACGCGATAGATGCCGCACGGTTTCTCGGCCAGTCAGAGTTTCCTCTGGAATGCAACAAGCAAGTCGCGAGCGGTGCGTTCACAAGATACGACTTCACCGCCAACCTACGCGAGTCGCATCGTGCCAACACCGGGCGTGTTCTTTCTCGATGGGACGATGCAGGCTGGGGATCCTTGGTCGCCGAGGACAAGCATGACGGGCGCTTTCGCGACGAACTCGTTGATGCAGCGGCGGACATGTTGAACCATCGATGGATTCCAAGTCCCCGGCCGACCTGGGTTACATGCGTCCCGTCGACAAGACACCGGAGCCTGGTTGCCGACTACTCAAGGCGGTTGGCTGTGGTACTGGAACTTCCCTTTGAGCCTGTCGTGACCAAGATCAAGGAGAACAAGCCGCAGAAACTGCAGCAGAACAGGTACCATCAGTGCCGAAACCTCGATGGTGTCTTCGCAATTCGTGGGCAACTGCCGACCGGGCCTGTCCTTCTGGTTGACGACGTCGTAGACTCCAAGTGGACAATGACCATTGTCGCGGCGCTTCTTCGACGCGCTGGCAGCGGGCCGGTCTGGCCCTTCGCCTTGGCAACCGCAAGCATCGGAGCCTGAAATGAACCCAAGCTCCCAAGCACAGGCCATGATGCTCCTTACCGTATCGCTCGGAAAGCCCGACAATGCGGACCAAAAGCCGCTCTCCGTGCGTGAGTGGTCGCGCCTCGCAGCCTGGCTGAAGGAGCGCGAAATCGAACCGTCCGACCTTTTGAAGGGTGACCTGAAGTTCAAGCTTTCCGGGTGGATGGACCGGTCGGTCACATTGTCCCGTCTCGAACAACTCATTGGTCGCGGGGGAACGCTGGGGCTTTCGCTTGAAAGGTGGCGGCGGGCCGGCATTTGGGTCATTGCGCGGCCGGAACCGGAATATCCGGACCGCCTGAAACGTCGGCTGCAGCTGGCTTCCCCGCCGATCCTGTTCGGTTGCGGCAACAAGGCGCTCCTTGATCGGGGAGGAATTGCGGTCGTCGGGTCCAGGGCTGCAGATCGCGAAGACATTGAATTCACCGAAGACCTCGGCAAGGAAGTCGCACGGCAAGGGCTTTCGATCGTGTCTGGCGGAGCGCGGGGCGTTGACGAGAGCGCGATGCTCGGCGCGCTCAGAAGCGAAGGCACCGCGATCGGGGTATTGGCGGACAGCCTGTTGCGTTCCGGAACGTCCGAAAGGTTCAGGAAGTATCTAATTTCTGGCGATCTGGTGCTGACGACGCCGTTCAATCCAGAGGCAGGGTTCAACGTGGGCAACGCGATGTCTCGCAATCGGTATATTTACGGCCTTGCAGACGCGGCGATCGTGATAAGCAGCACGCCAGACAAGGGCGGTACCTGGAACGGTGCCCTGGAAGATCTGAAGGCCGCATGGGTGCCCTTGTGGGTCAAGCGTACCAAGAACGAGAAGTCGGGAAATCCCGAACTTGTCAGGAGAGGAGCGAGATGGCTTCCGGACGATCTGCCGTCACTCGATCAATTGATGAACGGCTCAACCGGCCGAACTGAAGATTCCGATCACGCCGGTCTTCCCCTCTTCGAAGAATTGTAGAGCGGCACCTGTTTGACGCATGCCGCCAATCGAAGCGATTTTGTCCGGCACCGCCACGCATCTTGCCGCACGTCATGCCGAACGCCTGCAACTGAGATCGCCTATGACGTGGGCCGCCGTTCCCGGATCAAACGTCCCGAGATTCTCGGTCGTGACCTCATGAGGGCCGAAGTCGGAGGGCGCGATGCCTGCAGGCAGAGTGGATGTGTCGACCAAGATCTTCTGCTTCTCCGACTTGGCAAAGATTCGGTCGGTCCCGGGAGCCACGAACGCGACTTCCGCAAGCTCTGCACAGGCGCTGCGGACGAAGGCCATGGCATCACTCGAGTCAAGCATGCGGCCAATGACCTGATCGGCGGTTCGTGCATTGACGTCAACATGACGGAAGCGCTCGACGTCGCACAATCGCTCCAGATCCAGAACAAGGAACCTTCCATTCTGGCCGAATGCGATCGTTCGAGGGGGGTCTCCCATGGGAACCGAGTTGTCCAGGAATTCGTAATGCACCCATCGGTCTTCCTGCCGCGCCCAGGCGAAGAACAGGCCAGGCATGCCGGAATAGGCCTCGATGTTGTGAAACAACAGATCGTCCACTGCCTTGTAGCGTCCTGTTTCCAGCCCGCGCTGCCAGGCCCTGACCACCGTCTCTTCTGGCGGCGTAATCATGAAGAACATGTAGATGCGGGCACCGAAGCGCGTGAGCAGGCTGCTTTCGGCGGCTCCGGTCTTCGCGGTCAGAAAGCTGTCAAACCGAAACCGGTCGATCAGCATGTGCGGAACCGAGCCGCTTGACGCCTTCTCGGCCATCAGGGCATCGAGCTTCCGGTCGATGATTTCCAGTTCCTGGCCGGTAAGCATGGCCGCGTACTTGTAGTCGTCGCCCAGGCCATCATAGTCGATCAGGAGCTTTCGCCAGTAGTCCGGGCTGATGATCGCAAAGTTCTTCCAGTCGATGCCGAGCGCCTCCGCGATGCGGCGTTGCTGGCTGCGGATCGAGCTCTTGCCGCTCGCGGACGCGCCCTTCGCGTTGAGAACGACCGGTTCTGATTGAGGCGGCAGGCGGAAGAAGCCAAGCTTGTCAGCGGCAGCGTCGAAGAGGGGTGCAACGCGCTTTGCAATCAGCACGTCGACATGGTCGTTCGACACCATGTTGACGGCGACGTCTTCAATGATGTCCCTGGCCAAGATGAGGGATCCCCTGTGAGCAAGAATGGCGCCAACCGTGCGGGACATCGCCCTGAAGCAGGACGCCCGAAGTGGCTCGGCTTCGTCATCGGCAAGGTCCGCCCATGCCCTGCTGGCGGCCAGTGCACGCTCGTCACGGGACGGTGCGGGGGCCTCGGGTGCTCCGCGGCCGAACAGGCGACCAAGGATCCCCCTTGGCTCGGCGACAGGCAGGCATCCAAAAATCCTGTGCTCCAGTTCCTCGCGGATCACTTTCCTTGCGCGAGCCCGCGCGTCTTCGAATTCGTGCCGCAAGTCGGGGAGTCGCGGATCGATTTCCATGGCGTAAATGTCTGCCGCCATGCTGCGGAGGTTGATGCCAAGATCGGCGTATGACGGGCCGTCCGGGACGTGAGTTTCCGCAGTCACGCGGATCATTACATGGTGCAGCAGGAGGCGCTCCGGACGAAAGGTGGCCAGCTCCTGCGGTTTCAGGCCAGTCGCTTCCGCAAGGTCGCGGGCCGTTTCCCACGGCACAAGGCCATTTGCCGGATCGTAGATCGTGACCCGGGACATA
Source organism: Silicimonas sp. (assembly GCA_022820365.1). Taxonomy (GTDB): domain Bacteria; phylum Pseudomonadota; class Alphaproteobacteria; order Rhodobacterales; family Rhodobacteraceae; genus JAJEFO01. The sequence goes on from JAJEFO010000043.1 coordinate 36,214, forward strand.
AGATGCGGCTTGATCGTCGATGAAAGGCCCGGGTTCCAAGGACCATGAACCGTGTCGGCAACAGCCGAGTTCATTCAGCCCCGCTTGTCGTGCCAGCTCGCCGACGCCGGATGCCGAGCCAAATGGGGTAAATCATCAGTGCCAGGGCCAGAAGCATGCAAGTGAGCGAAATCGGGCGCTCAAAGAACGTCATGACGTCGCCCCGGCTCGATATCAGCGACTGTCGCAGGGATCGTTCCGCGAGCGGACCCAGGACAATGGCCAGCACTGCTGGCGCAACCGGGTAGTTGAGCTTGCGCATCAGGTAGCCGCCAAGGCCCAGGATCAGCATGAGCCAGACATCGAACATCCGGTCGGTCGTCGCGAATACGCCTACGAAGCACAGGATGAATATGATCGGGGTCAGGATCGTGAAGGGCATTGCAAGAACGCGCACGAAGAGCGGAATGAGCGCAAGGTTCAGCGCGACGGTCACGAAATTTGCGACATACATCGAACCGATGAGACCCCAAACGAAGTCGGGTCTGTCCGTGAAGAGCAGGGGGCCTGGCCTCAATCCCCAGATGATCATGCCGCCAAGAAGGATCGCGGTGGTCGGAGAACCAGGAATGCCGAGCGTGATCATCGGAAGCATGGAACCGGTGGAGGCTGCGTTGTTCGCCGCCTCGGGTGCCGCGACGCCGGAGACGTTTCCCTTTCCGAAGCTGTCCGGGTCCTTCGCGAAAGTCTTGGCCAGGCCATATGACATGAGCGATGCCGGCGTGGCTCCAGCAGCCGGAAGGGTGCCAACGAAGAATCCAAGGGCCGAGCCAAGCGCAGTGGTGGGAAGGTAATCCCGTATGTGGGAGAGGTTTTTCCTGAAACTCTTCCAAGTGGACCTCACCGCATGAATCTTGACCTCGCCCTTGGAGTTCTCCAGCGTCCACAGCATTTCACCTATGCCGTAGATGCCGATGGCAAGCACGAGGAAGCCGATTCCGCGCTGAAGTTCCACGAAGTCGAAGAAGATCAGTCGCGGCTGGCCGGAGATGATGTCGAAGCCGACCGCCGCCATCACGAGGCCAAGGAGGATCGAGAAGATCGTTTTCGGGATGTCGTCACCGCCGAGCCCGATGAAGGTCGCGAAGGCGAGTACCATGAGGGCGAACTCCTCCTGCGGGCCGAACTTCAGTGCAAACACCGCCAGTGGCGGCGCAAAAAGCGTGAAGAGGATGACCGAGATCGTGCCGCCGATGAAGGATGCGACGGCGGCAGCCGTGAGGGCCTGGTCCGCCTTGCCCTGCTGCGCCATCGGCCGTCCGTCAAAGACAGTGGCCACGGCCGTGGAGGCACCGGGAATGCCAAGTGTTATCGAGCTGACCGCGCCGCCGTACATGGCGCCGTAGTAGAGTGCGGCGAGGAAGATGATGGCCGCGGTGGGCGGAACGAGGAACGTAACCGGCAGGAGGATCGCCACCCCGTTGACGGAACCGAGTCCGGGCATCGCGCCGATGAACAGACCGGCGAGGCACCCGATGAAGATCATCATGAGATTGAGGGGTTCAAAAGCCTGGAGCAATCCCGCGCCCAGAAGTGTTGCGATGTCCAACATGTCTAGTTCCCAGCTCTCGGGCCTACATCAGGTACTGCCAGCGGAAATTGTCGATCCAGAGAAACCCGTCCTCGAACATCTTCGCGCCCTTGGGCAGGTATTTCGTGAGCTGCCATTCGAAGAGGAAATAGATGAGAAGCACCATGCCGATGCATGTGTTCACGGTCGTGCGCCAGGAATGCTTGCCGATGAACCGCATGTAGAATCCGAGGAACAGCGCCGTCGCGATGTAGGTTCCCACAACGTGCACGAGCAGGAGCATGACAGTAAGTGCCACAAAGGAAATCAGGACGAGCCCCAGGCTCTGGCCGTCAATGTAGGGCGCCTTGTTCCGGCTTTCCGGGGTCGCCCCCCGGAACCAGCGGACCAGGGTCCAGAGCGATGCCAGCGCCATGCCCGCGCTCAGCCAGAAGGGCCAGACGCCTGCGCCCGGGCCCCTGCCTTCGACCCAGCCGATGTGAAGGTCGTCCGCAACGACGGTCCACATCAGCCCGAGTGACAGCAGGAGCAGCCCGACGGCCATCAGAAGCTCGGCGGATCGTGTCGACATGTTGCTCCTCCCTGCGGGCCGCTGCCCTGGTGCGGCCTGTCCTGTGCGAGTATCTGGTATCTCGCCCTGCCTGCCAACGGGTTGGGCTCCGGGCCGGATTGCCGGCCCAGAGCGGTCTTGCTTATTCGCCGGTAATCGCGCCAGCACCAACCTGGGCGATCAGCTTCTTGTGAGCCTCGACCTGGCTGGCGTGAAACGCTGCCAAGTCGGCACCATTGAGCATGCCGTCGCAGGTGAGTCCGTCAGACACGCAAAATTCCTGCCACTCAGCGCTGTCGAACAGCGTCTGGAAGAGGTTCGTGTAGAACTCAACGGCTTCGGCGGACATGCCCGGAGGGCCGTTGACCGAGCGCTGCATGTAGTACTCGATGTCAATTCCGAGTTCCCTTGCGGTTGGAACGTCCGGAAACGCGGCCATCCGCTCGCCAGTGAACTGCACCAGCGGCTTCGAGTCGCCGGCCTCGTAGAAGGCAAGCTGCTCGGAGGGGTTGTTGACCGTCGAGTCGATCTGCTTGCCGATCAGGTTCTTGGCCACGGTTCCTCCTCCCGGAAACGGAATGTAGGTCACTTCGTAGTCGAAAGCCGCCTCCATCATTGCCGTCAGGACGCTGTCTTCCTGGCCGGAGCCCGTGCCGCCGACTTTCCAGTCCAGCCCCGCCGCTTTCACCGCAGCGACATAGGAGTCGAGGTCGGTGATGTCGTCGCGGTCAGTGTGAACCCAGAGCAGGAACGTGTCCATCGCCATCAGTCCGATGGGCGTGAACTTTGTCACGTCAACTCCGAGGTCTTCCTGGATGATCGGGGTGGTATAGAAGCTGTTCAGCGTCATCATCACCGTGTGATCGTCCCCGGCTTTGTCCTGCATGTAGCGCAGGGCTTCCGCGCCGGACCCGCCGGGCTTGTTGATCGGAATGAACGGGCGCGAGCTGAGGCCCTTCTGTTCGATCAGGCCCTGAAGCAAGCGCGCGATCTGGTCGGCGCCGCCTCCGGTTCCCGCCATGATGATGAATTCCACCGGCTTGCGGGGCTGCCAATCTGCCAGTGCGACTGGCGCAGATACGACAACCGCCAGTGCGCCTGCCATTAGGGTCTTCAGGTATTTCATGGTATTCCTCCCTTGGGTTTTCCATGACTTGAATTCCCTTGACGCGCCGAATGCCGGTCTTTGCCGACTGTCCGGTCGCAGCAAGGGGCGATGATCTCGATCGATTCCCTGCATCATTTGCCTCAATGAACCAAACCCACTAGTAATTCCGCTTCGGCGACGACCACTTGGCTGTTGCCGCCAAAGATCGAATCGCATGCAATGCGCATTCCGGCACCAGGTGCGTCTTCTGATCCTGGTCGTGTCCTCTTCCGCAAGTTCCACGGCTACTCCCCTAACACGTCACCCTTCGAGATGCTGGCCCCGGTTGCCCACTCGGCAGCAGGAATCTTTCCGGCCCCCGAGGGCCGGACACGCTTGACCAGGATTCGTCCGCCAACACACTGAACCGTTACACCCTCGTTGCTGACCTCCATCACACGCGACGAGATTCCGTCGCCCGCGACGCGAACGCAGTCAAAGATCCCAAGTTCCTGTCCGTTGTGGGTCGTCCAGGCGCCTGGCGCCGGGTTGGTGCCGCGGATCAGGTTGTAGACCTGTTCAACGGGCTTGTTCCAGTCGATGCGGCTGTGCTTCCTCGTGCAGCGCCGCTCATATGTCGCTTCCGATTCGTTCGGCACGATGCGGGGCGGATCGCCGGTCCGGAACAGGTCGCAGACCTCGATGACGCTCTCGACCGCAGGCTGGTAGATCTTCTTGAAGTACAGGTCGATGACCGTGTCATCGGGGCCTACCTCGCACTCCCACTGCAGGAGGCAGTCGCCTTCATCGAGCCCGTCCGTCGGGTAGAACCAGCTGAACCCGGACTTGGTCGCCCCCATGATGATCGGCCAGTTGACCGCCGATGGTCCGCGGTGCAGCGGGAGCAGGGACGGATGAAAGCAGATGGAGCCGAGATCAGGCATGTCGCGTGCCGCCTCTGGCACGAAGATGTTCACGAAAGCCATGATCATGAGGTCGGCGTTGAATCCCGCGAGTTCTTCCAGCGTCACCTCGTCATTGAAGTCGCCGGGCTGCAGCACCGGGAGCGACTTCTCCAAGGCAAACTCCTTGATCGGGTCGACCGGTCTTCCATCGCGATCGGGTTCGCAATATACCGCGACGACTTCGTCACGGCCTTCATCGAGAATGCGGGCGAGGCAGTCCTTTCCAAACGCCTGCTGGCCCATGACGATCACTCTCATGCCGTTCTCCATCCGCTGTTGACCGGAGACAGGAATGCAGCCTCGGCGATCACTCGGCCGCCTCCTTGTTCACGTCTCCCACGGCGCCGCTTTCAAGCACGCGCATCAGGTCGTCGCCGCCGTAGCCAAGGTCCCCGGTCAAGATCTCTTGCGTATGTTCTCCCAGCAGCGGCGAGCGGATCACGTCCACCGGGCTGTCGGACAGCTTGATCGGGCAGCCTACCGACACGTACGTTCCCCGTTTCGGATGCTCGACATCGACGATGGTGCCGGTCTCGCGAAGGCCCTCGTCCTCCATCAGCTCCTTCATCGACAGGATCGGCCCGACGGGGATGTTGAGCGGGTTGCAGATTTCCATCACCTCGAACTTTGTCTTGGTCATGGTCCACTGCTCGATCCGCGCGAAGATCTCGTTGAGCTTGTCAAGCCTTTCAGGTGGTGTCGCGTAGCCCTCCTTCGTCTTCCATTCAGGTTCGCCGATGACATCGCAGACCTGTTCCCAGACCGCAGCCTGGGTGATGAAATACGTGTATGCGTTGGGGTCGGTTTCCCAACCCTTGCACTTCAGGATGCGCCCTGGCTGGCCGCCCCCGGAATCGTTCCCGGCGCGCGGGGTTGCCTCGCCGAAAGGGATGCCCTCGCCATGCTGGCTGTATTCCTTGAGTGGCCCGCGGGCGAGCCGCTGCTGGTCGCGCAACTTGACCCGCGCGAGGTTCAGGACACCGTCCTGCATCGCCGCCGAGACCTTCTGGCCGCGCCCGGTGCCTTCGCGCTGATAGAGTGCAGTCACGATGCCGAGGCAAAGATGCAGGCCTGTTCCGCTGTCGCCCACCTGTGCACCGGTCACGAGGGGCGGACCGTCGTGGAAGCCCGTGGTCGACGCCGAACCGCCGGCGCATTGGGCCACGTTTTCGTAAACCTTGCAGTCCTCGTACTTGCCTGGACCGAATCCCTTGATCGAGGCGAGGATGATGCGCGGGTTGATTTCCTGGATTCGCTCCCAGGAAAAGCCCATGCGGTCAAGCGCCCCTGGCGCAAAATTCTCGACCATCACGTCACAGATCTCGATGAGGCGGGTCAGGACTTCCTTGCCGGTCTCATTCTTGGAATTGAGTTCGATCGAACGCTTGTTGTGGTTGAGCATCGTGAAATACAGGCTGTCGGCCCCGGGGACGTCCACCAGCTGCTTTCGGGTCGCGTCGCCGACGCCCGGGCGCTCGACCTTGATTACGTCCGCCCCGAACCACGCCAGAAGCTGGGTGCAGGTCGGGCCGGACTGGACATGCGTGAAGTCCAGGACCTTGATTCCTTCGAGTGCCTTCATCTCCCTAATCTCTCATTGCGGCCCGGGCTCCGTTCCGGGACGCCTGTGTTCGGCGAGGCTTGGAGCCGCCCGGCGATGGTGTCATTGCCTGTTCACTGCGCTTTGCGGGTTCAGGTTTCCGATGCGGCCGGATTCTGTGCCGGCCTCGGGATCGATGATTGCGTTGACGAGAGTTGGCTTGCCGCTGGCGATGGCATCGCGCACGGCGCGCTCCAGGTCGTCCGGACTGCGGGCGGTGATGCCTTCGCCCCCGAATGCCTGCATCATGAGGTCGTATCTGGACTCCCGCACGAACACGGTGGTGCCGGGGTCGCGGCCGGTGGGATCAGCATCGGTGCCACGGTAAATCCCAGAATTGTTGAAGACCACGACGCAGACCGGCAATCCGTAGCGGCAGATGGTCTCTACTTCCATGCCACTGAACCCGAAGGCGGAATCGCCCTCGACCGCCACGACCGGGTGACCGGTTTCGACCGTGGCGGCAATCGCCGTGCCCATGCCGATGCCCATAACGCCCCAAGTGCCGACATCGAGCCTCTTGCGCGGCTTGGCCATGTCGATGATCGACCGCGCAAAGTCGAGCGTGTTGGCGCCCTCGTTGACCAGGATTGCATCCGGATGATCGGCGAATACCCTCTTCAGCCGGCCCAGCGCGCCGTGGAAGTCCATCGGCACGTTGTTGTTCGCGAGCTTGGGCGCCATCCTCTCGACATTGGCGGCGCGCTTGGCATTGACCGCTTCGGTCCATTCCGAGGGCGGGGGGGCCCAATTGCTCATTTTCGCCAGCATCAAGGAGAGCGTGCTTTCTATGTCGCCGACCAGCGGAGCGCTGATCGGCTGGTTGGAATCCATTTCCTTCGGGTCGATGTCGACGTGAATGAACCTCTTGGTGAAGCGCTCGCCCCACTGCTTGCCCTGGCCATGGCTCAGCAGCCAGTTTAGGCGCGCGCCGATCAACATGACGCAATCGCTTTCTTTCAGGACGAGGCTTCGGGCAGCGCCGGCATATTGCGGATGGTCGTCCGGCAGAAGGCCTTTGGCCATGGACATTGCGATGTAGGGAGCACCGGTTCTTTCAACGAACTGCCGCACGATCGCGTCGCACTGGGCGTAGGCCGCGCCCTTGCCGAGGATGAGCAACGGCCTCTCCGCACCCTTGAGAACGTCGAGCGCCCGGTCGACGGCTTGCGGTGCGGGGATCTGCGCCGGGCTCGGGTCGACAACCTTGATCAGGCTCCTTGCTCCGGTCTCCGCATCCATGACCTGTCCGAGCAGGCTGGCAGGGATGTCGAGATAGACACCGCCTGGCCGGCCCGAGACGGCAGCGCGTATGGCACGGGCGATCCCGACGCCGATGTCTTCGGCGTGGAGGATGCGGTAGGCTGCCTTGCACAGGGGCTTCGCGACCGCAAGCTGGTCCATCTCCTCGTAGTCGCCCTTCTGGAGATCCACGATTTCGCGCTCGGAACTTCCTGAGATCAGGATCATCGGCCAGCAATTCGTGGTCGCATGGGCAAGGCTGACGAGACCGTTCAGGAATCCCGGTGCCGATACTGTGAGGCACACGCCGGGTTTCCGGGTCAGGTACCCGGCGATCGCCGCTGCGTTTCCGGCATTCGATTCATGACGGAACGAAATGACGCGCATGCCCTCGGCCTGCATCATTCGGCCGAGGTCCGTTACCGGGATGCCGGGGACATGGTAGACGTTGTTGATACCGTTAAGCTTGAGCGCGTCGATAATCAGGTGGAAGCCATCCGTAAGCTCCTGCGAGACTTCCGTCTTCGAGTCCGATCCGTCCATATCCGTTATGCTCCAGGTTGGCTGGTTGACTCGGCAATGGGTTCCAGGCGCGCCCATGTGTGGGCGACATGGTCGTGAAGGCGCATAGTGTGTTCCCGCACGAGCCTTTCCGCGAGATCAGGGTCACGCGCTTCGAGCGCCTCGATGATGGACATGTGGTCAACCACCGAGCGGCTTGCTCGATCATTTTCGCCAAGCGCACGGCGCCGGATCGCGTGCATATGGACGAAGAGACTCTCGGCCATGTCGGCAAGCAGCTTGCAACCTGACATTCTCAGGATCATCTGGTGGAACCGGATGTTGGCATCCGAATACTCGCCGAGATCGGCGCGTGCCGAACTCTCGGAATGGCGCATGGCATGCTTGCGCAATTTCCTTATCTCTCCCTCGCTGGCGTCGGATGCCGCCAGCCGCGCTGCCATAGACTCGAGCGCCGCCCACGCAACGATCATTTCGAGGATCTCGGTCAGCGACTTGCGCACGACAAAGACACCTTTTCGCGGCGCAATGCTGACGAGGCCGTCCTTTTCGAGGCGGGCCAAGGCTTCGCGAAGCGGGGTGCGAGAGATGCCAAGCTGTTCCGCGATGGAACGCTCGTCCAGGCGCAGGTCGGCACCTTCGACGTAGATGTTCATCTGCGTGATCGCATCCCGAAGCGTTTCGTAGATGTGATCCTTCAGAGTGAAGTTCGTCGCAATCGGCTTCAGCGGCAATCTACCGGCCATTTCGGCCTGTCCCCCCAAGGATGCCTTGTTGTCTGTGGTATACCATACGCCAGTGATTGCCCGCCTGCAACACCGGATCTTCGCGAAATTGCACAACTGGATTGCCGGTGGGCTTTCCGGCCGTCCGTCAGGTGCACGGCGTTGGTAGCCTTGATCTTGCCGACGTGAGTTGCGTCCGCTGCGGTCGGCTTTCCGGGCTGCGTTGGCAGCGGGACGGAACGCCGATTTCGCGCAGATTCCGTAATCGGGGGAGGCATGCCGAGTGCAATCCCGGGATACACAAACCGTTACGTCCGGATTCAGGCGGTGTGCCTGGACTTCAGCCAGCGTTGCTTTGCGCATCTGCTCAGTGTCAATGCCAAGGTGCAACAGACTTTGACGCCGAAGTCTGCGCTTGCGCGAGCATCAATGTCAGGCGGTTGCGGATTTGCGGTGGAGAAATCGGACATGCTTTTGGGCCACGAGATTCGCAACGGCGGAGTCGAAGGTGCCAAAGTGGTCGCTGGCCAAATGTGTGTCAAAGGCCGCCCGATCTTCATAGACTTCATATAGAAAGATCTGCTCGGGGATTTCTTCGCATTGACATACGTCGAAGACGTGGCAGCCGGGTTCACTCGATAGCGAGTTCCTTGCCTGTTCCAGAATCAGCGGCAAAAACGCGTCTAAGGCTCCGGGGCGAACGCGAAATTCGACGGCAACAACGTACATGGGAGACCTTCAAAGTTCTTTGGGGAAACGACGCTTAAGGTCGGCGACTTGCGCCTCGGTCAGTGGCCGGGTTCGCAAGGTCTGAAGCGCCAGGAAGAGCTTCGCAGTCTCCTCAAGCTCTTCCGTCGCGTAAACCGCATCTTCCAATGACTTTCCGGAAACAACAGGACCGTGGTTTGCAAGAAGGACTGCGTGATGTTCGCTTGCCATTTTTCCAACAGCGTCGGCGAGGTCCGCGTCACCAGGCGCGAAATAGGGGATCAAGGGAAGTGTGCCGATCCGCATGACATAGTATGCAGTCAACGGCGGCAAGACATTGGCAGGGTCGATGTCGTGCAGGCAGGACACCGCCACCGAGTGTGTCGAATGCAGATGCACGATCGCTCGGGCCTTGGGTCGGTGCTCGTACACGGTCGTGTGCAGGGCGGCTTCCTTCGTTGGCTTGTCGCCGCCGATGTGGTTGCCGCTTTCATCCAGCCGCGAAATCTGAGCCGGGTCGATATTGCCCATGCTTGACCCTGTTGGCGTCATCAACCAGCCGTCTTCCAGGCGAACCGAGATGTTGCCCGTTGCCCCGAAGGTCAGGCCGCGATTGAAGAGCGATCGTGCCAGGCGCGCGATCTGGTCACGATGCGCGGTTTCTCTCATGCCAGCAATCCGAAAGCATCTTCAAAAAAGGTCTCGCCACCGAAATTGCCGGATTTCAAAGCCAAGGCAATGGGCGCGTCTCCAATGGATTCCGTCCATGGAACACCAGGGACAATTTCGGGCCCGATGCGCAGAGCTTCGACGCCTAGGGCCGAGACCACCGCGCCGGATGTCTCGCCACCGGCCACGATGACGGTGCGAAATCCGTCAATTGAGAAGGACTTGGCCAATTCGCCGAGCGCAGCTTCGACCAATTCTCCGGCGCGGGCTGCGCCGTACCTGGCCTGAATGGCCGCCACTTCCTCAGGTTCGGCAGAACCATAGATCAAGACCGGCTGATCTGCGGGTTGTGCCATTGCCCAGGCGGAACAATCGTTGACCACATCCTGTCCCTTGGCCAGCGCATCGACATCCAGCCTTCTCGCGGGCCAGAGGCTTGCCGCCCGCATGATCTGAGCACGGGTCGCAGGCGAGCAGCTTCCCGCCAGAACCAGCTTTCGGCCGTGCGCAGCCGGCGGCGAGACGGGCTCGGCCAGACCGAGGCGTCCGGCCTTTCCCAGATTTCCCGGCAGACCCAGCGCGACCCCGGATCCGCCGCTGACGATGAGGTGATCACGTACGGCGGCACCGATGACGCGCAGGTCACTTGGCTCGATGGCATCAATCACGGCGTAGCGATGACCGGCATCGGCCAGCGCCGAAAAGGCCGCGCGAACCGCTTCGGGTCCCTTCCGGACCACTTGGAGCGGGACAACTCCGGCGCTTCCCCTTGATTGCCGCTCCATAAGCCGGACAACACTTGCATCGCGCATCGGCGTCAATGGATGCTCCTTCATCGAACTGTCCGACAAGAGATCGCCCCAGACGAACAGATGTCCTTGGTAGACTGTGCGTCCCGCTGCCGGGACGGCCGGGCAGACCACGACAATCTTGGCGTCCGTGCGATCCATCAAGGCATCTGTGATGGGCCCGATGTTGCCTTGGGGCGTCGAATCAAAGGTTGAGCAGTATTTCTCTATGACCTGTTCCGCACCTTGCGCAATCAGCCAATCATAGGCGGTAAGCGATTGTTCGATGGCCAGATCTGCAGGGGCCGTCCGCGACTTCAACGCCACTACGACGGCTTCGGCATCGCCCGGGTCGGTGTTGGCGTTGGGTGCGCCTATCACCTGAACTGTGCGCATGCCTTCCTGCACCAACGTGTTGCAAAGGTCGGTCGCGCCGGTGAAGTCGTCCGCAATTGCTCCCAGGACGATTGCCATGTGTCAGACTTTGCCAACGGGCACTCGGGCAAGAACTTCGTTCGTGACCGCACGGGTGCCCATGTCCCCGCCGAACTCCATTGGGCGAAGTGCGTTCGCCACAAATCCCCCTTCAATGGCCTGTTCGATGCACTCTGCGGCGTCTTCGAGGCGCCTGTCGCCGGACTTTTCCGCCAGATAGTCGAGCATCAGCGCACCAGAAAGGATCGCGGCCAGCGGATTTGCCTTGTCTTGGTCCATGATTTCAGGCGCCGATCCATGAGCGGGCTGAAAAAGGCCGATCTTGTCTCCAATCTCGGCACAGGCCGCCATGCCCATGCCACCAACGAGGCCACCTGCAAGGTCAGAAAGTATGTCGCCAAACATGTTTTCCATGACCATGACATCGTAGTCCCATGGGTGCCGGATCAGGTTCAATGCCTGGGCGTCAACGTAATTGTACTCGGTTTCGACTTCTGGATATTCCGCCGCAATCTCGTCGTAGATCTTCCGGAAGAAGGCCATTGAAGCGAAGACATTGGCCTTGTCGACGCAGGTCAGCCGCCCTGGCTTGCCGCGCGCCCTACGCTTTTGGGCCAGCTTGAACCCAAAATGCATCAGTCTTTCGGTGGTCGCCCGCGTGATTCTGAGCGTGTCACGAACCTCTGCATCTCCTATGACTTCCGCCCGCTTGTGGACGGCCGCGGAATAGAAGAGTCCTTCGGTCGATTCCCGCAGAATGATCATGTCAATCGCGGCTGCACGCGGGTCAGCCAGTCGCAGGGGTGCATTTGGGTAAGCCTTGACCGGTCGGACCCCTGCATAGAGCCCAAAGATGTCTCTGAGACGTAAGTGCGGGCCGATCTCCGTCCCGTCAGAATGCCGGACTGATGGCAGCCCGATTGCACCGAGAAAGATTGCGTCGGCTTCGCCTGCACGCGTTTCGCCGCCGGTTTCGATGTCCCGCCCGGTTTCGTCGAAGTACCTCGCGCCTGCGCGGATCTCGTCATAGGTCAGCGCCGGAACGCCCGTTGCCGCAACTGCCGCATCCACGACAGCGATCGCCGCCTCGGCCACGTCCACGCCGATGCCGTCGCCTTTGATCAGGGAAACCTTCACTTTGCGACGACCCTTCCAATGCGTGCTTCAACCAGTTTCGTGACAGCGGAGAAGTCATCGTCTGCCCAGCCCATGTCGACGCTGTCCTCGAAGGTCTTCACTATGGCGCTTAGGCTCGGGTAATTCGTTTCTGAATCGCGGACCATGTCGCGCGCCAGCCGGACATCTTTCAAGAGGAACTTGAGCATGAAGAGTGCGGAGAACTCGCCGTCGCGAATGCGTGGCACGCGGTTCTCAAAATACCGCGAATAGGCGAAGCCGGTGCCTTGGGTCACGATGTCAAAGAAAGTTTCGACATCAGCTCCTGTTTCAAGGCAGAGCCCCAAGGCCTCGGCCACTGCGACGGCATGACCCGCCACGAGGGTCTGGTGGATCAGCTTCATGTGGTTGCCAGCACCAGATGGTCCGCAGTGGCGGATGAGTTGGCCACATCGCGCCAGAACGGGTTGTGCACGCTCGAATGCCTCCGCCTCGCCGCCGACGACAAAGCTGATCGTGCCCTCGGTCGCCTGTTTGACCGATCCAAGCATGGAGGCGTCGAGATGACTCGCGCCCTTGGCTTTGAGCGCGGCATGGACTTGCTGAGTGACGTCCGGGCCGACAGTGGAGCAATCGATGGTAATCGACCCCGGCCGAATCGCGGATGTGACTCCGCCTTCGCCAAGATAGACCTGCAGGCTGGATGCGTTGTCCGGAACGCAGGAGAAAAGCACGTCCGACGCCTCCGCGATGTTGGCAATAGTGCTGCAAGCACTGGCACCAGTATCGCCTGCCACACGGGCCGAGACTTCTGGGCTGACGTCAAAGACCAGCGTGTCTCCCGGATAAGCCTTCGCCAGTTGCGCAATCATGGGAGCACCCATGGCACCGGCGCCGATAAATCCCACCTTCATTGAACTCGTCCCTTCACAGCCTTACCCAAGCTCCGGCTTCCGCCGACGCATAGATCGCGTTTTCCGCTTCGATCACTGGCAGATAGTCTCTGGCGACGTTCTCGACTTCGGCGCTTCCCAGCACGGCCTGCACGACGTGATTTTGCAGGTGATATACGCAGTCGCCGCCAAAGCCCTCATGTGTGGAAGGTGGCAAGACTTCGCGCGAGGCCTGGTCGCCAAAGCGGCGAAGACGGACCGATCCGTCGCCCCTTAAATCAATGGTGCCTGCCGACCCCTCGATCAGCGCCTCGCCCATGGTGCAGCGCGTGTTCTCGGCGGCATGGTCCAACATGCGATTCCCGTCGAACATCGCGCGCAATCCGCCTGCATACGAGAAGAGGATATATCCCGCATCCTCGCCCGCAATGACCGGGTTCAGACGTCGCAAATCGGCAAAGACCGCCTGAGGCTCACCCATCAGGAACCGGAACGTGTCGACCCAGTGAACGGCGGTCTCATGAACCAGGAACCTCGGCATCTCCTGAAAATAGGGTTGCCGATCAAGATAGGCGCGCGGGCCTTGGCCGTCTCCGGGTCGCAGACGGAATGTCAGTTGCAGGGTGTCCCCGATGGCACCCTGATCGATCTCGGCCTTGATTGCACGATACCAAGGCTGAAAGCGAAAGTTCTCGTGGACCACGACGGGAATGCCCGCGGCATCGGACAGGCGCACGGCTTCGCGAGCTTCATCGAGATCGAGACAAAAGGGCTTTTGGCAAATGATCGCCTTTGGTTCGGCCTCAAGCGCCTTCTGGATGTAATCAAGGTGGGTGATTGGCGGCGTGATGATATCGACGATGTCCGGTTTGATCCTTGCCAGCATCGCACCAAGATCGTCGAAAGCGGCAAGCCCGGTTGCTTGTGCCTTCGTGATGTCGCGGTTGACCGAGGCGACCGGTTGCGCCCCTTCAATCCGGCCCCAAGCGTCATAGTGGAAGCGACTGAAATAGCCTGCTCCGACGCAACCGACACTTAGAGTTTGCGTCATGCGAAAACCTCTTGCGAAGACTTGGTCCAATTCCAATGGAATGGCCTCAGACCTGCAAAGTGCGATCGAAATGTTGCGATGTCTTCGCCCAAGAGGCAGCCAAGAAAGACCGTTTTCAGTTCAGCCCCGCCAAACGCCGCGCTGGAGATATTATTGAGCCGCTGGCCAAAGGTTCGGTCCAGGTGAGGTCGGCTCATCTCACCGGCCAGATAGGCTTTTTCTACACCTGCAAGGTCGTCCGGCGTGGCGTCCTCAAGCAGAATTTCCTGACGACCGACGGCGTCGACCCGAATTACACGGTTGCTGACAATCGACGTGATCCAGATGCCGCCCTCTGTGTCAAATGTCAGCCCGTCAGGAAAGGTGCCCGGACCAAACTCGGCCATCGTGGTCTTGTTCGACAAGCTCCCGTCACTATCGACGTCAAAGCGCGTCAATCGCCGGGCGAAGGTTTCGTTCACGTAGAGCCGCCCGTTCACGGGATGGATCAGGCATTCGTTGGCGTACCCGAGGCCCTCCGCAACGATCCGTGCTTCCGCATTGTCTACCAGCACAACGAACCCATCGTCACAATCGGGTCGGTAACCAAGATTGCGTGGCTGCCGTCGCGTGCTGACTGTCACCCAGACACGCCGCTGCCCATCAATGTGGACGTAGTTGGTGGGCGGCAGGGGTGCACGGTCAACTTCGAGAAGCTCAGGGGCAAGCGAGCCGTCAGGAGCCAGCCGATATACACCGCCGTCGGATTCGCCTAGATGTGCCAGCAGCCAGCCGCCGTCCGGCAAAATCGCGATCCCGTTCGGCTTGGGCTTGAACTTTCCTCGGGCCAAGATTGTCCGTTGTCTTCCATCAGGTGCAATCAAGGTCACGCCGCCCCGCCAATCAGCAACATGCAGCACCCCGTCCGAGGTGCAAAGCACGCACTCGGGGCGGGCCAGTTCAGCGCCAACAGATTGCAGTTGATCGAGTGCGATCATGACGAATCCAGTTTGAGAGAACACCAAATTCATTCCCAGCCGCACCCTGCGTCGCGTGACGCCCGGTAGCAAGTCCGAACCGATAATCCTTAGTTTAGCCTTGCTAAATGAATCATTAGAAATTTGATATCAGAAGCCGCTAGAGTCCTTGAAATCAGAATTTTCCGCTGTCATAGATTAGAAGTTCTTACGGAATGTCTTGTCGCGCTGGATCGGAATCAATGGGAATGTGCCTTGGTCGCACCTGCGCCAAGCGACTCCAGAAGCCGAGATTTTTCCAGTTCATGGGCGTTTGCCTTCTTGTCGATCCAGGCGCCGAAGACAATGACGACCCGTCGGTTCAGATGCCGAGGCGGACATGTCAGCCAATAGGTCGGAAAAGTCAGGCTGCCGAGTTCCGGTGCCAGAGGGACCAATGCGCCGCTGCGAAGTTCGTTCAAGGCAAGCGTCGCTGTCTCCAGCACCACGCCAGCACCATCGCATGCGGCCTGGAGCGACATTGACGATCGGTCGAACTTCAGGCCGTGCGAAGTGTCGACATTTTCGAATTCGTTCTCAGTCATCCACTCGCTCCACGATATCGCTGCCTTTACCGTGTGAATGAGCCGGGTTCTTTCGAGCACGGTTTGCACGCCGGATTCGCGGGCCGCCGCCGCGAACTTCGGAGTGCAAAGTGGCAGGACACGTTCCACGACCAGCGCCTTGGCGTGCAACCCAATCGGCGTGCGCATGCCGTAGCGGATCTCAAGATCGACATTCTCCTTCTCGAAATCGGTCAGTTCGGAAGTGGCGTCGACATGCAGATCGATGCCCGGATTTTCAGCAATGAAGTCCGTAACCAAAGGTCCCAGCCAACGCACTCCGAAACTTGCGGCCACCCGGATGCGCAGACTGCGATGTTCGCGCTTCTGGGACACGCGGGTTTGTGCATTACGCAAGAGCCCAAGAGCCTCGGTCGCCGACTCGTAGAGCCTCTCGCCCTGCTCGGTAAGGATCAGGCGCCGCTTCACCCTGCGAAACAGCAAGACCCCCATTTGTTCTTCGAGCGCCTTTATCTGCTGGCTTACGGCCGAAGGCGAAACCGAAAGCTCGGATGCTGCGAGGTTGACACGGCTGCGTCTCGCCACGGCCTCGAAATACGTGATGGCGTTGAGGTTGGGAGGACGTGGAGGCGGCCGATCCGGTGTCATGACCAAAGGTAAACAAATATATCAAGACTTGTAAAGCACGGCTTCATAATCAATTAAGAAATCCAATTTGTCCAAGCCAAATGCACCGAATAAATAAAGAAATGCTTCATCAATACGCACGCGCATGTAAGGGAGAAAAAATCCGATGAAATTCAAACCTATCAGTCTGGCCTTGGCCGCCGCGGTCGCACTCGCAGCGCCGCTTCAGGCCGAAGAGCTTGTGATCGGCACCAACGGCAAGCCCGGCAATCCACGGGTGACCGGCGCCGAAATGTTCGGCGCTCTTCTGGAACAGGCCAGCCGTGGCAAGTACACGGTCAAGGTCGCACATTCGGCAACCCTTGGCGACGACAGGCAGATGTTGAAGTCCGTGCGCCTTGGCACGATGCACATGACCGTAAACTCCGACGGCCCGGTTGCCGAGATCGTTGCCGATCTCAACGCCTTTGGTCTTCCTTATCTCTTTTCGTCGTTGCCGGCGGCATGGGAGGTTCTCGATGGCCCGATCGGCGACGGAATCGCGGCACAGTTGAACGAGAAGGGCTATGTCGTGTTGGCCTGGTGGGACAACGGCATCCGCAAGATCACCCATACGTCGAAGGCGATCGCGCATCCGGACGACATCAAGGGCATGAAGATCCGCACGCCACAGAGCCAGGTGACAATCGACGCGTTCACCGCGCTCGGCGCCAACCCGGCCCCGTTGGCCTTCTCGGAACTGCCCGCAGCGCTTCAGTCGGGTGTATTCGAAGGGCAGGAAAATCCGCTGGCCAACATCTATTCGTCGAAGTTGCACGAGTTGACGCCGTATATCGCCAAGTCCAACCACAAGTACGAAATGGCGCCGATCCTGGCCTCCAAGAGGTGGTGGGATACGCTGTCGACTGAAGATCAGGCAATGATCCAGACGGCAATGGACGCGGCGACGTGGTACAACCGCGGCGTGTTCCTGATCGCCGACAGCGAATTGGAACAGAAGCTGATCGACGAAGGTGCCAAGTTCAACGACGTTGATACGGCGGCGTTCCAATCGGCGACCGCCGGCGCCTACGACAAGTGGGCAGGTGAAATCGGCGACATCGTTCCGAGCATTCAGAAAGCCGCGGCTGCTGCCGCAGCGCGCTGATCCTCCCGCCATGATGTTGCGACAGATCATCGTGGCAAGTGAAGCGACAGGGCTCTTGGGCCCTGTCGTCAATGCAGTTGACACGATTGTTCGGGCAGCTTGCGCCGCGATCCTCTGGATCACGTTCTTGGCAATGCTGCTGCCCACTTTCGCCAATGCCGTTCTGCGATATACCACCAACGCAAGCCTCAACTGGTCGGTCGAAGTGGTGCAGTTGACGTTCCCGTGGTTCATCATGGCAGGCGCGGTTCTGGCCGCTCAGCACAGTCGGCACATCGGCGTCGAGTTGCTTGTCAATCTCCTGTCGGAGCGTCCGGCGCGCAGTTTGGCCTTGGTGGTTCAAGCGCTCATTCTCGCTGCCTGCCTTGCGGTGATTTTCGTCTACCTTGGATTCGGACAGTTCGACGGCGGCATGGAATTCGCTGCCGGCGACGTTCAGTTCACCTCGCTCGGTGTGCCACAGAGCTGGAGCTATCTGGCGCTCCTGTTCGGATATGCACTCTTGGGGCTGACGGCATTGGCGACGGCCTATCGACTGGCAACCGGCGAGCGTGTCCAGTCCGAAGAAGATCTGAATTCTGTCAGCTAGAATGGTGGAGGACACATGTCGAGCACGGCCGGACTAGTCTTTATCGCGCTCTTGCTGCTTGCCACGCCTGTTGCGCATGCGTTGTTGATCGCAAGTGGCGTCGCGATGATTTCAGACGAGCCGCTGTTCCTGTTCGAAGCGATCCTGAACCTCTATCAGCCCACGTCCAGCTTCCCGATGCTGGCAATTCCGTTCTTTATCCTGGCCGGCGATCTCATGATGTCGGGCCGATTCGGCGAGTACTTGGTGACCTTTTCGAAGATGCTTGTCGGGGCGATGAAGGGCGGCTTGGCGCAGGTGTCGGTTGTTGGGTCCCTGTTCTTCGGCGGCGTGTCGGGATCAGCTGTGGCCGACGCCTCGGCACTCGGAAATGCGCTGATTCCGGTTCAGAAGAAGCAAGGCTATCCGGAGGGTTTTTCGGCTGCCGTCAATGCCTCGTCCTCGACCATTTCGGTGCTGATACCGCCTTCTATCCCGCTCATCCTCTACGGGCTTGTGACGGAGACATCGATCCCCAAGCTCTTTCTCGCCGGAATCGTGCCTGGGATCATGTTAACGGTTCTGATCTTCGTAATCTGCTTCGCAATCGCACGCATCCGCGACCTGCCGCGTTCTCCAGTGGAGGAAAGGAACCGCATCAGCCCCGCGGCTTTCTTCGATCGAAGGGATGCGGTCATCATCGTGGCCGCCACGGCCGGACTCTTCGTCATCTGGCTGGCCGAATGGATTGCCGGGTGGGCGGTGCTGGTCGCGGGCATCGCCATTGCGCTGATCCACACAAATTTCATCTCGCGGCGGTTCTCGTTCCGAAAGGTGCCAGCGGATCTGTACAAGGCGATCCCGGCGCTCCTGATGCCGCTATTCGTGATCTTCCTGGCGCGCGGCGGAATCGTGACCCCGACCGAAATCAGCGTCTTTGCAGTTGTCTATGCACTGATCGTGGGCGCATTCATCTACCGCGATCTGACGCTTGACGTCTTCCTTCGCTGCGTCTTGACCACTGGCATGATGACCGGGGTCATCATGCTCGTGATCATGGGTTCCTCGGTGTTGCAGTGGATCCTCTCGTACGAATCGGTGCCCGAGAACCTGGCTGCGTGGATGCTTGTGACGTTGAAGGAGCCATGGGCAATCATAGTCGGAATGAACCTCCTGATGATTGCGATCGGCACGTTTCTCGACCTGCCCGCCGCCGTGTTGCTTCTCGCTCCCATCTTCATCGGCGTGGCACCGAGCATCGGCATTGATCCAATTCAGCTTGGTGTCATGATGGTCGTCAATCTTGCGATCGGGTTGTATACGCCACCGGTCGGAACGACGCTGTTCGTCTCGGTGGCCATCGAGAGGGTGCAGATGGGCAAGGTGGTCCGCCACCTGCTCCCGTTCTATTTGGCGGCTCTGCTTGTTCTTGCACTTGTCAGTTTTGTCCCGGGCATCGTTGCGATATTTCTGTGACACCGCGAAATAGGCGGAAGGGGAATAGTGAACGAAAGACTTGACGGAACGTGCTGAAACTCAGGCTTTGGACTCAATTGACTGGACTGCGACCCTTCGGAGCAGGACGCGGCCGATTGCAAGGGCACTCGTTTTCATGGCCGAAATGTATTTCGCTTGCGCTCATACAGTCTTTGTTGGCCGGAACGATCTCCTGCGCGGCATCGCGTTGGCCGGGTGGGACGCCGACCCGTTGGGTCGTCCCGGTGCGTCAGCGGGTATTCCTGAACCATATGTCGCCGGGTTGCCGGGGCGGGACGCGGAACGGTATCCGGCTGGAGAATTTCAGTCATGGATAATGCCCCATTTCAGGACTAAGGCTGCCGGAAGGTTGCGCGCAATTTTGTTAGGTGGGAGTTGCGCTGAGTGAGTGGCTTCAACTCAGTGTACCCGATCGATCCAAAGGAGATTACGTTTTGCGTCGGTGAGCGAAGGGGGCTCGAACTGAAGTGCCTAACTTCGCCGCGCCTTACGGTCAGTGCCTACAGTGTGTGTTCGCCAAAGGCACAATGCAGAATCGATTGGTGAACAGAGAACATCCATCCGAATTGAGCAGTATTTCAAATGGTTTGGCATATGCACTGGTCTTGGTGGCAGCCTGCATCACTCAGTGCCCAATGGTGCCCGGTGCCCTTCATGAATCAGCGGCTTAGGCATTGCGCTGGCAATCATCTTGGCGGCACGATCCACGAATTCCCGCACCTTGGGGTCGATGTATTCGCGGTCGGCGTAGACAAGACTAACCGGCAGGTCGGCACAGACCTCGTCCTCCAGGACCGGCATCAGGTGACCCTTGGCGATGTCCTCGGCCACGATCGCTGAAGCGATCAAGGCGCAAACCTACCCCGTCGATCACAGCCTGCCGTATGTGCTCGATCTCGTTCGCCGAGAACCGACTGGCTACCGCAACGGTTCCACCGCTCCATCGGGGCCATCTCGCGTTTGGGGTCCATTCCCCAGAAAACCCGACAATGCAGTCGTGCTTCACCAGGTCCGATGCCCGCAAGGGATGTCCGGCCCGGTCCAGATACTCCGGAGATGCAACGACAATCAGCCTGTCGACATGCACCTGCCGGGCGATCAGGTCCTGATCCCGAACGGGCCCAATCCGCATTGCGACATCGACACCTTCGGCAAGTAGGTCCACGTGCCGGGTCGTCGACTGAAATTCTAGGAGCACTTCGGGAAAGTCGCGCAGAAAGTCTGTGAACACTCGCAGAAAGTGCGGGCCCGTGACGGAAACCCGCAACAATCCCCGCGGGGTGTCGTCCAGGCGTCGGGCTGCCTCCCAGGCAGCATCAGCGTCGACCACTTTGCGTTGTGCGCGTTTCAGGAGTTCCTTGCCGGGACGGGGATGTCCTATAGGTGCGATGCTGTGCTCAGGCTGACTTGCGGCACCAGCGAATCTGTGATGCAATGCAAATTGCAAGTAAAACTTTCAATGTGCTGGAATCCTGGCTACGGTGCATCATGATCAAGCGCGAGATCACGCCTTGCCTTGTGGCATTGTTCGAGCAGTACCCGTTCGTCACGGTGACCGGGCCGCGACAGTCCGGCAAGACCACGCTCTGCTGTGCGGCCTTCCCGCAACTCGACTATGTCAATCTGGAAGCGCCCGATCAGCGGGAATTCGCGGAGTTGGATCCAAGGGGGTTTCTTGCCCGTCTCGGCGAAGGGGCAATCCTGGACGAAATCCAGCGTGTCCCCGATCTCCTTTCCTACCTGCAGGTTCTGGCGGACGAGGCAGGGCGGAACAGCCTCTTCGTCCTGACCGGGAGCGAGCAGTTCCAGCTTTCCGATGCCATAAGCCAGTCGCTTGCGGGGCGGACGGCCTTGCTTCGCCTGCTGCCGTTCTCGCTTGCGGAACGGCGACAGACCGGCGCGAGCGACGGCATCGACGACATACTCTATTCCGGCTTCTATCCCCGGATTCACGACCGGAAGCTTGAACCACGGCAGGCGCTCGGTGACTATTTCGAGACCTATGTCGAGCGCGACGTGCGCAGGATCGGCGAGATCCGCAATCTCGCGAACTTCCGCAGATTTGTCCGCCTTTGCGCTGGCCGCGTCGGGCAACTGGCCAACCTGTCGTCCCTTGGCGCCGATGCCGGAGTGTCCCACACCACGGCAAGCCATTGGCTTGCAATCTTGGAGGCGAGCCATGTCGTGTTCCGGCTCCCGCCGTTTCACGCCAACATCCGCAAGCGGCTGGTCAAGACGCCGAAACTCTACTTCCATGATGTCGGGCTGGCGAGCCACCTCATCGGCATCGAGCATGCCGGGCAGATCGGCACCCACCCGCTTCGCGGGTCGCTGTTCGAGAATGCCGTCGTGTTGGAGGTGCTTAAGCATCGTTTCAATCGCGGTCGCCGATCCAACCTGTCGTTCTTTCGGGACAGCGGCGGCTTGGAGTGCGACCTGCTGTACGAGACCGGCAGCGGCATGGGAGCCATCGAGGCAAAGTCCGGCGCGACGGTCGCCTCCGACTGGTTTGATTCGCTCAACCGGGTGGCGAAGGAACTGCCCGACATCACCACCAGGGCCGTTGTCTATGGAGGTGCGGAACGACAGTCCCGGCGGGACGGAGATGTGGTGCCGCTGACCGGTCTCAGCGGCATGCTCGGGCGAATGGAAGATCGGAAGGAGACCTGACGGGAAGAGAGCGTGCAAGGCCGCAACGTGGGAGGCAGTTCTGTCCCGATGCATGTGCCGAACCATCGGCGCGTCGTCCGGAAGGCGGGTCGACGATCAAGCTGACGCGGCCTGCATGGACCGCTTGCACCGAGGGCACGTGATGGACGTATTCGATCTCGATGAAACCGTCATTGATCGCCACAAGGCATTCGCGCGCCCGTTTGCCAGGATCCGCTCGCCGGAGCTGAACGCCAAGGTCGACGAACTCTATGCAGCCAGGCGTTCCAGGCCCGAGCCGCTCATTCAGCTGATTCCGCACTATGCCAACGGCGGCTCGATTCAGGATGCGCGAAGGTGTTTCGGAATCTCTCGGGCACCGGGAGCGGCAGGAACGGAATGCTTACGCTCAGCATGCACCAGCTGCAGGCTGCTGGCTATGCCCTCAGCGACCGGAGTTTCGTTGTCATGCAAGGCACAGGATCGGGAATTCGCTGTGCTTCCTCATCCCGATGATCGACGCCGCGATCAAGGCGCGGAAGGCTGGCGAGGCGCGCAGGTCATCTGCCTTGACGGCATCTTTCACGTCACAGTGATGATCGGCATCGGCAAGCGCTGACAAGACCGCGCGAACCGCCCTGCACCAACGTGTTGCAACGGTCGGTCACGCTGGTGAAGTCGTCCGCAATTGCTCCTGGGACGATTGCCATGTGTCAGGCTTTGCCAACGGCCACTCGGGAAAGAACTTCGTTCGTAACCGCACGGGTGCCCATGTCCCTGCCGAATTCCATTGGACGGAGGGCATTTGCCGCAAAACCTCCTTCAACAGCCTGTTCGATGCTTCTGCGCGGCGTCTTCGAGGCGCGTGTCGCCGGACCTTTCGGCCAGACAGTCGAGCATCAGCGCTCCAAAGAGGATCGCGGCCAGCGGATTTGCCTTGTCCTAGCCCATGATTTCAGGCGCCGAGCCGTGGGCGGGCTGGAAGAGGCCGATCTTGTCTCCAATCTCGGCGCACGCCGCCATGCCCATGCCGCCAACGAGGCGTAACGCATCTTGCCGTCAAGGTGAGGGATGCCGAGGTGGCAGAATCGTTCGTGGCAGTGAATGGCATTGCGATCACCGGGCGGCGCGAGTTTCGGGGCACCAGGACGATCTCCATTCGGACCCCGACAAAAACGTGCTTGAACTGGTAGGGCCTAGCTCCTCGGTCGCGGGCCTGATCGCCGAACATGTCCATGCAAACTGAACCGAATTACAGACCCGATGACACTACGCTCCGCATCGGGCACCTGCGCCATGGCCATGCACATCGCGGTCGGGTGGATTGGCAGGTCGGGGAATTTGCACATGTCTGATCGCCTTTTCACCGGACGGTGCCATGTCACTAGGACGGGGTCGCTCGACATGGCACCTTTCTCGAAGTCGGCATTGTGTCACTTGCCACACTCGGTGACGGACGTGCTGACCAGGCAGGGATTCGGCGCCGTTCCCAGACGCGACGTTGCACTCGCGCGGCGATGCATCGTTCAGCGGTCCCCAGCAGAAGTTTGCGCGCGCGAAGTACATTCGGTTATCTTGGCCGTGAATTTCAACCGGTCGGATGCTTCGGCACCCGGCGCTTTCCAGTATGAAGAGGCAATGTCGTGTCACAAACGAAAATCAGGAACATGGAGGAATTTGCTGCGGTGAGCGGGATTTCCCGGCCTACGGTTTCCAAGTACTTCAACGATCCGGCCAGCGTGCGAAAATCCACCCGGGAGCGCATAGAGGCGGCTTTGGAACGCCACGACTATCGCCCAAACATCTACGCCATCAACCAGAACCGCCGCCTCACCAAGAACATCGGGATCGTGGTGCCCTACCTGTCGGACCCGTTTTTCGCGGAAATCGCACGCAACGTGGAGAGCCTGGTCATCGACGCGGGCTTCCGGCCGATTCAGCTGAACTCGCAGGGCACCAAGGTCCAGGAAAACGACAATCTCGGCAGCCTCAGGTCGATCAAGCCCGCAGGAGTGCTTCTGGCACCCTTGGGGCGGACATCGGACCGGTCCTCGGTCGAGGCGTTCTGCAGGGATGTCCCCACGGTCTTGTTCGACAGCAATATCGAGCATCTGGGCGAGGCATTCATCGGGTCGAACAACGATCAGAGCATTGCCCTGATCATCGACTATCTGTGCCGATCCGGAGAGCCGCCGGCCTTCTTCGAAATGAAAGATCCGCCGAACCCGAATGCGTTCAAGCGCCGATCGGCATATCTGGCGACGATGGATCGGCTTGGGCATGAGCCGCACCTGATTCAGGTGGACGGGGACGGATGGGACTTCGAGGCCATCGGCTTCAGCGAAGGCATGCGCGTGATCGAGAATCGCGGCCTGCCGACGGACACGGTCCTCTGCAGCAATGACCGGCTTGCTATCGGGTTTCTGTCCGCGGCATACGAGATGGGCATGCGGGTCGGAAACGGAGCAGGTTGCGCATTGCGGGTTGCCGGGCACGACGACCACCCGTTCTCGCGATATACGTGCCCGACGCTGACAACGGTTTCGCAGGACTACGCCTCGATCGCCGAGAAGAGTGTCGAGACCCTGTTCCGGCTGATCGATTCGGGCGAACGTGCGAAACGGCGGGACACGACCCTGTACGATGCCACGCTTGTCATGCGAGGGTCCGCCTAATAGGCTGTTTTCTGAGCATTTCCTGAGTGTTTTTACTCGCGTAAAATATGTAATTGACGCATGATATAATCCATGTTGGCGTTATCGAGCACTCGCTGACCGAATCACGACCAACTTCCGAATCGTCGGCAAGCACGTACTTGAGATGCACCTCGATGCAGGTGCCATCCTGCGCATCGCAGTCGCGACTGCGACACGTGTTGCGTTTGACGAACGACTGCCTCCTGAAGACTGTCAACTTTCCGATCTGGCTTGGCAAGGCCAGCCTTGTGAGGCACGCCTAAAATGCCCGGGCGGCAGCGCGGTGACTTTCACGGCGTTTGCGCCTGCTCCTTTTGGATCTTGCACCCAGATTCCACGCGACCCGATACCACCACCCGTGCATTAATGCCGCGAAGGCAAAGCTCCCTCCCGCGCCGGGAGTTTACGAACTTCAACGCTTCGACTCCGAAGCGGGACATGAACTTCTTGCAACCGGTATGCGGGACTGCGGTCACTTCTACTGTTGCCGAACCCATGACAAGCCTGGTCCCGGCTGGAAGATTTTCCTTCGATAGATCCAGATCAACGTAGAACTGATCGCCCGCGAGTGCCCAACGGTCCTTGGACCCGGCAAGCAGCGATATGGTCCGAGAATTCATCAGGGTCAGTTGCATGTCCGGATGTGCCGACCCATCCTTCGTCATTCCGCTTCCGCGAGTGCGCCAGTTGTCACCGACCAGTCCTGCGTCGACATCCAGTTCGCCAATTTCCACTTCTTCCCGCCTGTCCGTGTCAGGCCGGCGAACGATCATCTCGACCATCCCTGCGTGTTGGGGTGACGCTTGAATGCAGGGCAAGCCTGCCTCGAGTTCGTCTGCACTTCTTGAGCACACTGCACGTTGCCTCCCTGATTTCGAATGCCGAGATTGCGGCTGCGATCTGCGCCAGCACCGGTTTGGGTTGCCAAGGTTGCTGGATTGCAATCCTTGCCGCCGGGTATCGATCCCTGCCTCAACGGACACCACTTCTAGGACATGGACTGATTTTGCGCCAGATCCTTCTGAAAGTAGTGCCGAGGCACTGTCGTTCCCGCTTGATGCACTGACGGGGTGGCTTGCCAGAACGGCAGGTTCGAGCATGTACGTGACGCGGGCCCGCGAATCAGCGCAATGAGACTGGTTGGGCGAGTGGGCAGATCGGGACTCGGGCGCCGATCAATGACCGGAGAACACGGATACGCCCTGGAAGAGTGCGTGGCAGCGTCTTTCGCGTTCTTGTTGCCGACATGCTCGATGGCGGCTATCATCCCGCCATGTCTTCCAGGACATGACGAAACGTTTCGGCGGGCTCATGGGCAAGAGTCGCTGCCGAGATGCCCGTGGAACTCTCAATGTACCGCCCGACCATCGCATAGCCCAAGGAGTAGCCTGTCCAACGTGGAAGGTCTCTCCAGCCGAAGTACCACCGGAAATGATCGTAGGCTTCAGAATCCCAGGCGGACAGTGCGGCCCTTGCGCACTCGACAAGTTTCAACCCGCTGACAGCGCCTTCCCACAATTCCGGCGGCGAACGAAAGAGCTGCTTGCAGAATTGCCCCGCCAGACCTTCGGATGCCAGCGTTTCGCCCAGCCGCTCGCCATAACCCGGACCGCGCCACCGGTGAATGTGGTGAAGCTCATGCGCGACCATCCGTGCAATTGGTTCGCCCATGTTCTTCGGCAACGCGGCGTTGTCTGGATCAAATTTCAGCCGCATCTCGGTTGCTGACGGCGTGTGGCCGACGTACCCCGTCTCCGGGATGACCCAGTCTGAGGTCGCTTGAACGACGACTTCGACTGCAACCGGCGGCATCACCAGTTCGGCGCGCTGACGGGCATCATCGATGTCCGCTCTGATCTGGTCAGCGAAACCGTCGAGCCGTCCGCCCGCGTCGTCAAAACAGATTCGCCAGCAGGCCATCGTCGTGCTCCGTTCCGTCCAATTGTCGATTCCACGCAGCATATGCGCCTGGTGCCAATACCACGATGCAGGGTGCATGCGGAAAGTGTCTCTACGAAATTTCCTGCTTGGTCTTGTTTGCCGCAGGCACACAGGTCGGCACAGAAGTGTCCGCGAAGGCGAATTCGCGCCGACTCCACATGGGGCCGTGAATCAACAGAAACGGACTCGACAGGCATTGATGTGGAAGCAGGCAAGCGATCCGGATGATTGCTGCTCTCCGGATCGGCCCATGTACTGACGTCGCGGTGCGTCGCAGTTCGCGTGACGGTCCTTCTCTGCATTGGAGCATGCGAGCCAGACGCGAGGCTCGAGGGCAACGAGTTCTATTGGGTCTGCCAAATGGTTTAGGGTGTCCGCGAATTGGAAGATATCGGTTGTAAGAGTCCCAATCATCATGCTCTAGACTCCCAATCATCATGTAGGCTATTCCCGATTGTCATGGATCTGGAATCTGCACATGTATGATCGATTGATCGAACACAAAGTCGAGGAAGCCCTTGAAGACACGCCCGTGGTCTTGGTGGTGGGACCACGCCGGGCCGGCAAGACCACTCTGGTGCAAGCCATCAAGAGAGGCAGCCGGACTTACTTTACGCTCGACGATCCGGCGACCCTCGATGCCGCACAATCCGATCCGGTTGGCTTCGTGCGGCGACTGGAACGGGCGACGATTGATGAAATCCAGCGCGCACCGGATCTGTTGCTGGCGATCAAGAAGTCTGTGGACGAAGGCAAGCGTCCCGGAAGGTTCCTGCTCACTGGCTCGGCCAATGTACTGACGTTGCCGCGTGTCGCCGACAGTTTGGCTGGCCGAATGGAGACAATCCAGATGCTTCCATTGGCCCAGGCCGAAATCATTGGCACCGTGCCATCCTTTTTGGAACGCTTGTTCGAAGGGAAGCTGCAGGGTGTTCGGAACAACCATGTTGACGACGACATCGTTCGCAGGGCCATGAGCGGAGGATTTCCTGAAGTGCTCGATCGTGAGAGCGAGCGCCGCCGCATAAGTTGGGCGCGTTCCTACCTGACATCGGTCCTGACACGCGATCTCAGGGACATCGCCGACATGAAAAAGTTGACCGAGCTTCCAAGATTCGTGCAGCTGTTGGCCGAACACTCCGGACAGCTCGTCAATTTTTCCAGGATCGCTGCCGGCATCAATGTCAGCCACAAGACCGCACATCGCTACATCGTGCTGCTTGAACAGATATTCCTGGTTTCGGCATTGCGGCCGTGGCATTCAAATGCGCTCAAGCGGATCGTCAAGACTCCAAAGCTGCACTTTCTCGATTCCGGTTTGTTGGCAGCAACACGAGGACTCAGCATCGAACGCGTGACGAAAAGTCGCGATCTGTTTGGGGCACTGCTCGAAGGCTTCGTTTACTCTGAGATCAGGAAGCTGATGACCGCATCGGATTTGTGGCTGAGCCTCTTCCATTTTCGCGACCATATGAATCGCGAGGTGGACATCGTCCTTGAGCGCAATGACGGCTTGATTGCAGGCATTGAAGTGAAAGCATCCGCAACGGTAAGATCGAGCGATTTCGGCGGCCTGAAGGTTCTTGAGGAGACTTGCGGAAGCAGGTTCGCCTTCGGTGTCGTGCTTCATGACGGCACTGACGTCGTTCCTTTTGGAGAGCGAATGGCCGCTGTCCCCATATCGACCTTGTGGGATTGACATATCGAACCTCGTGCTCGGAGGCACGGCACGCCGCACAATCTGTCATGCATTCGTGGACTCTGCCAAGGCTCCGTTGGCGATGACGAGATCGGGCCACGGTGCCGCACCATGCCGGCGTTCACGCAAAGTGGTCCGGGCGGCGCGGATACCTCTCGAAGCGGTTAATCCTTCTCCTTGTCGTCCGAAACGCGCTTGACGTCCTCGAGCGCGCTGCCCATCGACAGGCCCAGTTCATCCCCAAGCGATTTCAGGGCAGGGAGCTGCACGGCCATGCCAAGAATCGACTCCAGGGCCTGATTGACCGGAGTCTTGCCGGCATCCCCTCCGTCGCCGGAGATTCCGCCGCCCAATCCGGTGACGTTGTGGATCTTGATCGTTTCGATCTTTTCGGCCGGCCTGACCATTTCCGATATGGCCTTTGGCAGGGTCTCGATCCGCGCAAGTTCCTCCTTCATCTCGACAAGGCGTGTATCGAGCGCGTTCTCCGCCTCGTGCAGGGCTTTCTGGCCTTCGGCTTCGGCCAGCAGCGCCTCGCGCTTTGCGGCTGCGCGTTCGCGGTCAGAGTCGGCTTCCGCCTTTGCCGACTGCAGGCGGGCAGCCGCATGGTCCACGGACGCATCCTTCTCGGCCTTGGCCAGTGTCCGCAGGCGCGCGCCTTCCGCTTCCGACTGCTCCTGGGCCGAAATCAGTGCCAGCATCTTGTCCCGCTCGGCTTCGGCCAGGCGCTGTGCCGTGGCGATCGACGCCTCGGCCTTGGCCGCTTCTGCCCGGGCAACGTCCGCTGCGGAGCGGGCGGCGCTTTCCGCCTTGGCCTTTTCGGCCACAGCGATCTGTCGTTCTTGCTGCTTCAGCTGCAAGTCCCGTTCCTTGGCAATCTCGGATGCCTGAACTTCCAGGTCGCGCGCGATCTCGGCAGCTCGGATTGCGCGGTCGCGGGCCACCTCCGCTTCGCGAACGGCCTTTTCCTTGGTGATGCGTGCGGCTTCCGCCTCGCGCTCTGCATCCGCACGCTGCCGTGCGATCTCGGCCTGCTGACCGGCCTTGAGCGTTTCGATTTCCTCGTGCTGGCTAATCCGGGCCTGCTCCTCGTCGCGCTCGATTTCCAGCTTTCGGCGCGTTGCCTCCATCGACGACAGGCTGACCGACACTTCAGCGTCAGCGTCAATCTGCGCGCGTTCCTTCTTGGACGTTGCTATGACCTCGGCCAGCTTGCGCATGCCGACCGCGTTGAACGCGTTGTTTTCATCCAGCGCGGCAAAGGGTGTCTGGTCGAGGGCGGTCAGCGACACGGACTGGATGCGCAGCCCGTTTTCGGCAAAGTCCTCCGCAATCAGCTGGCGGACCTCCTTCACGAAGCTCGATCGTCCCTCGTGCAGTTCGTCGAGAGTCATTTGCGCTGCCACCGAACGGAGCGCGTCGACAAGCTTGCCTTCGACGATTTCGCGGAGCTTGTCGGCGGTGAACGTGCGGTCGCCCAGCGTTTGCGCGGCCCTGGCCACGGCCTCCGCATCCGTGTCCACGGCAACAGAAAAGCTTGCCCCGATATCGACGCGCAGCCGATCCTTCGTGATCAGGCTGTCTTCGCCGGAACGCTTCACTTCGAGGCGCAACGTGCGCATGTTTACCTCGGTGACCTCATGGAAGTAGGGCAGGGCGATCGCCCCCCCGGCCATGATCACCCGCTGGCCGCCGAGACCCGTTCGGATCAGGCTGGTTTCGCGGGTGGCCTTTCGGTACAGCCGCGCAAGAATCACGATGATCAGAATTGCCGCAACAATGAGCACAATGGCGGTGGTCAGAATGCCGGACATGGAGACCTCCTTCGCTGTAGTTGGGATGCATTGACGATACGTGGCATCAGGCTGCCCGCGCCAACACGAAGTCATACTCGACGCAATAGGCTGGTGACGGAACCTTTTTTCCGTCAGGCGCCCGCTGGTCGGTCTTTTCGACAAACGGCATGATCAGGGACTGCTTCACGCCGAACACAGGGTCGCTGTCAAGATGACGGTCGCCATCCAGGAACAGCATGGTGGTCAGACGCCGGAATCCGGGCGCCTCCACGCGGACATGGACATGAGCCGGTCGCATTATCGACCGATTAGAGACACGAAGCAGGTCGCCCACGGTGCCGTCGTCCGGGATCGGGTAGCTCTTCGGCAGGATCGAGGTGAACCAGACCCGCCCGTGCGCGTCTGTACGAAAGAGTCCGCGCATCGCCGGATCCTTCTGCTCCGGCAGCATGATGTCGTAATGGCCGTCATCATCTGAATGCCAGATGTCCACGCGTGCACCGGCGACAGGTTGCCCGTCAGTGTCGATGACGCGGGCATTGAAGAACATCGGCTTTCCCTTGATGCCGCCGGAAATGTCCTCGCCGTTCTCGAATGTCGGGCGATCCTCGACGAAGAACGGGCCCAGCACCGAATTTTCCGTGGCCCCGCTCGGAAACCGGTTGTTGATCAGGTCCACCCGGGCAGTCGCGCCCGTCACGTCGGACAGGAGC
This sequence comes from Silicimonas sp., assembly GCA_022820365.1. Classification (GTDB taxonomy): domain Bacteria; phylum Pseudomonadota; class Alphaproteobacteria; order Rhodobacterales; family Rhodobacteraceae; genus JAJEFO01. The sequence continues at coordinate 66,987 of JAJEFO010000043.1, forward strand.
ACGAATTCCTGCCGTCCGCCGGTCGAGAGATGGCCGGTCCTGGTCAGGAATTCGATGCCGTATTCCCATTCCCCTTCCGTAGGCTGCACCTCTTCGAGAAATGCGTGGAGATGCCGCGTGAGGGCGGACAGGACCTGCCGCGCGCGCGGATTGCTGGTGCCCTTCATCGTCGCAAGGACCGCTCCCGTGAGGCTTTCCTCCCGGATGTCGCGCCCGTGGCCTTCGACGGTTTCGGCTCGCGCATTGCTGTCCGATTCCCTGGACACGGCGTCCGGGTAGTGTTCCATGACGTGCTCGGACGGGGGATTCCCTGGCCAGCGGATCACGGCCTCCTGAAACGACGGTCGCTCAAACAGGCGCTCGGCGTAGTCGCCGACCCTGTCATGCACAGCGTCGTTCAGCGCGTGACCGCCCTCCCAGGCAAAGCCCATTCCAAGCCATTTCATGCGCCACAGGCTTGTGGCCCACATGACGTCGGCCATCGTGAAGGCATCGCCGCAAACCCAGTCGCGGCCGTCTGCAAGACGATCCTCCAGGTCGGCGACGATCTCCAGGATTTCGCCTGTCGCAGCGCGCATCATGTCCGGGGTGGAGACGTAGTGACGGGCGGCGGCCTCTTTCCGAATCTTGGCGTCGTAAGCCCCGATCAGGCGCGGGTGCCCAACCGAAAGGGAGCGGCCCTCCATCAGCTTCATGATCTTGTAGTCATGTGCGCCGGCGATGCTGGTCTTGAGCACTTCGGGGCGATAGTCGCCGTCTGGATGCGCACCGTACAGGACCGCGACATGCGGTGTGCCGTCCACGATATCGATTTCGCGCTCGATCTCGCGTCGCAGGCTGGCCGGCATCAGTTCCGTGCCGCCTTGCCAGGTGCGATCCACGTGCTGACAGATGGCAACGCTGTCTACATGGACATGGCCTTCCTCGTGATCCACCAGGGTGGGCACGGCCGCCGGGTCAAACCCCTCGGAATTCAAGGATGATCGTCCGGTGTAGCCGTCCACCATCTCGCGCCCCTTGCCGCCCTGCATGCGCAAGCGCACGTAGTCGGGATGATAGTTCTCGAGCACTGGCGGCAGGATGCGGATGTCATGGCTCATGAAGGCTGCACCCTTCTCGAAGAGGCAGGTGCGCACCTTGTACGAACAAATGGAAAGGGCGAAGTGATAGAGTTCGAATCGCGATGACCCGCTTCCGACCTGCCGATTGCGTTCGGGGTCGATCAGAGGCGAATTCGCTGCACGGACATATTCGGAGAGGCTTTGATCCGGCATTACGATCTCCCCAGGATGGTCTGCATGACGCGTGTCAGGTCGACGGTCGGCTCGGCGCTCAGCGACTGCGCCCGCCAGCCGACATGGCCGTCAGGGCGGACCAGGACGCAGCCGCTGTCCGAAACCTCGGACTGCATCGCCCAGTCCCCGAACGTGTCATTGACTTCACAGCCGGGTCCGACCTGGTATGCGCGTATGTCCACTTCCGTCACGGCGCCTGCCCGAGCGGTGGCCTCGACCCATCCGGCACCCGACACTCCGGTCAGGAGAACAAAGCGGCCGCGGCCGACCAGATCAAGGGTCGAGACCTTTTCCTGGTCGACGTCCAGCCAGACATGGGGAATGCGAGCGCCGGGCCATGTCGTGGCGTGGTAGTAGAGCTCCCGGTCGCGCGTATACTCGGGCTCGGGCGTGCCGTCCGAAACGATCGCCCTGCTCGCGTAACGCTGCCCCATTTCCACCCCGTGGCAATTGAACTCGTAGCTCTTTTGCCTGAAGTACTTGTTCAGTGCCTTGCGGCGTGCGTCGGCTTCGACCGTGGGTTCCTTGCGGGCATCCATGCGCCGCTTGATGTCGTCCGGACTGCCGGATTGCAGGAGGCCCAGGGTTTCGAAAATGGGCGCGTAGTCCTGAATCGACTTGTTGGCACGCGTCACGATCTGGCGACCGACGGGCTGGCGTTCCTCGTTGTAGGTGTTGAGAAGGCTTTCGTCAGCCTTGTCCTCAAGCACGAGCTTGAGCTTCCAGCACAGGTTGTAGGCGTCCTGGATCGAGGTGTTGGAGCCAAGACCGTTGGTCGGTGGATGACGGTGTACCGCATCGCCCATGCAGAACACCCGGCCCTTGGAATAGCTGCTGGCCACCATGTTGTTCACGGTCCAGTAGCTGAGCTTGGTGACGGTGACGTCGATGTCCTGGTCACCGATGAGGCCCCGCACGATGTCTGCCGCCTCTTGGCTGGACAGGTTCGGAGGACCGTCTTTCACGTCGTATCCGTAAATCGACAGCCACTTGTTCCATGGACGCACCATGCGTATCACGCCTGCGCCGATGCCGCCGATGTTCGAGCCGGGTTGGAAGATCCAGTAGAGAACGGAGGGGCGATGTGCCACGTATTTGCTCAGGTCGGCCGTGAACTCGATGTTCATCGAGCCCTCAAGCCCCATTTCGCCTTCCATCGGCAGGCCAAGCTGTTCCGTGATGATCGACCGGGCTCCGTCCGCTCCGATCATGTATTTTGCCCGTATGCGATAGGTCTGGTCCGCCACGCGATCCCGCACGGTGGCCACGACACCATCCGCATCCTGCATGTGGCTGACGTATTCGGTCTTGAACCGGGTGACCGTGCCGGTCTCCATCGCCTTGCCGACGACGATCGGCTCCAGGAGTGTTTGAGGGATGTCGCAGATGCGGCATGGCGAGGCCAGGTCATAGTCCGCCTTGCGGCTCGGGTGATTGCCCCAGGTCAGCAGCCTTCCGATCTCCTCGCCCGCGAGCGAAGTGCAGAAGACGTTGTTGCCCATCAACTCCTGCGGCACCGACTTTTCCTTGGCCTCCTCCTCGATGCCGAGTTCGCGAAGGACTTCCATCGTGCGCTGATTCGTGATGTGAGCGCGCGGCGTGTTTGCCAGCCAGCCGTATTTCTCGATCATGATGTTCGGGATGCCGTAGCTGGACAGGAGCGCCGCCGAAGCACCCCCCGCTGGCCCCGATCCGATGATCAGCACGTCGGTTTCGATGTCAAACATGGTCGTTACCTCATTGGGCAGTTCCGCCCCGCTCACGCCGACCGGCACAGGCGCCTTCACTTCCTGAATGGGCTGCGTGTAGTCGGGCACCGGCGTGTCCGGGCCGATCAGCCGCCGCCGCGTGGGAAATATCGAGAAGTCGTATCTGGCCTGCACCCATCCCCAAATGCCCCTGGGAGCCACGAGCATAACGGCAATCGCCAGTGCGCCAAGTGCCATCAGGTACCATGTCCCGTAGTCCGCAAACCAGTTCTGAAGGGCAAGGAGAATGAGGGCGCCAATGATCGGACCTTCTAGGGTGCCAATGCCGCCGATCACGACAATGAACAGGACGAACGCCGTCCAGTCGATCACGGAAAATGCGCTTTGGGGCGTGATGGAGGCCTTCTGGAAATAGATCAGCGCACCTGCCAGGGCTGCGCCGGTCGCCGCGAAGATGTAGACTGCGAGCTTGGCGCGGGCCGTGTCGACGCCGATGCTTTCCGCCGCATTCGGGTTGTCGCGAATGGCGGAGAGGGCAAGGCCGTTGCGGGTTCGCAGGAAGGCGTAGATGGCGCCGATCACGACGACGGCCAGCAGAAGCGCGACCCAGTAGGAAATGATGTCGCGAGCGGCTGACGACTTGACGTCGAACACCTCGCGCACCCAGCCAACGCCCCAGACGCTGCGCGCCACTTCCGATGGAAGGGACGTGCCGGTGCCGCCGCCAAGCGCCTTCCATTGCGCGAAGAGCAGGCGATAGACCTCGGCCGCGACCCACGTGCCGATGGCAAAGTATGCACCTTGCAGGCGGAAGACGATGTAGGCCGTCGGCACGCTCAAGAGTGCGCCGATCACGCCAGCGGCAAGAATCGCGACAAGCGGGTTCATGCCAAGCAGGATCGCGAAGCCGAACCCCGCATAGGCCCCGAGGCCGACATAGGCCTGCTGGCCGATGCTCACGAGCCCGCCATACCCGGCGAGGAGGTTCCAGCACTGGGCCAGCACGACCATGGTCAGGACGAAGAAGAGATCCTGCAGGAGCGACCGGGAGACAAACGCGGGCGCTACAGCCAGTATCGCGATCACGACAACCAGCACGAGCAGCGCGACGTTGCTGGCGCGGGTCGACTTGGCGACCTGATACTGGCTCATCTCCGGCATCAGTCGACCCTTCTCGGAAACAGGCCGCGCGGCCGCAGCACGAGCACGATCAGGAAGACGACATGGCCGGACAGCGTCTGCCACTCAGGAGACACCTGGGCGCCGATCGTCTGCGCCAGACCCAGGATGATGCCGCCGATCAGGGTGCCCCAGAAGCTGCCCAGGCCTCCGATGATCACGGCTTCGAAGGCGAAGATCAGGCGGCTTGGACCGATCAGCGGATCAAAGGTCGCACGAGCGCCAAGGTAGAGCCCGGCAATTGCCACGACGACCAGGGCGAGCGCCATGGCCAGCGAAAAGATGCGGTTGTTGTCTATGCCCATGAGCTGGGCGATTTCCGGGTTGTCGGAGGTTGCGCGAAATGCCCGGCCCGTCTCCGTGCGGTAGAACAGCCAGTTCAGGAACAGGATGACCAGAACGGCCGAAGCGAACGTCAGGACGGGCACGACCCCGGCGGCCAAGCCGCCGCCCAGGGGAATGGACGCCTCGCTGAGCGGTCCAAGGCTCAACCTCCTCGTGTCGGCCGAGAACGTCTCCAGCATCCCGTTTTGCAGGATGATCGACAGGCCGAAAGTGACGAGAAGCGGCGGCAGGATGTCCTTGCCGAGGGTGCGGTTCAGCAGCAGCCGCTGCAGGGCGTAGCCAAGGACGAACATGGCAACGCCGGCCAGGGCAGCGGCAAAGACGATGGGCAGGCCAAGGGCTTCGACAAGCACCAGCACGGCGAAGGCGCCGACGATCATGAAATCGCCGTGGGCAAGGTTCACGAGGCGCATGATGCCGAAGATCAGGCTCAGGCCGGTGGCGAAGAGCGCGTAAAGCCCGCCCAGCAGGATGCCTTGGATCAACGTGTCGAGAACGAACATTCCCTAGCCCCCGAAATAAGCCATGCCGATCTGGTCACGCGTCAGTTCGCCCGGCCGTCCCGAAAGCGTGACCCGCCCCTCGAGAAGACAGAAAATGCGGTCGGATACCGCAAGGGCCTGGGTGATGTTCTGCTCCACGATGACAACGCTTGCGCCTTCGGCCCGAATGTCCGCGATCGCCTTGTAGATGTCCTTGATGACAGCGGGTGCGAGGCCGAGGCTGATCTCGTCGCACAGCAACAGGCGCGGGTTCGACATGAGTGCGCGCCCGAGCGCCACCATCTGCTGCTGCCCGCCCGAGAGCGAGTTTGAATCCTGGTTGCGGCGCTCCTTGAGGATCGGAAACAGCGAATAGACCTTTTCCAAGGTCCAGGGTCCCCGCACCTTTCTGCCGTAGTTGCCGACCAGGAGGTTCTCCTCGACCGACAGCGACTGGAAGAGCTGCCGCCCCTCCGGCACCAGCGCGATGCCAAGGGCCATGATTTCGGCGGGGCGCATCCCGCCTATGGGTCTGCCATCGAACTCGATCATCTGCGGCGGTGCCTTGCGCCGCCCGGTGATCGCCGCCAGCAGCGTGGACTTTCCGGCGCCGTTCGCGCCGACGATGGCGATGGTTTCGCCTTCATCGACATGCGCGTTGATGCCGTAAAGAGCTTGGAAGTCGCCGTAGAAGGCCGTCAGGTCGTGGGTGGCCAGAAAGGTCATGCTTCCATCCCCAGGTAGATCTGTCGGACCGCCTCGGAATCCATGACAGCCTGCGGGTTGCCCTCGCCGATGATCTTGCCGAAGTCGATTGCGATCAGGCGGGACACCACGGCAAGAAGCGCATGCGTCACGTGTTCGATCCATACGATCGTGGTGCCGCCCGCGTTGATTTCCTGAATGGTTGCAATCAGCGACTGGCACTCGGCCTCTGTCAATCCGCCGGCAATCTCGTCGAGCAGGAGAAGGCGGGGCTTCGTGGCGAGCGCCCGCGCCATTTCCAGCCGCTTGCGCTCAAGGAGCGAAAGACTGCCGGCCGGCATGTTCGCCTTTGGCAGCAGGCCCGTCCGGTGCAGGACGTCGATCACGTGTTCCTGCTCTTCTGTCTCCGATCCGCCGGCACCGAAGCATGCCGCGACCGAGACGTTTTCAAAGGTCGTCATGTGCTCAAATGGCTGCGGTATCTGGAAACTCCTTCCGATGCCGTCCTGCACCCTCCGACGCACCGGCGCATTCGTGATGTCGGTGCCATCGAGAAGGATGTTCCCGCCGTCCGGCGTCAATTGACCCGTGATCAGGTTGAACAGCGACGACTTGCCTGCGCCGTTGGGGCCGACAATGCCCAGAGCCTCGCCCTCGGCAACATCCAGGGAAATGTCGTCGGCCACGACAACGGCTCCAAACGAGCGGCGAAGATTGCGAATTTCCAGCAGCACCAATCCCGTCCTTGCCGGGGCGGGCCGGTGAAGACCGGCCCGCCCGCCCGCTTAACCTATGGGTTGCATTTCGCCGCCCACGGGAATGTCCGGATAGGTCTGGTTGTCAACGATCGTGATGCGGAACCGGCCGTCGCTCGACTTTCGCCACTGCCCGCCGACAAGGGGCGTCTTGGAGACGTTTTTCTGCGCGAACGGCGGCAGGTTCGCGCCGTCCCACTTGACCGGACCAACAATGGTTTGCAGATCCGTCGCAGCGACCGTTGCGGACACTTCCTCGGTATCATTGATGCTGTCGACCCGCTTCAGGACGTCGGTCACCACCTCGAGCAGCGCATGCACGAATCCGAGCGGCTGCGTCCACTGCTTGCCGGTCTGGCTTTCGTAGGCATCGCAGACTTCCGCGGCCGATTGACCGGTCAACGAGGAGCTGAACGGGTGGACGTTTGACCACCATATCTCGGAAGAGAGGTTCTGGGCTGCATCTCCGATCGCGTTCACGGTCGAAGGAAACAGGATCGCCTTGCCGACGGTTGCGGCTTTTGGACGGTACCCTTGTTGCGCGGCCTGGGTCCAGAAGGTTGCGAAGTCAGGCGGCAGGACGACGCCGGTGAGGATTTCGCAGTCGGCATCCTTGAAGGCCGAAATCTGGGCCGAGAAATCGTCCTGCAAGTTCTCGTAGCGGCCCGGGTCGGTCAGGTTGAACTCAGCGGCGGCAAATGCTGGCGGCATGCCGAGATTGGGATCTCCCCACGCGTTGCCGTCGGCATCGTTCGGAAAAAGCCCGCCGACGCTGCGGTTGGTGTCGAGCTGGTTCCACATGTTCAGGAAGACGGCGATGATGTCCTCCAGGCCCCAGAAGAAGTGGTGGGTATAGTCGAACGGTTTCCACGTCGACGGATCGCCGGGATTGCCCTGACGACCGATGAACCATGGCTGCCATGGAGCAACGCTGGAGACGCAGGGAATTTCCTCGATCTCGCAGATCGTTGTCACCGGGTTTGTCGTCTCCGGAGTATGGGCGACGATCATGATGTCGATCTCGTCATCGACGATCAGTTCCTTTGCCACTTCTGCGGCGCGGTTCGGGTTGGACTGGCTGTCCTTCACCACGATCTCGACATTGAAGGTCTTGCCACCCGACTTGATTCCGCCCGAAACGGCCTGCAGGAACCCGTCTATGGTGAACTGATCGACCTCCGCGAAGGCCGCGAGCGGGCCGGTTTGCGGCGTCACGTATCCGATCTTCACTGTTCGGGCCTGCGCGAGTGCGGCTGGTGCATACAGCCCCGAGGCTGCAACGACTCCGGCTGCGGCGGACGTCTTGAGAAACTGCCGCCGTGTGTTTGAGATGTTCTTCATTGCTTGCTCCATTTCTCCCTGCTCATTTCGAAGTGCAGGGTCTTTCGTGACAGGTCAACCGCCTGGCGGCTCACCTACGTATGCGGCGCGGACAAGCGCCTCGATTGCATCCCTGTCCAAGGGCCTGGGATTCCAGTACGGGTTGGCCATTGCGAGATCTGCTGCATGAGCGATTCCGGATTCGGGCATTCCGAGATCCCTTAGCGCGGTCGGTGCGCCCAGACCCTTTGCAAGCCCGAACAGGCCCAACCCCGGGACAGTTCCGCCCAAGGCATCCGAAACCGGTTGCAGAAGGTCGCCTGCAACGGCCGAATTGAAGGCCGTTGCGTGCGGAAGGATGACCGTATGCGTTTCTGCGTGGGGAAGGTCGAATGCTCCTCCGACCGTGTGGCACAGCTTGTGATGCAGGGCCATTCCCACCTGTCCGAGCACCGAGCCGCACAACCATGAGCCATAGAGCGCAAGGTCGCGCGCATCGTCATCTCCATTGCCGCCGGAGAGAGCCGGCAATGCCTTGCAAAGCGCGTGGACGCCTTCGGCGGCCATCATGGTCGAGATCGGATTGCGATCTTGTGCATAAAGCGCCTCAACGCCGTGGGCGATAGCATTTATGCCGCTGGTTGCGCTCATTGACAGCGGAAGCGTGCCGGTCAATTCGGGATCGTAGAGCACGATTTCGGGAAGGACGCGTTCACTTCGAAGCGTCGTTTTCTTGCCATCCTCGGTCTGGCCGAGGATTGGAGTGACTTCGGAGCCCGCGTAGGTGGTCGGGATAGCGATCTGCGGGAGATCGGTGCGATAGGCGATGGCCTTTCCCAATCCGATCGTGGACCCGCCACCAAAGGAGATCAGGCAATCCACGCGCTGCTCTTCGATGACGTCCATCGCGGCCTCGGTGACAGAGACGGGCGTATGCATCGTTGCCTTGGCATAGACGCCAAGGCATCTCTTGCCGAGCTTGCAGGCCAGCGCCTCCGCAGGTTCCTTCTGCGCGTCCGTGGACAGAACCAGCGCGCGACTGGCGTCGAGCCAGTCCAGTGCTTCGCAAGTCCTGCTGAGCGATCCGCGCCCAAAGACGATGCGCGCCGGGCTGCCGGTCAAATCGAATTGAAGCGTGTCCAACTTCCTCCCCCTGCGTGAAAGATACCTAGCTGGAATTGATATGGTAGTATTCATTTTATCACTTATCATATCATCCCGATATGAAACTGGACGCCAAGCATCTTGCGACAATTGAAGTAATTCGTCGCGAAGGGGGACTTACCCGCGCGGCCCTTGCACTTGGCACGTCGCAGCCAGCCCTTTCCCGGCTGGTATCCGATCTCGAGATTCGCCTTGACGCACCCATCTTCGACCGCTCTGCAAGGCCATGGTCGTTGACGAAACTGGGCGGGTCACTTGCGTTGCAGGGCGCCTCGATCCTGCGGGCCCAGGAACTTGCCGGCCGCGAGGTTCAGGAATTCCGGTCCGGCACGAAAGGAATGTTGCGCATCGCCGGGCCGCCGTTCTTCACGGATGGGGTCATTTCGCGCCTCTTGCCGACGTTTCGGGATCGTCATGGAAGCGTGTCCTTCGCGGTTTCGTATGGCTATGGCGGCGAATTGAAGGACGCTGTTCGCCATGGGCGGGCAGATCTCGCGATCTTTCCGCGCGGCGTGGGCGAGATCGATGAGGACCTTGCCTTTACCCCGCTCATCGAGGCGCACAATGTCGTTGCGTGCCGGGCGGGACACCCGATTTTGAAACTTGCCTTTCCGCGACCGCTGGCGCTGCTCGACTATGGGTGGATCGTGCCGCCGGAGGGCAGCCCGCTTGCCGCCGACATGGAAATGGTGCTTTCGGAACTCGAAATGCAGGAAGCTGAAGTGGTGTTTGAAGGAGGGTCGCTGGCCAGCGTTCTGAGTTTTCTGGAGGGTTCGGACTGCCTGACGGTGCTTCCCGAGACCACCGTCGCCGAGATCGGCAGCCAGTTCGGAATCCAGGCCGTTCCCATTCAGGTCCGCACGCCGCGGCGAAGCCTTGGCATTCTCAGTCGGTTTCCGCGCGAACTCGACAACACGAGCCGGACCTTCGTGAGCTTCCTGGAGGAGCACTTCAGTTCTGATGGACGCGACGATGTCGGGTCCTGACCGTTGGCAATGTAAGAGGTGACAGGATCCGGCTCGACGCCATGCTGTGTGTACACTACGTCGACGGCATTTCGCCGGAATTCAAATCGGCTCGGGATCCCGAGGGATCAACCCGGCAAGTATTGTATCTGCGATGCAGCGCGCCGCCGCATCGAAATCGGCGGACTCGAGATTGCGGTTGCCCAGAGCGTCACGAACAACGGGTTGAAAGTCGGCATAAAACTGCGTTGCAGCCCACAACATGATCAGCAGGTGCCTGGCATCGACCCGCACGATTTTTCCGGCTGCGATCCAGGCTTCGATGACAGCGACCCGGTAATTTGTGACGTCCCGTATATGTTTCCGTTCCTGCTCGGTCAAAAACTCCGCGCCGCGAAGGATTTCATTGGCAAACAGCCTGGATTCAGTTGGATGTTGATGCGAAAATCGCAGTTTGGCCGTCACGTATCGCGTGAAGGCTTCCGCAGGGTCTTTCTCCAGGGCGATTTCCTCCAACGCCTCGTCCCATCCCTGAATGAGCCGTGCGATTGCTGCCCGGTAGATGTCATCCTTTGATCCAAAATAATAGTAGACGTTCGCCTTGGGCAGACCACTGGCCTCGGCGATTTCGGTTATGCGCGTTCCATCGAATCCCTTGCGGGCAAATACCTCTGTTGCAGCGTCAAGAATGCGGCGAATATTGCGCGTACGAATACGTTCTTCCTGTAGTTTCTCCATTGCAAATCCGTAACGCCTCCAACTTCAGGGCAAGATACACTGGCCCAGTCAGCCAACGTGATGTCAGGCGGTCGAGGCCGGAAAACGGGCCGCGTCATCGCCCAATCAGCCAGAATTCGGCGACGGCGTCCAGAGAAAGCTGACGTTTCGTTCAGAATTTACTTGACACTACAGTCAAGAAATTGCCGAATAAGTTGACGAAAAGTTCAATTTCTGAAGGCTTGACACTGTTTGAACGGGTGGCGCGAATGCCGATCCAGCTCAGAACAGCAATGCAGGAATTCCTCGATGGCTGGAAGTCTGATCTTCCGGACGGTTGGCGCAGTGAAATTGGCAGCGTGAACCTAGACTTTGATGCAGTGGCGCCGAATCTGACCTTGGAGCCATGGGAACCAATCTTCCCGGTTCGGCGTGGCCAGATATTCCCAGGGATGCCGAGGGGCGCACATATGCTCAGGGCCTTTGACGGCCTCGAACCATGTAATGTTCGGTGCGTGATCCTCGGGCAGGATCCCTATCCGGATCCGGGATTCGCAACTGGGCGGGCTTTCGAGGCCGGCAACCTCTCCGGTTGGCGCGAGCTGGACAAAATGTTCTCCCGGAGTCTGCGCGCCTATCTCCAGATGCTCTTGGCTGCCCGCAGTGGAGACATGGCTTTCGCGCGATCATTCGATGATTGGACCAGGGCACTCGATGCGATCGAACAAGGCGAACTTGCGGTCGAAATTCCGGATCAGTTGGCCGATTACCTCGAATCGCAGGGCGTGTTGTTGCTCAACGTCTCGTTGACCCTTTCCCGTTTCGCCGTTCAGCCAGGCCCGCATCAGACACATGGGCATCTGCCACTTTGGCGGCCATTGATCGAAGCCGTGCTCAGTCTACTGATGGCCCGCGAAGCGCCTCTCGTGATCATCGGATTCGGTGATGCTGCGGCTGATATGCTTGAAACGATGGGCATTTCCGCAAAGCATGCAGACAACACCGCGTCAATCCTTCGACCACATCCGGCCGATGCCGATGCGGTTCTCGCCCAACCCAACCCCTTCCTCTGCTGCAACGCCGAATTGGAGAAAATGGGCGCATCGCCCATTGACTGGTGACCGTGCCGACAATGGATTCACATGATTATGTTATAGTCGGCGCAGGATCGGCTGGTTGTGTTCTCGCGAACCGGCTTTCCGCAGACCCTGGTCGACGCGTACTTCTGATCGAGGCTGGAGGGAAGGACCGGAACATACTGTTCCGACTGCCCATGCTGATGGGCAAGCTATTTCAGTCGGGCATCTACAATTGGCACTACCACACGGAGCCTGAAAGAGCACTGAACGGCCGTTCCTTGTTCTGGCCGCGCGGGAAGGTTCTCGGCGGATCGTCGACGATCAATGGAATGATCTACGTGCGCGGCAACCGGCGCGACTACGACGATTGGGCACAAAGGGGGTTGTCGGGCTGGAGCTATGACGATGTTCTTCCCGCATTCCTGCGCTCGGAAGGGCACATTCAACGTGCGGGCGCCTATCACAATTCGGACGGCGAACTGACTGTCTGCCGTGCACGCGGACGAAATGTACTGCTCGACATATTCTGTCAGGCCGGCGAAGAGGCAGGGTTCCCGGTCAACGACGACTTCAACGATTCAGTGCAGGACGGCGTCGGGCGTTACGACTTCACGATCCGGCACGGCGCGCGATGGTCGGCGTCTTCAGCCTTTCTTCGGCCTGTCATGAAGCGGCCCAACCTGACGGTCCTGACTCACGCCCTCGCCGAACGTATTGTGATTGAAGACGGAAGGGCCATTGGCGTCGATGTATCCCGCAACGGTTTGACACGCAGATTCCATGCCAATGACGAAGTGGTCCTATCCGCAGGGACGGTGAATTCACCTCATCTCCTGATGCTGTCCGGAATTGGCCCGGAAAATGAAATCAGCCCGCATGGCATCACGCCGGTTCACCATCTGCCAGGGGTTGGGAAGAACCTGCAGGATCATGTGGACTGCGTCATGTCCTGGGAATGCACCAAACCGGTGACACTCTACGGTGATCTGCGCGCAGACAAGCTGGCCCTGTCGATTGCCCAGGGACTGATTTGGGGCACAGGTGTTGTCACGACATTTCCGTACGAAGCCGGAGCATTCCTTCGATCCCGTGAAGGGCTGGACGCACCGGACATTCAATTGCACTTCATGCCGGCGCTGGAAAAGACGGCCAATCTGAATTTCCCGAACCCGTTCAAGCGGCAACCTGCCGAATCCAACCACGGGTTCACGTTGCGGGTCGGTCCCGTCAAACCTGAAAGCCGCGGTGAAGTGACCCTGCGTTCAGCCAATCCGATGGATGCCCCAAGGGTGTTTGGGAATTACCTTCTCAACGAAGTTGATCTGCAAACACTGATCCGGGGCATACGTCTGACCCGCACCATCGTCAGCCAGCATGCATTCTCGCCGTTCCGGGGCCGTGAGCTCTCGCCTGGACCGGAAACGACCAGCGATAGCGCGCTTGAAGACTGGCTCCGGGCGTCAGCGATGACGACCTTTCATCCGGTCGGGACCTGCAAGATGGGCGTGGATGATCTCGCCGTGGTCGACGCCAGGCTCAAGGTTCACGGCATCGCGGGTCTTCGCGTTGCCGATGCTTCGATCATGCCCGTCATTACCAGTGGAAACACAAACGCCCCTGCAATCATGATCGGCGAAAAGTGCGCCGAGTTCATTCTGCAGCAAAGAACCGGAGGACCGACATGATTCTGGAGCACCGAACCTACACGTTTCGGCCGGGCACGGTCGATGAATGGTTGGAAAATTACAGGACGAAGGGGCTGCCCGTTCAGAGGCGTCACCTGAACCGTTTCGTCGGGCTCTATGTTTCGGAGATCGGCAGTCTGCACACCACCGTTCTGATGTGGGCCTACGATAGCCTTGCCGATCGGGAGATGCGTCGGGCCGCAATGTACGCAGACCCCGACTGGCAGGCCTTCATTTCGGAGATCTGGTCCATGGACGCAATCCAGAAGCAGGACGTGATGATCATGAATCCTGCCCCGTATTCGCCCGGTGTCGAGTTGTCCGCCGAATGCTGAAGAAACGCGCGGAAACGACGATGAGGTCGGAGCACAAGTCGGTCAACAACCCAGTCAGGAGGAACATACAATGCAAATCAAACCAGCTCATGGATCGAAGCAAGTCCAGTTGACCACAAGTCGCCGCCGTTTCATGCAGGGTAGCGCGGGGGCAGCCATGCTGGCATCCGGCCTGATACCAGCCACGGCCGGAGCGGCCTCTGGTCTGGTCGCGTTGGTCCACACGCAGGCTGCCGGAGATGCGGGCCCAGTGGATTCGATGATCTCCAAACTGAAACTGTTGGCAGACGAACAGGGTTTTCAGTATCGAACCATCTACGCTCAAGACCCGGCAACATACGAGACCATTTTCAGGACTCTCGGAGATGCGGGTGCAAGCGTTGTCGTGTCGACATTCAACGAGGTTACAGAACCCTTTCAGGCTGTAGCGCCACACTATCCGGAGACGAAATGGGTTCAGCTCTTCGGTGACCCGATGGATCCGCCAATTTCCAATGTCGTTACGGTCTCCTACGACTACTACCTCGGGTGCTACTTGTCCGGCATCTTTGGCGCCAAGGTCAGCGAGGCGGGAAAAATCGGCTTTATCGGGGGAATCTCGATTCCGCCACTCAATGCTGACTTCAACGCGCTCAAGGCAGGAGTGCAGTCGGTTAACCCGGACGCCACGGTCACGGCTGCTTTCGCCGGTTCGTTCCAGGATCCGGCGAAAGGCCAGGAAATCGCAACACAGATGTTCAGCGATGGCATCGACTACATTCAGACCGACGCGGCCGCGACCGATTTCGGGATAATCGCTGCGGCCAACGAAGTTGAAGGACGGATGGTCAGCGCGTTGGACCCGGCCCAATATTCGCACGGACCAACGTCGGTCATCAGCATTGTTGGCCTCGATTTCGGGGTATCGCTGTACAGCGAAGTATCGAGTGCCCTTGGCGATGCCTGGGCAGGCGGAACCCATGTCAACACCGGGCTCGGAACCGGCGTTATCGAATTCATTCGCTCGCCGCTCTATGCCGACCAGGGACCGGACGATATCAACGCCAGATCTGACGCAGCCTGGTCGGCCGTACAGGCGGCGCGGGCGGCCATTCTCGACGGTTCGCTTACGGTACCTTTCAATACCGAACTCTGAATGCAACGGAACCGGGCCGTCCAAACGGCCCGGTTCCCGCTGGTCACTTGTCGTGGTTGGAAAATGATGCATCGATCTTTCGTGCCTGCGCTGAGTTGCAGCGGTGTTACTGTCCAATATGGTCCGGTGACCGCAATTGCAGGTCTTTCGATCGAATTTGCGCCCGACTTGATCCACGCTGTCGTTGGGCAGAACGGTGCCGGGAAAACAACCTTTGCGCGCGTAGCGGCCGGCCTTGTGAGACCTGAACAAGGGCAAATCTCCGTGAACGGGCGCCCTCTGCCGACGGGTAGCGTTCCAAATGCGCGGGCTGCCGGCGTCGAGCTCGTACACCAGAGTTTCGCTCTGCCACCTTCCTTTACAATCGCAGAGGCAATGGAGTTTGGCTCGACGCGACCCGGAGGAATTTTCTCGGGGCGGAGTCTCGCTCGGCGCTGGAAGTCGCACCTTCGGAGCCTCGATATCACTGCGGATCCGAACAGCCGCATTCGTGACCTCCCGATCGAGATCCAGCAGGGGGTCGAGATCGCCCGTGCACTGGTGACGGAATCGAAACTTCTGATTCTCGATGAACCGACGGCCGTGCTTTCGCCCTCCGGGATCGATCTCCTGTTCGATCGGATTCGGAGGCTGAAATCAATGGGTGTAACGGTCGTCTTGATCCTTCACAAGATTCGCGAAGTCCTGGCCGTCGCCGATACGGTGACGGTGCTGCGGGGTGGGAAGCATGTCGCCGGCCCGCTGCCGTGCACGGAACTCGAAAGCGCAAGCCTCGCGCGCTTGATCATTGGTGATGGCACAACGGTGCGGGAGGGCGGCGACATCAAGGCGTTGACGGGTGCCGACGCACCGGAGTCTTTCGAGCGTACGGCCGTGCCCGTGACTGAAACACCAGCCCGGACAACAGCGCCGCTTCTGGAAATCCGGGCGGTCTCGACAGCACCCGATTCCGAGGGGCCGCCGCTCTCTCAGATCGATGTCACGCTGCAGCCCGGCGAAATCCTCGGAGTCGCGGGCGTCGAGGGCAACGGTCAGCGCACACTTGTGCGGGCGATTGCCGGCCACGCGGACCTGATCTCGGGTACGATACTGTTCTCAGGGGTCGACGTCACACGGGAAAACCTGACCGAGCGTCGGCGCCAAGGGTTGAGAATTATCCCGTTCGAACGCAATACCGAAGGGCTGAGCCTGACCAGTTCGCTCTGGGAAAACTGGAGTTCAGGTGCGCTGCTGCAAGGATCGCTGTTGCGGTACGTCCGACCGGCGCAAATGCGGGCATCGTGCGACACGACACTTTCGCGCTGGGATGTCCTCTATCACGATTGCCGCCAGTCGGCCGGTTCCCTGTCGGGCGGCAATGCTCAAAAGCTGATCCTGGCGCGCGAGATTGACGATGAGGCCCGGCTAATTGTTGCCGCGCAACCAGGCCGCGGCCTGGACGTCGGCGCAACAGCCTTTGTCTGGGATGCGCTACGTTCCGCCCGAGATCGTGGATGTGGAGTGCTGTTGATCTCCTCCGACCTCGATGAGTTGTTTGACATCAGTGATCGTGTCCTTGTGATGCTTTCCGGCAGGTCCGTAGGGGAGCATTCTGCGCCCTACGATTTGCAGGCCATCGGGGCGGCCATGACCGGTGCGAACCAATGAGCGGGCAATTGACGTCAGTCTTGCGCAGTCTGGTTTTCGTGCTCTTTGCATTGCTGCTCTGCTCCGCAATTTTCCAGACTTCCGGGTTCTCGGCAGTACAGGTCCTGAACAGCATTGCCGAGGGTGCATTCCTGAGACCCAACGCGGCCGCGCAGAGCCTGCGATGGGGTCTGCCTCTGTTCATCACGGCCGTCGGCGTCGCCATCAGCTTTCGCGCAGGTTACTTCAACATTGGGGCACAAGGGCAATTCTATATCGGCTCGATAGCCGCTGCCATTTGCGCTGAAGCGCTGACAGGTGCACCACCGATCTTTGTCATTCCTGCGTGTTTCATCGCCGGAATGGCCGGAGGTGCTTTCTGGGCTCTATGGCCCGGTCTCTTGCGTATCAGGTCGGGAACGGACGAGGTCATCACCACCTTGATGGGCAATTTTCTCGCGAGCCTGTTATTGATCTACGTCACGTCTGGACCGCTCAAGGACCCGTCGGGTTCTGGACAGCAGGCATCCAGCCGTCCGCTTGATTCTTCCTACCGCATCTCGGATTCGCTCGGGGTCTCACCTGTCATCGTGACTACGGCCCTTGTCACGGGCGTGGCCATGTGGCTGCTGGTCAATCGCTCCGCCTTCGGCGTTCTTGCTGGTCTCGCGGGGCGCAACGGTCAGATGATACGCTGGCTCGGTACGAAACAGTGGCAACTCGGCCTTGCGAGTTTCTTGATCAGCGGTGCCTTGGCGGGGCTGGCAGGGACTCTGGAATTCATGGGACCGAACGGCCGAATATCCAGTGGCTTTCTCCCTGCGCACGGGTTCACCGCCATACTGATTGCCCTGGTTGCGAATACATCGGTGATTGGAACGGCCGTTGCCTCGCTCTTTTTTGGTGGATTGGCCTCGGCTGCGCTCTACCTGCCGATAATGGTCGGGCTGCCGGCTTCGGCCATCGACATCATCAACGCGGCCATAGCGCTGTTTATCACGGCGAAATCAGCCTTCGTGGATCGGTTGCTTCGGGTTGGGAGGCGCGACCATGGATGAAATGATCATTGCCATCCTGCGGTCCAGCACCCCCTTGATCTACGTCACATTGGCGGGCGTCCTGGCTCAACGGACCGGAATCTGGAACCTTGGTCTTGAAGGTCTGATGATCATCGGTGCCTGCGCCACGGTTCTGGGGATCGCGATAACAGGGTCGTTCCTGCAGGGATTCCTCCTGGCCGTTGGCCTCTGTGTGGCAGCATCGGTTCTGCTTTGGTTCGTCATCGAACGCCTCAAGGCCAACCAGATAATTGCGGGCCTCGGGTTGACCGGGTTGGGACTCGGAGGGACCGCCTTTGCAGTCGAGGCCTATATGGGAAGTCAGGTCGCGGTAACGGTCTCGTCTGGTGCTCCCAAGGCCGGTCCGGTCCTGGGCGCATTTGGCGTACTCTCGATCTTTGTGCTACTGATGCCGGTTGTCGTGCTCGGTCTCTGGGTCCTGTTGAAGTGCACCCGCTTCGGCTTGCAGTTGGCCGCCTGCGGCGAACATGCGTTTGCGGCCCGAAGCGTCGGTGCCGACCCATCCCGCATAAGACTGATTGCTCTGGCTGCCGGGGGTGTGCTGTGCGCCGCCGGCGGTGCTGAATTGGCCACCGGCAGCCTGCAGTTATTCGCTCAGAATATGACGGCAGGCCGAGGATTCATGGCGTTTGCTGCCGTGATCTTTGGTGCGGGACACCCTGTCTGGTCGACATTTGCGGCGTTGTTCTTTGCCGTTGCCGGCGTTCTTGGCATTCGCGTTCAGTTGACTTTCGGCGACAATATTCCTCATGGCCTGCTTCAGACCTTGCCCTATCTCGCGACAATTCTGGGCGTGTGGGTCAGCGGGAAATTGCGTGGCGGAGCCAAGGCAGCGACCCTTACCGAAGAACAGAGTGATGTCTGAGTCGAACACCGCCAGGCACGCGACACTTGTTCGGGGCGCAATGATTCTGGCGATGGGTGGCGGCAGCTTCGACAGCCCTTTCGTCGGCGACATTCTGATCGAGGGCAACAGGATTTCGGCGATTGACACGAACCTTGAAACACCGGTAGGAGCCGCCGTCATTGATGGTTCCGGCAAGCTGGTCATGCCGGGCCTGGTGAATGCACACACACACTCCAGCGAAACGTTTTTTCGGGGACGTTACGAGCGCCTGCCACTCGAACTCTGGCTGCTCTACGCCTATCCGTTGCTGATGGGGCCACCGTTGTCGCCTCGACTGGTCTATCTGCGGTCGCTGCTGCTTGCCATGGAATCGCTGAAAAACGGTGTGACGTTGATGTGCGATGACTTCTTTGATCCACCACGTCACGATCATGACCGACTGGCGATGGTGTTCCGTGCTTACGAGGATATTGGCATCCGCGCCAATGTTGCGAGCGCGGTCATGAATGTCCACCCGTTGGACGCGTTGCCATATGCGCGCGAAATCCTGCCGGCCGAGGTGCAGGCGCAACTGGATTTCGGGCCGATGATTGCCGCTGACGCCTATGTCGAATATTGCGAGGAAGCATTTTCCCGCTTCCATGATGATAACGGAAGATTGCGCTTCATGGTGGCGCCGTCGGCTCCACAACGCTGTACGCCGGATCTGTTGCAAGCCTGCAGCGACCTTGCACGCGAACGGCACGTCCCATTCCACACCCATGTTCTGGAAACCAAGACCCAAGCTGTGACCGGGCACGAGTTCCATGGCACGAGCCTCGTCCGTTACATGCACGACCTCGGAATCCTGATCCGAAACGTCACGATCGCCCATGCGGTCTGGGTCGATGACGCGGACATCGATCTCATTGGAGAGTCGGGATGCGCCGTCGCGCACAACGCCATCTCGAACTTGAAGCTTGGCGCGGGCATTGCGCCGGTCCGGCGCCTGATGGACGCAGGAGCCGTGCTCGCCCTGGGCACGGATGGAGTTTGCTCGAATGACTCCGCCCGAATCTTTGATGTCATGCGCGTTGCAGCGCTTGTTCAGAGCGCCACGGGGCCAGATTTCAGCCGGTGGTTGACGGCATCAGAAATCCTCACGGCTGCAACGGTCGGCGGCGCGCGCTCGGCCGGTCTCGGCGATGTGACCGGATCACTCGAACCGGGAAAGTGCGCTGACCTGATCATGCTGCGGATGGATGAACTGGCCTTCACGCCATTGAACGACCTTTGCAAGCATCTGGTCTATTGCGAGAATGGAAGTTCGATCGACCGCGTAATCGTTGACGGCGTGACAGTCGTGGAACACGGCCGCTTGACGCAGATTGACGAGCAGGCAGTCCTGGCCGAAATTCGCGCGGCGATGCCGGAGTATCTCGAGGCCCATTCCCAGATCGAAGAGCGAAACAGCGTCTTTTTTCCACATATTGAGAAACTGCATGAGCGGGCATCCAGACAAGATGTCCAGATGTACCGCTACGGTGGCGACGACGATTCAGGCGTCTTGGCCTCGGGGACGTTAAATTTCGGCGGTGCAGGATGCGCGTGAGTGAAATTCAGTACATTTTCGTGGAATTTTCCAGGAATTACATACACAACTGACCATCGGCTACGAAGACGTTGCACCTTTGTTCTGCCAGCATATTGTGTGGAGCGGCGCGCCTTCACGGCAGTAGCCATTGGCGGGCTCTTGAGGGCAACGCGCGTGCCAGCGCCGCCGCCCCGGTCCTGGAGGTGATAAAAATAACGGACGCCCGTCACGCTGAGCACCGAACCGTCCCGGCTCCAGCGCGTGGTCGGCAGGATCCCGGACATAACCAAGGAGCGGCACGCATCATGCTGCTTGCCGAGAGCGTGAAGCGCTTCTCCGTTCAGATACGCTTCCACGATTTCCCGCTTCTTGGCTGTGCTGTGGCGTCTATGTCTCTTGCTCATGGGTCCTCCTAAACGAAGGCCCCAGATGGGGGAATTCCTAAGATCCAAATTGTCCAATCTCAGGGGCGTACTCCAAACAGGGACCGAAGTGTTCACAAAAATACACACATGAATTCACAAATGCTGGAAGTTCGGCAAACCTGCGAATTCACGTGCTGGCACAAAGGCCTGAGAGCTTGACCTAAAAGTTGAGCGGTCCCCCCAGATGTGGCATTTCCCCGTTGACTTCCACACCAGACAGGGAGGGCCACATGGCCTGGAACGAGACCACTCAAGAGCAGTATAGACGACCGATGGACAGATTTGAAACCGATTTGACGGACGAGGAGTGGGCGGTGATCGCGCCTCTCATTCCGCCTCCCGGCAGGATGGGGCGCCCGCGCGAGCTTGACATGCGGGAGGTCTTCAACGCCGTCCAGTTCATACTGGGGACGGGATTGCAAAATCCTGCGACACTTGACGGAAAATCTTACAACACTTGACGAAAAATCTTACGACACTTGACGGAAAATCCTGCCGGACTTGACGGAAAATCCTGTGACACTTGACGGCGAATCCTGCGGCACTTGACGGCCGTGGACCGGGTCGTCCGCGAGCGCCAAGAGGGCGGCGGGCGGCGACGGCTTAGAAACGGATTTCGGCCTTGCGGGCTCTCTCTCGGAACTGCGTCCTCTCTCTTCGGATCGAAGAAAGGATGCATGGGCACGATGAAGAGAACCGACATGAACAACGTGAAAGACATACTGCGGCAGCGTCACGACCTGGGCCTGTCGCGCGACGACATTGCCGCCGCGATCGGCGTGAGCGCGGGCACGGTTTCGAACGTGCTCCGTCGGGCGTCGGCTGCGGGGCTGTCCTGCTGGCCGCTTCCGGACGGTCTCGGCGACGCGGCGCTCCGGGAGCGGCTCTACCCGCCGGCCGAACGCGACAGCGCGCACGTGGAGCCCGATTGGGAGGCGATCGTCAAGGAGTACAGGGCGCCGCCCGGCCGGCGACGTGCCAAGCTGACCCAGCGGCAGCTCTGGGTCGATTACAGCGAGGAGGCCATGGCGCAGGGCGGCACGGCCTACAGCCAGAGCCGGTTCTGCGCGCTGCTCAAGGAGCGGCTGGCGGGCCCGAACGCGCGGACGGACATGCGCTTCGACTACGCGCCCGGACTGTACGGGATGTCGGACTTCTCCGGCAAGACGCTGGCCCTGCGCACCGCCACCGGCCCGGTCGACGTGGAGATCTTCGTCGCGGTCCTGCCGCATTCCGGCCTGACCTACGCCGAGGCGGTGCCGGACCAGAAGGTCCGCCACTGGACGATGGCGCACCGCCGCGCGCTGGAATACTTCGGTGGATCGACCTCGCGCTGGATCATCGACAATCTCAAGTCCGGGGTCGTCAAGGCGGACCGCGAGGATCCCCAGCTAAATCCGAGCTTCCGGGAGCTGGCGAAGCACTACGGCCTGGCGATTCTCCCTGCACACAAGAATCGCCCGAAACACAAGGCCGCGGCGGAATCGGCCGTGAAAACAGCCCAGTCCCGCATACTGCTGCCGCTGCGGAACGAGACGTTCTTCTCGCTGGGGGAGATGAACGCCGCCATCCGCCGCGGGCTCGACAGGCTCAACGACGCGCCGACGGCGAAGGGACCGAGCCGCCGCGCGGCGTTCGAGGCGGGCGAGCGCGCCGCCCTGTCCCCGCTGCCCGAGAACCCGTGGGAGTGGGGCGACTGGCTGCCCCGCAAGGTGGCGCAGAACGGTCACGTGGCGTACGATCGGAACCACTACTCCGTTCCCGACGGCAACAACGGCCGCGACGTTGCGGTGCGGGTCGGAGAGCGCATGCTCGAAGTGTTCGCGGAGAAGGGCGGCGAGCGCCTCGCCGTCCATCCTCTCAAGACCGGGCGCCATGAATACGCGACGAACCCGGACCACATGCCCGACCGCCTCAAGGCCGTGCGCGACATCCGCAGGCCGGACTACGGCGAGATCCTGATCAAGCGGGCGCGCGCCATCGGGGAGAACGCGCTGGCCTGGGCCGAGCGCTGCATGGCCTCGCGCGACTTCCCGGAGCAGGCCTACACCGCCGTCCAGGGCATGTGCCGCCTTGCCGAAAAGCACGGAAACGACCGCGTCGACGCGGCGTGCGCCGAGGCGCTGGACCTCAATCGCCTCGCCTCGGGCTTCCTCCGCGAGCGTCTCGCGAACGGCGGCCCGGCGTCTTCGCCCCGTCCGGAGGCCGAGGAGACCATACCCGCCCACGCGAATGTTCGCGGGGGATCCTACTACTCGCAAAAGAAGGGAGAGAGACCATGACACTGCGACAACCCAATCTGGAACGCATGCTGCAGCTCGGCCTGTCCGGCATGATCGAGGCGCTGGAGGAGCAGCGCGACATCGCCGACATGGAGCAGCTCGGCTTCGACGACCGCCTCGCCATGCTGATCGAGCGCGAGGTCGAGCACCGCGACCGGAAGAGCTACCTCAACAACCTGCGCCAGGCCCAGCTGCGGATCCGCGCCGACGTGCAGGATGTCGACTGCAGCGCGGGCCGCGGCATCGCCCGCAGCACGCTGACCCGGCTCGCCGCGGGCGACTGGATCCGGCAGGGAATCAACCTGATCGCTGAAGGTCCGACCGGCTCCGGGAAAACATTCCTCGTCTGCGCGCTGGCGCACCAGGCGTGCCGCCAGAAACTGTCCGTGCTCTACCGCCGCGTCCCCGAGCTGGTCTCTGCGCTCGCCCGTGAGCGGGAGGGCGAGCTTCACGAGCGCCTGATGCGCCGCCTCGCCAAGGTCTCGCTCCTTGTGCTTGACGACTGGGGCCTGCAGGGCTTCTCCGCCGAGGGCCGTCGGGACCTGCTGGAAATCGTCGAGCAGCGCTACGGGCGCAAGTCCACCGTGATCGCCAGCCAGATTCCGGTGGATCGCTGGCCTGCGCTGATCGGAGAACCGACGATCGCGGACGCGATCCTCGACCGCATCGTCCACAATGCCTACCGCATCGAGCTGACGGGCGAGTCCCAGCGCAAGAGGAACGCGCCGCCGCCGCTGGACGGCGGCGGAACTTGAGGGGGGCGCCGCGCCGGCAAGCCGGCGTTCACGGGCGCCTGGCGGCGCCGGGGGAACGACCCTGATTCCGGGAACGCGCGGCGGCCTTGCCATGTGGAGGGCGAGCCGCCGCGTTCCGGGTTGATCGAAAGGGACGGCTCGCTTACGCTCGCAAGGGGCTGGCCTCCGGCCAGCCTGCAAACATCAGCAAGGGGAGAATCAACCCAGGCATCGATGCAGGGAGAGACAGCGCGCTGCGCGCGGATCGCCGCCGTCAAGTGTGGCAGGATTCGCCGTCAAGTGTTGTAGGATTCCCCGTCAAGTACACAAGATTTTGCATGCCAGCTGGGAAAGTAGTCATTCCATCTTGGAATCGACATACTCTGGGTAGCAAAACCAATTGCCACCCTTGGCTGTACGTATTTCACGTGATTGGCCGGCCCAATCATAGACATCCTGAAAAAAGTGATGATGAATCCGTTTGTAGTGGTCGTAGTCAAGGTCCCCATCCGGAAGTGGCTCTTCCGACCGAGTCAGAAACATCAACTGCTCGAACTGATCCAAGTCGTCCCGATTTTGCAGGCCGGCCTTGTTTTTCAGAACGTGTGTTCCAGTGTAACACAGTGGATCTTCAGTAGCGTCATAGCGGCTCATTAGTCCCGCTTCGTAACAAAGGTATCCGTTATCGCCGTGCGGAGTGCATCGCCTTTGAGCCCCCTCCGTTTCAGACCGGAGATCGTGCTAGCAGACTTCTTGCTCAAGGACATCCCCTCGACTTCGGAAAACCTAGCCGCCTTGCCCTCGCCAAGTGGCTTGATGACAAATCGTCTGGTCGCCGCGGAACGTGCTTTCGCGCTACTTTTGCTCATGAGAGAATCCTAGCATGGTTCTATGGACGAAGGCAAAATAGATCCGAGCCGTCTCGGTATGCTATGCGATAGTCAGCTGCCTCCTCCAGAGAGAGTGAGGATCGTATTCGGGAACTTGCAACGATGGGGTGGCACCTTACGTTGTTCGGCTTTCGCGGCACGACGTTGTGCATTGGCATGGCAAGGTTTGGGCGGTCGAATGACCGGGCAGGGCAAATGCCGATATGCATCCCGTGTGTAGCGCCTCACGACAAGTCTGCATGTTCCGGGCTTTTGCGCTCGGCCTTGATCGGCTGGGCTCTTCCCGTGCGTCAATTATTGAAAGGAAACCCCCATCTTTGCCTCTGCTCCCAAGTTGAGCTCTCCGAATCTCGCGCAGCCGACGGAGTTGTAGGGCTGAGCCTTTGACCAGCTGGAAATCGACCCCGCCCAAGTTCCTCGCATGTCTGGAGAAACAGATGTGAACGGGGGAGCTGGATGTGAACGAGTTGGGCGCGGATTCCTGTGGGCAGCCCGTCGCTGCCGTAGCACGCCGGGACCGTCACACTTCGAGTCCCGCCCGGAATCGGCCGTCGCGTTGATGGGGGTTTTGCGAAGACCTGGAAATGAGGATCCAACCTACAAAGACATTGGCGGATCAGGCGATTACCCGAACAACCGAGAGATCATTCGTCTCAGACATTCCGAGTTGTTGGATTGTCAGGATGAAGTTTGGGAGTCATGAGACGCACAAGCCCCAAACCGGCTAATCGCGAATTTTCTTGGCCCGTTCTGTGAAGGCTACCCTGAAGGTTGAAGCCGGGACTGCGACAGGCACCTCGCCAGCGAGACGCACAACTGCGAGTTTCGCACCATCTACCATGGGTGCGACTTCTCGTGCTTGACATGGTCAGGCAAATCGTAGGTCAGGCCGCTTTCTTCGTATACGGAAATCTGGAGAAGCTGGCTGAAATTGTCCGCCCGGACCATCAGCCCGCTTTTCAGGTAGCGCTGGAGACGCTGTTTCATGCGGAACCCGAACAAGGTTCCGAAGGTCCGAACCTTGGGATACTGGAAATGCTCGGCCAAGTCGTTCCCAATGAGCGCGCGGGACAGCTTGTAGGCAAGGGAGATGACCTGCTTTTGCTCTTCATCGTCCCTGATGTCCACGATCCCGGGAACGGCGTGGATCAGTGCGTTCGCCATCGCCGCCGAATCCGAATCGGGCGGCGGCTCGCACATGTTCGCAATCCGGTGAATCCTGTCCGCCTCTGCGCCGTCCTCGTAAAGGATCGATTCGGGAATGCCCATCAGGTAGCCGGAATAGCGCCAGACATCGAGAATGCTCACCTGTTCCTCATCCGTGAATGACGCCCCCACCAGTTGGGAATAGTCAAGAAGTCGCTTGGAAAAGACCGAAATGGCAAATCCGAGATGCGCGGCGCTCAGCGGAGTGCCCCAGGCTTCGGCGTTCCATTCTTCGTGTCTCGCCAGCAGGCTCCTGATCCGCGCATGCACGAAGCGCACACGGGTCGAGAGCTTCCACCCATCCCCGTTCCGCTGCAGTCCGCCTGGAAAAAAGATCTCGAGCAATTGGCGGTTGTTCTGCTGGAGGCGTCTCTTGGTGGCCGCGACACGACCGGTCGTGGCGAACGACTTTGCTATGAGCGTCGCGAACCCTTCCACCAGGACGCCTGCGACGAACGCGACCAGCATGAGGTCCGCATTG
The DNA here is from genome assembly GCA_022820365.1 of Silicimonas sp. Classification (GTDB taxonomy): domain Bacteria; phylum Pseudomonadota; class Alphaproteobacteria; order Rhodobacterales; family Rhodobacteraceae; genus JAJEFO01. Next base: position 93,000 of record JAJEFO010000043.1, read on the forward strand.
GCGTGGAAGGCGCGCACGCCCGGCTGAAAGGCGCTGTGGTCCAGCCATTCCGGTTCGCGGAGATCCTCGAAGAACCGGCGAAGCGGCTCCGGCGCGGCCCGCAACTCCGCGTCCCGCTGTTCTATTCCCGCTGCGACGAACTTGTGAAGCATTGCCGGATGCAGCGAGTAGATCTCCTCCATCACCGGATCGAGCTCCGGATCGCCGATCGTGGTGTGCCGGACATACCTGTCAGCCAGTGCACTGTCGAACCTTCGGGTGCTTTCGTAGCCTTCGACATAAGCCGAGGGTGCGTCAATCGTGTCCGCCGCGTTCTGCGTGAGGGTGTTCATATGCGACTGCCGCCGGTTTGGTGGATGCTTGGCACGCAATGCAGGTCCATGTCAGCCCATTCTGACGACTACTTGAAGTCTTCCAACAACAGGTCCATCCAAGCCAAGCGCCGATTTGAGTAGTCCATATGCACTGACGTATCACTTTGTGCACAGGCCTACAACACCTGTGCCCGGAACGGTTCAGGAGCATCGCGTCCGATGAGTTCGCCTTGCCGTCTCGATGGTTGCGTGATTCCCTGTTAGAAAACAACGATCTGGGGACAGACATGCAGCGGGAGGACGTTGTACTTCGATCCTGCCTTTGGTGGGGTATAAGACTTCCGCGCAAGCAACGCGACCTGTCACGGTCTCCATAAGGTGCTGATGAGCACGCCGCCTTGCATGGCTTGCGGCGGCCGGCCATGCGCCGCCATTGAGCCATGCGGCGCGCTTGAAATCAGCGTCCCTGCCGCTTCATGATGCCCGAGCGCGGCATCATGAACCACGACACATTCAAGGCGCAGTTCAGGTTTCGTTCAAGACCTTGTCTGATGGTTCCGGTATGGTTGACGTCGCGTCGATCTCCGGGGCTCTCGCGTCCGTCCTGTTAACGGCGCTCGGACCGCCAGCTTGGGTCAGTTCCCGTGCCCCCATCCGCCACGCGTGCCCGAACACTGCGGTGAGGACCGGCAACACGTGCCCGCAAAACACCATCGAGGATCGTGTCTCCACATCGGGTCGCAAGTGGACGGGACGCCGTCAACGGCATGAAGGATTTTGTCCAGGCGAGATCCGATGCCGACGGTTCAGCCCCGGGACGAGAAAGGCGCTGCTGGCGAACGCCACTGAAACATGATCGTCAAGCGCCCGTTGATGCGGATTGAACTTGAATCCACAGATCAGGGTGACACTTTGCCGGGTCTGCGGCAGACTTGCCCCATGGCTGGCTATCCCCATCTCTTTCGTCCGCTCGAAATAGGCAACTTGACGCTGCCGAACCGGATTCTCATGGGCTCGATGCATACCGGGCTCGAGGAGCTTGGCGACTTCGACCGAGTTGCTGCCTACTACGCGAGACGAGCGGAAGGCGGCGTGGCGTTGATGGTGACCGGCGGCATGGCACCCAATTTCGAGGGCGCAGTTCTGCCAGGGGCGGCCGGACTGTTCACGGATGAGGACATCGCCAACTATGCGCGGGTGACCAGCGCCGTCCACGAAGCCGGTGGACGAATTGCGATGCAGATCCTTCATGCAGGGCGTTACGGATATTCGCCGGAATGCGTGGCACCGTCTCCGGTAAAGTCACCGATTTCGCCATACACGCCGACTGAACTCGATGATGAGGGGATCGAGAAGCAGATATCGGACATCGTCGCAACGGCGCGACGTGCCCAGGAGGCCGGGTACGACGGCGTCGAAGTGATGGGATCCGAAGGCTACTTGCTGAACCAGTTCCTGGTGACCCGTACCAACAAACGAACGGACCGATGGGGCGGCTCGTTCGAAAACCGGATGCGACTGCCGGTCGAAACCGTGCGCCGGGTGCGGCAGGCGACAGGACCTAGCTTCATGCTGATCTATCGCCTGAGCATGATTGACCTCGTTCCAGGCGGCTCGAACTGGGCCGAGGTCGTCAAGCTTGCCAAGGCCGTGGAAGACGCAGGGGCCGGGCTCCTGAATACCGGGATCGGATGGCACGAAGCCCGGATCCCGACGATTGCCGCGAGCGTGCCTCGCCGCGCATTTGCTTGGGTCACGAAGAAACTCATGGGGCAGGTCGGGATCCCGGTGATTGCGTCAAACCGGATCAATACGCCCGAGGTCGCGGAAGCGATCCTGGCGGAAGGCGCCGCCGACATGGTTTCGATGGCGCGACCCTTTCTAGCGGACCCGGATTTCGTGAGAAAGGCGCGCGAGGGCAGGTCGACCGAGATCACGCCTTGCATCGCGTGCAACCAGGCCTGTCTTGATTTCACTTTCGAGATGAAGATCGCGACCTGCGTCGTCAATCCGCAAGCGGCGCATGAAACCGAACTGGTCTATCGTCCTGCAGACTATCCAAAGTCGATAGCGGTCGTGGGCGCAGGCCCGGCCGGGCTTTCCGCAGCGCTCGTGGCGGCCGAGCGGGGCCATGCAGTGACATTGTTCGAAAGGGCGAGCGAGATCGGCGGGCAGCTCGGCATGGCAAGCAGGGTTCCCGGGAAAGAGGAGTTTCTGGGACTCGTCCGGTGGTATCGAGACATGCTGGCACTGAGGGGCGTGGACGTGCACCTCGATACCGAAGCTTTTGCGGGAGACTTGAAACGGTTCGACGAGGTTGTCGTTGCCACGGGTGTTGTGCCAAGGGATCCGAACATTCCGGTCGAGGGCGGTTGCGTGGTGAACTACGCCGACATCCTGACAGGGCGAGAGGTGGCAGGAGAGAGGGTTGCGATTGTTGGAGCGGGCGGCATCGGCTTCGACGTTGCGGAATTCCTGACCACGGAGACGAGCCCGACCGTGGATCTCGACGCGTGGCGCGACGAATGGGGCGTGACGGATCCGGAAGTCCATCGCGCGGGCCTTGCCCCCGATGGGCCGAATCCGTCACACGGACGGCGGCAGGTTTCCCTTTTTCAACGGAAAGACGAGCGGCCAGGAAAGCGACTTGGTCGCACGACGGGGTGGATTCATCGCACGGCGCTTCAGATGAAGAGCGTTCGAATGGAAGGCGGCGTTACGTACGAGAAAGTCGGCGCTGATGGCCTGCACATCACGTGTCGGAACGGGACACGCGAGGTTGTTCCCGCCGATACCGTTGTGCTCTGCACCGGGCAGCTGAGCGACCGTGCCCTTGCCGATGCGCTATCGGCTGGCGGCACTGCGCCGCACATAATTGGAGGTGCCGACACGGCAGCCGGGCTGGATGCCAGACGGGCAATCGATCAGGGTGCGCGGCTGGCGGCCCGTCTTTAGATCGGTTCGCAACGTCGGAAAATGAACTGGGGCTTTTTTCCGATGGTTGACACAAGGGAAGTGCCCAGCCAATCGGGGCCGGACGCACATGTCCGAAACATGCGGACATGTCGTTTGGAACTACACACGGGATGCAGATTGGCTTTTGGCCTGCCCGGTCCTTCCGAGCAGGGAGAAGTCACTGCGTGATGACGCCGCAGGCGATGCGGGGACCAGCGGCGCCTGCCGGATCGGTCACATAGTCATCCGGCCCGTCGTGGATCACGATGGCCGCGCCGTCTGCGTCGAACAACGATGCATCCAGCTTGAGCAGCGTGTTCAATACCTCTATCTCCAGCGTCCCGGAGTCCGGCACGTGGATGTTTGGCATGTCACCCGCGTGCACTCCCTCGGCGCTGTCGAACCCGTGCTTGGCCCCGCCAGGATTGAAGTGTCCGCCCGAAGATGTGAAGGGCGGCTCGCAGACGCCCACCGTATGGACGTGGAATGCATGGGCGCCCGCTGGCAGATTCTTGAGCTTTGCGTGCAGGAGCGTGCCGTGCGCGGTAGCACGCAGCGTGACCGAGCCCACGGATTCTCCGTTTGCGTTCATCATCGCGGCCGATGCCAGCTCGGTCGCGTTCGCCGTGCCCGCTGCGGCGACCAGTGCTGCGGCGATCAAGAACGCCGATCCCTTCACCGGCACGTGGATATTCAACATGGTGACTTCCTCCATCAAAACGTGTGCAATGCATAGCACGCCGCCACAGAAAGTGTCACGCGGCGGCAGGGTGAAGCGCGCTCTCACCACTCAATCTCGGCACGAACATCCGCGACGCAATGTCATTCTACGGAAACAAGGACTGCCTCCACGCGACGGTTCGCGGTACGTCCCGCCTCCGTAAGGTTCGATTCTACAGGTGACAAGTATCCGACACCGACGGCATCGAGTCGATTCGGGTCGATGCCGAACGCGTTGATCAGTCGGTCAGCAACGGCTTCTGCCCTCCTTTGCGACAGAGAGGTGTTGGTCTCAAGCGACCCCTTGGCGTCGGTATGCCCCACCAGAACAATTCGGGCCGACGGGTTGTCCACCAGCCAGGCCGCGAGTTCCGCCAGCGCAGGGTACGGCCCGCTGCCCAGTTCGGCGGATCCTGAGCCGAATTCCAGCGATTCGAGCACCACGTGACCTCTCTCCAGCATGGTCGAAACCAGGGTGCCGGGAACTTGAGTGGCATCTTCCGCATCTTCTTCCGTTTCCGTCTCCACGTCTTTCGCTTCCTGTTCCACTTCGGGAAAGCGTGCGCTGGAAACCTCGGTGATGTGAATGTTGCCTGCGCTGGTTGTCGGCGACGCGACCAGGGCAACGGAATGCGGCTCTCTCGAAGGATGCCGCATCAGAAGGTAGCGATAGTTCCCGAGATCGACATACATGTCCGGTTCGCCGATCAGATCGAGCTGAAAGCGGAAATCAAAGTCGCCGCACTCGGCGTCCACGCAGGAGAAGACCTGGACGTATCCCACTTCTTCCAGCTGTGCGCGAAGCGGCGCGATGAGCTGGAGCGACGTCCATTGCACATCGGGCAGATGAAGCACCGTCTTGCGGATTGCACCCTCGGTTCCAGGAACGACGGTGCCTGGAGACCAAGGGGCCTCGGGCAGGCGGACGCTTGCGGCATCACTCGTCTCGACGGCGACAGTCACCGAGTTGGGAAGCGCAAGCTCAAGTGCTGACGCCGGTGCTGCAACGACAAGGCACATGGAGAGCGCAAGTCTCACAAGGCGACCCAGCTCGCATGCTTGCTGCTTGGCGCCCCGGGCATCGCCATGCGCTCGCAGCCTGTCTTTGGGAGAATGCGCAGGCGCCGTTGCGTCGTCACGCACGGCATTCGGAATTCCTGCAGCAGGTGTTGTCACGACGCATCGTCTCCGAAGGCGGCACGCAGCCGCGCTGTCGCTTGGATGATCTGTTGGGGCTCGATGCCCCGGATTACGACATTTGCACCGTACCGGCCGTTCTGCCGGAAGGGGTAGGAGCCAAAACTCAGATTAGCGAATTCCTCTGCAAGCTCACTCAATCGGGCGGCGATGTCACCTTCGGCTCGATCAATCCGTACGCTCTCCGAGAGCACGGGGTTACCGCCCGCAATCATGGGCAGAATGCTCGCGACCATTGCTTCGAAGATTGCTGGAATTCCTGCCATGACATGGACATTCCCGATCGTGAACCCCGGTGCCGCGGAGATCGGGTTGTTGATCAGCGTGGCGCCGTCCGGGATCCGTGCCATGCGCAGCCTGGCCGCGTTCATTTCGATGCCCTGCCGATCATAGTGCGCCTGCAGGATGGCGCGCGCATCCGGGCGGACATCGATGGAGACGTTCATTGCCTCGGCCACGCAGTCAGCCGTTATGTCGTCATGCGTCGGCCCGATTCCACCCGAAGTGAAGAGGTGGACGTGCTTCCGTGCAAGCGCCCTGACTCCTTCCACGATTGCCGTGCGGTCATCGGCAACCATGCGGACCTCCGTGAGATTTATTCCGGCCTCGGTCAGCCTGCCGGCGAGGTAGTGCATGTTGGAGTCACGAGTACGTCCGGAAAGTATCTCGTCGCCGATCACCAGCATGGCGGCGGTTGGGTTGGCCATGGAGTCTGTCCTTGTCCCTCTCCCTATGCCGGTATAGGGCCCGAGACATGCGCTTTCATACGCCTTTGGTGCCGGGCCGCTTGATCCGCCGCTACAAAAGGTTTCTTGCGGACGTGGAACTGGAGAAGGACGGCCGCGCCGTGGTGGCGCATTGCCCCAATCCGGGGTCGATGCTGGGGCTTGCCGAAGAGGGCATGCGAGTCTGGCTTGAACCCAATGACGATTCGAGGAAGAAGCTGAAATTCGGCTGGCGTCTGGTCGAATTGCCAGGCGGCCATCTCGCGGGCATCGATACATCGGTGCCGAACCGGATCGTTGCCGAGGCACTGGCTGCCGGACACGTGCAAGGTCTTGCCAGTTACCGGAATGTGCGGCGCGAAGTGCCCTACGGTGCCAGCAGCCGCGTGGATTTTCTGCTTACGGAGCCAGGATTGCCAGACGCCTATGTGGAGGTGAAGAACGTGCATCTGAACCGCACCGGCGATCTGGCGGAATTCCCGGATTGCGTGACCGAACGTGGCGCCAGGCATCTGGCCGAGCTTTCGGCGATGGTGGCGGAAGGATATCGGGCGGTGATGCTTTATGTCGTGCAGCGGACGGATTGTGCCAGGTTTGTCTTGGCTCGTGATCTGGATCCTGGCTACGGTGCCGCGTTCGACCGCGCCAGTGCGGCTGGAGTGGAGGCGATTTGCCACGGAACGATGATCACGCGGGACGGAGTGGAATTCGCCTCCGAACTGCCGGTTCTTGAACAAGTCGCAGACTGCAGGTGACTGGCGGTTCTTCCTGGAAAGCACTATATGGCGGGCGAGAAGAGGAAGGATGTCCCGTGTACGACTCCAGCAGGGGCCGTCTGACCAAGGACGGCATTCGCATTCATGATTCCGGGGATTTTGCCGGCATGCACCGTGCGGGTGCACTTGCCGCGCACATTCTGGACGAGATCGCTCCGCTGGTGGAACCTGGCATGGCCACAGGCGAAATCGACAGGACAATAATGCGGATGATAGACGAGGCTGGCGCCACGTCGGCCACGATCGGCTACAAGGGCTATCAGCATGCAAGCTGCATCAGCGTCAACCATGTCGTCTGTCACGGGATCCCCGGGAAGAAGCTGCTCAGGGACAAGGATATCCTGAACGTTGACGTGACCGTGATCGTCGACGGCTGGCATGGCGACACGAGCCGGATGTACGTTGCGGGCGGCCTTTCCCGAAGGGCGGAGCGCCTGATCCAGGTGACCCATGATGCACTGATGAAGGGAATCGAGGCAATCAGGCCCGGCAAGACGTTCGGTGATATTGGGCATTCCATCCAGTCCTACGTTGAGGCGCATCAGATGAGCGTGGTGCAGGGCTTTTGCGGCCACGGTCTAGGGCGCCTGTTCCATGCCCCGCCCAACGTCTTGCACTTCGGGCGTCCTGGAACGGGCGCTGTCCTGGAGCCGGGCATGTTCTTCACGATCGAACCGATGGTGAATCTGGGCAGGCCCGAGACCAAGATCCTGGCAGACGACTGGACCGCCGTCACAAGAGACAAGTCGCTCTCCGCGCAGTTTGAGCATTCGGTCGGCGTCACCGATGACGGCTGCGACATCTTCACGTTGTCTCCGGCTGGCAAGTTTCATCCGACCTGGCATTGAAAGCCGCGCTGCTCCGACTCGGTTCGACGCGGGGCGACGCAGAGCCGTGAGAATCCTTGCCGAATCCGAACTTCACGGCGTCACATTCATCGGAACCTGGCACCGCGCGCGCTTCCCCTGAAGTCACGCGCACATGGCGATCACCGCAACCGCGTGTGCTTGCCGGACTCATCAAGAGCCGCGAGTGACCCGACCATTTGAGCCGGCGCGACGGATCGACATTGGGAATGGAAGAAATGATTGGGCTGGTTGATGAAGTCGCGATGAAACCGAACATGCTCGGGCTGTACAAGTAGGGCATTTAAAAGCGATGCACTGCCATGCGAACTCATTTTCTTGTTGTGAAAAGCCAGCAAATTTGTCTCTTGGTCACCAGGGGGAATTTGGAATGCAGCACCTGCTTGATCTTGAGACCTTTCCTGTCGATCGACCTGACAGTGATGAATGCAATGCCTTGTTCGAGCGGTGCCTGGTAGATCTGGCCGCACACGGCATGTACAATCTCGAGGGATTTCTGAAGCCGGAGGCTGCGCAGGCGGCAGCCGATAATCTCAAGCCGACCATGGACAGCGAAAGCTTTACCCACAGCCGGAAGCACAACATATATTTCAAGAAAGAACTCCCGGGCCTGGCCCCGGATCATCCGGCATTGACGCAGTTTCAGACCGTCAACCACACGCTGTGCGCTGATCAACTGGGCGACAACCCCGTCTCCGAGATCTACGCCTGGCCGCCGCTGGTGGAATTTCTGGCGATGACAATGGGCAAGCGGGCGCTCTTTACCATGGATGACCCGCTCGCTCGAATCAATGTCATGGCCTATTATGAGGGCGAAACGCTGAACTGGCATTTCGACCGCTCCGAGTTCACAACGACGCTGCTATTGCAGGCACCGGAAGCAGGCGGAGACTTCGAGTACCGTACCGATCTGCGCACTGCGGACAATCCGAACTACGACGGCGTTGCCAGGCTGTTGCGGAAAGAGGATCCGGATCTGCGGGTCGTCACGCCGACACCCGGCACCCTGAACGTATTTCGCGGCATCAACACTCCGCATCGCGTGACCAAGATCCGTGGAGGCCGCGAGCGGATCATCGCGGTGTTTTCATACTACGACAAGCCCGGCGTCACCTTTTCGGAAGAGGAGCGGATCGGGTTCTACGGTCGCTCAGCGTGACCCCGACTGACTTGCACAGCAATCACTGGCCCGCCGAGGGGCCCGCACAGAAATGACCGACATGCCGCCACTTTTCAGAGACGAGCGCAAGCTGACCTATTTGAACAGCGAGGGCGCAGACAGGCCATTGATCAGTCCGGTCCCGCCGGAAGTGCTGGAACGGGCCCGCGCCTATCGGCTCGGTCGGTTTCGCGAGGCGATGGCGAAGGCCGATGTCGCGGCATTGTTGCTGTACGATCCGATCAATATCCGCTACGCCTTCGACAGTTCGAACATGCAGGTTTGGACGGCGCACAACCCGATGCGCTATGCGCTGATTCTGACAGAAGGCCCTGCGGTCATGTTCGAGTTCAGGGGCTGCGAGCACCTCAATGACGGCCTGCCGGGAATCGACGATCTGCGGAACTCCACCTCGTGGATGTTCATGGCCAAAGGCGACAAATCGCCCCTGCACACGGCGCGTTGGGCGGACGAGATCACGGAGTTGCTGCAGGAGCATGGCGGCGGCAACAGGCGCATCGCCATCGACAAGCTGGACGGCGCGCCGCTGCTGGCCCTTCAGGAGCGCCAGCTGGAATACGTCGAAGGCACCGAACTGACCGAATTGGCTCGATCGATAAAGTCTGCCGACGAAATCAAGCTGATGCGCTGGACCATTCGCGTCTGCGAGGCAGGCATGGCGCGGATCTATGAGCACTCCCGCCCCGGGGTGACAGAACGCGAGCTCTGGGCGCATCTGCATTTCGAGAACGCCCGCTCGGGCGGCGACTGGCTTGAAACCAAGCTGCTGACCTGCGGGCCCAACACGAACCCCTGGTACCAGGAATGTTCGGACCGCGTGTGCCAGTCGGGCGAAATGATCTCGTTCGATACGGACATGATCGGACCCTATGGCTACTGCGCGGACCTGTCGCGGAGCTGGACGTGTGGCTATTCCTCGATGACGGACCGGCAAAAGCGGCTCTATTCCACCGCGCTGAGCCAGATCGATCACAATCTGGCGCTGCTGCAACCAGGCCTGTCATTTGAAGAGTTCAACGCGAAGAGTTGGCGCATACCGGCGAGGCATGTCGACTACCGCTACTCGCTGGCCTTGCACGGCGTCGGCATGGCCGACGAATGGCCTGTGGTGCCGTTGCATGTGGACTTCGACGAAGGCGCCATGTCCGGGCAGTTCGAACCGGGCCATGTGGTCTGCATTGAAAGCCTGATCGGCGAGGAAGGGTCAGAGAGCGTCAAGCTCGAAACCCAGGTTCTGATCACGGAAGACGGTACCGAACGGCTGGACAGCTTCCCTTGGGAAGAGGTCTGAAGGCCACATCGGTCCATTTCCAGGCGCTGTCATTCAAGGCCACACTTTTGGCGCCTACTTGTCGTGCAAGCCCGACCCGAAACCTGCGATTCGGTCGCGCGTGACCTCTTGATCTCGGACCGCTGCATGCCATGAGGCTTTCGAGACCATCGGCATTTCGAACGCGCCGCAAGGCCCGCCAGTGCCGGTGGCCGTCACGCTCCCAGAATTCCGGGCAAATTCAGTCCCTGCTCGCGGGCGCATTCCAGAGCAATTTCGTAGCCCGCATCTGCGTGCCGCATGACCCCCGAGGCGGGATCGTTCCAAAGGACGTTTGCGATGCGGCGGTCGGCATCTTCCGTACCGTCACAGCAGATGACCATGCCGGAATGCTGGCTGAATCCCATGCCGACTCCGCCGCCGTGATGCAGCGACACCCATGTGGCACCGCTTGCGACGTTCAGCATCGCGTTCAACAAGGGCCAGTCGGACACGGCATCCGAACCATCCTTCATCGCTTCTGTTTCGCGATTGGGAGACGCAACCGAACCGCTGTCCAGATGATCGCGGCCAATGACGACCGGGGCCGACAACTCGCCGGACCTCACCATTTCGTTGAAGGCAAGCCCGAGCTTGTGCCGCTGTCCCAGGCCCACCCAGCAGATTCGCGCCGGCAGCCCCTGGAAGGAAATGCGCTCCCGGGCCATGTCGAGCCAGTTGTGCAAGTGCGGATCCTCGATCAGCTCTTTCACCTTGGCATCGGTCGTGTAGATGTCTTCGGGATCGCCCGACAACGCGCACCAGCGAAACGGGCCGACGCCCCGGCAGAAGAGCGGGCGAATGTAGGCAGGCACGAATCCAGGGAACGCGAAGGCATTTTCCAGGCCCTCTTCCTGGGCCACTTGCCGGATGTTGTTGCCGTAGTCCAGGGTCGGCACGCCCCGGTTCCAGAAGTCCACCATCGCGGCGACATGCACCTTCATCGAGGCACGGGCGGCTTTCTCCACTGCTTTCGGGTCGCTTTCCTGCTTTGCGCGCCAATCCGCCACGCTCCACCCTTGCGGCAGGTATCCGTGGACCGGATCGTGGGCGGAGGTCTGGTCGGTTACGATGTCGGGCCGAACCCCGCGACTGGCCAGTTCGGGGATCACATCCGCCGCGTTGCCTATCATCGCCACGGACTTTGCTTCACCTGCATCCGTCCAGCGTTCGATCATCTCCAGCGCCTCGTCGAGCGAATGGGTCTTCTCGTCGACATACCGGGTGCGCAAACGGAAGTCGGCGCGGGTTTCGTCGCATTCGACGGCAAGGCAGCAGGCCCCGGCCATGACCGCCGCCAGAGGCTGCGCGCCGCCCATGCCGCCCAGGCCGCTGGTCAATATCCAGCGACCGTCCAGGTTGCCGCCATAGTGCTGACGGCCCGCCTCCATGAAAGTCTCGTAGGTGCCCTGCACGATGCCTTGCGTGCCAATGTAGATCCAGGATCCGGCTGTCATCTGGCCGTACATGGCCAAGCCTTTCCTGTCGAGTTCGTTGAAATGGTTCCAGTTGGCCCAGTTGGGGACGAGGTTCGAATTGGCGATCAGGACACGCGGCGCGTCCTTGTGGGTGCTGAAGATTCCCACCGGCTTGCCGGATTGCACAAGCAGGGTCTCCGCGTCCTCCAGCCCTTGAAGCGCCGCAACAATCGCGTCGAAATCGGCCCATGTGCGTGCGGCACGGCCGATGCCGCCGTAGACCACCAGCTCATGCGGGTTTTCGGCAACGTCCGGGTGCAGGTTGTTCATCAGCATTCGCATCGGTGCCTCGGTCAGCCAGCTCTTTGCGCTTATCTCGGCACCCGTCGGGGGAAAGACGTCGCGAATGTTGTGTCGTGGGTCGGTCATCGATCGGCTCCAAGGCTGGGGGCCATGTTGGCCAAGGTTGTCAGGACTGCCTTCAGACAGGATCGCAAGCGATCGGCCTTGCCGGTGTCGTAGGACCACGGCGGGACTTCATCCGTCAGGTAGGTCGATTGCGCCAGTTCCATCTGGATCGCGTGGCAGCCCGCATCCGGGCGGCCATAGTGCCGCGTGGTCCAGCCGCCCTTGAAGCGCCCGTTCAAGACGGTGCTGTAGCCGGGCGCGTCCTCGCAAGTCCGAAAGACGGCGTCTTGCAGCATCGCCGCACAGGTGGTGCCCAGATTGGTTCCGATGTTGAAGTCAGGCAGCGTACTGTCAAAGAGGAACGGGATCCGGGACCGGATCGAGTGACAATCGTAGAGGATCGCCACACCATGCATTTTCCGTACGCGATCCAGTTCGGACCGCAGCGCTTCGTGATAGGGCGTGTGACAGCTTGCGCGGCGGGTTTCGACATCGGTCGGGGTCGGTGGGGTGTCCCAGATGTCATGCCCGTCGAAATCCGTCAGCGGTACAAGTGCCGTGGTGTTCTGGCCCGGGTACAGGCTCGCCCCCGACGGATCGCGGTTGGCGTCAATGACATAGCGGTGAAAGGTTGCCCGAACGGTGGTCACGCCTGGCAACAGATCGGCATAGAGCCGATCGATATGCCAGTCCGTATCCGCCAAGGCACGCCCTCGCTCGTTAAGGCGCGCCCTGATCTCGTCTGGCACGTGGGTTCCCGCATGGGGAAACCCCAGTACAACGGGGCCGGTGCCAGGCACGACCTCAACAGGCGTCATGTCAGCGACCCCTGTACATAGGCAGGCAGGTCCACGGCATCGGTCAGTGAACCGCTCGCGACGAGCCTGGCAGCGGATTCCAGGGATGGGGCCATGTACCGGTCTTCGATCACGGCCGGCACCCTGGCGCGCAGCGATTGCAGGACTCGCGCCAGCGCGGCGCTTGTCTTCAGCGGGGCGCGGAACTCGATGCCCTGCGCGGCGCACATGGCCTCAACGCCGAGGATCACGTTCAGGTTGGCGTTCATCCGCTCCAGCCGCCGTGCCCCATGGGCGGCCATGCTGACGTGATCCTCCTGGTTCGCCGAGGTTGGCGTGCTGTCGGTGGTGCACGGATTGGCGAGGTGCTTGTTTTCGCTCATCAAGGCCGCCGTTGCCACTTCGGCAATCATCAGGCCGGAATTCAGGCCTGGATCCGGCGTCAGGAAAGGCGGCAGGTCAAAGGACAGCGTAGGATCGACCATCAAGGCGACGCGTCGCTGGGCGATCGCGCCGATCTCCGACACCGCGAGCGCGATTTGATCGGCGGCAAAGCCGACCGGTTCGGCATGGAAGTTCCCGCCCGAGACGATCACGCCGTCCTCGGCAAGGACAAGCGGATTGTCGGTGACGGCATTGGCTTCGATTTCAAGCGTGCGTCCCGCGGCATGGAGCAAGTCCATGGCTGCACCCGTGACTTGCGGCTGGCAACGGATGCAATAGGGATCCTGCACCCTAGTGTCGCCGACGCGATGGCTTTCGCGGATCTCGGATCCTTGCATCAGGCTGCGCTGCGCTTCGGCCACTGCAAATTGTCCGGCATGTCCGCGCAGGGCGTGGATCGCCGGGTGCAATGGTGCGGTTGAGCCCATGATCGCGTCGGTTGACAATGCACCGGTCACAACGGCCGTCGCGGCATTCTGCCAGGCACCCCACAGGCCCGCCAAGGCACAGGCGGTCGAAAACTGGGTGCCGTTGATCAAGGCCAGACCTTCTTTCGCGCCAAGAACGATCGGGGTCAGGCCTGCCTTCTCGAATGCATCGCGGGCGGGCATCTGGGCATCGTCTAGGACAGCTTCGCCTTCGCCAATCATCGCCGCGGCCATATGTGCGAGAGGTGCAAGGTCGCCGGACGCACCGACCGATCCCTGAACCGGAATGACGGGCGTCACGCCCGCATCAAGCATGTCCTCGATCAGGGATACGGTTGACAGCGCCACTCCCGACGCCCCGCGCCCGAGCGACAGAAGCTTCAGCACCATCATCAGACGGGTCGTCGCGACATCCAGGGACTCTCCGACGCCACAGCAGTGCGACAGGACCAGGTTCCGCTGAAGACTGCTCGTGTCTTCTGCCGCGATCTTGACGCTCGCGAGCTTCCCGAAACCGGTGTTGACCCCATAGACGGGGTCGCTGCCGGCGGCGGCTTGCGCGACAATTCTTGCCGCGGCCTCGATTGCGGGACAGGCGGACGAGTTCAGCCGAACCGAGCGCTGCGCAGCCCAGATGTCGTTCAACTGGGCAAGAGTTGCCGCACCCGGGTCCAGGACGACTGTCATTGCTTTCCCGCAAAGATGCGCGCGTGCAGGGGATTGAACCCGATGCGATAGGCCAGCTCCGCCGGGTGTACGATGTCCCAAACGCACAGATCGGCTCGCATTCCCGGGACAATCCTTCCCCGGTCCTCCACACCCAGCGCCCTGGCGGCATGTGCAGTCATGCCCAATAGCGCTTCAAGCGGCGTCATCCGGAATAACGTGCTGCCCATGTTCAAGGCCAGAAGCGGCGACGTCATGGGTGACGAACCCGGGTTGCAGTCCGTTGCCAAGGCCATCGGCACATGGTGATCTCGGAATGCCTGGATCGGCGGCACTTGCGTTTCGCGCAGCGTGTAGAATGCACCGGGCAACAGCACCGCAACCGTGCCGGACGCGGCCAAGGACTCGGCGTCGCCCTCGTTGGCGTATTCCAGATGATCCGCGCTCAGCGCACGGTGTCGCGCTGCAAGTCGCGTGCCTCCGATGTTCGACAGCTGTTCGGCATGCAGCTTGACAGGCAAGCCCAGTTCCGCCGCGACGTCGAACACGCGCGCCATCTGCGCGGTGTCAAAGGCGATTCCCTCGCAGAATCCGTCCACCGCATCGACGAGGCCTTCTGCGTGAGCCGCCCGCAGGGCGGGGATGCAAACGTCGTCAATGTAGGCGTCAGGATTGCCTTGATATTCGGGAGGGGTTGCATGGGCGCCGAGATAGCTGGTGTGCACATCCACCGGGCGAGCATTGGCGATGGCTCGCGCCACGCGCAGCATCTTGGGTTCGCTGTTCAGGTCCAGCCCGTAACCGGATTTCACCTCGATCAGCGTGACGCCTTCCGCGATCATCGCGTCGACACGGGTCAGCGCATCCGCAAGCAGCGCTTCTTCGCTCGCGTCCCGGGTTGCCGCCACGGTCGAGACGATCCCTCCGCCGGCCTTGGCCACCTCTTCGTAGCTTGCGCCGTTGAGGCGCAACTCGAACTCGGCTGCGCGGTTTCCGCCAAAGACCACATGCGTATGACAGTCGATCAGGGCGGGCGTGACGAGACGGCCTCCGAAGTCCCTTGTCTCAAGAGCCTGATAGGCTGCAGGCACGTCGGTTCGTGCTCCGACCCAGGCGATGAGGGCGTCTTTGATCGCGATCGCCCCGTCTTCAATCAACCCGTAGCTGTCATTGTCGGCCAGCGTGGCAATGCGGGCATTGGTCAGGAGCATCGAACCTACTCACTTGCTTTGGGAGCCTGTCCATGCTTTTATGTTCATACATAATAATATGTCAAGTGGACATAAAATGCAGATTTGGGCTGAATCGGCGCTGCTGCCGTCCGGCTGGGCGTCAGAAGTGGCGGTGACTGTGGATGGCTCCGGCCGCATCGCCACCGTGGAAGCTGGCGCTTCAAAGGCCGGGCATTGTGTTGGATTGCTGCTTCCGTCACCGGTGAACGTTCACAGCCACGCGTTTCAGCGCGCGATGGCCGGTCTTACCGAACGACGCGGGCCAAACCCCTCGGACAACTTCTGGACGTGGCGCGAATTGATGTTTCGCTTTCTGGACCGTCTCACTCCTGAGCACGTGGAGGCGATTGCAGCGTTCGTTCAGATGGAGATGCTGGAGTCGGGGTACAGCACCAGTGCCGAGTTCCACTACCTGCACCATGCGCCTGCAGGCACGCCGTATGAGAACATTGGCGAGATGTCGGAGCGCATCACTGCTGCGGCGAACAGGACTGGAATCGGCTTGTGCCTCTTGCCCGTGCAATACGAGTTCGGCGGATGCGACGGTCGCTGCCTCGGGCCGGGGCAAGTCCGGTTCGGAAATGGCCCGGACCAGTTTCGGCGACTGCACGATGCAGCACGAGACGCGTTGAAGGGTCTTCCGGAAGACGCGCAAATCGGCGTGGCTCCGCATTCGTTGAGGGCTGTCGCTTCAGAGACTTTGAAATCCTATGCTGACCAGTTCCCGGCCGGTCCGATCCACATGCACCTTGCCGAGCAAATCCCCGAAGTCGAGGAGGTGCAGGCGCAATGGGGCGCACGACCAGTAGAGTGGGCCTTGGAGCACATGGCGCTGGATGATCGCTGGTGCCTGATCCACTGCACGCAGATGACGCCTTCAGAGACGATCCGACTTGCCGCAACGGGGGCCGTTGCAGGATTGTGCCCGATCACCGAGAGCAGCTTGGGCGACGGGATATTCGACGGCGTGCGTTGGGCAGGTCAGGGAGGACGCCTTGCTGTCGGTTCGGACAGCAACATTCGTATCGCGTTGAGCGAGGAACTGCGTACCCTCGAATATTCTCAGCGCCTCCGGGATCACACGCGCGCCGCGTTCGCAACGGGAGGGATGTCGACCGGGCGGCGTCTCTTCGAGCATGTCCTGCAGGGGGGCGCGCAAGCCGCGGGACGCAGGACCGGACGCCTGGAAGCCGGCCACTGGGCCGACATGCTGGCACTTGACACCACATCGGTGATCCTGCGCGGGTTCGGCGGGGATACCGTCCTTGATGCATGGACATTCGCCGGCGACGACGGGCTGGTTTCAGATGTTTGGTCGGCAGGCCGACACAGGGTCCGGCAAGGCCGGCATGTTGCAAGAACTGAAATTGTCGCGGACTACGCGAAAACCATCGATGCACTGCAGGGCGCATTATGAACGTGCCGACGGCACAGACGTGGCAAAGCGTGCAAAAGGAGGTCTTGCGCCGGATTCACGCGCGCGAATGGAAGCCGGGAGACTTGATCCCGAACGAGGCCGAGCTTGCCAAGGAATTCGGATGCGCCCGCACAACGGTGAATCGCGCGTTACGCAGCCTCGCAGAAGGTGGCCTGCTGGAGCGAAGGCGCAAGGCGGGCACCCGTGTCGCGGCACAACCTGTTGCGAAGGCGACACTGAACATTGCGGTGATCCGGCACGAGGTCGAAGACCGCGGGGCGCGATACGGATATCAGCTGGCCCTCCGGGAGGCCCGCATCGCGCCAACCCACATAAGCGCAGCTCTTGGCGTTGGAGTGCAGGAAAGATTGCTGCATGTCATGGCCCTGCATCTGTCGAATGATGCGCCATACGCTTTGGAAGATCGCTGGATAAATGCGGTTCATGTGCCTGATGCCCTGAAACAGGACTTTCGATCCGTCAGCGCAAATGAATGGTTGTTGCAAAATGTTCCCTACACGAGGGGCGAGATCTCGTTTTCGGCGAAACCGGCCTCTGCCGAGAACGCGAACTACCTGAACTGTCCGGAGAAGAGCGCTTTGCTTGCGGTAGACAGGCTGACCTGGGATCATGATCAGTCCGTCACGGTCGTTCAGGTCCTGTTTGCTCCTGGTCACCAGATGCGCACCCGGATCTAGGCCATGTCAGAGGCCTTGACGCTGTCTGGCCGATGCTGCGACCCTAGTCTCCTTGGTCTCCCTGTTCGATTGCCAATGCAGGCGAGGCATGCCGAACGGGGAAACGGCCATCAAATTCCGTTACGCGACGTCGCGGAGAACAGGATTGAACGCATCCGAAATACGTCACATCTTTCCCGGGAGCGCGGTACCGTGCACGAGCCTGCCGGGCCGGGCGCATGGCAGTGGCGGTCAGGATGAGTGACCAACCGGAGTCTTGCCGGGTCGGCACGGTGAGGCGAAGCAGGGAATATCGCAGTGGACAGCAAGACGCGCGCTGAACCCGCCACATTCGACCTCTTCATCATTGGCGGCGGCATCAACGGTTGCGGCATCGCGCGCGACGCGGCGGGACGGGGCCTGAACGTGGGACTCGCCGAGATGAACGATCTCGCCTCGGCCACGTCCGGGGCGTCAACCAAGCTCTTTCATGGCGGCCTGAGATACTTGGAGTACTTCGAGTTCGGCCTGGTGCGCGAGGCGCTTGCCGAACGAGAGGTTCTCCTGAGCGCCATGCCGCACATCTCCTGGCCGATGCGCTTCGTGCTTCCCTATCACGACGACATGCGATTCGAGGTTGGAACTCCCGCTTCGCGACTGCTTGCTGCCGCAATGCCGTGGATGAGGGGCCGTCGTCCGGCCTGGCTGATCCGGATGGGGCTCTTTCTCTACGACCATCTCGGAGGACGTCGCATCTTGCAGGGAACGGCAACGCTCGACCTTGACGGCGATCCGGTCGGCCAGCCGCTTGATTCGAAGTTTCGCAAGGCCTTCGAGTATTCCGATTGCTGGGTTCAGGATGCGCGGCTTGTCGTTCTGAACGCACGCGACGCCGCCGCACGCGGAGCGTGGATCATGACCCGCACACGTGTCATCGCGGCCAAGCGCACCGGCGGATCCTGGCAGGTGACACTGGAAGCGGGAGGCAAGGAATTTGAAATTCGCGCAAGGATGCTTGTCAACGCCGGCGGTCCCTGGGTCGACGACATCATGAGCAACGTCGTGCGGGCGAACGCTCGCGAATGCGTCCGATTGGTGCGCGGCAGTCACATCGTGACCCGGCGGCTCTTCAACCACGACAAGTGCTACTTTTTCCAAGGCACGGACGGCCGGATTGTCTTCGCGATTCCCTATGAAGACGACTTTACTCTGATCGGCACCACCGACGAGGATCATGACGACCCCTCTGTGCCGGCCGTCTGCACCGCGGAGGAAAAGCGCTACCTGCTGGATTTCGCGTCGCGATACCTGAAGAATCCGGTGACGGAGAATGACGTAGTGTGGACCTATGCCGGAGTGCGACCGCTCTATGCTGACGGCGCAACTTCAGCCACGGCAGCAACGCGCGGCTATGTCCTGAAGATGGACGAGGCGGGTGGCGCACCGCTTCTGAGCGTCCACGGCGGAAAGATCACGACTTACCGCAAGCTGGCCGAAGCGGCACTTGCCATGATCGCTCCACTGCTGGGGAGTCCGGATCGGGGATGGACTGCAGGGGTACCGCTGCCCGGCGGCGATTTGCCGGTTGACGGATTCGAGGACTTGGTCGCGGAACTGCTGGCAGACTGCCCGTTCCTGACCAGGGGCTGGGCGAGACGGCTTGCTCGCACCTACGGCACCGAAACGAGACAGATGCTGAGCGGGATCTGCACGCTCGATGACATGGGACAGGATTTCGGCGAATCCATCACTGCGCTTGAACTTGACTGGGCCATTGCCAACGAATGGGTAATGACTGCCGAAGACTTTCTCTGGCGGCGGACGAAGCTGGGTCTCCGAATTGACAAGGACGGGGTTGAGCGGATCGAGGCCTACATCAAGGCTGCACGATCGCAGGCGGGTGACGGAGCAGGCGGGACGCGACCCCGGTCCGTCGGGTGAATGCGCCGACCAATATCGCTCAGGCTTCCTCTACTGACGGATTCAACGTGATCCAGTGCGGCTCCGGCGTACCGGAATTGGAAGGTGGATTCGTGCTTGTGTGGATGCGGCAGGGCTTCCAGAATGAAACCATGGCGTGTCTGAGTTGGAAATCGGATCGATTCGAAAGCCCCCACAGATTTGGCAATGGGACCGGAAGAGCGATGCTGCATGACACTCGACTCGTTCAATCTCTGCGCGAAGGTCAGGAGCATGCCGGGGCAGGAGCATGCGCCGGGAGCCAGGCAGTGACGAGGCAAGGCGCGTGAGCACGCCGCTCCTGGAGGTGCGGGGCCTGCGAAAGGCGTATCCTGGCGTCGTGGCAAATGACGACGTGAGCTTTGCCGCCCGTCGAGGCGAAGTTCACGCGCTTCTGGGCGAGAACGGCGCCGGAAAGTCGACGCTGGTAAAGACGGTCTATGGTCTCCTGCGTCCGGACGAAGGACGGATGATGCTCGACGGTCGAGACTACGCTCCGGCATCGCCGCACGATGCCCGGCAGGCTGGAGTTGCAATGGTGTTCCAGCACTTCAGCCTGTTCGAGGCGCTGGACGTTGCCGAGAATGTCGCGCTTGGCATGGAAGTGCCGCCGCCGATGCGGGAACTGGCCACGCGCATCCGTGATGTGAGCGAAACCTACGGATTGCCGCTGGACCCGAACCGGCTGGTCGGCACCCTGTCAGCTGGCGAGCGGCAGCGGGTCGAGATCATCCGATGCCTCCTGCAGGATCCGCAAGTCCTGATCATGGACGAGCCGACAAGCGTTCTTACGCCGCAGGAAGTGGCCATACTGTTCGAGACGCTGAAAAGGCTGCGCACCGAAGGGAAGCTCATCCTCTACATCAGCCACAAGCTCGAAGAAATCAGGGCCTTGTGCGATTGGGCCACCATACTCCGGCACGGCAGGGTGACAGGGTCATGCGATCCTCGCCAGAAGTCCGCACGGGAACTCGCCGAGACAATGGTGGGCAGCGAACTGGCATTGCCTGCGGCAAAAACGCGTGAGCCTGGTGAAGTCGCGCTGTCAATAGCCGGACTGACCGCGGCATCTGGTGCCGCATTCGGAACTGAACTGAAGGACCTGTTCCTTGAAGTCCGGCGAGGCGAGATCCTCGGCATCGGCGGCGTTGCAGGAAACGGGCAGGATGAGCTTCTCGCGGTCCTTTCTGGAGAGTCGCGCAGCGCGCCGGATTCGATTATGCTTGGAGACCTGCCGATTGGCTCGTTCGGGCCGAACGAACGGCGCGCACTTGGCGTTCTGGCTGCCCCTGAAGAGCGTCTCGGCCACGCGACGGCACCCGACATGAACCTGATCGAAAACGCGGCGCTGTCCGGCCGGCGCCGCATGGGCATGGTCAGTCGCGGGTTTGTCAACTGGGGCAAGGCGCGCGCGCATGCCGAGCACGTGATCGAGCAGTTCGATGTCCGGGTTCCAGGCGCCGGGAGCGTGGCACGGTCGCTGTCGGGCGGAAACCTGCAGAAGTTCGTCATCGGCCGCGAGATCCTGCAGCAGCCGGACGTTCTGGTTGTGAACCAGCCGACCTGGGGCCTTGACGCCGCCGCCGCCGCCGCGATTCGGCAGTCCTTGCTCGACCTGGCTGGCCAAGGCGCCGCAGTCATCGTGATCAGCCAGGATCTGGACGAATTGATGGAGATCTCCACGCGGTTTTCCGCGTTGAACGAGGGGCGACTGAGCAAGCCCAGGGATACAGACGGTCTGACTCTGGAAGAGATCGGCCTGATGCTTGGCGGTGCCCATGATCTCGAAATCGGGCAAGGTCTTTCTGCGCCTGACCGGGCGGTCGAGGCCGGGGAGACGAGTCCGTGATCCGGCTTGAGCGCCGTCCCGCGCCATCCCGCGCATGGGCATGGGCGACGCCGCTGCTAGCGGTACTGGCGACAATGGTGGCGGGGGGACTGCTGTTCGCGTTCCTTGGCAAGGATCCGCTGCTCGTGATCCGAACGATATTCTGGGATCCGATTCTCGGCGAGTTCGCATTCTACTACCGGGGACAGTTGCTGGTGAAG
Source organism: Silicimonas sp. (assembly GCA_022820365.1). Classification (GTDB taxonomy): domain Bacteria; phylum Pseudomonadota; class Alphaproteobacteria; order Rhodobacterales; family Rhodobacteraceae; genus JAJEFO01. Next base: position 114,537 of record JAJEFO010000043.1, read on the forward strand.
GCTGGCCCACTGATCCTGATCGCGATCGGGCTTTCGCTCGGATTTCGCGCCGGAGTCTGGAACATCGGGGCGGAAGGCCAGTACATCATGGGAGCGATCTGCGGGGCTGCGGTCGGGCTGGCCTTCTACCCGCTGGAGGCGCGATGGCTGATCTTTCCGCTGATGGTGCTTGCGGGCGGCCTTGGCGGATTCCTTTGGGCGATGATCCCCGGCATTCTCCGGACGCGCTTCAACACGAACGAGATCCTGGTCTCGCTTCTGCTTGTATACGTGGCCGAGCAGATACTGGCCTGGATGGCACTTGGTCCCTTGAGGAGTCCGGACGGGGCCGGGTTCCCCGGTTCACGCAACCTCAGGCATTACGATTCCGCGGCGAACCATGAGTTGATTTCCGGGTCGGGCATGCACTGGGGACTCGTGGCCGCGTTCATCGCGGTCATTCTGGGCCATGTTCTGCTGTCCCGTCACATCCTTGGGTTCAACATCCGTCTTGCGGGCGCGAGCCCGCGTGCCGCCAGGTTCGCAGGCGTGAATCCGGGGTTGCTAGTGCTGACCTGCCTGGGCGTGTCCGGGGCGCTTGCCGGGTTTGCGGGGCTCTTCGAGGTGGCCGGCCCCGCCGGCCAGATCAATATCGACTTCAACGTGGGATACGGGTTCACGGCGATCATCGTGGCGTTCCTAGGGCGGCTGCATCCGGTCGGCATCCTGCTTGCAGGATTCCTGATGGCCCTGACCTACATTGGCGGAGAGGCGGCTCAGGCCACGCTGGGCGTGCCTGCAGCGGCAATCCAGGCGTTTCAAGGGATGCTCCTGTTCTTCCTTCTGGCCCTCGACGTGATGACGAACTACCGTGTCAGGATCGACGCGAGGGCACGGGCATGAGTGACGTCGGGACCGGCCGGTCAGACATTCGCCTATTGGCCTTGCCGCGAGAACCTCGCAATCTTGCGACGACACGCTCTCGGTCACCGTCCAGTCCTGGTCATTGGAGGCGAGCGCGGCTGGTGCGGCGCGTTGCGCGGTCGGGCGGGGAGGCGCCGTGATGGATCTGGGCTCAATCAACCCCGTCCTGCTGATCGCGGCGCTGTTGCTGGCGTCAACGCCCATCCTGCTGGCGGCCATGGGCGAACTCGTGGTCGAGAAATCCGGCGTACTGAACCTGGGCGTCGAGGGCATGATGATCGTTGGCGCGGTCTCCGGCTTCATGGCCGCGGTCGAAAGCGGCTCGCCGACCCTGGGATTCCTGGCGGCCGCCGCTGCTGCAGCCGTGCTGGCGCTTCTCTTTGGCGTGCTGACTCAGGTGCTCTTGTCAAACCAGGTGGCCACCGGGCTGGGGCTCACGCTGTTCGGGCTCGGGATTTCTTCGCTTATGGGGCAAGGCTATGTGGGCATTCGCCCTCCTGCATCGCCGAGACTGGAGCTTCCCGTTCTTTCGGAACTGCCGGTCGTGGGACCGGTCCTGTTCAGCCAGCATGCCCTGGTCTACCTGTCGCTGGCCCTGGTGCTCGGCGTCTGGTGGTACCTGAGATCCACCCGGTCTGGCCTGATTCTCCGTGCCGTGGGCGAAAGCCATGAAGCGGCGCACGCGCTTGGCTACTCGGTGCTGGGCACAAGGCTCGCCGCGATCGCTTTCGGCGGCGCGCTGGCAGGGCTGGGCGGAGCCTGCCTGAGCCTCGTGATCGTGCCGCAATGGACGGAAGGCATGACTGCCGGGCGGGGCTGGATTGCGCTGGCGATCGTGGTCTTCGGTTCTTGGCGGGCGTGGCGAGTCCTGCTCGGCGCCTATCTTTTTGGCGGCGTGAGCGTCCTGCAGTTGAACCTGCAGGCGGCGGGGATAGCAATTCCCGTCGAACTCTTGTCGATGTCGCCTTACCTGATTACCATCCTTGTGCTGGTCGTCATTTCGTCCGACAAAAGGCGTGCACAGGTCAATGCGCCGAATTCGCTCGGGCGCACGTTCCACGCTTCGGGCTAAGAGGAGTCCTTGCATTAACTAACTGGGGGAAAGCATGAGGAAAATCGTACTTCTGGCGGCTGCGGCCGCAATGTCAATGGGCCTGCCGGCTTTCAGCGGCAGCCATGGCGACGGGCCGGTCAAGGCCGGATTTGTCTATGTCGGACCGATCGGAGACGGCGGGTGGACCTACGAACACCACCAGGGCCTGCTGGCCGTGGAGGAGCACTTTGGCGACAAGGTCGAGACTGTCTATCAGGAGAGCGTGCCCGAAGGCGCTGATGCCGAGCGCGCAATGACCCAGATGGCGCTTCAGGGAGCGGACATCATTTTCACGACCTCGTTCGGGTACATGGATCCGACGATCAACGTGGCGGCCAATTTCCCGGACGTGAAGTTCGAGCACGCAACCGGCTACAAGCGCGCCGACAATGTCAGCACCTACTCCGCGCGATTCTACGAGGGACGTGCGGTGCAGGGCCTTATCGCGGGCAAGATGACGAAGACCAACAAGATCGGCTACATTGCGTCCTTCCCGATCCCGGAGGTCATTCGGGGCATCAACTCCGCATACATCCATGCCAAGAAGGCAAACCCCGATGTGGAGATTAGCGTGATCTGGGTCTATACTTGGTTCGATCCTCCGAAAGAGGCGGATGCCGCGAAGGCTCTGATCGACAACGGCGTGGACGTTGTCTTGCAGCACACGGATTCGACCGCGCCGCAGGCAGCGGCTGCCGAAGCGGGCGTGATCTCGTTCGGTCAGGCCTCTGACATGTCGGAATACGCGCCGCTGCCGCGCGTGAGTTCGATCATCGACAACTGGGCGCCGTACTACATCGCAAGGGTGCAGGCCGTGATGGACGGCACCTGGGAGAGCGTTGACACCTGGGACGGCATCGGCCCCGGCATGGTCGAGATCGGCGAAATCACTGACGCTGTGCCCGCAGACGTCAAGGCTGAAGCCGAAGCTCTGCGCGATGCGATCGGAAGCGGAGAGTATCATGCGTTCACCGGTCCGCTCAACAAGCAGGACGGATCGCCGTGGCTGGCTGAAGGCGAGACCGCCGATGACGGAACGCTGGTGGGCATGAACTTCTACGTCGAGGGGGTCACGGGCGAAATTCCCAATTGATCGCGCTCGTTCGACGCGGCGCGCCGGAAATCTCGCCGGAGCGCTGCGTCGAATCCTTCTGTCCATGTGCATCTTTCCCGAACCCGGGGTCTTCAGGAGCGGAATCGAACTGAACCGATGCCGGACTTGAAAACGATTTCGGGGCAGGTCCTGTCGAGGTTCAGCTTCGGCACGATGCAGTTCGGCGGTGCCGCGGACGAAACCGCATCTGCGGAGATGTATGCGGCCTGCCGGGAGGCGGGCATCAACTTCTTCGACACGGCGTTTCTCTATTCCGAAGGCCGTTCCGAGAAAATTTCCGGACGCCTGGTCGCGCCGGAGCGCGAAGACGTCTTCATCGCCACGAAATGCGGGTATCACGGTGCATGCCGGTCGCGGATCGAAGAGGAATTCGGCGCGAGCCGAAGGCGGCTTGGCTTGGAGACCGTCGATCTCCTGTATCTCCACCGCTGGGATGGGGAAACGCCGCTCGAAGAGACATTCGAGACGCTTGCCGGGTACAAGGAAGACGGATCGGTGCGCGTCTTTGGCGTATCCAATTTTGCCGCGTGGCAGGTGATGAAAGCGCGAGACGTCGCACGCGGGCTTGGTGTCGAGATCCAGTTCCTTCAGCCGATGTACAACCTGGTGAAGCGGCAGGCGGAAGTCGAGATCCTTCCCATGGCAATTGCGGAGGGTCTGTCTGCCTGTCCCTATTCTCCGCTCGGTGGCGGTCTCCTGACAGGGAAATACGCTTCCGGAGGGACCGGCCGCCTCACCACCAGTGACATCTATGCCACTCGCTATGGGTTCGAGTGGATGCACGAAGCTGTAGCGCGTCTGGTCAAGATCGCGGGGGAGTTCGGCGCGGCCCCGGCGACCCTCGCGGTGGCATGGGTCGCGCGGCATCCGGGCATATGGGGTCCCATCGTCTCGGCAAAGTCGACGGAGCAGCTTGCACCGTCCCTTGCGGCCATCGATCTCGAGATCGACGATGCACTTCATGCCCGCCTGTCGGCGCTGTCGCCCGCGCCTCCTCCCGCGACCGACCGGCTGGAGGAAGCGTGACGCGCGTCACCGTAATCGGCGGCGGCATCGCAGGACTTGCTGCTGCTGCGGCGCTGGCGCCGTCGACCCGCGTCCTGGTGCTGGAACGCGAGACCGCGCTTGGCTACCACGCGAGCGGGCGTTCGGCGGCGATGTTCATCGAGGACTACGGGAACGACGTCGTTTGCGCCCTGAATCAGGCGTCGCGCCCGGTTCACGAATCACTCGACGCCTTGTCTCCACGGGGTCTCATGGCAGTTGCGTTTCCGGAAGACGCGGATGCGTTCGAGGCTGACATGGCCGCACTGAGTCTTGCAGAGATTCCCGTGCGGGAGGCGCATTCGCAGGTGCCGATCCTGTCTCGCGACATCGTGCGGGCCGCGTATTCCGAAAATGCGCAGGACATCGACACGAACCGTCTCTTGCAAGCCATGGCGTCAGCAGCGCGACGACACGGCGCAACCGTACGAGTCGGGGCCGGCGTCACCAAGATCGAGCTTGCCGATTGCTGGCATCTTTCTGTCGGGGACGAGGAGATCGTGGCCGACATCGTGATCAATGCTGCCGGGGCATGGGCCGACGAAGTCGCGGCCATCGCAGGTGTGGCGCGGATCGGATTGCAACCCTACCGGCGGTCAGTCGCGCGGCTGCCGGCGCCGGGCGGGCACGATGTCAGGAACTGGCCATTGCTGACGGGTCCGGGCGAATCCTGGTACGCAAAGCCCGATGCCGGTGGCTGGATCGTCTCGGCTGCCGAGGAGCACCCGATGGGTCCGATGGATGCATGGGCGGACGACATGGTCCTGGCCGAAGGCCTGGCGCGCTACGAGCCATATGTGACCGAGCCGGTGGTGCGCGTGGAAACCAACTGGGCGGGTCTCAGGACCTTCGCGCCGGATCGTGCGCTCGTCATTGGCGAAGCGCCCGGCCATCCGGGTTTCTTCTGGATGGCAGGCCAGGGAGGCTTCGGATTCCAGACCGCACCTGCCGCAGCGGCGCTTCTGGCCGACCTCGTGCTCGACAGGACGCCATCATTGCCTGCCGACGTGGTTGGCTCCCTCCTGCCGTCGCGCTTCTCAAGCTGAAGGCACGCAATTGGCCCGTGGCGAACGGTTGAGCCAGTGCGATCCGCGGCTCTCTCCACAGTAGACGCAGCGATGCCTCTGCAGTCAGTCCAGGTCCCTGATCGAAGCGACGATGTCGTGCACTGCCTTCAAGGGATTCGTTGCACGATGGATGGGGCGGCCAATGACCACGTGGTCGGCACCGTCACGGATGGCATCTGCCGGAGTCGCGGTCCGCTTCTGGTCACCGGGATCCATGCCGCTCGGCCGCACGCCGGGCGTGACAATCAGCTTGCCCTTGGCTTCAGGCAACGCGCGGATTGCACGGACTTCAAGCGGCGAGGCAATGACGCCGTCGGCTCCAGCCTCAAATGCCCGTGCGGCCCGTTCGGCCACGAGATCGGCAATCTCTCCCGGCCTTGTCTGGGCTGCATCAAGATCGCTTCGGTCGAGCGATGTGAGGAACGTGACCGCGAGGATGTTCATAGGGGAATCAGCTGCGCCTTCGCTGGCGGCGCGTACCACGTGCGGATCTCCGTGGACGGTCAGGAAATCGAATTCGGACCGGGCAAGGCCGCGCGTGGCAGCCTCGATCGTAGCGCCTATGTCAAAGAGCTTCATGTCCAGGAAGATGCGCTTGCCATGATCCTGCTTGAGCTCGCTTGCCAGCGCGAAACCGCCGCCTGTGAGCATTCCAAGCCCGATCTTGTAGAAGGACACGCTGTCGCCAAGACGCGCCGCGAGATCAAGGCCCGCGAGTGCGTTCGGAACGTCAAGCGCGACAATCAGGCGATCATCAGACTGGATCATGGGTGCCGCCTAGATGCTTCCTGCGCCGAGGGCAAGCATCGCCTGCGCCAACTGCACGCAGCCCCTTTCTGCGCGCATCCGACTGAGAGCAGACCGGGCTGTGCCGGGATCGGGCGCGCCGAGGCGCTGCTTGCGTTACCGGATGATGTTGGGGCGGATTTTCAACCTTGTCCGCCGCTCTTGCGGCAGGTGACGATTGAGCCGCCGGTTGACGAGGCCGAATGATCCGATCAGGGCCAGGGTCAACAGTATGAAGTAGAAGGCGACGATCGGGTAGGGAATGAACGGGTTAAACGTCTTGTCTGCAAAATAGTTCGCGTAGTAGAGGGCGTCGCCCTGCTGTCTCCAGGTCGGGAAGCCGGAAAAGAAGACCAGCGTCGTAGCGTGGAAGAGGAAAATGGCCTCGTTGGTGTAGGCTGGCCATGCGAGCCTCATGGTCGTCGGCCAGATGATGGAAACAAACCTCTTCCACCCGGTGAAGCCGTAGGCATCCGCCGCCTCGACCTCGCCGCGAGGCACCGTGCGCAAAGCGCCAAAGAAGATCTCCCCGGAGTAGGCGGCGGTGTTCAGAACGAGAACGATCAGGGCACCCGCCTGCGCGGACGTGAGCCAGGGCATGTAGCCCGCCTGCTTGACGCGCAGGAAAACGAAATAGGCCAGGAAGAACTGGATGAAGAGCGGCGAGCCGCGAAAGACGAGGATGAACCACTCGGCAGGCTTCCTGATCCAGGGATTGGAAGATGCCTTGCACAGCGCGACCGCGTTGGCGATGAAAAAGCCGACAAGCAATGCGAGAAGGCCGAAGTAGACGTTCCAGATGAGCCCCGAACCGATCAGGGTGAATTGCTGGCACAGATCGAAGCCTTCGCGCGGCAGGAGGCGCTCGCCGATGCCGATTGCGCGCAGGCCGTAGTCCTGGACGGTTTGCAAGCAGCTCATGCCGTTGCCCCGATCGTGGCCTGTCCGTGGCTGAGCCGGCGCGTGAGTCGTGACAGGACGACTTCGCTGAGCCTGGTGAAGGCAAGGTAGAACACGAGCAGCGCGAGGAAGTACCAGAGCCGCCAGTCGCCATGCGGGTAGTCGGAGAAGCGTGCCTGTTTCGTGCCGCCCAGCTCGCGCGCCCAATAGACGATGTCTTCAACGCCGAGCAGGAAGAGCAGCGGCGTTGCCTTGATCAGGAGCATCCAGAGATTGGACAGGCCGGGCAGCGCGTAGATCCACATTTGCGGGACGAGCACGTGCCAAAAGGCCTGGCGGCGCGTCATGCCGTAGGCTTCTGCCGTCTCGATCTGGCCGCGCGGCACCGCCTGCATCGCGCCGTGGAGCACGTTCGCGGCGAAGGCGCCAAAGACGATCGCGAAAGTCAGGACGGCGAGAAAGAAACCGTAGACTTCGTGCACCCATTGCGGCGCGTTGCCCAGCGGCAGCTTGGCCGCGCTGCAGACGACGAAGTCGTTTCCCTGCCAGATCCTGTCGGTCCAGTCCGGGCACAGATACTGGTGGCGCAGGAACTCGAAGCCCTGGTCAAGCGCAATGACGAAGAAGAGAAAGAACGCGATGTCCGGAACGCCGCGCACGATGGAGATGTATGTCGTGCCGAACCAGCGAAGCGGCAGGAACTGGCTCCGCGCCGCCGACGCGCCGCCGAAGCCGAAGAGCAAGGCCGTGGGAGCGGTGACTGCCAAGAGCACGAGGACGGTGACAAAGGACCAGTAGAACCCGAAATGCTTGCCCGTCGTCAGATAGCACGCCATCCACCTTGCGGTGTCGAGCGTCGTCGGATCGGCGCAGAACCCGAAAATCGACCCGTCTCCCGCTAACGCACCCGCGCCTGATTCGGCCCGGCGCGTCCAGCCGAATCAGGCTTGCACGCCCCGACAGATTCTTGCCGGGGCGTGCAGCAAGGCTTGCGGATCAGAACGGTTCGCCTATTTCCCATTTCTCGATCAGCGCGTTCAGCGAGCCATCGTCCTTCATGGACTGGATCGCCATGTTGAACTTCTCCTTGAGTTCGGTGTCGCTCTCCCGGATGCCCATGCCTACGCCGCCGCCGATGAGCTCGCTTCTTGCCAGGAAGACGAGGTCGGCGTCCTCCGCCTCGATCGGCGTCAGGTAGGACTTGTCGGCCAGGACCGCATCAGCCTCGCCGTTCCTGACGGCTGCGATGGTCTCCTCGGGCGTGGCGAACTCCACCAAGGTCCACCCCATCTCGGCGATGAAGGCCGCCTGGATCGTGTTGGTTTGTGCCGCGAGCACGGCGCCTTCCACGTCGATGTCGTCGGACATTGCGAGATACGCGGAGGGATCCGGCTGGCTGTAGTTCTGAGTGAAGTCGATGACCTGGTCGCGTTCGGCGGTGATCGACATGCCGGCGATGATCGTGTCGTAGTTTCCCGAGACGAGATTGGGGATGATCGAATCCCAGTCGTTGGTCACCCATTCGCAGGTGAGTTCCGCGCGCATGCAGAGTTCATCGCCGAGTTCGCGCTCGAAGCCGTCCACTTCACCCGCATCGTTGAGGAAGTTCCAAGGAGGATAGGCGCCCTCGGTGCCCATGCGAATGACGGAATGGCTGCCGGCATGAGCAAGTCCCGCACCGAGTACGAGCGCCGCGATGGTCAGGATGATTTTCTTCATTTGGGGTCTCCCTTTGCAATGTTGGTTTCCTTGCCGTGTTGTTGTCAGGCTGCCCGGACGTGACTCAGGAACTGGCGCAGCCGTTCGGTCCTTGGCGCATCGAAGAGGGCATCAGGCGGCCCTTCCTCCTCGATGCGGCCTTCATGCAGGAACAGGACGTGGTCGGAGACGTCTCGCGCCATCGTCATGTCGTGAGTGACAAGCAGCATGGTCCGGCCCTCCTCGGCGAGCGACTTGATGACCTTCACGACTTCCTGCTCAAGTTCAGGATCGAGCGCCGATGTCGGTTCGTCAAAAAGAAGCGCTCGAGGTTCCATGCAGAGTGCGCGCGCAATCGCGGCCCTTTGCTGCTGTCCGCCCGAAAGCTGGGCCGGGTATGCGTCGCACTTGTCGCCGATGCCGACCCGCTCAAGATAGCGCCGTGCCGCATCTTCCACGTCAGCACGATTCCGTTTGAGCACGGTTACGGGCGCCTTCATGACGTTTTGGAGGATCGTGAGATGAGCCCAAAGATTGAACTGCTGGAAGACCATTGACAGGTTCGTGCGGATGCGCGTGACCTGAACCCGGTCTGCCGGACTGCGGTTCGCGCCTTCGCCGCGCCAGGAGATTGGTTCGCCTTCAAAGATGATCCTGCCTTGCTGGCAGTCCTCCAGGAGATTGATGCAGCGAAGAAGCGTGGACTTGCCTGATCCCGAAGAGCCGATCAGCGAAACGACATGGCCCTTGGGCGCTGCCATCGAGACGCCACGCAGGACTTCAAGCGTGCCGAAGCTCTTGTGCAAGTCGCAGACTTCGATGACAGGCGTGCTTGTGTCTGGCACGTGCGGCAGGATCTCCTTGCTCTACTAGGTCGAAGTAGGACGGAAATCCGCTTCCTGTGCAACGGCTAAATGGGCATTCACCGCTCTTGGCACGAGCCAGGATGAAGCGCAACTGCGCATCGTGCCGAAACGAGCGCTGGATGCGGCGGGAAACAGGCACGCCGTCGCAGACTGGATTCACGGCGCGGTCTTGCCGGGAGCCGATGTCTTTGCCGGGCCCCTTGTGCCTTTGCAGGCCGCTGCCCATATACCATGCGAGGCCCGTGGATGCATGCCTTGAACAGGGTGCTGACAAAGGGGCGCTTGCAAAGGAGAAGACCAATGGACTTGCAAAAGTTCACCGAGCGGGCGCGCGGCTTTCTGGAGGCTGCGCAGACCATGGCAACTCGGGAAGATCACCAGCGGCTGGCGCCGGAACACCTCCTGAAGGCACTGATGGACGATGAAGAGGGACTGGCGTCGAACCTGATCCGTGCGGCCGGTGGCGCGCCTGAACGAGTCGTGGAGGCTGTCGACCAGGCCCTCGCCGGCAATCCGCAGGTCTCGGGCGATGCCGCGCAGGTCTACACGGACCAGCAGACCATCAAGGTGCTTGACGAGGCGCAGAAGATCGCCAGGAAGGCCGGCGACAGCTACGTGCCGGTGGAACGTGTCCTGACCGCACTTGCAGTCGTGCGCTCAAGGGCGAAGGAGGCACTGGAGGCCGGGAACGTCAGCGCCCAGGCGCTGAATTCGGCGATCAACGACCTGCGGAAGGGTCGAACCGCCGATACCGCTTCGGCTGAGGACGGCTATGATGCGCTGAAGAAGTACGCGCGGGACCTGACGGAGGCCGCCGCCGAGGGGAAGATCGACCCCATCATCGGGCGCGACGAGGAAATCCGGCGGACGATGCAGGTGCTGTCGCGCCGGACCAAGAACAATCCGTTGCTGATCGGCGATCCCGGCGTTGGCAAGACCGCGATTGCGGAAGGTCTCGCGCTCAGGATCGTCAACGGTGACGTGCCCGAAAGCCTGCACAACAAGAGACTTCTTGCGCTGGACATGGGCGCGCTCATTGCCGGAGCCAAGTATCGCGGCGAGTTCGAGGAGCGCCTGAAGGGCGTGCTGAACGAGGTGACCGCTGCTGCCGGCGAGGTGATCCTGTTCATTGACGAGATGCACACGCTGGTCGGTGCAGGCAAGACGGACGGCGCGATGGACGCTTCGAACCTCTTGAAGCCGGCCCTAGCCAGGGGAGAGCTTCACTGCGTGGGAGCCACGACGCTCGACGAATATCGAAAATACGTCGAGAAGGATGCCGCGCTCGCCCGGCGGTTTCAGCCCTTGATGGTTGACGAGCCGACGGTGGATGACACGGTGTCAATCCTTCGGGGCATCAAGGAGAAGTATGAACTTCACCACGGGATCCGGATCAGCGACGGCGCACTCGTCGCCGCCGCGACGCTCAGCCATCGCTACATCACCGATCGTTTCCTGCCGGACAAGGCAATCGACCTTGTCGACGAGGGCGCATCACGGCTTCGCATGGAGGTGGATTCGAAACCCGAGGAGCTTGACGCGATCGACCGCCAGATCCTTCAGTTGCAGATCGAGGCGGAGGCGCTGAAGAAGGAAGACGATCAGGCGTCAAAGGATCGGCTCGAGAAGCTCGAGCGCGAGCTTGCCGAACTTCAGCAGACGTCCGCATCGATGACGACGGCCTGGCAGGCCGAGCGAGACAAGCTTGAGAGCGCACGCGTCGTGAAGGAGCAACTGGACCGCGCCAGGGCCGAACTTGATCAGGCAAAGCGCGACGGCAACCTGCAGCGCGCGGGAGAATTGTCATACGGCATCATTCCGGGTCTCGAGAAGCAGATTGCCGATGCAGAGGCGGATGACGATCACGTGATGGTCGAAGAGGCGGTCGGACCCGAGCTCATTGCCGAGGTCGTCGAGCGCTGGACCGGAATTCCCACCTCGAAGATGCTTGAAGGCGAGCGCGAGAAACTGCTCCGCATGGAGGAGGAGCTCGGGAGGCGCGTGATCGGCCAGGCGTCTGCCATCGGCGCGGTGTCGAATGCCGTACGTCGGGCGCGTGCCGGGTTGCAGGACGAGAACCGGCCGCTTGGATCGTTTCTCTTCCTGGGACCCACGGGCGTCGGCAAGACCGAGCTGACCAAGGCGCTGGCCGAATTCCTGTTCGATGATGATCGCGCGATGGTGCGGATCGACATGAGCGAGTTCATGGAAAAGCACTCGGTGGCAAGGCTGATCGGTGCCCCTCCGGGATACGTGGGCTATGACGAGGGAGGCGTGCTGACCGAAGCGGTCCGGCGGCGACCCTATCAGGTGATCCTGTTCGACGAGATCGAAAAGGCGCACCCCGAAGTGTTCAACGTGCTGTTGCAGGTGCTTGACGACGGCATCCTGACGGACGGGCAGGGCAACAAGGTGGATTTCAAGCAAACGCTCGTCATCCTGACATCAAACCTCGGGTCGCAGGCGTTGAGCCAGTTGCCCGACGGCGCCGATGCCAGCCAGGCGCGACGGGATTTGATGGAGGCCGTATGCAACCACTTCCGGCCCGAATTCTTGAACCGGCTTGACGACATGATCGTCTTCGACCGGTTGACGCGGGAAGACATGGACGGGATCGTCGAAATCCAGCTCGGCCTGCTTCGAATGCGGCTTGCCAGGCAGAACGTCAAGGTTGACCTTGAAGAGACGGCCCTGAAATGGCTCGCGGACGAAGGCTACGATCCGGTCTACGGGGCTCGGCCCTTGAAGCGCGTCATCCAAAACGCGCTCCAGAACGAATTGGCCGAGATGCTGCTTGCCGGGGACATAGGTGACGGGCAGACCGCAAAGGTGAGTGCGGGTCCGGAGGGCCTGATCATCGGTGACCGGATTGCAAGGTCGAATCGAGCCGCGCCCGCAGACGCGGTCTTGCACTGAGGCATGGCTTGAGCGATGCGGGATCCGGCCGAGGATCGACGCCCGCATTCCTCAAAGCGCCTCTGCCTTGACGAGCGAGTGAATATCTTCCACGCGAGCCGTGTCGAGGTCGTCCTCGGTGATGTCGAATTCTTCGCCCAGCAAACTCTCTATGCCTTTGACGAGGGCCAGCGCGTCGAGGCCATAGTACCTCATGAGATAGGGGCGTGATCCGCCGTGAGCGTAGGTGTCTCTCAGGCCCAGGCGCATCAGCCGCTTGCCCACGCCGGCCTCCGCCATCACCTCTGCTGCAAGTGAGCCGATGCCGCCTTCGGTCACATGGTTTTCGAGCGTGACGACGCCGTGCGTCACGCTGTGGACGTGATCCAGGAGAGTCGCGGCGTCGAAAGGCTTGATGGTGTGCAGGTGAAGGTGCCGGATCGAGAGGCCAGCCTTGGCGAAGGCTGCACGAGCTCGCAATGCCTCTTCCGTGCAGATGCCGGATGTGACGACGAGAACGTCGGCGCCCTCGGACAGCACGCGAATCTCGCCCACCTTGATTGGCGTGTCGAACAGGCGAGGCACCGAGCCGCGCAGGACACGGCACCAGACAGGGCCATCAATGCTGTCCGCGGCCTCACAGATGGATTCAACTTCCGTAGCGTCGCCACATTCCAGAATCGTCATGTTTGGAATCGAGCGCATGACGCTGATGTCTTCAATCGACTGATGCGTCATGCCGCCCGGGGTCGTCACGCCGGGAAGAAAGCCCATGAGCCTGACCTTGCGCCGTGGATAGGCAATCGACGCCATAAGCTGATCATAGGGGCGTCTGTACATGAAGACGCCAAAGGTGTGGACGAACGGGCGATATCCGGCGAGACCGAGACCGCCTGCGAAGCTCATCATGTTTTGCTCGGCCATGCCAAGCGAGAGGAACTGTTCCGGATGACGGTCGCGGAACCCGTCGATTTCGCAGGACGACGTCAGATCCGCAGAAAGGCAGAGGATCTCGTTAGGGTATTGCGTTGCGTATGCTTCGAAGGCCCGTGCATAGGGGCGGCTGACCAGTTCGACCATCAGTGCATTCCTTCGTAGGCAACAGGGTCAACGCGAAGCGATCGGGCGATCTCCTTGTTCATTCTGGATCGCTCCTCCTCGGACTTGAAACGGACGTAGTGCAGGCCGGGAAATCGCAGCTGGAGACTGGGCATTCCGCGAAACGGTGACGAGTTCGCGATGATGATCAGTGGCTTGCCACGGTGGGGGGTCTTCACGGCTTCGCGGATCTGATCGAGTTTGTGGGCATCGACCGAGACGGCCACGCCGCCGAACTGCTCGATCTTGGCACTTATGTCACCGACATCCATGACGCTCGCCATGGCACCGTCGCATTGCTGTCTGTTGACGTCCATGATGGCGTAGAGGTTGTCGATGCGGTGGTGGGACGCGGCGGCGATGGCTTCCCAGGTCTGGCCTTCCTGAACCTCGCCGTCGGACATGAAGACCCATGTTCGTCCGGGCTCGCCTCGGCGCTTGCGGCCCCAGGCAAGACCCGCCGCCGTGGACAGGCCGATTCCGAGCGTGCCATTGTGCACTTCCATGCCGGGGCTGTGTTCCGCCCCGATCATTTCAACGGACGATCCGTCCTTGTTGAACATCAGGAGGCCCTCGGGTGCCATGCGGCCGACTTCTATCAGCGTGGCATAGGCGACGAGTGCGTAGTGTGCCGGAGCAATGAACAACCTGTCGAATTCCGGTCGCGCAGGCCCGTTGTATCCAGCACCCGTGCGATAGGCGTCATTGCCAAGGGCGGGGACTCCGGCGAAGGGTCTGGGAATCATCGGCAGCGTGGGCGCCCCGAGGTCTAGCTCCTCGTTGTAGAGCCAGGCCAACTGTTCGGCAGCCGAACAGGCTTGGCTCAGATATCCGCCGTTGTTTCGAATCGAGTGCTCGAAGACCCTGCGCCTGATGCCGAGCGCAATCTCCTCCGTGGACCTTTCATTGCGCATAATGCACCCCCGGTGGTTTACAAATGTCACTATATCAGTCATATGCAAAAGACAAGAGCTTTGGCGCAAAGGGGAGGCGCAATGCGCTATACCGCCGCCCATTGGGGCGCCTACGCATTTGACGAAAACACGGGCCTTCTTCCGCTCGCCGACGATCCAGCCCCGTCGCGTATTGGGCGTGGGTGGCTCTCGGCGGCGACGAACAATTTGGGCCGAGTTCTCTCACCTGTCATCCGGAAAGGCTGGCTTGAAGGCGACCGAGGTGCGGCACGGTCATCGGATGACTTCGTCCGCGTTACCTGGAATGAAGCGGTGCGGCGTGTCGCGGAAGAGTTGACACAGGTGCGGACCGCGCATGGGAACGGCGCGATTTTTGCTGGCTCCTATGGTTGGTCGAGCGCGGGACGATTTCACCATGCACAAAGCCAGCTTCGACGGTTTCTCAATTGCTTCGGGGGATATGTCGGGTCGCGAGAGACCTATTCGCACGCGGCGGCGGAGGTCTTGTTTCCATATGTTCTGGGCATGAGCCAGAGGCAGTTGCAGGACAACGTGACCAGCATTGAGGAAGTTGCGGAGCATTGCGAGCTTTTGCTTGCCTTCGGCGGGATATCCGGCCGCACGGCGCAGATCACGGCGTCGGGATCGAGCTATCATGAGATCCCGGATTGGCTTGAACGGTTGTCGGCACGAGGAACACGGCTCGTTTCGGTCTCGCCGCAAAGGAGCGATCTGGCGAGCGCCGAGTGGGTGTCGATC
The DNA here is from genome assembly GCA_022820365.1 of Silicimonas sp. Lineage (GTDB taxonomy): Bacteria > Pseudomonadota > Alphaproteobacteria > Rhodobacterales > Rhodobacteraceae > JAJEFO01. The sequence goes on from JAJEFO010000043.1 coordinate 129,674, forward strand.
CGTCCGGGAACCGACACTGCGCTGATGCTGGCACTGACCTATGAAATCGTCGCCTCCGGTCGCGAAAATCGCGCGTTTCTCGAGCGGTGCGCGAGTGGTTGGCCACAGTTTCGAGCGTATCTGACTGGCCAGACCGATGCAGTGGCGAAGTCGGCCGATTGGGCCGCCCCGACATGCGATGTCTCCGCCGACAAGATCCGGACCCTGGCCCATGAACTGGCCGGCAAGCGCAGCATGATCACAGTGGCATGGGGACTCCAGAGGGCGGATCATGGAGAGCAACCGATCTGGGCAGCCCTCGCGCTGGCGTCGGTTCTGGGCCAGATTGGACAGCCGGGTACGGGATTCTCATTTGGCTACGGATCGACGTCGCCAGTGGGACGTCCCACACGGCTCATCCCATGGCCCTCCGTGCCCCAAGGGCAAAATCCGGTCCAGGACTTTATCCCCGTTGCTCGATTTGCCGACATGTTGATGCATGCGGGAGGGGACTATCGCTATAACGGAGAGATCCGAACCTATCCGGATATCCGGCTGGTCTATTGGGTTGGCGGCAACCCGTTTCATCACCATCAGGACTTGCGCGGCTTGGAAGCGGCCTGGGCTCGCCCTGACACCATCATCGTTCACGAGCACACCTGGACTGCGTCAGCACGTCGAGCCGACATCGTGCTGCCCGCGACGACGCCGCTGGAACGCACCGACATAATGATGAACCGCCGTGACCCGCGCCTCATCTACATGTCCCAACTCTTGTCTCCGGTGGGGGAAGCGCAGCACGATTACGAGATTTTCCGCCGGATCGCGCAACATCTGGGCCTCGAGGATCAATTCACGGAGGGGCGGGACGCGGACGCCTGGCTGCGCCGGTTGTGGGAGTGTGCCGCTGAAGTTGCCGCAAAACATGGTTTTGGATTGCCGGACTTTGATCGATTTCGAGACGAGGGCGTGTTTGCCGTGCCCGACGCCGAAGAACATCGACGCCTGATGCGTGACTTCGTTGATGATCCGGAGCGCGCGCCTTTGGCGACGGAGAGCGGACGGATCACGCTATACAACGAAACGATCGCCGGGTTCGGATTGGAGGATTGTCCAGGCCATCCAACGTGGTTGCCACCGGTCGAATCTCTGCTGGATTCACCGGATGGCGCTTTGCACCTGATCTCTGGTCAGCCGGACACCCGACTGCATGCGCAAAACGACCTGGGGAGCGAGGCGCTGAACGACAAGATCAAGGGGCGAGAACCGGTGCTCATGCATCCGGCGACGGCGTCCGCACGGGGTCTGGCCGAGAGTGATGTCGTGCGCCTGTCTAATGCTCGCGGGGCTTGCTTGGCCGGCCTGCGGCTGAGCGAGGACATTCGGCCGGACTGCGTCGCGCTCGCCACGGGAGCCTGGTTCGATCCTCAGATCGTCGGCGACGAGTTGTTGGAAGTACATGGCAATCCGAATGTCCTGACCATTGACAAGGGGTGCTCGCAGCTCAGCCAGGGCAACATTGCGCACACGGCACTGGTGTACGTTGAGGCATGGAATGGACCGTTGCCCGCGCTTTCGATCGATCGGCCACCCCGAATCCTGGAGGCACCGGGATGAGCGCGCTTTGGATCGGTCTGGATGTCGGGACGACGACGGTCAAGGCTGCGGCCTATGCGCCTGAAGGTGTCTGTGTCGCAGATGCAGCGGTCCCGAGCGAAGTGAATCAGGGTTCCGGTGGCGAGAGCGAGCAGGACATGGCGAGCGTACGCGCCTGCGTGATGCGCGCACTGGCAAAGCTGAGCGAGAAAATCGACGTGGCCAGCGTGGTATCGCTCGGGATTGCCGCGCAGGGCGATGGATTCTGGGCGGTCGATGCCCAGGGAGAGCCGGTGGTGCCTGCAATGCTCTGGAACGACACGCGGGCAGCTGCGGATCTCGGCGCATTGGCAGACGGTGGCGCCACCGCCGCCATAGGGCGAGGGTGTCGCACGGCGCTTTGGGCCGGGACCTCAGGGATGCTTTGGCGCTGGTTGCGGGCAAGGGATGACGATTTTGCCGGGCGTGTGGCCCGCGTGATGACCTGTGCGGACTGGGTTGGGCACCGCCTGACGGGAGAATGGGCAACCGACTGGTCAAACGCATCGATTCCCTTTTTGGACTTTGCCACCAGGTCTTATGGAGAGGCGCAGCTTGAAGCTCTGGACTGTTGCGAATTGGCGGATAAGTTGATTCAACCGCGGAGTGCCGACACACGGCTTGGCGGTTTGACGGCCGACGCGGCGAGGGCGACCGGATTGCCTGAGGGGGTTTCGGTTTCGGTTGGGACGCTTGATCTTTCGGCAATGATCGTCGGCATGGGATTGGATCGGCCCGGGCAGACGATGATGATCATGGGCACGACCGCTGTGGTGAACATTCTCTCCGACAGCCTGGATCCGGAAGACGAGCCCATCGGCGCGGCCGTGCTGCACCCGACGGCAGAGATTGCGATAAAGGTACTGGCGCCGACGAGCGGAGCATCCGCGTTTGACTGGTTCACCCGGCTGCATCCCCGGACGCTGGGCGGCCAAAGCGCGGGAGAGATCGCCGAGAAGCTGAACGCGCTTGTGGCGGATGTGCCGCCCGGGGCGAACGGCGTAACCTTCCTGCCATATCTCAGCGGTGAGCGTGCGCCCTTTGTCGCGGCGGACATCCGAGCGGGATTTCACGGGCTGTCGGCGGTAACCTCGAAAGCAGAGATGGGACGAGCCGTGATGGAGGGAGCCGCCTTCAGTCTGCGTCATTGCTTTGTGTCGCAGGGCGGCCTGCCGACTGAGCCGGTGCAGCTCTCCGGAGGAGGATCGAGGAACGCGATCTGGTGCCAGATCATTGCCGATATCGTGCAGCAGGCCGTAATCGTCAGCGACGCATCGGATCAGGGCCTCTGGGGCGCGGCCTGCATCGGCGCAGGTGCGGCAGGATTGGGCGATCCGGTGAAGCTGGCCAAGCGGGCCGAGGAACACGTGACATATCGACCCGACCCGTCCAATGGTCCGCTCTATGACCGCGCCTTTGCGCGCTATCAGGTCTTGTCCGATGCCGCGCGAGCGGTGCGTGCGAAGCTAGGATCGCTGGAGGAGCATGGCGGATGAAAAACGTGATGACAGCAGCGGTCTATCACGCTCTGGACGACATTCGCATCGAAGAGCGTCCGGTGCCTGAAATCGGGCCCGGCGAGATGCTTCTCAAGACGCTGGCCTGCGGCCTTTGCGGCGGTGAGACGATGGCCTGGTACAAATCGGAGCCGAAGGTGCTGGGGCACGAACCCGTCGGCGAAGTGGTCGCGCTGGGTGCAGGCGTGACTGAATTCAAGATCGGCGACCGGGTATTCGTCAATCACCACGTGGGTCGAACCAACTCTCACCTTTCGCGCCGCGGGCATCCCACGCGCGATCCGTTCTACCGCCAAATGAAGCTCGATCCTGGTGGGGTCTGCGACTACTACCGCGTCACGGCGCAGCATCTGGCCATGGATGCGCATGTCGTGCCTGACAGCATTTCGACCGAGGCTGCGGTCACAATAGAACCTTGGTCCTGCGTGTTGTCCGGGCTGAAGGTTTGTCACATTCAGCCGGGCGACACGGTGGCGGTCGTGGGTGCCGGGTTCATGGGGCAGGGCTTTGTTCATCTGGCGCCACTGTTCGGCGCAGGAAAGGTCGTGGCAATGGATCTCTCTGACTGGCGGCTGGCGAGGGCACGTGAGTTTGGCGCGACGCACACAGTCAATCCCAAGACCGAGGATGCAGTCGAGAAGTTGCGGACACTTAACAACGGGCGGTTGGCCGACACGGTGATCGCGATCGCGCCGTTTCCATCTGCTTGGGAACAGGCGCTGTCACTTGTTGAAGTGGGCGGGTGTCTTCACCTGGGCGCGCCGCTGCCGCCGGAGACCGACTGGGTGCGTGACGGAAATCGCGCCTATTTCGATCAGATCACCGTCACTTCGCGCTATTCCTCGGACCATACAGACACCTATAGCTATATCCGTCTGCTCGAAGCCGGGCGGATCATGGCGGAACAGGCGATTTCGCATCGGTATGACATTAGGGACTCTGCCGAGGCTTTTCGGATGCTGGTCGCGGCGGAAGAGTCGCTCAAGATCGTGATCTATCCCGGCGGAATCCCGGCGGAAAATTCGAAGGTGGCGTGATGCTGACGACCCTCAGGGAAGAAGTTTGCGAGCAGAACCACGAGTTGCCCAGGAACGGGCTGGTCGTGGGATCCGGAGGCAATGTCTCGGGGCGCGATCCGGACAGCGGGCTCGTGGTGATCAAGCCGTCAGGCGTGAAATTTTCCGCGCTGACGCCGGATACTATGGTTGTCGTCGATCTCGACGGCAACGTCATCGATGGGAAGATGAAGCCCTCGGTGGACACGGGCGTTCACCTTTATCTCTACAGGCACCGCGCGGATGTGGGCGGCGTCTGTCATACGCATTCGCCATATGCATCGAGTTTTGCTGCGCGAGGCGAGCGGATCCCGGCCGTTCTCACGCCGATCACCCATATCCTGGGCCGCGACGTGCCGTGTTCGCGCTATGCGACGCCGGGAGAGGTGGACACGGGCGAGGCCATTCTGGAGGCGGCCGATGGCGGAATGGCTGCCCTGGTGAAGGCGCACGGGGTCTTCACGATGGGAACGTCGGCGACCGAGGCGACCTCGGTCGCGACGTACATCGAAGAAGCAGCAATGACGACGCATCTGGCAATGCTGCGCGGGCCGGTGGAGGAATTGAGCCAGGAAGAAGTCGACCGATGCAATGCCTGGTTTCGGCAGAACTATGGTCAGCACGGGCACAAGACGGTAAGCGCCTGACAGCATGAACAAGCCCGCATCCCCCTCTCGCGTGACAGGCGACAAGGAAGCGCAACTGTCAAATGTGGCGCTGTTGTACTACGGCGAGGGGATGACGCAGGGCGAAATCGCCAAGCGGATGAAGGTAAGCCGCGCAACCATTGTGAACATGCTGCGCGAAAGCCGGGAACTTGGGATCGTCGATATCCGCGTGGATGGCAGGGTCCTGACAGGATCCAGTCTCGCACGGGACCTGCGGGAGAAGTTTGACGTCGAGGACGCTTATGTCTCGCAGACGTCCGCCCTTGACGAAAGCGCATCGCGCGACGAGTGTTTCCGGCAGCTTGCGCGAGTGGCGGCGGCGGCAATCCTCGATGTGGTCGAAACGGGCGATACCATCGGCGTGGCCTGGGGCGAGACAATCATGGCAGTTGCCAACGCGATGCCGCGTAGTCCAGTCGCCGACGTTGAAGTCTGCCAGCTCATCGGGTCGATGATTTCAGAGCGGGTTCCAGCCTCGGAGAATTGCGCGATCCAGATTGCCGGGAGGCTGGAAGCGGCCGCCTGCTACACGTTGCACGCGCCAGGTCTGATCTCGACTGCAGCACTTGCCGAGACGTTTCGGGGCGAGCCCGCCATCAAGGCGCAGCTCCGGCGGCTTCAGGCATTGGATCTGACCTTGTCTTCGATCGGCAATGTCGCCTCGGACACTCATCTGGCGGCGGCGGGGATCGCAACCGCGGAGGAATTGCAGGCCGCAAAGGCGGCTGGCGCAGTCGGCATCATTTGTTGTCGGTACATTGCGGCCGACGGACGGGAGATCGCAATGCCCCCGCACGACAGGCTGATTGCCGCCTCGCTCGACGACCTGAGGTCGGCGCGGAAGCGGCTTCTGGTGGTGTGCGGGGTCGACCGCGGCGATGCGACGCGTGCAGCATTGAATGCCGGCCTGGTGACACATCTCTGCGTCGATCACGCCTTGGCGCGTGCCTTGCTGGATTCCTGAGACGATGCCAGCCCAATCGGGATGCTGCCCCCCATCCATTCGGCCCGGAGTCGCGACTGCAGGACCCATCCAGCGCACGACCGCCGCAACGCCGCCGGCGGTCATCGAGATTCCGGGCGGTGAGGCGTTGGTCGGAACGAGCGATCCTGTCATTTCGGATGACGCCGAAGGTCCTCTGCGCACCAAGCGCGTGGCGCCGTTTCGCATTGGCGAAACCGCAGTGACGAATGCGCAGTTCGCGGCGTTCGTGGAGGAAACCGGCTATGTCACCGAAGCAGAGCGATTTGGCTGGTCGTTCGTTTTCTGGGCACAGGTGCCCGAGAATGTCGGACCCACGCAAGCGGTGCGCGACGTGACGTGGTGGAGGCGCGTAGACGGGGCTGACTGGCGGCATGTTCACGGGCCAGACAGGGATCTTGCAGGAGACAGGCCCGATCATCCGGTGGTCCATGTCTCCTGGAACGATGCGCGGGCCTATGCGACGTGGGTCGGCGGGCGCCTTCCGACCGAGGCCGAGTGGGAGCACGCAGCACGGGGCGGGCTGGGAGATGTCCGGTTTCCCTGGGGCAACGAAGAGCCGGACGACACTGGCCACTTTCCCTGCAATATCTGGCAGGGACGCTTTCCCGAGACGAACACCTGCGCTGATGGCTATGCCGAGACCGCACCAGCGAAGAGCTATTGCGCCAATGGCTATGGGCTCTACAATGTTGTCGGCAACGTCTGGGAGTGGACTGCCGAGCCCTTCGTGATCCGATCGCAGAAGAGGGCGGCCAAGACGCGGCGTGCCCGGATGAAGGGATTCAAGCTTGCCAAGGGCGGCTCGTTCCTGTGTCACAAGAGCTATTGCCATCGCTACAGGATTGCCGCACGCACGGGAAATTCGCCCGACAGCACGACAACACACACAGGGTTTCGCGTTGTCTGGGGCTTGTAGCGTGAGCGCTCAGGCCGCGACGGATTCCAACCCCAGACGCGCCAACTGTTCTGGCGGGTAGCCTTCTTCTTCCATGAGTGCCCGAACCAGCGTCAACATGCGTGCGCGCTGTTCGGGATCGCTTTCCCAGAGATTCTCTTTCTGGTCGGGGTCTTCAGAACGGTTGAACAGGAAATTCTCGTCCGAACGCGGGTCAACCTTGATCGGGATTTTCCACATGGGCAAATCGACGGACGGGTCGAAGTATCCTTGGTCGACGGGCTTGTTCGGAGGTTTGGAGAGACGGCCGTCAACCGGGTTGTCGACGATCAACGGCCGGTAAATGGCGGTGGAATAGAGATAGAGCGGCTCTTCGGGTTCGGGTGACTTCAGGATCGTCCAGGTGCCATCGGTGGCGCATACTCCCTGGCCGAATGTGCCATAGAGCACGGCATCACGTGGCGATGGCGCATTCGACGTTACCATTGGCAGAAGCGATCGCGAATGGCGGTTGGCCGCAGTCAGCTTGACCCCTGCGGCCTCGATGATTGTCGCGAACAGATCGACCGTCTGGGTCAGGCCGGAGACACGGCGCGGGGCCGGGTTGGCCGGGTGCCAGACCATCAGTGGGATATTGGCGTGACTGTCGAAGTGCGGGTGCTGCTTGCCGAAGGCGCGCCGCTCGCCCATGTCGTGACCGTGGTCCGTGGTGAAGATCACCATGGTGTCTTCCCACAGCGCCATTTCATCCAGTTTGTCGAGCAGTTTTCCGAACCATTTGTCCATCATGGTGACCTTGCCCATGAACTGTGACTTGAGGAAATTCAGCTCGGCCTCGCTCGTCTGATCCATGAAAGCGTCCAGATCGGCATAGACCTGATAGGGTGGCCAGATGTTGAACTCGTTCTTCGTGGCGCCTTCGGCGTACATGCTTTCGTACGGTTCAGGGACGTGGAATGGTTCGTGGACATCGAAGGTCTCCACGTGAAGGAAGAACGGGCCCTTTGATGCGTGTCGATCAATCCAGTCGCAGGCGCTGCCAAAGGTCTGGGCCGAAAAGAACTCCTCCTCGTTCGTCCAGTTCTTCGTATTGGCGTAATACTGGCCGATGTGTTCTGGCGCGCGGTACTCCTCGACCTTCTTCACCCAATCGGGCCTTTCTTCGTTCGGGTCCATCGGCTGCCAGTGATCAACCTCATAGCCTCGGATCAGCTCGATAGTGTCGTAACTCTGGATGTAGCCATTCGCTTCCTCTTCCCAGTAGTGGTAGTGATCTGTGACGATGTGAGTGTGATGTCCGCCCTTTTTGACTTCCGACGGCAGGCGCGGATCAAATACTTCGAGCGACCCCCAGGGCCGCCACATGAATTCCTTTCGGCCGGCAATCAGTTCACGCCGCGCAGGCATGCAAGGGAGGCTTCCGACGAAGTGATGGTTGAAGATCTGGGCCCGCGCTGCAAAGCGGTCAATGTTCGGCGTGCTGCAAGGGCTTTGGGGATTGTAAGCGCGAAGGCAATTGCGGGTCAGGCTATCAACCAGCACGAGAACGATGTTCATTGGCTTACTCATGGCGCATCTTCCGAAGTCTAGGAGGCCTGTTCGGATTTGACAAGTGCTAATTTTTTTGACAAATATACAATCATGGCGTAAAGCCAAGCCCGTGTCACAGCAGGCGCTCTTCGAGAGTGCTAAATTCCTAGTACACTGGTGACTGGCGTCGTGCTTGACGAATGCAGAGGGAGGCATGGGTCAAAGTCGGACTCTTCAGGTTGCAGCTAGTCTTGGCGCCATCCTTGCCTGGATCGTCATCTGGGCATGGTTGACTCGACCGGGAGGGCCGGTCCCCACGCTGTACTTTCCTGCACCGGACGATGTTTGGGCGAAGTTCGTGCGCATGTGGCAGAGGCCTTATATCGGCAGCACGCTTCCCAATCACATATTGGCCAGCCTGTACATCGTTCTTACCGGCTGGGGCCTGGCCGCGCTGGTTGGCATCCCTCTGGGCATTGCGATGGCATGGTGGAAAAGGCTCAAGTGGATCGTCTTCCCAACATTCCAGCTGATCCGGCCGGTCCCGCCACTGGCCTGGATCCCGCTGACGATCTTGTGGCTGGGCATTGGCGATTCCGCTCGAATTTCGGTAGTTTTCATCGCCGCCCTTGTGCCTTGGCTGATGAACTCGATGCTGGCTGTCTATTCCATTGACCGTCTTTTGCTGGACGCGGCCAAGACACTGGGCGCGAACGATCACCAAATCCTTACAAGAGTTGTGTGCCGCACGGCTTTGCCGACGTTGGTTGCCGCAGCGCGAATGGCGCTTGGCAGCGCCTGGTCGACTCTTGTCGCGGCAGAGATCCTCGCCGCTACTGCCGGGCTCGGCTACGTAGCGGTGAACGCGTCTCAGCTTCTTGATACCGACGTTCTGCTTGTCGCCATGTTCATGATTGGAATTCTTGGCATTGGCATGACCGGGCTCATCGGTCTGACGCAGAACTGGCTGGCACCTTGGTCGGTTCTTGGCGCGCGGAGGGACTGAGCAGTGATCGAGAAGCGGTTGGAGCGCATGGGCGTCATGACGGATCGAGGCAAGGCAACGGCCTATGGGATCGTTTCGCTGTCACTGCTCTTGATCCTGTGGATTTGCGCCACCAGCCTGTTTCAGTGGATCGAGCCGCGTGTCCTTCCTTCACCCGCACAAGTGATCAAGCAGTTCGCGTGGATTCTGACCGAGCCCTTCAGCGGCCTGCGACTTCCCGGGCATATTCTGTCCTCGCTTGAACGTTGGGGGTGGGGTGTCCTTACCGCCGGGTTCATCGGCATTCCCGTGGGCGTGTTCTTTGCATGGAACCCCTGGTTCAAGACCTTCGTGAATCCGGTGTTTGAACTCATTCATTTCATTCCGCCCTTCGCTTACATCCCGCTAGCCGTACTCTGGTTCGGCGCGTCGACGGCAACGCAGGCGATGGTGGTATTCGTCGCCGCCTTTCCATCCATCGTGATCAATTCCCAGCTGGGTGTCGCCCAGGTTGAGAAAATCTATATCGACGCGGCGCGGGTATTTGGTGCAGGCCAACTCAGGACACTTTGGCGCGTGGTTCTTCCGGCGGCCGCGCCCAGCATCTACACCGGATTGCGGATCGCGATCAGCAATGGCTGGATGGCGCTCGTGGGAGCGGAACTCGTCGTGGGCAAGGTGGGCCTGGGCTTCATGATTGCCCAAGGTCAGGAGAACGCCTCGGTTGCCACGATTTTCGTGGGCATCATCACGATCGGTTGTCTTGGCGTCCTGATTGACACGCTGGTCCAGCGGTCAGAGCGTTTCGTACTTCCTTGGCGCAAGGTGGCAAGCTGATCATGGAACAATCGGCAGGAAAGATGACGTCAGGCATAACCGACCCCGCACCGGAGTCTCCGGCAAAGCTCGAGCTGTGCAACATCTCGAAATGGTTCGGACCCGAAGGCGAAGGCGTTCATGCCGTGGACGATTGCTCGATTGAGGTGAAGAAGGGCGAGTTCATTGTGGTCGTCGGTCCGTCGGGTTGTGGCAAGTCGACGCTCATGACGGTTGGCGCGGGGCTTGAGGAGCCAACGCACGGCGAGGTTCTGGTTGACGGAAAGCCAGCCGGACCGCCGGGTCCGACCCGCAGTGTCGTATTCCAGAAGTTTGCGCTCTTTCCGTCCGAAACAGTTGAACAGAACATCAAGTTCGGTCTTCAGATGACTGGAGTTTCCGCCACCGAGCAGGAGACGCGGCTGGCTGAACAGCTGAAAATCATGGGTCTTGAGCAGTTCAGAAGGTCTTACCCGAGCGAACTGTCCGGCGGGATGCAGCAGCGGGTCGCGATCGCCAGGGCGCTGGTCATGCAGCCTGAGATCCTGCTGATGGACGAACCCTTCGGCGCGCTAGACGCGCAGACGCGGACCATTCTGCAGGAAGAGGTTCAGCGGTTGCATCGCGAAATGCACTACACTGTGCTCTTCATCACGCATTCGGTCGAAGAGGCCGTGTACCTCGGTGACCGGGTTGTTGTGATGACGAGGCGGCCCGGCCGGATCAAGAGGGTCATCGACCTGCCGCGCGATGTCGCCTGGAAGACCGGCGACATTGAATTGGCGGCGGAACATCCCGAGTTCATCGAATTCCGGCGCGAGATCTGGGGACTCGTGCGGGAAGAAATCGTCTCAATATGAACCCCAATGAATGAGGAGAAAGAGAAATGAAGTTCAAGACACTGGTAACGGCCGCTGCAAGCGTGGCGGTCATTGCTGCGGCTGGCACGGCCATGGCCCAGACAAAGGTCAACCTGAACAGCCAGCCGAACGAGGCAGGCTTCCCGATGTGGCTGGCGAATGATCTTGGCTACTTTGCCGAGAACGGCATTGAGGTGGACATCGAGTATTTCCCAAATGGTGGCGCGGCACTTGCAACTGGCGCGACCAATCAGTGGCAGGCAGGATGGACCGGCGGCCCGCCGGCTGTTTCGGGCTGGGAGAAGTTTCAGCTTATCTCGGTGGCAGCGATGCAGAAGGAGTCTCAGAACCTGAAGCTGTTCATGCGCAACGATGTGCTTGAAGGAAAGACACCGGCAGAGGCGCTCGCCGGTACCAAGGTAGGCACGGTTCCGAATTCAACCTGGAGCCAGGTTCTTTACGCCTGTGCCGAGCATCTCGGTGTGGAAGATCCCGGGGCGCTAGAGGTTGTTCCTCTGGCACCCGCGGTGACGCTGCAGTCCTTGCAAAGCGGTGATCTTGGCGCAGGAACGACGGCAGCATCGTCCGACATCGTGCTGGCGCAGGATCCGGACAACTACACTATGGTCTGTGACGGCAAAATTGCCGGTGCCAACATCATCGCACCTTGGATCGTCACGAAGACGTTCTGGGATGAAGACCCTAAGGCCGCCGCCGCCTTCGTTGAAGCGGCTTTCCGCGCGAACGAGTACATCAACTCGACCGACCCGGATAAAGTGGTAGAGCACGTTCTGGAATATTATTCCGAGACCGGCATTGAAGGTGATGCCGAAAAGGCCGCCTACGCAATGCGGATGCGCGACTGGGTTTCGTTGGAAGAGGCGATTGAGGACGTGAAGTCCGGACTGACCAACGACACGCTCACAGGCGCCGCGGAAATTCTGGTGCAGGGTGGTGCCCGTGACACTGTTCCGGACTTTGGCCCCATGCAGCCTCTGGCGCTGGAAATTCTCCTGGCCGCGCAGGCCATGCGCTGAATCAGCGCGAACAGCGATCTTGAAAGGGGCGGTCCGGGACCGCCCCTTCTTTCACTGTTCGAATCGCTGCGGCTGCTGCTGCCGGAGGCTCCTGGCCTGGTTGGCGATGACGACGAGCGGACCGTCGGCATCAGGATGTCAAGGGTAGGCGCGTTGGAGAGACTGCCCGTGGCACTAAAGCCGGCCTTCGGTTTCGGGCGACGGCGACTGGCGGCGACAATGCGCGCGCTGATTGGCGTAAGATCATGCCTGCCTCTTCGAGCGTGACCGTCGCTTGCCGGGCCGTCATCTCTTGCGAATGTCATGGCCTCGCTGAGCTGATTGATCGGCGGCTGGCTCGTTCCGCTTGCAAGGCTTCCGGTCAGAATCCGTTTGCGAGAGAGGTCAGCCGCCTTGACGCGTCCGAACGAACGGTCTGCGCATCAAGAACCGGCGAAGTTGGAGCATTGGCGCTCCAATCGGAATGGAACTCTAGACATATTGCACTTTTTGATGTTAGCGGAATTCACCCGCTTGGACATCACGTCGGGGCAGGATTGGGATCAAGGCGTGCCGAATTCCACAGGCAAGGTGGTGGTCGTAACCGGGGCCGCAACAGGCATCGGACATGCCATTGCGAAGCGCTTTGCCGCCGACGGTTACCGGGTCGCCATTGTTGACTTGGACGAGGAAAGTGCCTGCGCTGCTGCTGCGTCAATTGCCGAAGAGACGGGCGGCACGGCGTTGGCGGCATTTGCCGATGTCGCTGAGTTCGAAAGTTGTTGTGCCGCTCACGACAGGATTGTCTCGGAGATCGGACCGGTCTCCGTCCTGGTGAATAACGCCGGGATCATGGCGCAGCGGCTCGGGCGGATCGAGGCGCTGCCGCCGGAGCATTTTGATCAGTTGCTTGCCATCCACGTGCGCGGCGCCGTCAACTGGGCGCGGCTGGTGACATCCGCAATGCGCGATGCGCAGTTCGGGCGGATCATCAACATTTCGTCCGGCAACGCCAAGCTCGCCGTACCCTATCGACTGGCATATGTGACAGCGAAGAAGGCGATCCTCGGCATCACGGAGGCATTGGCGCTTGAGACCGCGCGCGATGGCATCACGGTCAACGCGATCTTGCCTGGCTACATCGCGACCCAAACGCTCCTAGACCGCGCGGATGCCGGAATTCTCGACAAGGACAGCTTTGCCGAAAGAACGCCCGTGGGCCGTTGGGGCAGGCCGGATGAAATCGCACGCGCCGCCGCGTTTCTCGCCGATGCGGATTCGGGGTTCATCACCGGCTCAACGTTGGTGGTCGATGGTGGCATCACGATCCGGGGGGACCCGGACGAAGACCTTTCCCATCCCCCATCCCCCAAAAGCTGAAACATGAAGCCGGAGCTGATAAATGGAGGCAACCGCCGCTTCCCGGACCAGAAATTCGTCAGAGGAATTGCAGGCATTTTAGCGCGACATGCCGCGAATTTGCCGCGCTGAAGACGACTTTTGCATGCTTGACGGTCTGGGATCACTTGGATCTCCCAAGGATGTTGAAACATGTCTTGGCGACGCCCGACCAGATCCATTTCGGCTGAGCGTCGTCCGCACCGAACGTCATGGGCACGGACCGAGGAAGGCTCCTTTGCACGCAGGAGGATTTCGATGATTTGGTTCGCGTTCATCAGGGGCTACTGACCTGCGGCTTCATCTCCGGCGGCCCGGTCGAACCGATCGAAACACATGTCAACACCCGACACCTGTCGAGCGCTTTCGCGTGGCATACGCTTTCGGATAAGGTAGCAAGGACCTATGCCATCGGACGGACGCGTGTTTCCGATTCACTTCGCATGGTTGAGATCCCTCATGGCAATGACCCGGACATACTTCGGCGGGAACTGAGGTTGCACGCGAGCATCAACGTCAACTCGCCACTCGTCGTCGATGCGCCGCGAATTGAGCCGGTCATGGAGATGGCGCGGAACGGTCAGGCCGTCTTCATTTCTCCGGTTGCCGTCGCTGGAGCCGTGTCGCCGATCACACTGTCGGGCAGCGTGATCCGGTGCATTGCCGAGTGTATCGGCACCATCGCTTTCATCCAGATGGCAATACCTCGGGCGCCCTGCCTTTATGGCGTGTTGACGACGCCGACTGGCATGAAGTCCGTCGGGACGCGATGCGCCGCCTGATCCGCAGAACGGGCAGTGCGGCGACAGAGCAGAACGTTCGTGTCTGCCGCCAGCGGTTGTACTTGCAGGCGGTCGTTGCTTGTGAATATCGGCAGTGCTACCAAGAAAGACGGAACACCCGCAATTTGAGACTTGGCCGAGGTTCCTTATTCTTCCGGAGACGTCGCTTTTTCCAGATCGCCTTTTGTTGTGCCGCGAATCCGTTTGATGGTGAGATAAGCCATCGCCACCAGAAGCAGCACATTCACTGCAACAAGTGTCGCCGAGACCGGGCGGTCAAGAAAAATCCAGTACCCCTCGCGCGAGATCAGCAGCGAACGACGCAGATTGGCCTCCAGGATCGGGCCGAGGATCATGCCAATGACAACAGGCGCCAGCGGATAGTCGGCCGCACGGAAGAGAATTCCGATCAGCCCGAAGGCCAGCATGACCTGAAGATCGAAGACCGACGCTTGAAGCGCAAAGGTGCCAATAGAACAGAGCAGCAAGATGCTCGGGATCAGGTACACCTTCGGAATGCGCAAGACATAAACGAAGATGGGCGTGGCCAGGATTCCTGCAAATAGCAGAAAGACGTTTGACGCCAGATAAACCATGAAGATGCCGCCGACGACGTCCGGGTTGTTTTCGAACATGGCCGGTCCGGGGATAAAGCCCAAGATCAGGAGGGCACCTAGGAGCATGGCCGAAGATGCGTCTCCGGGTATGCCAAGGGACAGGGTCGGCACCAGTGTGCCGCCGACAGTGGAGTTGTTCGCGGATTCGGTCGCAACAACACCGCCCTCAGCGCCTTCGCCGTATTCCTCGCCCGGTTTGGCCGCAGCTTTGGCCACCGCGTAGCTGGTAAACGAACTGATCACGCCGCCAGCACCGGGAATGGCTCCAAAAAAGGTCCCGATCGCCGAGGATCGGATCAGGTTGACGTAATGCCTCAGCGTCAGCGAGATGGTATGCAAACCGGGCCTCGCCACCTTCACGTCGGGTATCTTCAAGAGGTCTCGTTTCATCATCTGGGCGGCCATCTCGGAAATCGCGAACAGGCCCACGACGACGGCCACAATATGAAACCCGTTCAATAGGTTGTGCGACCCAAAAGTAAAGCGAAGGCCTGTCGAAAACGAGTCAGTTCCGACGGTGGAGATGAGCAGGCCGAAGCTTCCCGCCAAAAGGCCCTTTATGATTGAGCCGCCCGAGATCACCACGATTGCAAAAAGCCCCATGATGGCCAGCATCGTGTATTCTGGCGGCGCGAAGTTGGCTGCAAGACTCGCCAGGATAGGGGCGCAAAAGACCAGAACGACTCCGCCGATCAATCCGCCAATGGCCGAACTGGTGATGGCAATGCCAATGGCATCGGAGGCGCGACCCTTTTGCGCCAACGGGTAGCCATCATAGAGCGTGGCCGCCGCAAGCGGCGTGCCCGGGATCCGCAAGAGTATTGCGGAGATCGAACCGCCGCAGGAACCGCCGACGAAAATGGCGATCAGGAAACCCATGGCCGCGACAGGTGGTAATCCGATGGCCACGGGTAGCAGCAAGATGATCCCCATCAGCGGTCCAAGACCGGGCATGGCGCCGACAACCAATCCCACGATGATCCCGACGAATGTGAAACCGAGGGCAAGTGGCGACAGAAAAACATCAAGCCCGGCGGACAGAAAATCGAGAATCACGGCGCACCTACCAGGGGATAAAGATGTTCCAGATGCCGAGCGGCAGCACGACATTGAGGAATGCCTCGAAAACGAAAGCAAAACTCGTGGCGATGGCAACGGACGAAATGGCCAGTTTCGGCAAATTGCGCATCCCGCAAATCCACATGATGGCGCAGATCATCGGGGCGGTCGCTAGATGGTATCCGATGGTTGTCAGGACCATCAGATAGACGGCAAAGACTGCAAGCATCATTCCGGCTCGACCGAGATCCGATGCTTGGATGACTTCTGTCAGTGTTGTGGTTCTGCCTCTGATTGACTCGATCACAAGTTGGAAAACCAGGAGAACACCAATGAAGATCGCGATGGCTCGCGGATACAGGGATGCGTCGTCGTAGGGACCGCCGCTGGCGATCCCCTGTTCTTTGAAGTCTGTCTCGACCTGCCAAAAGACAATCACGATGACAGCGAAAAGAAATCCGAGAGCGGTAAGGTTCAGCGTTCTTGACGATGCCATCGTGAGATTTCCTTATTGGAGTTTTTTGAGCTCTTCCTCCTCCCAGGCCAGAGCATTGCCCATCGAATTGAGCTGCGCGTCAACTCCGCCCACGATTTCCTCGTACATTGTGTGATCCCAAGAGAGCGGGACAAAACCGATGGCTTCAACCGAATCGATAACGTCTTGGCGTGCCATTGCACGTTCCATGGCGCCGCGCAGGGTTTCGGTTACGTCGTCCGGGGTATCCGGGTTGACGATCCACCAAGTCCAACCCATCGGACCGAGGTTAGAGAGGCCCAGATCGACCCCAAGCTCGCCTATGGTGGGTGCCCCGTGAAATGCCTTTTTCGAGCTCTCCAGTTCAGAAAGAACCAGAAGGATCTTTACCTTGTCGGGGTTGGATCTGAAGTTGCCAACGTTGACGAAAGCAAAGTCCAAGACCTTCGAGCTGAGGTCCTTGAAGACGTTGCCGTCCTGTGTGTAAGGCACGTTTTGAGCCACACAGTCATAGGACTGCAGGGCTTTCGCGATGACCATATGCGGCAGGTTGTTCCGCGAACCCGAAGAATAGCGCAGTTCACCGCGGTTTTCGTTGCAGTAGGCCATCATCTCTTCGAAGTTGGACCAACGGGACTCGTCTACGTGGCCAGCAATTGCAAAGGCGTTCGCAACGGCAGCGCTGAGTGGCTTGAAGTCTTTGAAATTCCAGTCCGCGTTGCCCAGAATGGGCTGCAGTACCAGCGGGGCAACATAACCATCAAAGATGGTGTAGCCATCGGCGGGTTTTCCCATGGCGGTCGTCTGTGCCTTGGTTCCGGCGGCACCTGGCAGCGAAATCACCGGCATGTCTGTGCCCAGTTCTTCGCCCATGGCTTTGGCAACGACTTGGCTCATGGCCATAGCATTGCCCGGCCCCCAAGGATGGATGACCTCAATGTTGCGCTCCGGGAATTCCGCAAGCGTCGTGGTGGCTGAAGCCACCACAATGGCCCCCGCCAGAAGTGTACCTTTCAGTGTTCCGAAAAATTCCATGATTGTCCTCCCATTAGAATTCGGATTGGATTCAGTTTCATTCTCCCGCCAACGCAACATCCGGTTGCGCCAGATCGAAATGTGCAAACAACTCGGGCGGAGCATCGTGCAGCGCGAAGTGATGCGCGATCTCATCCTCCAGGCGCCTTTCCACGGCCGCGTCGTCTAGCGGGTCCTCTTGCCAAGGGTCTGCCTCAACGTCGTAAAGCGCGGTCTCGCAATCCTCCAAGGTGTCGTTGTCCTGACCCACCTGCGTGTTCCTCGGGTCAAGCCTTATCCTGAGAGTGGGGGCACCCTTGGTGAAATTGAACGGCCTGGCCAACTCGCTGGATTGCAGTTCGCCGATATCGAAGAGATCGATCATGTGAGCGGGCATCAGCGTGTAAAGGTGCAGGTTTTGGCCCGAAAGGTCTTCGGGATACCGGTAGTAGGTGTAGGTGCCATCTGTCACGCCCACCGGACCGCCGAACATTCCGAATATCTGGCTGTCACGATTGCGCTTGTCGTCCTTTAGCATTGGCACAATGGAGCTGCCCGTCACCGTCCGTGGAACCCTGCAGCCGTGCAGATCGAGGAAAGTCGGCATCAGATCGGTGGTCTGGGTGAGCGACTGGCGCCGTTCACCGGCCCCGGCGTCGTTGCCGGGATACCAGAACATCAACGGGATATGGCTGATCTCTTCGTAATAGGGCATCCTGTTCTTCGCCCACCAATCGTGTTCGGATAAAAGGAAACCGTGATCGGTGGTCAGGACCAGCGCTGTGTCTTCCCAAAGATTGTGCTCATCGAAATAGTCCAGGAGCCGCCCGAAGTATTCATCGCACATCGCCACAAGCGCGGCGTAGTTGCCGCGAATGACAGCGACTTCTTCGGGCGTATTGGCATTCTTCTCATATAGCGGCCAATTGAGAATCTTGCCGTTGTAGCCTGTGTCATAGGCCATCTTGAACCGCTCTGGTGCGATGAATGGCTCGTGCGGATCGAAGCACTCAAGCTGCATGAACCAGTCGTCCACATCACGATTGGTGTCGAGGAATTCGAATGCTCTGGCAAAGCACTTTGCTGTCGGGAAATCAGCTTCGTCGGTCAAAGACTCTGCGGAGACTGCGCCGCGTAGCCTCTTGAAGGCGGTCTTTTCCGCATTGCCTCGGGTGATCGCTCCCTTTTCTGGCAGATTGTGTAGCGGGTAGTGTCTCTCGTCGAAGCGTGCGCGATAGCGTTCGACCGGCGGACGAACCATGACCTTCAGCGCGTCATATTCCTGACCGCGCACAAAATCCCAGCTGTCAAACGCGTTGGCATAGCCCCAGCCGCCATTTTCAAAGTAATGCAGATGGTCGGAAATCAGATGCGTGTAGACGCCGTTCCTGCTCAGTATTCGCGCGAAGCTCTCGTCAAACGGCTCCAGCGGCCCCCAGTTCCGATGAGTGAAATTGAGCCGACCAGTGTGCATGTCACGCCGCGCGGGCATGCATGGCAGCGAGCCGACATAGTGCTTGTCGAAGGTGACCGCTTTTTTGGCGAAGCGGTCAAAATTGGGGGTCGCGATCGACGCTCCGCCGTAGGCGCCAAGCGCCAGGCGGTTCAGGGAATCGAACAGGACAAAGATCGTCTTCATGAATTCAACCGCCCCCCAAACCGGCCAACGATAAGCTGGCACACCGGCAGAAATTCTGTAAAGTGAATATAAGTGCGGTATAAATTCGAAATCGGAATACCTGTGGACAAGGGACTGAGAGCATTTCTGGCTGTGGCGCGGGGCGGATCTATCACTGCCGCGGCCTCCACCATCCACCTCGCTCAATCCTCGGTCACAAAACGCATCGCCGCCTTGGAGGCCGAACTGGGGATCCCGCTCTTCCGCCGCGATCGTCGCGGTATGTCGCTGACCGAGGCAGGCGAGAGGTTTTTTGCGCGCGCGGAGCGCATCGAACGCGAGTACCACAACGGGCTGGAAGAAATCGCAGTCATTTCTTCAGCTGGCCTGTCGGAATTGAAGGTGGGCGCCGGTCCGGTTTTTCACCTCAACTGGGTCGCCGGCTTGTTTGCAGATCTCCTGCGGCGCTTCCCTGATCTAAAACTCGACTTGAAGACCGAGCATCGCGAGAGCATGGGAAGGCTGCTGAGTTCCGGATCGCTTGACGTGTATCTAGGCATTCTCACGGAAGATGAAATTGACTCGTCAATCGTCACAAGACACGTCACGCGGATCGAACACGGAATCGTCCTACGGGAAGACGATCCCATCTCGCGGACCGACACAATAAATCCGGCCGACCTTACGGGTTACCAATGGGTGAGCTTCACGATTGATCCGGTGACAGAACAAAGAATAGAGCAATACACGCTTCCAAAAGGCTCGAAGAAATCGCTCATCGATATTCGGACGACGTCGCTTGCCACTGGTGTACAATTGGTCAAATCTGGACGTTTTGTCATGTCCGCCCCGCTGCAACTTGCAAGGGTCGTGAAGAAAGAGGGATTGGTCATACGGCCTGTCCTGCATCGAATTCAGCCGCGCGATGCAGGGGTTCATGTCAGAAAGAGTTCCTTAGAGTATGGCGCCATCAAGACGGTCATGTCTTACTTCGATCATGTTCAGATTCAGAATTGATTGAGTGCACCACCAATCAGGTGGAGAGTGCCGGCAGCAGCTGCCGCACGTCGGCACACTGACAATACCACAATTCCAGCCGGTGCATCGCCGCGGCGTCCCGTGGCGAGTGAAATCACCGCAACTGCCGCCCGTCGTTCCCGTCATGCCGGATTCCGGCCGCCTCGATCAGCGTTCCGATGGCATGCCGGACAGCCTCCTTGACCAAGGGGGTTCCTTCGAGGACGGCGAGCGCAGGCTGGTCGTCACCCATTCGCCGAAGCGCGCCCGCAAGGACGCCCGCGAACGCGAGCGCCGGATCGAGAAGCTGCGCGCCAGGCTGGAGACCGGCGACACCCCGGCTTCCGTGAGCAACCGCGGCGGCGCCCGGTTTCTCGACTTCCCCGACGGGAAGGGGCGCCTCAACGAGGCGAAGGTGGCCGAGGCGGCCCGCTGGGACGGGC
>JAJEFO010000017.1 GCA_022820365.1 Silicimonas sp.
CGAGTATTGCCGAGATGAGATTGCGCCACGTCGAAGTGTTTCACGCTGTGTACACAAGCGGTTCCGTAACGGCCGCCGCCAGGGTCCTCAACGTCACGCAACCATCCATCAGCAAGGTTCTGGCACACGCGGAGCAGGTCCTGGGATACGCACTGTTCGAACGCGTTCGAGGCACGTTGATTCCCACACCCGAAGCGCATCGGCTATTCAAGAGTGTTTCGACCGTGTACCAGAACATGGAGCAGCTTCGGCGCCTGGCCGGCAACCTCCAGTCGTCCGACGAATCCCGAATTCGCGTCGCTGCCACGCCGGCATTCGGTCTGCATTTGCTGCCGTCCGCTATCGCGTCGTTCCTGCTTGCCCACGGGAAGACGGACTTCGGAATCGAAACGCTTCACTATGAGGAGATGGCGCTCGCCCTGGAGGAACAGCGCATCGACATCGGTCTGGCGTTCGACCCGCCGTCGAAGCCGGGCCTGGGGATCGACGAAATCGCGACTGCCGAGTTCGTGGTGCTGGCCCCGGTCGACTTGAAGATATCCGATAAGGGGGTCCTGAACATCCGGGATCTGGCCAATCTTCCATTCATCAAACTCAGCGGCAGGAGCCCTCTGGGGCAGATGCTGACGAAGCAACTGGAAGACCGCAGCACGGCATTCAAGACACTCGTCAGTTGTGACACCTACCATGTCGCCAAATCGCTCGTGGCTGAAGGAACCGGGATTACGATCATTGACGAAATCACCGCGTTGTCAGCGGGACATGATGGCGTCAAGATCTGGCGCCTCGAACCGACCATCCGGTTTCCGATTTCGGTCATCCATGCAGACGACCGGCCGCTGTCAATGATTGCTCGCCAGTTCGTCGAACACCTGCAGACCAGGACGCTGGAATTCCTGGATAAGTGAGGGTCAGGCGGCTCCGGGCGACCAGGCCTGCAGCGCTCTAGCTGCGGCTCTTTTCCTTCAGCAAGACGACCCCGGGAAGGATGCCCGTGTACTTTCCTTTATCGACAACGAGTCGGCCGTTGATGATTGAATAAATAAGCCCTTTCGATAACTTGTTCCAGGCCGCAAAGGTCGCCACCGGGGCAAATGTTTCCGGGTCGAACGCGACAACGTCGGCCGCGTATCCGATCTCGATCCGGCCCCTATCGGTGAACCCGAATGTTTCCGCAGTCAACCCCGAACTGCGATACAGAAAATCCTCAAGCGAGATGAGCTGCTCGCCGAGTACGTAGTCCCTGTACTTCTTCGGAAAACTCGCGTACTTGCGCGGGTGACCGTCAGTCCCGTCGGACGAGGTCATGACCCACTCTTGCTGCATAAAGGCCTTGATGTCATTGGCATGCATGTTGAAAGACGCGACTCGCGTGGATCCTTCGGTCATGATGTCCACGGCCGTGTCGATCGGGTCTTCGCCGCGTCTGCCTGCGATCTCGGCCAGCGTCTTGCCGACGATATCCTGGTTGTCCGCGGCGACAATCAATAGCGAATCCGGCCCACCTCGGCGGCGCAGGTTCTCCTGCATCTCCCGGCGGATTTTCGCCAGGGTCCCGGGGTCCCGAAGTCGATCGAAGTAATCCGTTCCGGCACCGGCCAAAACGGCTCGGGGGAGCAGTGTGTTGCGCAGATGAGTGCCCGACGCAGACCATGGATACTGGTCCGCCGTGACCCGTTGCCCGGCTTTCCGTGCCTGCTCTATCCTTTCGATGATCCTGGCGCTTTCGCCCCAGACGTCGACGCCGAGCGCCTTGATATGCGCAATGTTGACGGGAATCCGCGCTTCGCGTCCGATGCGAAGCGCCTCGTCGATCGCGGCAATCAATCCAATGTTGTAGGTGCTCTCGTCGCGCACGTGAGTGTCGTAGATGCCTCCGTACTCTGCGACAACCCGCGCGAGCGCGATGACTTCCTCCGTGTCGGCGAAGTAGCCCGGCACGTAATATAGACCCGTGGACAAGCCCAGCGCACCGCTTTCCATGGCTTTGGCGACGAGGCTCTTCATTTGCCCGAGTTCCTCTGCGGTCGGCGCCCGGTATGCACCCGCCATCACGCTATTCCGAATGCTGCCATGGCCGACGTACAAGGCCGCATTCGTGCCGATGCCGTTGAAATTCAGATGCTCGATCGTTTCCTCAAGCGAAACGGGACTTTCACCGTCGTTGCCGACAAAGACCGTCGTCACGCCTTGCATCAGGTAGTTCAGATTGCTGTTTGCCGCCGTACTGCGTAGTTCTGCAAGAGCGTGCGTGTGCGGATCGATAAATCCAGGCGCCACGACGAGACCCGTGGCATCGAGGCGCTGCCGAGCGTCGATCCCGTCGTTGTTCGCATCACCGAGGTAGGAGATCTTGCCGTCGCTGATGCCGACGGCGATCGACTCGAATGATCCGCCTGCGCCTCCCCGATAGACCGATCCGTTGACAAGGAGGATGTCGACGTGTGGCGCATCGCTCGGTTGTGACCAGCCGGCACGCTCTGCTGGCAGGAAAGCCGCGACCCCGGATACCAGGATCACTGCAGCGGTGCCCAGACCCTTAATCCGCTTGTTCATGGCGCAGGCTTCCCCTGCGAGAGAAGGCGTCCGGACCTCCATGCAGGCGGGACGTCTTCGCTCCCGGGTCTATTGCCGAAGGAAACGCTCAATCTCTTCGACGACGAAGTCGCGCCGAATCGTAAGGACACCGTGGGAGACACCGGGAATGTCGATACGCCGTCCGTACGGGAACAGGTGCGAGGTCTGATGGGTCACGGCCCACAGGTCGTCCTCGGGATTGACAATCAGCACCGGCTGGCTGACTTCCGTCATCGCGCCCAGAAAATCATAGCGATAGACGGCGATATATCCCCACGGTAGCCGGCTTCCCAGCCGCAAAGCGTCGGCCATGCCGATGTGGAGTTCTTCAGCAGGTATTCCGGGATCCGCCAGTTCGCCGATGAGCGACCAGAGTTTCTCGACATGACCCAGCGTTCGATCCGGCGGCGGAAACCGTTCGCCAAGTCTGTCGAGCCTCTCGGCGCGAACGTCCTCCGGGTACGCCGCCAGGCCGAATACCACGCAACGCCGAACCCGCTGAGGGTCGCGGCGCGCCATCTCCGTGGCGGTGATCGAACCCGTGTGATAGCCCATCACGTCGAAAACCCCCGGCGCAACGATGCCACTGCCGGCAAGGTGCTCCATGAAGTCGAACATCACGTCGGCGTAATCGCCGATTTCAAGCGGTTCGGGCGGCGGATCGCTCATGCCATAGCCCGGCGTGTCGGCGGCAACGACCACCCTGTCCTTCGCCAGGGACGGCTGGACGGGTTCCCACTGACGACTGTTGCTCGGTGTCTGGTGCAGGCACAGCAACGGCGGCTGCGAAGCCGCTTCGGGCGTCACGATTCGATAGTGCAGCTGTCCGAAACGGCTCGGCGCATAGGCTTTTGTCGGTCTCATGGGCCGGATTCTTACATACTGCCGATCAAGAGGCAGGAGCTGTGGCGGCGTCGGTCGCTTCAGGTTGCCGATCGGTCCAGGCACGAAGGTTCCTGGCGGCGATTAGCGCGCTCATCGCGCAGGCCCCGAATGCGATGGTTCCGACAAACGCGATCGACAGGCCGACGGCGGCGTCGGACCGGAAGATCTGTTCCGTAACGTAGGCGACAAGCAAGGGCCCGCTTGATGCGCCTATCAAAGTCATGAAAAACGCGTAGAGCGCGGTCGCCAGTCCTCTCGTTCTTTGCGGAGCGATTTCCGCCACAACGGACAGCATGGCGGACCCGAAAATGGCCGAAGCGAAAGTCACCCCCGACAACAGCACGACCGCGGTCGTGCCGTTGCCTGCAAGGACCGCCAGGCCGGTTGGTATGCCGAGCAGTGAAATGGCCGCAGCGACGCCGATCAGACCCACCGGTCCCTTGCGGCGGGCGACAAGGTCGGTCACAACGCCCGCCACGACCACCCCCGCTACGGCCCAGGCAATGTGCCCCAGGCCAAGCATCTTGCTGACCTGGTCCACCGGGTAATCGAACACCCTTGTCATCATTACGGGGCCCCAATAGAAAACAACCGATATCCCCACACCGAACAGAGCCAGCGCCAGATAAAAGGGCACATAGATCTGCAGGTTTCCCGACATCGCGCGGATCGAGTCGCGAAGGCTGTTCGATCCGCCTTTAATGACCTTTTCCTCGGCCCGTACCGGCTCTTTCACGGGAACGAACCCCGCCGCCAGCACCAGGCCGAAACCGCCGGCAAGGATAAAGGCGATTCGCCAGGGGGCCCGGCCTTCAAGAAACCCAATGCCGTCAAACATCCCCTGGGGGGCGGCCTCCAGGATAAAGCCCGTGATAACGGAGCCGACCCCAAATGCGATCATCGAACCGAAGACATACAGCGCCATGGGTTTGCCCCGGCGGCTGACAGGGAAAAGGTCCGCGATCATCGTGACGGCGCACGGGGCAAGGACCGCCTCGCCGATGCCGATAAACAGCCGCGCCGCAAAAAGGTGGCCGAAAGTCTCGGCCAGACCGCTGGCAAGGGTCGCCGCGCTCCAGACCGCTATGCCGGCCATCAGCAGGCGTTTGCGGTTCACTACATCGGCAATCAGGCCCATCGCGATCCCTGCAATCACGTAGAGGAAGGAGAACGCGAACCCCTGCAGTATCGCGATCTGAAGATCCGTGATACCCAGGTCTTGCCGCACGGGATCCACCACCAGCGCCAGCATTCCGCGATCGATGGTGGACACGACCTGCGCGATGCACAGCATCAGGACGGTAAACCAGGCTGAAACTGCCCTGGACCAGGTGCCGGGAATAGCCGTCTCTTTCACCGATTGACTCGAAGGACCTGAGGGCAGAATAGCTCGCCTGAGACTCGCGTGGCATGGTACACGGAGCAAACCAAAGGGGAGTTGGCGCATGAAACTGCTGGCGTTCATCATGCAGACCGGCGGGCACATCGCCGGATGGCGCCATCCGCTTGCGACCGAAAGGGCGCTTTGCGACGTCGACTACTTTGTTTCCTGCGCGCGAACGGCGGAGCGCGGCAAGTTTGACGCCGTGTTCTTTGCGGACTCCCTGGGATACCCCGGTTCCCGCTCGGCGGTGACCTTCGAGGGGCAGGAGACGCCGAAACTCGATCCATTGCTGCTGCTGTCAGCCGTAGCGCCCGAAACACGGTGCATCGGTCTGATCGGTACCGCTTCGACCACCTACAACGAGCCGTACCCCACCGCACGGCGCTTCGCGACCCTCGATCACATCAGCCGGGGGCGGGCGGGCTGGAACATCGTGACGTCAACCATGGAGAACGAGGCGCACAACCATGGTTTCGAAAGCCATATGGGACATGCGGAACGCTACGAGCGCGCGGCCGAGTTTGTCGATGCGGCGCGCAAGCTCTGGGACAGCTGGCAATCCGGCGCGCTGCTGGCCGACCAGGCCAGCGGCCGCTATGCCGACGCTTCAAGAATCAGCGGTGTGAATCACACGGGCCGGCACTTCAATATCGCCGGACCGCTGAACCTGCCGCGCTCGCCCCAGGGGCATCCCGTCCTGGTCCAGGCAGGCGCATCCGCCGATGGCAAGGCGTTCGCGGCCAGTTGCGCCGAGGTCATCTTCACGTCCCATCCCGCCGTCGAAAGCGCGATCGCCTTTCGCCGGGAGATGCGTGAGAGGGCAGCCGCCTTTGGCCGTGCGAAAGACGCGATCAAGGTGCTGCCCGCCATTACGCCCTATATCGGCCGGACGCGGGAGGAGGCACGGGAATTCAAACGGGAGCTGGACAAACTTATTCCGCTGCCCATTGCCCTGGACAAGCTGGAGACACTGCTCGGCGGATTCGATCTGTCGGATCACGATATCGACGGTCCCCTGCCTGCGCTGCCGCCGGAATATCTCCGGGTGCAGAGCTCCACGCGGGACCGGGTGCTGGAGGCGGCCGGGCATGAAGACGCCACGGTCCGCAAACTGGCCTACCAGGTCGCTGGAGGACGAACCAGCAGCGCGGCGATCGGCACGGCGGAGGACGTCGCCGACATGCTCTCGGAGTGGTACGAGGCCGGCGCCGCCGACGGATTCATCATCTCGCCACC
>JAJEFO010000040.1 GCA_022820365.1 Silicimonas sp.
CACCGACTGCCCGTTGCGCAGCCGCGTCCAGAGCGGGGCGCGGACCCCGTCCACCTTCGCGCCGACGCAGCTGTCGCCGATCCGCGTGTGGATCGCGTATGCGAAATCCAGGGGCGTCGCGCCGCGCGGCAGCTTCACGACATCGCCCCTCGGCGTGAAGCAGAACACCTTGTCGGCGTACATCTCCATCTTGACGTGCTCCAGGAACTCGTCGTGGTCCTCCGCCGTGTCAAACCGCTCGGAGAGGCTGGCGATCCACTTGGCCGGATCGACCGCGAACGGGTTCTCCGACCGCACGCCGTCGCGGTACGACCAGTGGGCCGCCACGCCGGACTCGGCGACCTCGTGCATCGCCTGGGTCCGGATCTGGATCTCGACCCGCTTGGCGTCGCGCCCGGAGACGGTCGTGTGAAGCGAACGGTACCCGTTCGACTTCGGCTGGCTGATGTAGTCCTTGAACCGGCCCGGCACCGCGCGCCACCGCCGGTGCACGGCGCCGAGCGCTGCGTAGCATTCCGCGTCGGTGCCGACGATCAGCCGGAACCCGTGGATGTCGGAAAGCCGGGAGAACCCCATCTGCTTCTCCTCCATCTTGCGCCAGATGGAGTACGGCTTCTTCGCGCGCCCGAACACCCTGGCCTCGATCCCGGATTCCTCAAGCTCCTTCTCCATGTCGGACGTGATCCTGCGGATCACGTCCCCGGACTTTTTCTGAAGCGTGACGAAGCGCCGCATGATCGAGTTGCGCGCCTTGGGATTCAGGACCCGGAACGCGAGGTCCTCGAGTTCGTCGCGGATCGACTGCATGCCCATCCGGCCCGCGAGCGGTGCATAGATGTCCATGGTCTCGCGCGCCTTCTGCTGCTGCTTTTCCGGCGACATGGCCCGGATCGTGCGCATGTTGTGGAGCCGGTCGGCGAGCTTGACGAGGATCACGCGCAGGTCCTTCGACATCGCGATGAACAGCTTGCGGAAGTTCTCCGCCTGCTTCGTCTCCGACGACGAGAGCTGGAGGTTCGTGAGCTTCGTGACGCCGTCGACCAGTCCGGCGATCTCGGCGCCGAACTCGCTCTCCACCTCTTCACGCGTGGATCGCGTGTCCTCGATCGTGTCGTGGAGAAGCGCCGTGACGATGGTGGCGTCATCCAGCTGCTGCTCGGTCAGGATCGCCGCGACCGCGACCGGATGCGTGAAGTAAGGCTCGCCCGATCGCCGGCTGTTGCCCTCGTGCATGCGCTCGCCGTACGCATAGGCCCGGCCGATCAGGTCAGTGTCGGTCTTCGGATTGTAGTTCTGGACCAGCGCGATCAGGTCGTCGGCGGTGAGCATCCGGTCCCCCCACGGTCAGCGCCAACCCTTAAGGCCGCCCCTGGGCGTCTTCCATCAGCGCCCGCAGCAGCTTTTCCTCGCTGAGGTCGTCGTCTTCGGGCGCGTCGTCTTCCGCCCCCATGAGCAGGGCCATGGAGTCCTCTTCCGGCTCATCCACCTCGATCATGGTCTGGTGCGATTCGATCATGCGCTCGTGCAGCTCTTCCGAGGACTGGGTTTCCTCCGCGATCTCGCGCAGCGACACGACGGGGTTCTTGTCGTTGTCCCGGTCCACCGTGAGGGGCGCGCCCGTCGAGATCTCGCGCGCGCGGTGCGACGCGATCATCACGAGATCGAACCGGTTCGGAACCTTGTCAACACAGTCCTCTACCGTCACGCGGGCCATGAGAATCTCCGTCTGGAATGAAGTCGGTGAGTCAGGTATGGCTTTCGGGCGCGAAAGACAAGCGGAATCTGCACCGCAACTGCCCGCCGGAACGCGCATGTTACGAAGAGTTGACCGGGCAGGCGGTTGCAATTGTCTCCCGACAGTCAGAAACTGGGACTCGGTGGAAAGTCGGGCCGGCCAGACCGACTCAACGGAATTCCGAGATGAAATTTCTTCCGGCACGACTTCTACTTCTTTGAAGAAGGACCAGGCAGATGTTCTATAAGGACGAGCGGCTCGCTCTGTTGATCGACGGGGCGAACCTTTACGCCGCGACGAAGGCACTGGGATTCGACATCGACTACAAGCTGCTGCGTCAGGAGTTCATGCGGCGCGGCAAGCTGCTGCGCGCCTTCTACTACACCGCGCTTCTGGAAAACGAGGAATACTCCCCGATCCGGCCCCTCGTGGACTGGCTTCATTACAACGGGTTCGCCATGGTCACAAAACCTGCCAAGGAGTTCACCGACAGCCAGGGCCGCCGCAGGGTGAAGGGGAACATGGACATCGAGCTCACGGTCGATGCCATGGAACTCGCGCCGCATGTCGACCACATCGTGCTGTTTTCCGGAGACGGCGATTTTCGGCCGCTGGTGGAAAGCCTGCAGCGCCAGGGCGTGCGGGTGTCCGTCGTCTCGACGATCCGCTCGCAGCCGCCGATGATCGCCGACGAACTGCGCCGCCAGACAGACAACTTCATCGAGCTCGACGAACTGAAGGACGTCATCGGACGCCAGCCGCGCGAGCCGCACCCCGACGCCGACGAGTGACGCGCCCGAGTACCGTTTCGCGCCCAGGCGAAACGGGAATCCAGTTGACGCCGACGACCCCGCGGTCAGCCGTGCGGAAGATTCCAGTGCGTTGAGCGCTTTCTCGCCGGCCACGCTGCGCAAGACGACGGTGCTGCCGGAGCGTCCTTTCCGGGTTGCCTGGACCGGATGTCAGCTGGATCGCATCTGGGGTTCCGTGCGGCAGTGTGGTCGGCCCGCCTTCCATTCAGTCTCGCATGCTTAGAAAGCTGCATCAGGCCGTCCGGACATGACTTGTTTCTTTCCGCCACGAGCGCAACTTCCACACCCGTCGCCCGAAACCGGACCAAGTTGCCATGCAACATGCATGGCACGAAGCCCAGCACGCAATCGTCAATCGACGCGACGATCCGGTAGTGTCTCAGTTTGTACTTTTGGGTGTTGACATAGTGACGTGCGAAGACAACATGAACAAAATGCGCCTAGCAAGGCGACATCCAGTTCTTGCCTGTTTGGCACGTACACCGGGAGATATGAGATGCAATTTGCCACACCATACATGGAGGCGCTGCCCGTCTACCCGGCGCGCTCCTGATCGTGCCCAATGGACCTAACGGAGAACGGCGGCCGACTGATGTCGTCGGTCGCGCCGTGCATGTTGCCAGGATCGCGACAGGCAAAATCCGAGACGCCGGCTACAAGCAACCAGCTAAACGTGCGGCTGATCTTACGGGCGCAAGTGCGCGCAAAACGTCCCTGACGCCGGATGAACGCAGCGCGATTGCGCGTATGGCCAAAATGGCACGGTGTAGAGATCGGGCCTGAATCAAGGTCCAAGAACTTGGAAGGAGGGTGCAGTGAATGACTTTGAGACTCACCTACTTGAGCAACTTGGCGGCGTCCCGGATGAGGTGGTGACCGATCTTCGGGCGTTCTCAGAGACGGCGCGTGTGCTTTCAGACGAACAGGAGAACTTGATTAGCAAGCACCCCTTGCAATGGGTTGGCATTTACGAAGGGAGGGTTTCCGCTAGTTCGAGAACTCTTACGTCGCTTATGGGTTCGCTGGAGAGCCAAGGAATCCCCGCGAATAAGGCCGTTGTAAGGTTCATAGAAAAAAATCAAAGTACGTTGATCTTGTAATGTTGACTGGCGATTTGGGCACACTTCCGGTCGCCCTTACTTCGAGGCGCGAGTTGTACTTCCGCGTTTGAAAGTAGTGGGGATTGTGTCATTTCTGTTTGAAACCGGGGCAGACAAGTCACTCTTGATGCCCCTTGATGCGCAGCGGTGCGGCATTGACTATAATGTGCTCCAACGAACCGAACCTACCACCGGGGTCGGCGGACAAATGGAAAGCTATGTCGTGTCGGGCCATGTTGTGTTCGCAGACAATGACGAACTGTACATCTCTTGAGTAAAACTTCCCTACGCCATTGATTGCGCGCCAGGTGTTTCGTCCGTGTCTTCGGGCGTCCTGACCAGCTGGTAGCCGAGCTGCTTGGCGCGCCGTCCGAGGTTCGAGACGGTGCGGTCCACGCGGCGCTGTTCGTGGGCCTCGATCCCGCGCTCCACGTATTCCTCCCCTCGGGTGATCAGCGTGTAGATCAGGCAC
>JAJEFO010000060.1 GCA_022820365.1 Silicimonas sp.
GTACCTTGCAACTGACAAGGCGATTCCCGGGGACTTGGTGCTGCATGTCGGCGACAGCCAGTTCTCCGTCGCGGCCCCTACCAACCTTGCGATCTGGTCCAACACCGGCCTTTCCTGGTCGACCGGACAGAAGGTCTCGCTTAGGCTGACGGAGTCGTCCGACGGCGCCGGCGGGGACAGCGGCGGCGCCGACTCGGTGTCGGTGACCGGGGTGTCCGTGACCTCGGGCGCGGGCCCGGACAAGACCTACGCCCTGGGCGAGACCATCAACGTCCGCGTGACCTTCAGCGAGACGGTCGACGTGACGGGCACGCCGCGGCTCAAGATCGACATGGACCCGGCCGAGTGGGGCGAGAAGTGGGCGGCCTACAAGAGCGGCAGCGGCTCGACCAGCCTCACCTTCGCCCACGAGGTGGTGGAGCCGAACATCTCGACGCAGGGCATCGCGGTGCTCGCCAACACGCTCGAACTCAACAGCGGGACGATCCGCTCCGGCGGCGCGGACGCTGACCTCGCGCACACCGGCCTCGCCCACGACGCGAACCACAAGGTCGACTGGCAACTTGAACCGGAGGAGGAGGGCGGCGGAGGCGGCGACGACGGTGGCGTCGTCGGCCTGAGCGGGGACAGCGGGCCGCCGTCGGTGACCGCGGTCTCGGTGGTCTCGGATCCGGGCGATGACAAGACCTACCTGCTGGGCGACAAGATCCAGGTCCGGGCGACGTTCAGCGAGGCGGTGACGGTGACCGGCACTCCCGGGCTCAAGATCGACATGGACCCGGCGCACTGGGGCGAGAAGCGGGCGGCCTACGAGAGCGGCAGCGGGACGAGGCATCTCACCTTCTCCCTCACGGTGGTGGAGCCGAACTACTCGTCGCAGGGGATCGCGGTGCTGGCGAACACGCTGGCGCTCGGCGGCGGCACGATCCGCTCGTCGTCGGGCACGAACGCGGCCCTCGCCCATAGCGGTCTCGGCCACGACGCGAACCACAAGGTGGACTGGCGCCCCGAGATCTCGGTGGCGGACGCGCAGGCGAACGAGGGCGCGGGCTCGATCTCGTTCGAGGTGAGCTTGAGCCGCGCCTTCACCACCGCCGGGCACTCGGTGACGGTGGACTACGCGACGGCGGACGGGACGGCGACGGCGGGCGAGGATTACACGGCGACGAGCGGTACGCTGACGTTTGCGGCGGGCGAGTCCTCGAAGACGGTGAGCGTGGCCGTGCTCGACGACAGCCACGACGAGGGCGACGAGACGTTCACGCTGAGGCTCACGAACCTCGCGGGCGCTCGGGCCGGCGACATGGAGGCGACGGGGACGATCGTGAACACCGACCCGGTCCCGAGGGGCTGGCTGGCGCGCTTCGGGCGCACCGTGGCCGAGACCCAAGTTGACGCGGTCCGCGACCGGATGGGAGCGGACCGCAGTCCGGGCGTTTCCGCGCGCTTCGCCGGCCGTCCCGTTCAGGATCCGGCGGCGGAGGCGCAGGCCGGGCACCGGCAGGCTGCCGGCTCGGACGGGACCGGGGTCCTCTCCGAGTCTCTCGACATGAGCCCGACCGCGACCCCGGCCTCCTCCGCGGAGGTCGCGGTCCTCGCCCTGCACGCCCCTGGCCTCCCGGATCCTGAAGCCGGACGGGCCCGTCCTCCGGACGGGTTCCAGGAGGACGGAGTCCTGGCGTTCCGGTCGTTCCTGGCGGGCGAAGAGGAGAGCGCGGGCGACACCGGGATGCAGACGCTCACGGAGGACGACATTCTCCTGGGCACATCCTTCATCATGACGCGGGACACCGGAACCGGCTCCTCCCGCGGCTTCTGGGGCCGCGCAGGCCGTTCCTGGTTCAGCGGGCGGGACGGCGACACGTCCGTTGACGGCGAGGCGACGGGCGTGATGCTCGGAACCGACTGGAAGCGGAAGGACACGCTGTTCGGGCTGATCGTGTCGACGACCCGCGGCACGGGAACGTATTCCGGCGCATCCTCGGGCGAGATCGACGTCACGCTGAAGGGCCTCGTTCCCTGGGCGGGCCGCGAGATCGGCGAGAACCTCTCCGCCTGGGGCGCGGTCGGGATCGGCCGCGGCGACATGACGCTGACGCCCGAGGGCGCGGACCCGATAGGGACCGGCATCGGCTGGCGCATGGTGGCGGCGGGCGCCGAAGGCGCGCTGGCGCCGGGAGAGAGGCTGCTGGGCGCGAGCCTGAACTGGCGCGCGGACGCGCTCAGGACGCGGACCGCGTCGGACGCCGCGACGGGCCTTGCGGCCACCACCGGCGCGACCACGCGGCTGCGACTGGGGCTGACGGTGGACTGGCAGCGGACGCAGGACTCGGGCGCGACGCTCGGCCCGCGCCTCGAGGCGGCGCTGCGCCATGACGGCGGCGACGCCGAGACCGGCTTCGGGATGGAGATCGGCGGCGGTTTCGGCTTCAGCGATCCCGCCAGCGGCCTGTCGGTGACCGTCGACGGTCGCACGCTTGCGCTGCACGAGGACGGAGCGTTCGAAAACTGGGGCCTGTCGCTCGGCCTTTCCTGGGATCCTCGCCCGGAAACGCGGCGCGGCTGGTCGCTTGCGGCGAAGCAGTCCCTCGGCGGCGCGTCCTCCGGCGGCGTCGACGCGCTGCTCGGTCCCGAGGCATTCCCCGGCCTGACAGGCGCCGAGGACGAAGGCGGCTGGTCGCTCGAGGCCGCTTACGGGACGGGCCGCGGCAATGGCATGGTCGGCAGCCCCTACGGCCGGGCGAGCGGCACGGGCGGCGTTGACGGGCTGCGGCTGGGCTACCGTATCGAGCCGGACGCGGCCCATGCCGCGGACGCGAGCCTCGACTTGTGGGCCGGGCGCGGCACGGACGGCGACGGCAGCGAAGCCGGCGCCGGACTGGAGTGGCGCTGGTAAGGGGATGCCGGGGCTGCGGCCCCGGCATGTCCGGGACGTCGGCGGGGTCAAGCCCGCCGGACAAAGGGAACCGCGGCACCTGAAGGGGCGGCGAGCGGGACGACGGAGGCCGGATCCGGCCTTTGGTGAACGTGCGAGTTCGGGCAGGCGAGGCGTGAACGATGGAGACCGGGGACGGCGTTCTCGCTTGGAGGATTCTCAGGATGGTCGGGGAATACGAGGAGGCATGGGCGCGGCACGGCAACGGGCGGCCGCCCGCGCTGGAGCCGGGTCCGTTCCGGATTCGCGTCCAGACCGAGGCCGACCTGGAGGCCGCGCGCTTCGACATGCTCGCCTGGGAGGACCCGCACGACACGGAGGGGCCCGCCTCGCCGTTCTGGCGCCAGGAGGGAATGCCGGAGGGCTTCCTCGATCCCGGCGCGCCGCCGCTGGCGGTCGTCGTCTGCGAGGGCGGCCGGGTGGAGGGTCTCCGCCTGCTTTGCGGCGACCTCGTGGTCAGGGTCGAGTGGCGCGGCGCCGCGGTCCAGGTCCGGCTCCGGGACGCCGGGCCGTTCCCGGACGACGGCGGCATCTCGGTGAAGCTCGCATTCGGGCTGCGGATGCCGCACGCGATGCGGGTCATGGCCGACTTCTGGAACGCGGCGGGCCGGACGGGCCCTCGGAAGGGGCGGGCGGGGAGATCGGGTTCGAGCGGCTGATGACCGTGATGGCGGGGCTGAAGGCGGGACGGACGCAGCGCGGGATCGCGAAGGACGTCTGGGGCGCGGAGGCCGTGGCCGGCGAGTGGGCCTCCGACAGCTGGATGCGCGCGCAGGTGCGGCGCTGGATCCGGAAGGCGAAGGCGTTGGCTGGCGGCGGCTGGCGGGACCACAGGCCGCGCTGAACGGGCGGGGCACAAGGGTCGCGGGACGGTGCGCGGGCGATGCCGGCCAGATCCGGTCGGGCGCGCTGCCGGGGACGCCCGGTTCGGGATCCTCCCGGAGCCGGGCGGACCGGACCTCCGCTCTTCCGGCCGTGCGAATCACCCGCGGGCCGGGATGGGCGACGCACGGGAGGGTCGCGGCGGGGCGGGTCGCAACTCGCAATCCTGCGGATGCTGCGGCGCTCGTGAGGGACATGCGGGAAGCCGCACGGACCTGGAATGGAATCAATCCGGTGACTGTTTGATTACGGAACCGGGACCACCGGAGGGGGAGACGGCAGGTCACCTGGAAAAATCAATGCAGCGCAAGGGGTTGAAGAGCGTCTCTTGGGACTCGACGAAAAGGAAAGACCAAGGGCATCATTGATTTCCGGAATCTGCTCACGCATGGATATGATGTCGTGGATGTCGTGGAGGTCTGGGACATAGTTGAAGAGCATCTGCCCACACTCCGGCTAGCGGTCATCGCGCTCAAGACAGAGATTGAATCCACGTCCGCGAAGTCGCAGGAGCCCCCGGAAGAGCCAGGCGGGTCCTCCGTCCGTCTTGACGGCGGCATCCCGCGAGACGCCGTCGAAAGCGGTTCGGCGCCCAACGCCCCTACTGGCAAGGATGACCTTGCATCGTCGTGATCGTCTTTCACGAAAGGGGAAAAAATCCGCTTCTTGAGACATCTGGTTCTGTCCGTTGCCTGAATGGACTTGACGACGGCCAGCGGGCGCGCACAGGCTGCCGCGTTCGTGTCTGGCTACTCCCGGTCGGCGGCAAAGGCGATGCCTGAGCGCACGGGAGGATCGATCGACGCGCCGTTCGACAGCGGCGCGCATGCCGGTCCCGGCACGGTCGAGGACCTGCCGGGAAGCCGCCGGCATCGCGGGCGCACTTCCGTGGAGATCGTTCCGGAGGATCCCGTTTTCACTTCCGCTGTCGCGCCCGGTTCCGGTCCGTGACAACCCGATTCGGCCCCGCACCGGTGGTCATGCGTTCGAGGCCAGGGATCTTCCAGTTTCCACGTCAAAAACATGCAAGCGATCGCGGCGTGCGCTCAGCTGAACGGTCTCTCCAATTTCGGGCGGATGCTGGCCATCGGCCTTGGCGATGACCTCGCCGCTCGGCGTGTCGACGTAAATCAGCGTATCGGGTCCGAGCGGTTCGCGAACGGTCACCGTTCCCTCCAGGAACGGGTTCTCGCCGGACGGATGCAGGTCGTCCGGGCGCACCCCGAGAATGACCGGCTGTCCCTGGGCAACCTCGATGTCCAGCTGGACATCCGGTCCGGACGCGAGCCGGGCCATCCCGCCGTCCACCCTGCATTGCAGCATGTTCATGGACGGTGCCCCGATGAACCCGGCCACGAAGGTATTCGCTGGCCTGTGGTAGACATCAGACGGTTTGCCGACCTGCTGGATATGGCCGTCCTTCATGATCACGATCCTGTCGGCCATCGTCATGGCTTCCACCTGGTCATGGGTCACGAAGATGATGGTGTTCCCGACACGCTGGTGGAGCTTCTTGATCTCGAGGCGCATCTGGGTGCGAAGCTGGGCATCGAGGTTCGACAGAGGTTCGTCGAAAAGAAACACGGCCGGGTCGCGTACCATGGCCCGTCCGATCGCGACACGCTGCCGCTGGCCACCCGAAAGCTGCGAGGGCTTGCGGTCGAGGAGGTCGGTCATTTCAAGAATTGCGGCGACATCTTCGAGGCGAGCCGTTTTCTCGGCTTTCGTCAGCTTCGACGTCCTGAGCCCGAAGCCGATGTTCTTTCGAACCGTCATGTGCGGGTAGATGGCATAATTCTGGAACACCATGGCGATGTTCCGTTCCTTCGGTTCCAGGTGATTCACGACCCGGCCTTCGATCTCGATCTCGCCCGCCGTCGTTTCTTCGAGCCCGGCGATAAGGCGGAGCGTCGTCGACTTGCCGCAACCCGACGGCCCCACGAAAACGACGAACTCGCCATCCTCGACCTCCAGGCTGATCCCGTGCAGAACCGTGGTCTTGTCGAATGTCTTCACCAGGTTGCGAAGAGCAAGGCTCGCCATGTGCTATTCCTCCAGGACGGCGTTGAAGGCAGACTCGAGCGCGTCGGCCGCCCGGGCTCGACGGGCGATGCGCTCCTCGAGTCTGCTGCGGCATTCCCCGGCCTTCCCTTCGTACACCTTGATCGCCCGTTCCAGCGCCGTGGCAGCCGGACCGCCCGGCCGGTCACGGCGAAGGACGAAGGTCTCGGGCGCGACAGCGGTGGCGTACATTTCGGGCGTGAGCACCGTTGCACGGCCCGTTTCTGCCTCGAAAGCGGCGGCAAAGACATCGTATACCCGTGCCAGGCCCTCGCCGCTCGAGACCACCGCGCGCGACGTTGCCGACGCGATTCCATGTGCACGCCGAAAACTCAGTCCCTCGTCCCGGACGAGGGTGTCGGCAAGCTCCGTGACCGTTGCGCAGGCGGCGTCGATGTTGGCCTCGACTCGTGACGGGTTGATCGAACAGGACGGCAGGAACGCCGAGAACAGGGAAAGCGCCCGTGCGCCGCGTTCGAACACGGCGAAACCGGCTTGCTGGACTTCCGCCTCGCTGTCGTTCATGTCGGCAAACGGCGTATTGTGCATCGTGTTGATGATCGCGTCGCAGAGGCCGGCCGTGACGCTCGACAGGTGCCGCAGGTGCTCGATCGGAACCGGGTTCCGCTTTTGCGGCATGATCGAGGAAACCTGGACCAGGCTGTCGGGAACATGCAGCTGGCCGACCTCGAAGGCGGACCATTGCGCCATGTCCTGCGCGACGCGTCCCAGGTGCAGGAACACCAGCTTGATCGCGGAGTAGAGACCGGTCACGTAATCCACGGAGGCGATGCAGCCGTAGGAGTTCAGCTGCGGTTTTTCGAACCCGAGCAGTTCGGACACGCGGTGCCTGTCGACGGGGAATCCGGACGTGGTGATCGCCGCCGCCCCCATTGGACAGAGATCGAGAGTGTCGGAAGCCAGGTCGAGGCGCTCCGCGTCCCGCAGGAGGCACTCGACGACCGCCGCAAGATAGTGGCCAAAGGTCGTCGGCTGCGCAGGCTGCCCGTGCGTGTAGGCGACGACAAGCGTGTCGCGCTCGCAGCGGGCCTTCACGATCAGCGCGTCGACGAGATGCAGGACCTGTTCCATGAAACGTCCGGCCTTCTCGCGAAGAGCCATCCTGAACATGGTGTGGTCCATGTCGTTGCGCGAACGTGCCACGTGCAGCATCCCGCCCAGTTCGCCGATCCGCCGTTCAAGCTCGGCTTCAAGCAGGAAAAAGTAGTCCTCGTGCTCCCCGGTGTAGGACAGGGTTTCGGCGTCCATGTCCAGCTCGATGTCCCTCAGGGCCGCGGCGATCGTTCGCGCCTGGTCCCGCGAGATGATCCCGGTCTCAAGAAGCATTACCAGGTGCGCCCGGTTGATCGCGTTCACGTGACCCGCGAAATGCGTCTTCATGCCGTCGAATAGAGGGGCGAGCACCGTGTCCCTGTAGGCCGGGTGGGGGAAGGCCGGATGGTCCGTCATCCCTTCAGCCCCGCCATGACGACGCCCCTGATGATGAAGCGCTGGAACACCAGGAAAACGACGAGCGTCGGAATGGTTGAAATCGCCGCACCGGTCATGATCAGTTCCCACTGGACGTCTGCCTCGTCGCCGAAACTCGAGAGGCCGACCGGCAGCGTGTACATCTCGACCGAATTCGTCACGATCAGCGGCCAGATGAAGGCCGTCCAGTTGCCCAGGAAAACGAAAATCGCCAGCGCCGCCAGCGCGGGCCGGACCAGCGGCATCGCCACTGTCCACCAGATCGCCAGTTCGTTCAGCCCGTCGATCCTCGCGGCCTCGATGAAGTCGTCCGGGACGGTCTCGAAGAACTGCTTCATCAGGAACGTGCCGAAGGCGGTCATGAGGCCCGGAAACATGATGCCCCAGTAGCTGTCGAGCCACCCGAACGCCTGCGACATCAGGTACCATGGAATGACGAGCATCTCGGTCGGGATCATCAGCGTCGACAGGATGGCGATGAAGACGATGTAACGTCCCGGGAAACGGAACTTGCACAGCGTGTAGCCGACGAGGCTGTCGAACAGGACGTTGGAGATCGTGGTTATCGTGGCGATGACGAGGGAGTTGACGAACCAGCCGTAGAACCTGCCGTCTTCCAGCACGTAGGTGTAGTTTTCCAGGTGCGGTTCGTTGGGCACGAGGGCAAGGTTGTAGATCTCGTGCGGCCATTTCAGCGACGTCGAGATCATGTAGGCGATCGGCATCACCATCAGGACCCCGCCGGCGAAAAGGATCAGCCAGCGGATGACCTGGCCGGTGTTGGCCGGCTTCCGGGGCGTCCCGGGGGCAACGAGGGTCTGCGAGCTCGCCCTGATTTCAGCAACGGAACTGACCACGTCAATTGTCCCTGAGTATGCGCAGCTGCACGAGGCTGACGATCAGGAGGATCAGGAACAGCACGACGGTCTGCGCCGCGGCGTAACCCATGTTGAAGTCGGTGAAAGCGCTTTGATAAATCATCAGGACGAGGGGTTTCGTCGAGTTGAGCGGCCCGCCAGGGTCATTGGTGGTCATGTTGTAGACGTGATCGAAAATCCTGAGGAACCCGATCGACGAGAAGACCACGATGAACACGATGGTGGGCCTCAGGAGGGGAATCGTGATTTCCCAGAGAATCGTCCAGGTCGACACGCCGTCGATCCGGGCGGCCTCGTAGTAGCTTCGGGGGATGGCCCGCAGACCCGCCATGAAAATGATGATTTGGAATCCGAGCCCGGCCCAGACGGCCGGTGCCAGGATGGCCGGCAGCGCAAGCGTCGTCGAGCGCAGGAATTCCACCTGTGGAATTCCTGTCGTGGCAAGGAAATTGTTGAAGAGCCCGATCGGGACCGGCTGGTAGAACCAGCGCCAGACCCAGGCCATCGCCACGGCGGTCGTCATGAACGGCAGGAAGTAGAGCATCCTGAGAAACCCGTGCATGAAGCGCAGCCTGTCGAGGTGATACGCAATTACGAAGGAGATCACCAGGCTGACCGGCGTGCCGATCAGCAGGTACGCGAAGGTGTTGCGAAAGACCTTCCAGAAGACCGGATCATTCCAGAGTTTCGCGTAGTTGGCCCAGCCGGCCCAGGTCCGGTCGCCGAGCAGGTTCCAGTTCTGGAAGGAAATGACCATGGCGTTTGCCGTGGGATAGAACCGGATCACCACGTAGAACAGGATGGGCACGGCAAGGAATGCCCATGCCCAGACGATCTGCTTTTGCCGAATTGAGAGCCTGTCGTACATGTTCGTTGCGCTCGCGGGCAGGAGGTCCTGGTCTGGGGTTCCGAGCGCGGATTGCGAGCCCCGGACTGCGTCCAGGGCTCGCCTGCATCTACTTGTAGTATTCGTTCAGCAGTTCCTGTTCGGCCTCGGCGGCAATGGCAATGCTGTCTGCCACTGCCTGGCCTTCGATGTCGATGCGCTGAACCATGTCGATCAAGAGCTGCCGCTGCGCGCTTTCATTGGCGAACTTTGTCGTGTTCGCGTAGGCAAGGCCACGGATGAAGGGCCCGAACACCTCGTCGTTCGCATTGGCTTCGGTCAGACCGACCGAGGGTTTCGCGGGCAGTTCGCCAACAACGTCGAGCCAGACCTGCATGGCCTCGTCCGACGTCACGTACTGCATGAACTTTACGGCGGCATCGTATTTCTCGCCTTCGGCCTTCGTCGTGATGGCATTCACCCAGTAGGACGAGTAGTTCGAACGCATGCCGTCGGAATTCGCCGGCAGTTCCGTAACGCCCCACTTGAGGCCGCGCGTCTTGTTCAGCGAGCCGATGCGGAACGAGCCGTCGATATGCATGCCCGCACGACCGGCCTTGAAGGCGGCCTGGGGCTCGTCCATGAATCCGAAAGCGGACACTTTGTGCTCGTTCACAAGACCGGTGTAGAACCCGGCCGCCGCGATCCCGGCTTCGGAGTTGTAGTTGACGGTCCTGTAGTCATCGAGGTAGGGCTCGCCGCCGAACTGGCGTACCAGGACCTCCCGGAACCAGTGATGGTCCTGTGCGTTCATGCCGGCCGTGATGCCGACCTGCGTGAGATTGCCCGCAGCATCGGTTTTCGTCAGCATCTTCGCGGTTTCGATGAGCTCGTCCAGAGTCTCCGGCGGACCGCCAATCCCGGCCTCGTCAAACAGGGTCTTGTTGTAGAACAAGGCGAGCGAGCGGACGGCGGTTGGAAGAGCCCAGTAGTTGTCGCCCTCACGCATGGCGCCGACCATCGGGAAGAACTCGTCCTCGATCATCGACGGCGGAAAGGCGTCGTTGGGAAGCGGCTGGATCAGTTCGGCCGCCACGTAGTCGTTCAGCCAGCCGTAGAAGAGTTGCACGACATCGGGGCCCTCGCCCGCAGGAATCGCGGCAGCGACCTTTGTCCGGTAGTCCGCGTACGGGAAATGGGTCATCGTGACCTTGATATCCGGATTGGCCGACTCGAAGTTCTCGATCAGCTGCTCCATTGCAGCAACGCGCGCGTCAAAGAAGTACTGCCAGTATTCGATTTCCACTTCGGCCTGTGCGGTTCCAGCCGCCAGCATCGTCGCGGCCGCAACGCCAGCGACTCTGGATTTTGTCAGTTTCACAAGCATCTTATGTACCTCCTCCTTGTCGATGTTGCTTCTTGTCGGTGTTGGTGAGCGTGCCCGGGCCCGGCCCGGCTTCATTGCCGGTTTCGAGCGTAGCGCGGCCACGTTGAAATCACAAGCCGGACAGGCTATCGATGCGAACGATGGCGAGTACCGGAGCGACGGCGGATGAGGCGGTGAACGGACGCGGGCCCGGCTGAACGGTGCGGGTTGTACGCCAAGGTCAGGGCAGTCTGTGCGTCAGGCACATGGCCGGACGAGTGACGGCCGCAAAGCTTGCCTGCTCACGGGACCTGCCTCCCGCCGCGCGCCCGGGCCTGACGGCCACGCGACCAGGGTAAGGGCGATGCCGACGCCGGACCAGATCCGCATAATGGACGATCGCGCAAGGCCGCGTGTCATGGAACTCTGGTGGGCGCTCAGGCCGCTGACATCGGTGATCCGTTTCATGAACACCGGCGCCCATCCGGATGACGAGACGTCAGCGATGCTTGCTGCGCTCGGTGTCCGGGACGGGTTCAACCTGTCATTTGCGTGTTCGACCCGGGGCGAGGGCGGACAGAACGACATTGGGAGCGAGCTTTCCGGGGATCTCGGTGCGCTGAGGACGGCCGAAATGGAAAGAGCCTGCGAAATCCTCGGCATGAGGATGTACTGGCTGTCTGAAAGCCCGGAAGACCCGATCGTCGACTTCGGATTCTCGAAAAGCGGAATCGAGACTCTTGACCGGTGGGGACGCGATCACACGCTCGCGCGGTTCGTCGAGATCGTCAGGACCGAACGCCCCGACATCATCTGCCCGACCTTCCTGGATGTCCCCGGCCAGCACGGACACCACAGGGCAATGACGGAATCCGCGCGGCTGGTCATGTCCGCCGCGGCCGATCGGGACCATCCGAGCAACCTGGCGCCGTGGCAGCCAAGGAAGCTCTACCTTCCTGCGTGGTCTGGTGCGGGCCGCTCGTATGATGACGACGTCGAACCGCCGCCGGCCACGGTCGTGGTACCCGGAAGAGGCGTCGATCCGGTCAGCGGCTGGAGCTGGGAACGGATCGGACAGCAGTCGCGGTCGTTCCACCGGTCCCAGGGAATGGGCCGGTGGATCGGACCGAGCGAGGAAAGGGACTGGCCGCTGCACCTGGCCGAGAGCCGTGTCGCGGGCCCGGACAGGACACCGGCTTCCGGCCTTCCTGAGACGGTCAGTGACCTCGCGCACGTTGATGGCGCGGAACCGGTCGCGGATCGCCTGCGATCGGCAGGGCGGGCCCTCGACGATACAGTGTCCGCGTTTCCCGACTTCGATTCCGTGGCTCAGGCCGCCGCACGTGCACTCGAGTGCATCCGGGCCGCCCGGGATTCCTGTCCCGAGGACGCGAGAGGCGAAATCCTGCACCGCCTCGATGCCAAGGAAACGCAGCTTGGACATGTCAGGCGGATCGCGCTCGGGGTGGAAGCCCGTGCGCGCCTCGGGGAACGATGGCTGTACCCTGGAAGCAGGACCGCGATTTCGCTCGAGCAAAGGACGGGAGCGGCGAGCAGCGTTCACGCGGTGGTTGAACCCCCTTATGGCTGCACAGTGGCAGACGGAACTTTTCGCGTCGGCCCGCAAGCGGCTTCAACCGATCCATACCGCGACCGTTTCGATCCTTGGATGCCGGCCGCGCCGGCGCTGTCGCTGGACATCGAGGCCCATGGCATCAAGTCGAATTGCCGCCTTCCCCTCGACGACCCGCCGGTGATCCTTCCGGGACGCTCTGCCCGGATCGAGCCCGACTCCGAAATCGTCAACCTAGCCGCGAACCCGAGGCGGATCGAGGTGGCGGTCACCGGCGTGCATCCGGTGTCGGCCGACACGGAGCCTGGCCTGCCACAGGGCTGGGATCTCGAGAGAACTGAAGGAGGATTCGCGGTCACGGCCCCGGAAAATGCCGACGAAGGGCTTTATTCGATCCCGCTCTGCCTGGATGGCGAACCCGCTTCCGCCGTCCGGCGGATTTCGTATCCCCATGTCGCCGCGACAGCATCTTTTCGCAGGGCTGAATTACGGGTTCGCGTTCTCTCGGCTCGCGTCCCGGATGTCCGTGTCGGCTACATCGGTTCCGGAAACGACAGGATCGACCACTGGCTCGCCGCGCTGGGCGCAAACGTCACGGCGGTGTCCGATGACGCGTTGCGAAGGACGGCCGCTTTCCGGTCGTACGACACGATCATTGTCGGGATATTCGCGATGAAAATGCGCCCGGGCCTCGCCCGGGCCATGCCGGCCCTGCATCGCTGGATCCGGGACGGCGGGACGCTGGTAACTCTCTACCATCGGCCGTGGGACAATTGGGACCCCGAAACCATTCCGCCGAAGAGGCTGGAAATCGGCCAGCCTTCGCTTCGCTGGCGCGTGACCGACGCAAATTCGGATGTCACCCATCTCGAGCCGGAACATCCGATCCTGTTGCACCCCAACCGGATCGGACCGGATGACTGGGCAGGCTGGCACAAGGAAAGGGGCCTATATTTTGCGAAGTCCTGGGACCGGGCCTATCGTCCCTTGATCGAGATGGCGGATCCGGGCGAACGGCCGCACCTGGGTGCGTTGCTCGCGGCGGACATCGGTCGGGGGCGGCACATCCACACGTCGCTGGTCCTGCATCACCAGGTGGAAAAACTCGTACCGGGTGCGTTCCGGCTTTTGGCGAACATGATGGGGCTTACAAGGAGAGATTGATGCAAGGGAAGCGCCCAACCTTCTTGGGTTGGGCGCACATGTCCTACACATCGGGCTCTCGTGTGGAGCATCACGCG
This sequence comes from Silicimonas sp., assembly GCA_022820365.1. Lineage (GTDB taxonomy): Bacteria > Pseudomonadota > Alphaproteobacteria > Rhodobacterales > Rhodobacteraceae > JAJEFO01. The sequence goes on from JAJEFO010000060.1 coordinate 13,254, forward strand.
GGACGCAGATTGGCTTTCGTCCCGCTCGATCTTTCGACCGCCCCAACGTCGCCATGCCAATGCACGACGTCGCGATGTTGACGGGTCAGTGAGGTTGCCGATGCAAACGCCTCTCGTCCGTCCAACTGCGCCAGTCCCCGACGCCGATTGCCAAAGGCAACGAATCCCTGCTGTCAGCGTCTTCGCCAATGCACAACGTCGTGCCGCGAGAGCGGAACATGGAATGGCGCAGACCTTTCTTTGTAAGTCCCATACAATACCTGATGCTCACACCAGTTCCACAGGCGGGCCATATGGATTCAGCGCTCGGTCTGCCGTCAGGAGCGGCCAGCCTTCATGCCGGGCCTGGGCAATCAGAATGCGATCAAACGGATCGGCATGGTGCAAGGGCAGGTCTGCAACCTGCAACGTGTGGCTTGTCATGATCGGCAACTCTGCCCAGCCGCTTTTTTGCAAGCCCGGCCCGCAGGGTGACCGGATCCACTTGGAAATCCGGCCGCCCGAAACCCGCCGTGATGACAATCTCTCAATTGCTCGCTGCCGAAACGTTGGGATGATGCCCTTCATCCTCCAGCCGCGCACGTGCAATCTGGCTCAATCGCTCGGGGGCGTAGGCTGCCAAGAGCACCAGATGCGTGTCCACCAGTAGGCTCACCGACCGAATGCCTTGGCGATTTCCTCGGCTCCGATGCGATCAAGTTCGTCCGGAACAACCCCCTTGCCGATCAGGAAGCCGAGGCGGCGCGACCCCTCGGGCGCGATCGGTTCGACCTTCACGAGGGGCTTCCCGGCCCGCGCAATCATAAACGCTTCGCCCTTTGCCGCAGCGGCCACCAGCTTCGACAGGTTTGCTCTCGCCTCATGCATGTTCACGGTTTTCATCGAATGACTCCTTAGTCCACCACATAAACCAAAACCAATTTCACTTCCCGTGCATTGCCGACGAACATGTCGATCGCGCATGAGATTCAATGGACGCACTGGATGCGATCCCGGTCAAGTGAGATTCGGATAGGCCCAATTCCGCGTCCGTGGCAGGGCGCCCCAATTCGAGAACCGTCTCGGCGGACGAATGACGATCGCTTGCCGTCGGCAAATGTCCGAAACCGCCGCCTCAGGAAGCCAGGTCGATCATCGTCGAAACGATCTGCGAAACCGGCCAGACGTTCGTGTCGAAACGCCAAGAACAGCTTCAAGCGAGGCAGCGTTCAAGCAAGGTCCGAAAAACCCGGGCATGGGCCTACAGCCGTTTCTCGCGGTCTGCATTCCAGGTACGCCAGCGCCCGGTCAGGCGGGTTCGGCCCTGATCTTCAGCAGGTTCCTTGCTTCGCGGCCGCAGGCCACGCCGAGCAAGTGGACCGGCTCTTCGCGGTCGAGGTACTTCTCCGCATAGCGCCGCTCCCGCATCTGGCTGATTGCCGCATCGAGCGCGGCATCCACGTCCCCTTCGCGATCGGCCATCTTGAATTCCAGCACGAATGCCTGACCGCCCGTCAGCACCACCATGTCCGCCCGGCCATGGCTCGACGCGTCCTCCACGCGCACGTCCACCCCGATGGCCCTGAAGCACATGTGCAAGAGGCTCGCGTACCAGGCCTCGTAGCGCGCGAGATCGCCCGTCGCGTGCCACTGGTACGGCATTCCCGAAAGATACGAGGGGAGCCTGTCGGCGAACCCGTCAAAATCGTTCGCCTTGAGAAGCCCGCAAAGTTCCCGGCCCCGATCAAGCTGCTCCACCCCCGCTTTCCCCAGATGGTCAAGCAGCCCGCGGTTCAAGCTGACCCGCACCTCGAGGTTTGGATAGTCGAGCCTGTAGAGATTGTCGAATTTGTCCCGCCGCTCTTCGACAATGGTCAGGTAGCCGGTCTGGAACAGGAGCGCCTCTATCCCGATGTCGTTCACGTCGAACTTCGAGACGAGCGACATGCCAGCCATCCGGTTCTCAAGCTCCATCGGGCTGACAGACTTCTCCATCAGCATCCGGAACAGGAATGTCGGCGAACCGGTCTCGAACCAGTAGGGACGGAACTCGCGGTTCCGCAGCAACAGGAGCACGTCATATGGATTGTAGAGCCGCTCCCCTCCCCTCCAGTGATAGCCGTTGTACCAAGTCCGAATCTCCTTCCGGTCCAGCCCGTCAAGCTCGGGTCCGAACACCCGGTCAATGTCCCCATCCGTGTAGCCGCAGATGGTTGCGTAGCGCGGGTTCAGGCTGATGTCCTCGAGGTTGTTGAGACCCGAGAACAGGCTGACCTTCGAAAACATGCTGACGCCGGTGACGAAGACGAAGCGGACATGCTCGGCGCTGCCCTTGATGATGCCGTAAAATCCGCGCAGGTAGTCGCGGTTTGCCGTCGCGAGTTCCGGATCTTGCAGCACGTCCAGGATCGGCTTGTCGTACTCGTCCACAAGGACGACCACCTGACGCCCAGTTTTGCGGTGAAGCCGATCAAGGAGGTCCAGCAGGCGTTCCGGTCCGCTCTTGCGAGGTGCGGCCGGTAGATCGGCGTTGCGCTCGATCATCTCCAGTTGCGTGAGGATGCTGCTCTCAAGATCCTCTGGGTCGTTGTACTTTCCGTCAAAGCTCAGGCGCACTACCGGATGGGTGGCCGACCAGTCCCAGTGCCCGTGGATGTCCAGTCCTCGGAACAGTTCCTCCCGGCCCTCGAAGAGCGACTTCAGCGTGTCCAGCAACAGGCTCTTGCCGAACCGGCGAGGCCGAGACAGGAAATAGAATCGTCCTTCCTCCACCAGCTTCCGGACGATGGGGGTCTTGTCAACGTAGTAGAAGTCCTGTTCCCGGATCGTGCGGAAGTTCTGGATCCCGATCGGAAGGCGGCTGCTCATCAGCCTCTCCATTCGTAACCTGCGGAACCCTTGACGGGGTTCACGCGGTCTATACCAAAGAACCGTGGCTCACGCCATGCCCGCCGCCTCCGGAATGCTCTGTTCTCAAGGCGAGCACGGGGGCTGTGAGCCGCTCGACAGGTACGTATCGGGTTGCCCTGGTTTCTTGATCGCGCCCAACCGGGCGGCTTGAAGGAACCAAATTCCAGAATTCAACGACGATTGTGCTCGCCGCGTCATTTGTCAAGGTGGGCTGTGGAGGCGGGAGCGTCGGTTCTCTGCCGGTGGAGATGTCGGAGCCGGATCCCACGGCATTCAAGGGCGGACAGCCAGACGAGGTCTCTCGCGAAACACGGCAATTCCCGCTCGACGGAAACGGCGGCCGCGAAGGCCGGCTCCAGCGCCCGCAGCGGCTACCGGATCATCCGGGACCCGACGGATGCCACCCTCACGGAAGAAGGCCCTGCGGCGGCGACGGTGCCTGGGCCCTCTGCCGGGACATTCGTGGAAGAGGTAGCGGCGATGCGCACTCTCCTTGAATCTCGGTGCGGCACGCGGCATTGAGGGCGCGCACCGAGAGCCGAACAGCCAATGATCAGATTGTATCACGTCCCCCTCTCTCCGTTTTGCCGCAAGGTGCGCCTGTCGCTCGCCGAAAAGCGGCTCGAAGTCGAGCTGGTCGAAGAGCGCTACTGGGAGCGCAGCTCCGAGTTCCTGCGCCGGAATCCGGCGGGCAAGGTTCCGGTCCTCCGGATCGACGGGCTGCTCCTGACCGAAAGCGGCGCGATCTGCGAATACGTGGAAGAGCGCAGCCCCGAGCCGCCGCTGCTGCCAGGGGACCCCGCCACCCGCCACGAGGTCCGCCGTCTCGTCGGCTGGTTCGATGACAAGTTTCATTCCGAGGTGACCACGAAACTGCTCCATGAACGGGTCACCAAGAAAATCGCCCAGCAGGGGCATCCGGACGGTGCCCGCATCAAGTCGGGCGCGAATGCGATGAAGGCGCATCTCGCGTACATGGGTGCGCTGCTAGACGAGCGTCGCTGGCTTGCGGGTCCCGCGCTGTCGCTTGCGGACTTTGCGGCCGCCGCGCATCTCTCCGCGCTCGATTACATTTCGGACGTGGACTGGAACCTGAACCGGACGGTGCGTGACTGGTATGCCAAGATCAAGTCCCGCCCGGCCTTTCGGAGCCTGCTGGCGGACTCGGTTCCGGGCTTCCCTCCGCCCTCTCACTATGCCGATCTTGACTTCTGATCCGGGCGATCTGTCCGCCGGGAGCGGCTTCGCGCCGCCCGTCGCCAGATGAGCGTTCAGGATCCGCTCAAGCAGAAATTGGTCAGGAAGGCCCTGTCCGAGGGATTTGCGGCGGCAAGAGTATGCCGCCCCGACGCCGTGCCCGAGGTTCCCGGCCGGCTGGCGGAGTTCCTTTCCAAGGGCCGCCACGGCCAGATGCGCTGGATGGAGCGGAGGGTGAAATGGCGCGGGAATCCGGCTGAACTCTGGCCGGAGGCGCGCTCGGTCGTCGTTCTGGCCGAAGCCTACACCCCGGATCATGACCCCCTAGAAGACCTGGAACGGCGTGAACGGGGGGTCGTTTCCGTGTATGCACGGGGGCGCGACTACCATGATCTCGTCAAGAAGCGCCTGAAGCGCGTGGCGCGCTGGCTGGTTGACGAGGCCGCCTGCGAGGTCAAGGTCTTCGTCGATACCGCTCCGGTTCCGGAAAAGGCGCTCGGGCAGGCGGCAGGGCTCGGCTGGCAGGGGAAGCACACAAACCTTCTCAGCCGCGACCTCGGCAACTGGTTCTTTCTCGGCGTGATCTGCACCACCGCGAAAATCACGCCCGACGCTCCGGAGGTCGATCACTGCGGGAGTTGCAGACGCTGCCTCGACATCTGCCCAACCGACGCCTTCCCGGCACCCTACCAGCTGGATGCACGGCTTTGCATTTCCTATCTCACGATCGAGCACGACGGACCCGTGGACGAAATTCTTCGTCCCAAGCTCGGCAACCGCATCTACGGATGCGATGACTGCCTGGCCGTCTGTCCCTGGAACAAGTTTGCACAAGCGGCCCGCGAAGCGCGCTACGACGCGAAGGATGATCTTGACGCGCCATTGCTTGGCGAACTCGCGCGCCTGGACGATCAGGCGTTTCGCGAGAAATTCGCGGGCTCGCCGATCAAGCGGAGCGGCCGGAACAGGTTCGTCCGAAACGTTCTCTACGCAATCGGCAATTCGGAAGATGCTTCGCTGCTGACAGTTGCGGAGGACCTTGCCGGTGACGCGGACCCTGCCGTTGCGGACGCGGCGCGCTGGGCCGCACGCGTCATCCGCGAATCGCCGCAATAGCCGGATCCCTCGACTTTTTCCTGCTGTCGCTCCTTCGCCAGTCGAATGTGATTCCAAAAGGCGGGCTACGCCAGGCTCACCGTGCGACAGAGATCGCTCAACCCGATTGCCTCGACATCTTCCGTCTTCGGGAAGCGCTCGTTGCCGGAATGGACGACGAAGCAGCGTTCCGGATTCAAGTCCTCTCGCGCGTGATGGAAGCCTCGTTCAAGCTTCGGGTTGACGCCACGCTTGATCTCGATCGCCCAGAGTCTCTGGTTCGGCAATTCCAGGAGCAGATCGATTTCCGCACCGGCAGCGGTTCTGTAGAAGCTCGCACGTGTTCGTTCGGGTGCCGCGCGCATGACGTTCTCGACCACGAATCCTTCCCAGCTGTCGCCTGCGACCGGATGACCGAGCACCCCTTCCCGGCTGTCGAGACCGAGCAGGGCATGGACGAGGCCGCTGTCGCGGATATAGGTCTTCGGTGACTTGACCAAACGCTTGGCCGCATTGCCGTGATAGGGCGGCAGCCTGCGAACCAGCAGCAGGTCAACCATGAGGTCAAGATAGCGGGCTACCGTCTTGCCGTCGACGGCCAGGCTGCGCGCCAATCGTGCCGCGTTCAGAAGCTGGCCCTGCGAGTGCGCCAGCATGGTCCAGAATCTCTGCAGAGTCTGCGCAAGTATCCGAGGTCCGAGCAGCGGTATGTCGCGCTCCAGATAGGTCTTGATGAAGTTGTCCCGCCAGATTGCGCTGGCTTCCTCGGTCTCCGCCAGGAAGCTGTCCGGAAACCCTCCGCGAATCCACAAGCGCTCGCTGCCGTCCGTTCCAGTCTCCAGAACGTCAAGCGGACTGAGTTCGACATAGGCGATGCGCCCGGCGAGGCTCTCGCTCGACTGCTTCAGAAATTCCATCGAGGCCGAACCGAGAAGAAGGAAGCGACCTGTGCGCTTGCCTTGTCGTCGCCCAAGGTCAATCAGGCCACGGAGTTCCTGGAACAGCGTCGGCATGAACTGGATCTCGTCCAGGGTGACCAGCTTGTCCTCGTGCGCGGAGAGATAGTGTACAGGATCAGACAGCTTGCCGCGATCCTTTGCGCTTTCCAGATCCAGGTAGACACCCTTTCGGTGTCCGGCAACCAGCTGGGCCAGCGTCGTCTTGCCGACCTGGCGCGGACCAAGCAATGCCACTGCCGGGAACTGGTCCAGTCGGGCAAGGACGGTCTGCAGCGATCGGCGATCAATCATCCTTGCAAATATGGCATTTAATTCCAATATTGCAAGGATAAATCGTTCAAGCGCCTTGTCAACATCGACGTTCAACTTGGACCCCTGCAAACACGCCAATTTTCTGCAATGCTCTTGCCGCATTCAGCTCAGGCGCCATGCCGTGGAATCAAGGGGTCGTTGACGACCGAAAATTCCTGGACTTGCTCAGCCGGGTGTCGGTCGGCTATCGGCCAGCGGCACCATGCTGCGCGCGCTACGGCAACTTGGGCCGCTTCCAGGCGGCGGGCGCGGAAGTTGCGCTCGTGCGGATTTTGCAAAGAGACGACTGTCCATGCTTTAACTTTTTGGACTCGTTACATTATTGTTCGCCCCCCGGTCTATTCATGCGGCGTGTCAACACAATCGCAACACGGCGTCTCGGCGGCAAAGGTAAGCATTCCGGCGAGCCGTCCGCCAGCGATCGCAGGGCCGCTGTCGAATCGCCCAGAAACCAGTCTTCTCGGCTACGTAGGTTGCGGCAGTGGCCGATCCGCTTCCACGGTTCGACGGAGCTCTTGCCGGTAGCGGCACGATCATTCCGTTTGGCCGCGGAGATCCGGAGCGGCGCGTTATGCCTCGGATTCGCTTCCGAAGCCGTGACTGAGGCCCAGATCCTGCGAGAAGGCGAATTTGTGCCTCGCATTGCGGAGCCGACCACCCGATTCATCCGTAAGTGCCTAGCTGACAGATCGACAGCAAACGACGCGGCTGCGGCTCCGGATTTTGCTCTGTCCGCCAACCTGCGAACGGCCTGATCTCATAATTTGAAGGTCGTAGGTTCAGATCCTGCCCTTGAGCCCGACATGCAACTCGCTGATCTCGCCCTCGGCCAGCGTCACCACGGCAAAGCGCAGATGCTTGTACACAGTCGCCACGTCGGCCTGGTCGCGGCTCACCCGGTCGAGCGCCTCCGCGACCAGGATCCCGAACCGGCCGCGCCTCGCGTCCTCCAGCAGGGCCTGGATGCCGGGACGCAGGATCATGCTGGCGCCCGAGACGGCGGAATCCTCGTACGTTCCGACGACCTGCCATCCCTCGTGCGCCGCGCGTTCGCGGCAGATCCTGAACTGGTCCTCGATCGATGCCGCCCGTTGCTGGTCGGAAGAGTAGCGGGCGTAGAGCGCGGCGTGCAATTTCATGATCTCAGCTCCCCCGTCTCCCGCCGGCGTCCTTCGGCGGCATCGACCCGTGCCGTCGCCTCGCCGTTGTCGTTCGCCGCCACGCCCTGCATGACGAAAGTCTCTCGATCTCCTCTGTCCGGCATTCCTTCGCGCCTCCCGGGAAATTGCGCTTCCAGGAATCCAACTGGGGATGGGAACCGGCCATGTTAAACGGGACGGGCAGGGGGTTTTCGTCATGGAATCATGCACTTGAACATCCATGGGAGCGAAAGGCGCGACAGGCGGGGTCCATTGCATGAGCGAAAAAATTTTTGATCGCCACGCGGGTCGCCCCTTCGTCGGGAACCCGCATCTGCACGATTGGCAGCAACTCTCAGCCATCGATCTCCACCTCCCCGAGGTCCTCTCCAATGCGCCGCCAGGCGGAACGGGACAGGTGGGTCTGGGTGCCGTGGTTCCGATTGTGTTTCGGCGGATGGGTCGCGTTGTCCTCCCACTGTTCCGGCGTCACCTTGTACAGCTTGAACATGCCACCGGCAGCCTCCTCCACGCAGACGATGCTGTCCACCCGGTCGCGCATCGTGTTCGTGAGACCGCACTGGCTGGTCGCCGGTTTCGCGCACTTGATCGCGACACGCCTCCCGTCGAGCATGAACTCGTTGGCCAGCGGCTGGTCGGCGGCCTTTTCGGCTCCGAGCGCCGCGGCCACCGGCCGTGCGGTTCTGATTCCCCATTGCTGCGCCCGCCGTCCCGACGCCGCGTCCTGCGCCCCGGACGCAGTCGCTGTCCCGGGTGGCGGCGTTTCCTCCCGTGCCATGCCGGCATCCGAGAGCGCCCGCTCCACGAGCGCCGCAACGGCCATGGATCGCGTCAGGTCCCGGACCCGGGCGTACCTGTCGACGCCCGCGAGCACGTGCGCCGGAATTCGCACTCCCAAAGCCTGGCTGCCTGCCATGATTCCTTCCCGACGCGTTTTCCGATGGTACACACACTATTTCGAACAGGCCAACGTGTCAGCAGGGGGCGCACAGGCCTGAGCGTTCGTCGGTCGAAGACTTATCCCTGCACGAGGCGGGTCGCCAGCGTCCCGGGCCCCCTCGTTGCCTGCGCGGCCGTCGCTACACCAGGCCGCGCCATCCTCGCCTCGAGGCTCCATGTTCCCGAACTGGTCTCGACCGCCGCGTCTTGGACGCGCACGTCGGCCGGTCACCGCACGCTGTGATCACCGCGACGACGGGCACGCTCACCAACGACTTCTTCGTTAACCCGCTCGACATGGGCACGGCGTGGACGGCGGCGCCGGACACGGTGCACCTGTTCGAGGGCCGCGACCGCGCGAAGGTAGGGCTCGGGTGGACCGCGACCCGCGTCGATCCCGCCTGATGCCGGGGACGCCGTCCCCGGCCGCGGTCAGTTGAATCCGGGCTCGCTGCGGCACCGTCGGAAGCCGGGTCGCGCCTTGCCAGAGCCGCTGGACGGCACCGGACACCTTGGCTGGTCCGGAACCATCGTGAAACCCTGCACCTTGGATCCTTTCCGGGGCGCACTGCATTCGGTTCCCTTCGCCTTCAGGCGTCAGTGCCAGAATTCCGGTGCCGGCGTGATGAGTTCGACGCCGTCTTCACTCACGATGTAGTTCTGTTCGAATCCTGCGGAGCCGACACCATCAAGGTTCAGGAACGCCTCCAGGCCGATGACGTCACCGGCATGCAGGTGTGCATCCATGTGGTCGACGATGTTGCTGACATATGGCGGGCCCTCGAAGTACAGGCCGTTCGGGTGTCCGTAGAACGGGTGCTTGCCGGCCATAGGGTCAACGTCCCCTCCGAACTCCTTCGAAAGCCTGTCACCGATGTCGGCAATTGACTTGTACGAGACGCCTGCGCGCGCGTTTCGGGCCATTGTTCCGACTATTTCGGCGCATGTTTCGATGAGACGCCGTTGGCTGCGGTCCGGCCTGCCTCCTGACACCGCGGTTCTTCCAGGATCCATGTAGTATCCCTGAAACATTGGCCCGATCAACCAGCCCTTCACCATGTCGCCCGGTTCTGGAGAGGCGGCGCTGTAACCGGACAGTGGCTCCCTGCAGGTAAATTCGATCCTGTCGCCGAAAGTGCAGTCAATCCGCTCTACGACCCCTCCACGCTCGATGATCTCCACTGCGGCTGCTGCCGCGGCCTCACGCTCTGTCTTCCCGGCAACGAGTGCCGACATCAGCCTGTCGATTGCAACTGCCGCGATGTCACCGGCCTCCCTGCAGCAATCGAGTTCGCGCGGCGACTTCCTGCGACGCACTTCAAGAACGAGGTCGTCGCAAATCTCCCAGTCGATGGACGCTGTCTTTTTCTTGAACCCGTCCCAGTACTTGACAGCAAAGAAGTCGCTGCCGACGAATGCCACCTTGCCGCTAATCGGCCTTGCCTCGAGGCTCTGCGCCACTGCCGTCACGGTGTCCGGGCAGTACTGAATCCGGTCGGTCGGGATCTGGTCCCGGTGAAACCCCGGATCGTGCGCGAAGACTTCGGGCATCTCGCCAGGCCGGAAAACCACGGCGCAATAATCCCGCGCGCGGTGACCCGACACGTCATAAGGCTGACCCACCTTGCTGGAAAAACAGTTCACGAGGTACAGGACGTCTCCCGCCCGGTCGAACGACGACGCGTTCTTGCCCCAGACAACCGCTCCGGAATAGCCCCGAAGATCGATTTCGCGGTTCAGCCTGGTCCAGCGTTCCTCGTATTCCTCCAACGGGAAATAGCCATTCATCGTGATCATCCCAAGAAACGCAACCCGCGCGAGCCTGCATGATCGCAGGTTGCAAATATATCTAAAGTATATTACGCTGCCGGTCACACCGTCAACCGAGTGCCGGTCCGGGTGCGACAGGCGGTCTCTCCGGACCGGCGGCTGGAACAAGCGATGAATCCTGGTTCGCCAACTGAAGGGCCGCTGCTTCGAATCGAACAGCTGCACAAGTCATTCGGAGATCACGAAGTCCTGAAAGGAGTCTCCCTCTCCGTTGCAAAGGGAGAAGTGATCGCGATCGTCGGCGCGAGCGGGTCGGGAAAGAGCACGCTGTTGCGCTGCGTGAACGTTCTCGAGATACCTACCAGCGGGCGCATGTATTTCGGTGGTCGCGAGATCGACTATCACCGTCTGACGCAGAGCCGGGCCGGGGCAAGGGAACTGGCGGAGCTGCGCGCATCTGTCGGAATGGTCTTCCAGAGCTACAACCTCTGGCCTCACAGAACCGTTCTGGAAAACGTGACCGAAGCGCCAATTCACGTGAAGGGCGTGCCCCGTGCCGACGCAATTGCCGAGGCGGAATCGCTTCTGGAGAGCATCGGCCTCTCGGACAAGCGCAACGAGTACCCGGCCCGGCTTTCCGGGGGTCAGCAGCAACGGGTCGCCATCGTCCGGGCACTGGCGATGAAGCCCGAAATCATGCTCTTCGACGAGGTGACTTCGGCACTCGATCCCGAACTCGTCGGTGAGGTTCTGGATCTCATGACCGTTCTGGCGAGCCAGGACATGACAATGCTTGTCGTGACCCACGAGATGGGATTCGCCAGGCATGTCAGCCACCGCGTGATTTTCGTCCACGAAGGCGAGTTCGCTGAAGAAGCGCCGGCCCGAGATTTCTTCACGTCCCCGAATCATCCTGCAACCCGGCAGTTTCTCGGCAGGATTCTCCGCGATGATCAGGTCGAAAGACATGATGTGCACTGATGGACGGGATATTCGAATACCTCATGAGCTTCGCGGCGTATGTACCCGGCTATGCCGGAGCGTTCGTGATCGCAATCGAGGTCGCCGCCGTCACGATCGTCATCAGCTGGATGTGCGGGCTGGTCGGCGTTCTCGCCAAGCTGTCCCGGTACCGTGTCCTGCGCTACCCGGCCGAATTCTACATCTGGTTCATTCGGGGAACGCCGCAACTTGTGCAGGTCTTCCTCGTCTATTTCGGGCTGCCGCAGGTGGGCCTGAATCTCGATCCGTTCGTCGCAGGAGCACTGGCCCTCGGGGTCGGGAGCGGTGCGTATGTGGCGGAGATATTCCGGTCCGGCCTCCTGGCGATACCAAAGGGACAGCCCGAATCCGCGCACGCGCTGGGCATGAACAACGCACTGACTTTCCGGCGGGTGATCTTTCCGCAGATGATCCGAATCGTCGTTCCCGCTCTCACCAACGAGGCCATCAACACCCTGAAGAACACGTCGCTTCTTTCGACGATCACGATCATGGAACTGACGCTCTATACGCAAGCCGTTATCGCGGCCACGTTTCGGCCTTTCGAGTTTTATGTAATCGTATCAGTTCTTTACCTTCTGATCACAACAGTACTGACACAGTTCGCAAAATGGTACGAGCGCCGCTACGCGCTCTACCTGTAAGGAACCGGCAAACAAGGAGATCACAATGATTACCAGACGAAACCTGCTGATCGGCACAGCCTCCGGCATGGCGGCACCGATGATCCTTCCTTCGGCCTCATGGGCCGACGATGCCCTTGAACTCAACACGCCAGGCGTGCTGACGGCTGCCGCAGAAGGAACCTTTCCGCCGTACAGTTTCCTCAACGATAGAGGCGAGTATGACGGGATCGGTCGCAATACGATGGCGGAGATCGCCAGCCGGCTGGGCCTCGAATACAATCCCGTCATCACCAAGTGGGAGTCGCTTCTCGTTGGCATCCTGGCCAACAAGTTCGACATTGCGGCCTCGGCGATGGGGATCAACGCCGAGCGTCAGGAGCAGGTCTATTTCTGCGATGGCTGGGTGGAATCCGGTTCGCGGCTCTTCGTCAGGGAAGACTCGCCTTACACGAGCTCGGCCGATCTCGAGGGGAAGAGGGTCGGCGCGATCGTGGCGTCGATCTTCATTCCGGTCGCGGAGCGCATCGTCGGGCCCGACGGCGAGGTGCCCGTCTTCCAGGCTGACGTCGAGGGAATGCAGGATGTGGCGAACAGGAACATCGACGGCGTCATACTTGACTCCATCTCCGCTGCATACCTGATCACGAAGGCCAGCCTGCCGCTGCGCGGTATGCCGAACATCGAACAGTCCTATCAGCTGGGATGGCCGGTCAACAAGAGCAAGCCGAATCTGGTCAGGGCCGTCAACGAAAAGCACTGGGAAATGGTTGAAGACGGCAGCTTTGCCGCGATCTGCGAACCTCTCATCGGATTTGACCCGACGCCGGCAGACCCGATTCGCAGTCTTCTCTAGGCAACATGGAGGACGGGCCATCACTGCGGCCCGTCTTCTCACCTGCGGTTCGAGCCGGGACAAGGGGCCGCCAGCCGGGTCGTTCACGGCATTGCAGCGCCAGGACGGAGCGCAATCCTGCAGGCGTTCCCGATGCGTCTCGGTCTGACGCCGGACCGTGGTGCGACCGTCCGGGCATTCGGTTGCAAGCGTCGGAAGGTTTCACGTTCTTGATATCGAGGAAATCCGGGACCGCGCCCGGCGGGCACGCTGCATGCGGGTCCACGGCGAGATTCAGTGCCATGGACCGCCACCGGTCCCGTTAAACCGGATCAGGGTGATCCGTTCCGATCCGACAATCCGCGGAAATCAAGGTTCGAATTGCAGTCCTCCGTGATTATCCTGGCCAGGCGAGTGCGGAAGAATATCGCATGATCCGTCAGGACCTCGGTCAGCGTTTCGCGGTCTTCGCGCCGGATCGCGTCCACGATGCGCTCGTGGTCCTGCCGCGGTTTCTCGAACAGCTTCGACACGTACCCGTCCCGCGCAGCCTCCAGCTTGAATATGAAATACGACAGCCGCCGAGCCACATTGTGCAGCTTGTCCGAATACGCACGTATGAAAGAATTCCGGGTGGCGGCAGCAATCCTGGCATGAAACCGCGCATTCAGCTCGGTGACCCGAAGTAGATCGGGCCGCCCGAGGCTTGTCACATATTCCTCGTGCAGGCGCTCCACGTCTTCAATGAGGTTCGGGTCGCCGAATTTCAGTGCAGCGGCGACCATCCGCTCGCTCATGACGTATGCCTCGAACAGTTCTGCAGTGGACTCGATGTTCAGAGGCGCCACCTGCACCCCGCGCGGTTCCCGCGCGACCACGAGCCCCTCCACGATCAGGCGGTTCAGGGCCTCGCGCATCGGTGTCCGGCCAATCTCGAACCGCTCGAGCATCTGGCGTTCGTCCAGGGTCGTTCCGGGGGCCAAAGTCAGGTCGAGTATGTGGTTCCGAACGGTCCGTGTCGCCTGATCTGTCATCGACAGGTTTTCCGTCAATGAGCGCGAAGGCACCGAACCCTTGGTCTTCTTCCTTTGCCGAGTATTCGTCATCCTGCACTCCGCACCGAAACCGGGAGCAGTTCCTCACAAGGAATTCGCCAGTGAGCTTACCCTGCACGCAGTCGTTTTCCAATTCGGAATCGCTGCGCTCCGCAGGATTTCCGTATTCGTCGCCTCCCGCCCAATTCATGCTGATCACCGCGCCCCGCCGATTCTTGATCGCGGAGGGCTTGCTGTTCAGCCTGGTTTCCTCGCGAGCCCCGAGACCTTCGCCATTCTCGGGGTTGCCGCCAGCTCGCTCCGAAGTGCCACCATGGCCGGTTGGCAAGGCACTCCACCAAGCCGGAGAATGTCAACGCGCACCGATTGAACTTCGTCCAGCCCTGGAGTGCGAGGATTTCCAGGATGTCAGGAAAACCCCAGCTGGAACCTGACATGCTGAATCGGCGACTCTCCCAAGAATGTCCGCATTCAAACGGGCGTCACGGTTGAATCATGCTGGGAACACGTTTGCGGCTCCGAAAATCTGGCATGACCGCCAGCGGCCGGTTCCGGAAATGGCGCTGGATCAAGAAAGCGCCTGAGCACGTTCCGGGTGACCCGACTGACCGAATTTTCGCCCTTGTTCCACAGGAGTGACGTTGCCCAGGCGATTGATCCGGCAGACCAGACCGCCCCACCCTTCGGCGTCGCGAAGAAGACCATGTCGCACCGGACCCGCCCGTTCTGCACACCATCGAGTGCGCGGGTAGTGGTGATGTACTCTTCGCCCGACAGCAGGCCCCCAAGCCCCACGTGTTCCGATGTCGCAAGAATGACCGATCCCAGCGGCGAGCCCAAATCAGCGTCCCACCGGTCGATCTCCAGTCCCACCGCACCGCCGCCGCGATAGCCGAAGTCGCCGATGATGTCCGAGTTGAGGCCTTCGAAAATGAATGACAGATCCGGATCGCGACTGTCTTCCGAACGGCGGAAGTAGGTTGAACGCACGAAGAGCGTCGAACTGAAACCGGTACCCGCCAGCACCTGCGGTGCCCGGCCATGAGTCCGCCAAAGCCCGCCCGGTTCGCCGGTAAAGCTCAGGTGATGTTCGCCCGGCTCACCTTCCCACGTACGTACGCCGCTGATGCCGCGACGGTTCTCGATTACGCCTGGATGGTCGTCAGACCAGGCTATCCGCCAGTAAAACCCGTTGCCGCCCAGATACATGTGGCGACCACCGTCCAACTGGTATCCATAGAGCGCGTCCCACATCTCGGTCGAAAAATACTCGGGATGCGACGCCGTCATCACGACGCGATAAGGGTTGAGCAATGCACGTCCGTAGCGGTGCAAGTCCTCGTCCGTAGCCACGTCATGGCTGACGCCCTGGTCTTCGAGCCATTTCACGATGTGTGTGTCGTTAAGATAGTTGAACGTGTAAAGTCCGGGCCGCGTGTTCAGCATCGGGCGGCGTTCGCTGGCATAGACAACGCCGGATTCGTCCGCATGTGTGTCATATTGCGACAACCCCAATTCGCGGTGTTCGTTCAGGTACAGCTCGTCCTCGCTCAGCACCATCGGCGCTTCGTAGAGATTCTCGGTATTGTGGCTGTCGAACTTGATGTGGGTATTGGCGTAGGAGAGATAGGTCGCGGTCGGTGCCAGCAACAAGACATCCGCCTTCGGCTTGCCCGGCCGCGCAGAGACGAAGAACGGCACGTCGCTTTGCACGTCCTCGGCTGTCATCCGCGCTATGTAGAATCCGGACTGCGCATCCGCTGGCGGGGTGATCTGCAGGGTCGTTTGCCAACCGCAGTCGGTCATGTCGTCGTCGTGAAAATGGATCGCGGCATATTGCGACGGATCTCGCACCCAGCTTTCGACTGACCCGTTCCAGTTCGACCCGGCAGCACCCCGCATCGGGGTGTTGACCAGTGTCAGGTGGCAGCCATCCGGACCAGCGTCGAAGGCGCGCGTGCCCGATTGCTCGCGGCTGAAGTCCCACTGGGCCAGGAGGCGGCCGTCCACGCGGATCGATGGGACCTCGATCTTGCCATTGTAGGCGTCCGCGACGAATGGCACATCGCCCTGCCATCGGTCCAGCATGGCGGCGAAGAAGATCGGGTCCTCTGCTTTCGGCAACGCCGTCGCTCCGCGCGGCGCATGCGCGCGGGAAGGGTCTGTCCACACGGCACAGGGAGCGACCGGTGCCACGACAAGCGAAAGGCCATCGGCGGCAACGTCCAGTTCGGCCTGGAACCATCGACGTTTCACAAGCGGTCGTTCCAGGGTGGCGGCCATTTCGCCGAGACGGACCTGCAGCCGCCCGTCCGATGCCAGTTCGAAGCGCAACGCCCCCCAATGCAGGATGCACTGTCGTTTGCCTCGGGTCATGGTCGGCCAGACATTCATCGAGATGCGAAGCGTACCGGCCCCGGCCGTATCCGGCCCTGCAGCGGCAAAGGCGAACGAGCCAGCGTTCACCGGCTGATGCCGCACGTGCAGACCCGACGCACCGCCCCAGTCCATTTTCTCGAATTCGGCACCCGGTCCGTCGGGATCGATGTCTCCGCAGACGATGCGATGGACCGCGACCGAACAGGTCTCCGGCCCATTGCTGGAAACCTTCAGCGCGGTCGTCGCGTCGCCATGGATTTTCAATGGCTGGCAATAGCCGATCAGCCCTGTCGTGCTTGTCATGGGTCTGGCACGTCCAGTTCGCGGCCGGTCAACTCTTGCCACCGGCGCTTGAAGATGTCCCATTCCGCCTCGGCGATGGAGGCATAGGTCACGCCATCCACCATTTCGGGCGGAACACCGCGTTCGCCCGACAGCCGTGCAAGCGCGAACTTGCGAAACGGTTCGACCACGACAAGCGCAAACCGTCCCTTCATCGGGGTCGAACGCATCTTGTCGAGCACGCGCTGCAGTTCAAGACTGTACGGCCCGCGCAGCTGGTCGCGGTATTCAAGCGCCAGATCCGTCCGCGTGCCGTCGATTTCGTATGTGGCGTTGTCCGGGTCGTAAGGAAGCATGTCTTGCCTGCGATATCGTGTTGTCAGCCTAATGGATGACCGAATATATTTTCAATATATCCTGGAGAGGAAGATCAAGGTGCACCTTTCTCAGCGCGTCCTGGAGGCCCGCACCTCGGGCACGATTCGACTGGCCGAAATGGCGCGCGAACGGACGGCTTCAGGCGTGAAGGTCCATGATCTGGCCGAGGGTGAGCCGGACTTCGACACGCCGCGGCACATCATCGAAGCCGCGCATCGGGCCGCGCTTTCGGGACAGACGCGTTACACTTCGGTCGCGGGCACGCAGGATTTGCGCGAAGCCGTCGCCGAAAAGTTCCGTCGGGACAACGGCTTGAAATGCACCGCCGACGCCGTGATCGTGGGCACGGGCGCCAAGCAGCTGATCTTCAATGCACTGCTGGCAAGCCTGAACGACGGGGATGAAGCGATCATTCCTGCTCCGTACTGGGTCAGCTATCCGGACATGGTCATGATTGCGGGCGGCTTGCCGGTGGTGGTGGACTGCTCGAAGACCGGACTCAAGATTGCGCCTGATGCACTTTCGGCAGCGATCACGCCACGCACGCGCTGGCTGATCCTGAATTCGCCCTGCAACCCGAGCGGCGCGGTCTATTCGGCGGATGAACTTGCTGCCCTGGCAGAGGTGCTGCGGGAGGCCCCGAACGTCGCGATCATGTGCGATGACATCTACGAGAAGATCCTGTTCACAGGTGCGCCGTTTGCGACCATGGCCGAGGTTGCGCCGGACCTGGCCGCGCGGGCGCTGACGGTCAACGGCGTGTCGAAATCACACGCCATGACAGGCTGGCGCATCGGCTTTGCGACCGGGCCGAGGGATTTCATCGATGCCATGGCGAAGCTCCAGGGCCAGTCGACGACAAACGCAAGCTCGGTCAGCCAGGCCGCGGCATTGGCCGCCCTCACCGGGCCGCAGGATCAGGTCGAGGACTGGGGCCGTGCCTATCTGAAGCGGCGTGACAAGGTGGTTGCGGCAATCCGGGCCATTCCGGGGCTGGAAGCGCGTGTGCCCGATGGTGCCTTCTATGTCTTCATCAACTGCGGCGCAGTGATCGGAAAGGCAAAGCCCGACGGCACCGCAATCGAGACCGACATCGCAATGTCAGAGTATCTTCTCGAAACCGCGGGTGTCGCCCTTGTACCGGGGACCGAATTCGGAAGCCCGCGCCACTTGCGGCTTTGCTTTGCGAAATCCGGCAAGGAAGTCCTGGCCGCCTGCGCCAAGATGGGCGAGGCCTTGGCCGCGCTGTCATAGCCGACCGCGACTTAGCGCGCGCACAGCAACCGCTGAAGCGCCCCGGCGTCGTGGTTGCGCATCGTGGAAAGGACATCCGCGATCGCTCCGGCACGGGTCGCGCCGATCACCGGGTCGGTCAGCTTGTGGAACTTTGCCGAAAGGTCCGCGCGGCTCATCCTGTTGGTTGGATCGCCAAAAGCGGCCTCGACCCGGGATTCAAACGTCTGGCGCGCCGCTTCGACCTCGACGATCGCCCCTGCCAGGCGGGGAAAGAGCGCCTGCATCCCGTCATCGTGCAGGATCGTGACCCGCTTGCCGAAATCCAGCACCTCTTCGTCGTCCATCAGCGCAAGATCAAGCGGCAAGAGTGCACCGGTTCCGCGACATGCGGTGACAGCCAGACAAAACGGGATCGAAAACTGCGCCTCGGCTTCGGAACGCGGACGGACGCCGTTGGCCAGGCCGACCGCTCGATCGAACGTGCGCACCGTGACACGCACGATCTCGTCCGCACCAAGGCCCCTGTCGCTCATGATCCCCTTCAGCCCGTCGATCGCCGAGTGTATCCAGCGACAACAGGCATAAGGCTTGAAAAAAAGCCCGTCGATCGCTGAAAAGCCATCCAGCTTTGCCACGAGCCGGTCAGGCGAATAGAGCACACCCTGTTCGAACGTATCGGGATAGGCGCGAAAGCCCGACTTCGCCAGCTCGACCGCATGAAGCGCCGTGAAGACCGACCATGCAATGCCTTCCTTCACGTCCGAACCCGCAAACCCGTGGGTCGCGGCTGATCCCACGCGGGGCGCATGCTGTTCCGCGATGAGAATGGCCTCGGCAATGGTCTCGGGCGGCAGGCCTTGAAGCCGCGCCACAAGGGCCGCCACGCCCGTCCCGCTCCAGCGGCCGCTGACGGTCGAGCCGTGATGCTCCGCCACGCGGGCAATGCCGACCCGAACCGAAACTTCATAGCCCAGCACCACAGCGGCCAGAAGGTCCGACCCGGCCATACGTGCTGGTGCCGCG
Organism: Silicimonas sp.; assembly: GCA_022820365.1. Classification (GTDB taxonomy): domain Bacteria; phylum Pseudomonadota; class Alphaproteobacteria; order Rhodobacterales; family Rhodobacteraceae; genus JAJEFO01. Next base: position 32,388 of record JAJEFO010000060.1, read on the forward strand.
CCAAGCGCTGCGGCCACAATGGCCGCGCCCGGGTGCCCCGCGACCTCGCGGTGCCCGTCGTCAACGTCCAGCGCAGTCGCTGCCATTGCATTCACAGTGGCGGCCCGGATTGGGTCGGCCGCCTCGCCGGTGAACCAGATCGCTGTCGTCCCTTCGGTGCGCGGCAGGGCCCGGCTCATCGCGGCGGTGCTCCGTGCGCCTATTCCGCCTACGGCCGAGCCGACGGCATCAAGGATGCAGTCCGCCGCGCGTTCCAAGACCGGTGCCGGTATGCTCCCGGCCTCCGTGTCGTGGACCAGGGTTGCCAGCCTGTCGACGGCGCGTGTCATGAGGTCTGGTCAATATGGCTGCGCAAAAGGTTCAGCCCGGCGACCAGCAAGCGGTCAATGGCCTGGGTGGTCAGCCAGGCGGAATGCGGGGTCAGCGTGACGGTCTCCATGGCGCAAAGCGGATGATCCCCGGCAAGAGGTTCGGTCTCGAAGACGTCAAGGGCTGCGTGCCCGACATGGCCTGAGCGAAGCGCATCGAGAAGCGCCCCTTCGTCGATGAGCCCGCCGCGCGCGGTGTTCACCAGCACGACTCCGGGTTTCAGCATCGCCAGTTCCGCCTGTCCAAGAAACCCGGTGCTCTCAGGCGTCAGGGCCAAATGAACCGACAGGATGTCGGCACGCTGAAGCACCGCCTCTTTCGACATCATGCTTGCCGGAGCGCCGCGGGACTGCCCGGAAGGTGTCCAGCCGATCACGTTTGCTCCAAGCGCATCCGCAATCCGTGCAGTCTCGGCTCCGATCCCACCAAGGCCAAGCAGGCCGAAGGTCTTGCCTGCCAGTTCCTCGGTCCGGATCAGGCGGAAGCCGCCGCGTCGCACCTCACGATCCATTTCGACAATGCGTTTCATGCCGGCCAGCGCCAGCGTCACCGCATGTTCCGCCACCGCCCGGTCGCCATAGCCCTTGACACCTTCGAAACGGATGCCATGCGCCCTGGCCGCATCGAGATCTCCGTGAGTCGCCAGCCCCGTCGAAAGATAGGCGATGGTCTCAAGATCGGGACAGGCACGCAGCACCCTCTCGGACATGAACGCCATGTAGACAAGCACGTTCTTCCGGCCCGAAAGCCGCACAATCAGCGCATCCTCGTCCACGGGTTCATCGCGCCAGACCCGAAGGCCCGGAACGATGCACAGCATCTCGTCTGTAAGCCGCTCGGCAAGGTCGCCATAGCAATCAACGAATGCAGGCTCGGTCGTCATCAGCCGACAACCGAGAAACTGCTTTCGCGGTTGATTTCGCGATTGCGCGAACAGAACTTCATGCCAAGAGCGTAGTCCATGTTTGGCAGCGCGAACCGCAACGGGTCGGCGTCATGATCGTTTCCGGCCTCGCAATAGTCGATCAGCGCCGACATCATCTTGCCGACGACGGGCGCGTTCTTGAACTGGTTTCCGCTCGTGCCGATCGCCATGTAAAACCCGTCGAGGCTGGAACGGTCGTAGATCGGGATCCAGTCATCAGAGACGTCGTACAGGTCGGCGATGCCCTGCACCGAATTCGGCACGCCCATGTCGGGAAACCGCTGCGCGCCACGCATGGCCTGCAGGCGCGCCTGTTCAGTGACTTCGGTGTTGTAGTCGTCGGGATCGACCCATTCCAGCGGATCACATTCGGGTTCTTCGGACCCGATCAGGATCTTGTTGCCGACCTCGGGGCGCCAGTAGCCGCCGATGTCAGCGTCCGAGCAGATAAGACCGTACTTCTCGAAGTCGAAGCCGGCAGGTGACGGCACATGCGCCACCTCCACCCGCAGCGCCCTCGTGCCAATGTTCATGTCTTCGGCAACACCGGCCATTTCGTTGATCTTGTAAGAATGCGGCCCCGAGGCGTTCACGACAACAGGCGCAGACACGGTGCTGCCATCGTCAAGCGTCACGCCCGAAACCCGGCTGCCGTCCTTCAGCACGTCCATGACACGCTTGCCGAGGATAAACGTCGCGCCATGGCGTTCCGCTGCCGACTGGATGTTCCTGGTCGCAAGCAGCGGGTCGCTGATGTAGCCCGCTTTGGGAAAAAACAGGAGGTAACGCATCTCGCCGTCCTGTGAGGCGAATTCGGGGTCATCCGCTGCCCTGGCCGGGTGGAAGTGACCTGGGTTCATGATGGGCAGGTTCGCCCGTGCCTTGGCGGGCGTCCAGACTTCGTAGGGAATGCCGATGGTATTGGCGATCTCTTCCAGTTTCTTGCCGAACTTGTTTTCTTCGAAACAGGTGTAGAGACAGCCCACTTCGCGGTAAGTGGCCAGGACTTCGTCCCCTGCGGCGCCCAGATATCCCGGGAAGTCCTCCCAGTACGGATAGTTCGACTTGGCAAGTGCGGCCCCGTCCAGGGTGGAATAGTGCGTCCGGATAATGGCGCATGAATTGCAGGTGGATCCGGCCCCCGCGACGGCGTTCTTGTCGATGACCACGACAGACTTTCCGGCCTTGGCCAGTTCATAGGCGATCGCGCTGCCTATGATTCCGGCCCCTATGATGATTGCTTCGCACCTTTCCGACATGGATGTCCGCCTCACTTGCCGAGATATATTTTAGATATATTATACGCGGCGTGACTCGGCACAATGGAAATTTCGCCAGCCGTCCCAAAAAATGCCCACAGAAGGCCGGATGTGCAGAAGTGTTCCGCATGCGCGTTGCTTTCGTCGGCCGTGACGGGCGGCAATGCGTTTCGCCCGACCTGGTGGCGAAAGCCTGATCCGAGACCTTCCTGCGACGTCATCATGATCGGAGGCGGCGGCCACGGGCGCGCTGCGGCGCACATCTGGCGAAAGCCTTCAGGAAGAGGCGAAATCCTCCGGAATCCAGCCCCGCACCCGCTGCACGCCCGGCGGTGCCCGACATGCCGCGTCAGAGAATGACGTCCGGCAACCAAAGCACGATCCGGGGAAACACCGTGATGATGATTGCCGCGAGCAACATCAGGAAGAAGAACGGGACGGCACCTCGGGCAATTTCGCCGATGGACTTGCCGGTAATGCCCTGCAGCACGAACAGGTTGAAGCCGATGGGCGGCGTGATCAGCCCAAGCTCGATCATGATGATGAGGAAAATGCCGAACCAGATCGGGTCCCAGCCTGCGGCCACGACGATGGGCAGCGTGATCGGAAGCGTCATGACCATGATCGACAGTCCGTCCAGGAACATGCCAAGCAAGATATAGAACACGCCGATCAGGATGACGATGCCCAGCGGCCCCAGATCCATCGCGGCCAGAAGCTTGGCGACCTCTTGCGGGACATGCAGGTAGGCCATGCTCGAAGACATGAAACTTGCCGCAACAAGAATCGTGACAACCATGCAGGTGATCCGCGTTGCCCCGGTCAGCGCATCGACAAAGACGGCCCAGGAAAACTGCCCAAGCAAGGCCACCAGGACGATCGAGGCGGCGAATCCAAGTGCCGCAGCCTCGGACGGGGTGGTCACGCCGCTGTAGATTCCGCCCAGAATGATGACCATCAAGGCCAGAATGGGGGCCAGGTCGAGCAGGCTCTTGGCGAAATCCATCACGGAGTAGCGCACGTCCTCGCTTTCGCCCGTGATTGGAGAACTCCACGCTCGAAAGACGATGTATCCCGAGTAAAGCCCCGATATCAGCAGGCCCGGCAGGATGCCGGCGGCGAAGAGGCCCGTGATCGACTGTTCGGCCAGAACGCCGTAGATGATCATCGAAATAGACGGCGGGATCATCAGACCCAGGCTGCCGGCTCCAGCAAGCGATCCGGTCGCGATTCGGCTGTCGTAGCCACGGCGTTGCAGTTCCGCCATCGTGATCTTGCCGACCGTGGCGGTGGTCGCGGTGCTTGACCCGCTGACGGCAGCGAAAAGAGTGCACCCGACAACATTGCAATGCAGCAGCTTGCCCGGGATCAGGTTCGTCCAAGGAGAAAGACCCCTGAACAGCCTGTCGGACACGTCCGTTCGGAACATGATCTCGCCCATGAAGATGAACATCGGAATGGCGGCGAGTTCCCAAGTGCTGGCGGTTCGCCACATCGTCCCCTTCATGATCGAGCCGACGCGGGCCAGCGGAAAGTCCAGAAGCAGCGTCAGCGATGTCAGCGCGACCATCAGAAGGGCGACAAAAATCCAGGTCCCGATCCCGAGGTAGAATGCGAGAAAGCCGAAAACGGCAAACGCCAGGACGATCTCCCACATCGGCCTACTCCAGCCCCAGCTCGGCGGCCTTCTTCGATGAAAGATCAGCCTCGCGCATCAGGACTTTCAAAAGGTAGGACAGAAACTGCAGCAGCAGGATTCCCAGCCCGATCGAGACAAAGCTCTCGGGCAGCCAGAGCGGCACCTGCGCTACGGTTTCGGAGACGTAGCCCCGTTCATAGTTGCGCAAGACGTTCCGAGTGAAGAACCAGAATGCCATGCCGCAGCTGAAGATGCCGAAGCAGATGCAGACGATTTCCAGGAACCAGCGTACACGCCCCTTGCTGCTGAGCGAGGCCAGGAGCAGGTTCATGCGGATCAGCGTTCCCTTTTCCAGCGATTGACCAAGAGCCAGAAAGCTCATCGCACCAATGCCGTAGCCCACGAGTTCGTCCGCCATGTGCGTTGATGCGGAGAAAAAGGTCCTCATCACCACTTCAGTCAGGATCAGGCCGGTCATCATCAGCAAGATCAGCACGGCGACCAGCATCCCCACGCGGTTGATGAAAGTTGACAGGCGGTGAACCCAGGTCATTGCGCCCCTGTGTGCCCGGAAAGAGAGGGTCGCCGTCCCGTCGGAACGGCGACCTTCAATTCTTTGCTCTGGTCGCTTCTAGTTGGCAACCATTTCCAGCTGCTTTTGGTATGCCGCAAGGATTTCGTCCGCGAGCTCTTCACCGATCTGCGCGCGCCATTCATCAATGGCAACCTGGGCTGCGGTCTTGAGTTCGTCGACGAAGCTTTCGGGCACGTCGCGGATTGCCTTGACATTGGCGTCCTTGAGACGCTGCACGTTCAAGTCGATCCGGGCCTGGGAAGCTGCCCAAAGTTCGTCTTCGACTTCCTTCGCCGTATCCAGCACGATTTGCTGAAGGTCCCCGGGAAGTCCGTCGAACACGTCCTTGTTCATGTGCACCATGTTCGAGCCCATCGTGAAGTTGAGGTAGTGGTAGTGGTCCAGATATTCTTCGAACTTCGCCGAAAGGCCGCCCTCTTCCGACGTAAGCACTGCCTCGATGGCATTGGTTGACAGCGCAGGCACCACGTCAGCCCAGCTCATCTGGATCGCCGCGGCACCTAGCTCCTTGAGCGTCACTGTGCCGTTCTTGTCATAGGTGCGGACCTTCATGCCCTTCATGTCCGCGGCCGACGCGACCGGGCGCTTCGTCCAAAGGCCGACAGGCGTCCAGGGTTCTGCCAAGAGAAGAATCTGGTTCCCCTTTGCAAATGCCTCGGCATAGTACGGGCGCGCTGCATCGATCAATGCCTTGGATTGCTGCGGGTTCGTAGCCATGAACGGCAGGTTGTTCATCAGGAACACCGGATCAAATCCGGTAAACACCCCCGTGTAGGTCGAGGCGATCTGGACGGCCTGGTCCTCAACCGCGGCCCAGTGATCCTTGGACTTGTAGCCAAGGGATCCACCGAAGTGATTGGTGATCTGAATGCGGCCGTCACTGTTTTTTGAAAGACGCGCGGCGAAGATCTTGTCCGCTTCACCCGAAATGGACGATTCGCCGTATTCGTTCGGCATGTCCCATGCCACTTCCTGAGCTTGTGCTGGCACACCAAGCGCCAGGCTCATGGATGCGAAAGTCGCATAGAGCATCTTTTTCGGCATTTTCATGTTCGGTTTCCTACTCCTTGATGTTGATTTTGCCTGACCGGCTTTGGTCAGAGTCCCATTTGGGAAAACAGCGCTGCCGTGAGCGGGCTCAAACGATTGCGGTATTCCCCCACCACGTTCACATGGTCGTGGTTGCCGACTTCAAGGTAGCTTGCCTCGAACCCGGCATCCCGGCATGCGTCCGTGTAAATCCGCGACTGACGGCGGAATTCGCTGGTTTCGCCACCACCGACAGCAATCACCGTCGGGGGCATCCATTTCGGCAAGTGGTGGATCGGGCTGTTCCGGCGCGACGTCTCGCCGTCCATCTTCAGATCGGCATTGAGATAGGAAAGCCGCAGCGGTTCCAGATCGAACAGACCGCTGAGCGGCACGGCGCCGTTCACCACGTCGAAGGGCAGCCCGTACGCCTCCCAACTGGTCGCCAGGAGAATGCCGGTCAGATGACCGCCCGCCGAATGGCCGGTGACGTGGATGCGTCCGGGGTCGCCCCCGATCCTGGCGGCGTTGTCATAGATCCACTTCAATGCCTGACGGTTCTGCTCGGCAATCGCGTCCATCGTGACGTTCGGGCAAAGATCATAGTTGTTCAGAACGACCGCTGCCCCAGCCTCGACAAACCGTTCGGCGACAAACCGGAACATGTCCTTGTCGAAGGCCCTCCAGTAACCGCCGTGAATGAACAGGAGAGTGGGCGACCCGCCGCGCCCGGGCCAGACGTCAAGCCTTTCGAGATCGGTCTTGCCGAAGGGGACATCGAGCTGGCATTCGAATTTCGAGACCGCACGCTCGTTGTGTGGCGCCATCGACTCGAAGGTCTCCGCGAAATGCGGGCAGCGCACGCGCATGTCGTATTCGTAGTCCAGTTCTTCCTGCGTGAACTCGCCGTAGACCTTCTCCGCCATGGCCGGATCTGTCCCCAATAGAGAGCGCCCTGAGGCACGGTAAGTCAGGGGAATGTGCATTGCAACCCAAATATATCTTTAATATATCTAAGCTCGATTCACTGGAAGGAGACCACCGCAGTGCACGTCAGAATGTCGTATTGGAAGTGCAAGCCCGAGTTTTGGGGCAAGGACGCGGAGCTGTTCGAATCGGGCGCGGTGCCGATCATGCAGACGCACGCAGGCTTCGTTCGCGCGATGCTTCTGGCCAAGCCAGAGGACCCTCAGCGTGTCGCGCTTACGGTCTGGGCGGATCGCGAGGGTTACGATGCCTTCGTTGACAGCCCGGACCTGCAGCACATCATCGACATGTTCGAGCACATGTACTTGCCGGGCGGCAATCCAGACCCGGTGGAATACGACGTGCGCGCCCAGGGTGGCGGAGCATAGCGGACTGCAACCGGCGCTGCTCGCCTTGCAGGACGGCGATGCGCCCATTCACCAGGGGACAGGAACATGGCAGAGCTATTGGACGTCGAAACGGCTGCGCGTTACAACGCCTGGGCAAACATTCGCATCTACAACGCGCTTCGCAAGCTTTCGGACCAGGAACGCAAGCAAGACCGCAAGGCCTTTTTCCGGTCGATTCACAACACGATGAATCACGTTTTGCTTGCGGACCTGATCTATCGCGAGCGGCTGGAAAGGAAGCCCACCACCTACACGACCCTGGACGAAGTCCTCCATGACGACTTTGACGCGCTTGTGGCGGCACATCGCGCCAACGACGTCTGGTACTCCGATTTCTGCGCGCGAATGACCCAGGACGAACTCGACGCCAACCTGACCTTCACGGCGGTCGGCATGGATCAGGAAGAGATTTTCTCGCTGCCCAAGAAGCTGTGCCTGACCAATCTCTTCCAGCACCAGATCCATCACCGCGGCCAGGTGCACCAGATGATCAGCGAAACCGGGCACTATCCGCCGCCGGTCGACGTTGTGAAATTCGGTCGCGGCGACACCGATCAGTGGAGCGACACGGCGTGAGCGAGCGGGAAGAAGACGTCCTGATTGTAGGCGCGGGACAGGGCGGTCTTTCTGCAAGCTTCCATCTGACGCAGGCAGGGGTGCCTCACCGCGTCGTGGACCGCGGCGGCGTGGGTCACGCCTGGGAATGCCACAGGTGGGACAGCTTTTGTCTGGTGACACCGAACTGGACAGTGAACCTGCCTGGCCGCCCCTATGAAGGAGACGACCCGGATGGCTTCATGCATCGCGACGAATTCGTCGCCTACCTGAAGGACTGGGCAGCCTCGTTCAACGCGCCCGTGACCAGCGGGGTGGAGGTCCGGAGGATCGAAAGGGACGGCGAGGGATTTCACGTCGCGACGGACCGGGGCGGCATCCGCGCGCGCGCAGTCATCGTCGCCACCGCAACCTACCAGTACCCGAAGCTTCCTGCCGTATCCAAGTCGCTTCCGGGCGACATCCGCCAGCTTCATGCCGAAGACTACAAGAACCCGGATCAGGCCGCCAATGGCGCGGTCATGATCGTCGGCTCGGGCCAAACAGGTTGCCAGATCACCGAAGATTTCCTGCGCGCCGGCCGCGAGACGCTTCTATGCGTCTCCCGCACCGGCCGCTTGCCGCGCATCTATCGCGGCAAGGACGTGCTGCATTGGCAAGAGGTGATGGGACTTCTCGACCGCACGCCCGACATGCTGGACGATCCGAGCCAGCGCTTTGTCGGCGATCCGCATCTGACAGGCCGCGACGGCGGCGGCCTGGTCAGCCTTTACCGCTTTGCCGAGCGCGGCGTGCGCCTGTTGGGCCGGTTCATTGACGTCAGGGGACGAACGCTGAAATTCAAGGACGATCTGCATGAAAACCTGGAATGGGCCGACAGGTTCTGCGACGACCTTGTCGCGCGGACCGACGGGTTCATCGAGAACAACGGCATCGATGCCCCGCAAGGCAGCGAAGATCTTGGGCACATGAACCCGGACCAGCAGCTTCCGGTGTCGCCCCTGACGCTGGACCTGGATCAGGCCGGCATCGGCACGGTGATCTGGGCCACCGGATTTGCCTACGACTTCTCCTGGATCGACGGCGTGCCGGTAGACGATCTGGGCTATCCGACAACCGAAGGTGCTGCGAGTCCGCTTGATGGATTGTTCTTTTGCGGACTGAATTGGATGACCAAGCGCAAGTCGGGGATCCTCTACGGAGTGGACGAAGACGCGCAACTTGTCGCGGACCAGGTTCAGGCCTTCCTGAAGCAATCCTCTGCGGTCTGCGTGTCTAGGCGGGGAAAGGGGATCACCGAATGTTCATCGGCGTAGACGTGGGCGGAACTTTCACCGACATCGCGGTCAATCGCGATGACGGTGAAACCCTCTTGCTGCACAAGCTGCCATCCACTCCGGACGCACCGGAACGCGCGATCGTCGACGGGCTGTCCGCCATTCTGGGACAGCACAGCTTGTCGGGCGACGGGGTCATGCGCCTGGCCCATGGCACGACGGTAGGGACAAACGCCCTGATCCAGCGCAAGCACGGCAAGGTGGCGCTGATCACGTCGGCGGGCTTCCGTGACCTTCTGGAAATTGGGCGCCAAACGCGCCCGTCGGTTTACGACATGCATTCCGACCACCCGGCCCCGCTGGTCGAACGCCGGCTCAGGATCGACGTGCCGCAGCGCACGCTTGCCGACGGAAGCACTCACGTTCCGCTTGACGAAAGCGCTGTCCTTGCGGCCGCAGCGCGGCTGGGCGAAGAAAACGTGGACTGCGTGGTCGTTTGCTTCCTCCATTCCTACGCCTTCCCCGAAGACGAGCAGCGTGCGGCGGCGCTGCTGCGAAAGGCACTTCCAATGAACGTCTCGGTGCTTTGTTCGTCGGATGTCTACCCGGAGTTCCGCGAGTACGAACGGTTTTCCACGACGGTCCTGAATGCAGCCCTGATCACGATCATCGGATCCTATCTCGACCGTTTGACGCAATCGGTCGCTGACCTTGGCATCGGATCCGAAGTCAAGATAAGTCAGAGCGCCGGCGGGCTGATGTCGATCCGGATGGCCAGGGAATTTCCGGTGCGTGCCTCGCTGTCCGGCCCTGCCGCAGGCGTGCAGGGCGCGCAGCGACGGGCCCTGGCGGCCGGGTTCGAGAACATCATCACGCTCGATGTCGGAGGCACTTCGGCCGATGTCGCCCTCCTGAAGGACGGCAACGCGATCGAGGTGAACGAACGCGATCTTGCAGGATTCCCGGTCCGCATCCCGGCGCTGGACGTGAACGCGGTGGGTGCCGGCGGCGGCTCCATTGCCTGGATTGACCGCGACGACCTCCTGAAAGTCGGACCGCAAAGCGCCGGCGCCGTACCTGGACCGCTTTGCTATGACCTGGGCGGCGCCGAAGTTACCGTGACGGATGCGAATGTCATGCTGGGCCGTCTCAACAGCGAGTCCCTGCTTGCCGGACGCATGCCCATCAAGTCGGAACTTGCCGTGCTGGGCATCACCGCGCTGGCGGAAAGGCTCGGCGTCGCCGCTGACGAGGCCGCGCTTGGCATCCTGCGTGTGGCTGCTGCGACCATGGTGAAGGCCATCCGGTCAATCTCGGTCGAACGCGGGCATCACCCGGGCGACTTCTCGCTGTTCGTCTATGGCGGTGCAGGCGCGCTTTTCGCAACCGAGGTCGCGCGAGATCTTGGCATCCCGCAAATCGTTGTTCCACCCGATCCGGGCATTCTTTGTGCCGAAGGCGCGCTCAACGCCTCGCTGTCCACCGATTTCGTCGTGACTACGCTTTCAGGGCTCAACAAGGCAGGTATCGCCAAACTCCGCGATGCCGCCGCAGAATTAGACGCACGTTCAACGGAGTGGTTCGCGTCAGAAGACGTTCCCAGCCACCTCCAACGCAGGGCGTGGACGGTTGGCGCACGCAATTTCGGTCAGAATTACGAACTCACGCTCGAACTGGATCTGGCCAAGGACGACGATGCCCTGATCGCCGACCTCACAGGAACGTTCCTCGTGGCGCACGAATTCACTTATGGATTTGCCTCGGAAAGCGAAGCGGTTCAGATCGTGAACGTGGCCGTCAAGGCCATTGGCGAATTGAAAAAGCCTGAACTTCCGATGGCACCGGAGATCGCCCCCGCAACGCCCGACGGACACCGCATGACGCTGTTCGAAGGCACCGAACGGATCGAAACGCCCCTGTTCAGCCGCAGTGATCTGCCCAAGGGGCAGGTCATCGAAGGCCCCGCCATCGTCGAACAGATGGACACGACGGTTCTTGTCTTTCCCGGCGACAGGGCCACAACGGACCCTTGGGGCAACCTTGTCATCGACGTGAAGGGCCACTGAGCCATGGCGATTTCTCCGATTGAAGCCGAGATCCTACGGAACGCAATGGCCAGCGTTGCAGACGAGATGTACATCGCGCTGATGAAGGCCTCCTATTCGACCAACATCAAGGAGCGAAAGGATCATTCCACTGCGCTTTTCGATCCCGACGGGCGGGTCGTCGTTCAGGGAGAAAGCATGCCGCTGCACCTTGCGTCGATGCTGGGACTGGTCGAGGTCGTGCTGGAAAAATTCGGCAAGGACGGCATGAAGCCCGGCGACATGTACATGTCGAACGACCCCTATGTCGGGCGCGGATCGCATCTGCCGGACGTGGCCATCGCAACGCCGATCTTTCACGAAGGGCGGCTGATCATGTTTGCCTGCAACATCGCCCACCATGCCGACATCGGGGGAATGTCACCGGGCTCGATGGCGGGAGGAATGACCGAGATTTACCAGGAAGGTCTGCGTATCCCACCGATCCGGCTGATGGAAGACGGCAAGGTCGTTCAGGACGTGATGGACCTGGTGCTTCTGAACGTCCGCGTGCCCGAGGAAAGACTGGGCGACTACAACGCGCAGATCGCGTCGAACCAACTGGGAGTCCGCCGCGCAATGCCGCTTATCAAGCGTTGGGGGCCGGATCGGGTGATTGAGGGCTGCGACGCCATCATCGCCGCCGTTGCCCGCCGGACCCGTGCAGCGATCCGCGACCTGCCTGACGGCGTCTACGAATTCGAAGACCTGATCGACGATGATGGTCTTTCGCGCGAGAACATTCGCATCAAGGTTGCGATCACCGTATCGGGCGATGAAATCGAGTTCGATTTCCACGGCACCGAAAAACAGGTTGAAGGAAACAACAACGTCACCAAGGCCGGTCTTCAGGCGGCATGCCTGTACTGCATGAAGGTGCTACTGGATCCCGATTGTCCTCAGAACCACGGGATGCTCGACCCGGTGACAATCAAGGCCGAGGAAGGCACGATCGTGAATGCAGCCTTCCCGGCAGCGTCCGCGGCGCGAGCGCAAACGGCACAGCGGATCGTCGACGTGATCTTTGGCGCACTGGCGCCTGCCTATCCCGAACGCATCATCGGCGCATCGAACGGCGCGAACACCTCGGCAGCCTTCTTCGGGCGCGACGAAAACGGTCGGTACTATGTCTATCTTGAAACGTTGGGAGGAGGCGCGGGCGCACGCGCCTACAAGGACGGAACCGACGGGGTCCAGATTCACATGACCAACACCTCGAACCTGCCGATCGAGGCACTTGAGACCGAGTATCCGCTGATGATCGAGCGTTACGAGCTGGTCGAGGATTCGGGTGGTGCAGGCGAGTACCGCGGTGGCCTCGGACTTCGTCGCGACTACCGTCCGCTTGGCCACGAGACGACGTTCTCGGGCCAGGGCGAGCGTTTCGTCAATCCGCCATGGGGCATTTTCGGCGGCGCTCCTGGAGGGACGGGACGTTTCGCGGTGCTCCATGATGACGGCAGGGAAACCAGGCTTGCCAACAAGCCCTCTACTTTGCGCGTCGGTCCAAGCGGCGTCATTAGTGTCATCACGGCAGGTGCCGGAGGATATGGCGACCCGAAAAGGAGATCGCGGGACGCCTTGGAAGAGGATCTGGAAAGCGGAAAGTTTTCGCTAGGATTCATTGATGACCATTACGGGAAAGCACGCAAGAAGGCGGACTGACTGCAACCCGGGCAAGGATCATCGTCAAGCAATCCAATGCCCTCCGCCCTGCAGAGACCATCTCGAGAACGGATGGCGAGACAAGCCTGTCGCGGGATCGAATCGTCGATCTCACGTTCTTGCCGGGATGCAAATTCGACGAAATGAGGCCGTTGCCCGAGCCGGAAATCGGTCGAACGGGCTGTTGCAAGAGTTTGCCGGAGATGCCGGGTGAGTGATCTGGAACCACATCTTGTCAAAATCCTTGCTGAATCGCGACTTGTTCAAGTTCCGCTCCATGCGGAGACGTCAGCTCGCTCATCATTTCTGGCACGACCCCGAATGCACGTTCGACAAGACGAACTTCGCCCCTGATGCCGGGCTGAAGCTGGAAGGCGTTGGCCCGCTTCTTGCGGACGGCGCGCATTTCCTCGAAGCCCTTGATCCCGGCGCAGGCCGTCTTCATTGACTTGAAGCCAAGGGTAGGCTTGATCAGGCGTTGGAAATTCCCGTGATCAGCCTCAACAGCTTGCCCGGATCGCTCACCAAATCCAAGATTGCATCGCCGCCCGTTTAATCTGGCGGCGCTTTCGGGCTTTCGACGGGGATTGCGTGGATCAGTGCCCCGCCGACAGCATTTCGCGGGCCCGCGAACGGCCGGCCGGGAGAACAAAACGGAATCATCTGCGGGCGGCCTGCCGTCGGCAAGGGTTTCGGGCACGGCTCCGCCGAGGCTGGTCCTGCCAGCGCCCGGCGGCTGCGATGAGGCGGGTTCCGCCGTTACGGCGAGCGCGCCGCCGCGGCACGTCGCAGCGCGAGCGCCACGTGCCCGAAGAGATCCTGGCGCGGATGGACCGAGGACAACGACAGCCGGACCCGTCGCACGCTGAGCCTGAGCTGGCAGGCCACCTTCAGCAGTCTCGCGCGGATCGTCCCGTACTGCGCCCGGGACAGCGCCGTGCCGGCGAGGCCCACCGACCGGACGGTCTGGAGCAGGATCCCGGCGAAGGCCGAGAAGTACAGCCGCAGCTGGTTGGCCGCAAGTGATTAAATTACGACGTTGCTGGCTGACCTGAGCCATTTTTCAGTAGTTCCCGCTAGAAATTCTTTTCGTTCATTATCAGCCTGTTGCGCTGGCGCAACGGATTTTCGTTCGTAGACTTTTTGCGCCAGATCGGCCATTTTGCTGCGAAACAGGCAAAAGCCGAGCAGCAACATGTCCAAAACTCCTTACGCAAGCATCTGTCGATGCCCGGGATGCTCAACGAGATGCGTGCATGCTTCGACCGCATCCCCGACCCGATCAAGGCACGCGACTTCAGCCTGCCCGACCGCCTGAAGTCCGGGCTCGCGGTGTATCTGGACCGGCCAGACGAAGTCGTCATCGTTGACATACTGCATTCCCGCAGCGATCTGCCCCGCCATGTTGCCGCACTGACGGCGCTCAAGCACGATGGATCCTGATTCGCGTCAGAGTCTTGCAGCCTTGGTCAGGTTCACGCAGAACCGATCACGCCGAAACGGATCTGGACCGCGATTTGGAGGACCTGCCAAGCGAGCTGCGATGGCGCGAGTGAATGTGCCGGATCAAGGCCGTGCTGTTCGCCAGCGCTTCGCCCGTTGCGCGGGAAGATCTGGCGCGCGAAGTGGTGCAGGGGGCCTCAGGTGACCTGCTGGTCGAGGATCTCACCGCCGATCTGGATGGGCGCTCCATTTAGGGAGCCACCAAAGTCTCCGAGGTCAATTGGCATGAGGACTCCGAAGATCACGTCAGCCGAAACATCTCCAGTTCTGCCAACGCAGATCAGAATCAAGACTTGTTAGCGGCGAGTCTCCGCAGATTATGGTGGTCCCCTGCATCGCGAACGGCGGTCGCAGGGAAGGCGGCGGGCCTCAGATCACCCGGTCACGCGGGTCACGGCCAGCGAAAAAATCGGCGAGGTTGTCCAGCACCCGGAACCCCATCGCCTCGCGGGCTTCGCGCGTGGCAGAGCCGAGATGCGGAAGCATCACCAGATTGCCGCATTGCATCAGGTCAGGTGCAATGCAGGGTTCGCCATCGAACACGTCCAGTGCGGCGCCGCCGATCGTGTTGAACATTAGCGCCTGAGTCAGCGCCCATTCATCGATGACCTCTCCGCGGGCGGTGTTGATCAGAAAGGCATCCTCTTTCATAAGATCCAGTCGGCGCGAATTAATGAGGTGCCGGTTTGCGGCCCCACCAGTGCAATGCAGCGAGACGAAATCGCATCGGGGCAGCAGATCCTCGACGGTGTCGACCTGGGTGGCGCTGCATTGGGCCAACGCCTCTTGTGCGACGCGGCTGCGGTTCTGGACAACTACCCGCATTCCGAACCCGTGGTGCGCGCGCTTGGCCACTTCCTGACCGATGCGGCCATAGCCGATGATGCCGAGCGTCTTGCCCGACACCTTGGTGCCCACCAGATGCGTCGGGCGCCAGCCGGTCCAGCGGCCTTCGCGCACCTCGCGCTCGCCCTCGCCCGCGCGCCGCGCCAACATCAGCATCAGCGTCATCGCGATATCGGCGGTGCATTCGGACAGCACGTCGGGCGTGTTGGTCACGGTCATGCCGCATTTGCGGGCCGAGGACTCGCATATGTGGCTGTAGCCAACGCCATAGTTGCCGATGATCTTTGCCTGCGGTTTGCCGACCTCAAGGACATCGGCGTCCAGTTTGTCGGTCACGGTGGGCAGCACGGCATCGTAGCGCTTCATCGCCTCGCGCATTTCCAACGTCGCCAGCGGCACGTCCGACGTGTTGAAGGTGGCATTGTAGTCCATGGCAAGCTGCGCCTCGACGGCGGCAGGCCAGCGGCGGGTCACAAGGACGGAGGGCTTGATCATGTCAGGCGGCCTTTCCCATGACTTCAGCGACGGTCTTGCCAATCACGGCGGGGTTTTCGGCAATGGTCACGCCGACATTTTCCAGAATCTCGACCTTTTCGCTGGCGCTTTCGCCAAAAGCGGAAATGATCGCGCCCGCATGCCCCATCGTGCGTCCCTTGGGTGCGGTCAGGCCCGCAACATAGGCAACAACCGGCTTGGTCACGTGGTTGCGGATGTAGTCCGCGGCCTCGGCTTCTTGCGGGCCGCCGATCTCGCCGATCATGCAGATTACATCCGTGTCGGCGTCATTTTGAAACCGCTCCAAGATGTCCTTGAAGGATGAGCCGTTAATCGGGTCGCCGCCGATGCCGACAGAGGTGGACACGCCGAGCCCCAGTTCCTTGAGTTGCGCGGCGGCCTCGTAACCCAACGTTCCCGAGCGACCGATAATGCCCACGTTGCCAGGAAGATAGATATGCCCCGGCATAATCCCGAGCAGCGCCTTGCCGGGAGAGATCGTGCCCGCACAGTTCGGCCCAGTCAGCACCATGCGACGCTCTTTCGGGTAGCGCATCATGTAGCGCTTCACTCGGATCATGTCGCCCGCGGGGATGCCATCGGTGATGCAGACGCAATACCGAATGCCCCCGTCGGCGGCCTCCATGATCGAATCTGCGGCGAAGGGCGGAGGGACGAAGACAAGGCTGGCCTCGGCACCGGTCGCGGTCACCGCTTCCTTCACTGTGTCGAATACCGGTACGCCTTCGACCTTTTCGCCACCCTTGCCCGGCACCACGCCGCCAACGAGGTTGGTGCCGTACTCCAGCATGTCCTTGGTGTGAAACCGGGCCATGCGGCCAGTGATGCCCTGAATGATAACGCGCGTGTCGCGATCAAGAAGAATGCTCATTTCAGGGCCCTCATGCGGGTGGCTTGGGTCAAATCTCTCTGCCATGCACCCACGGCGCGTTCGGCAGCTTCCATCAGAGTGCTGGCGCGGATGATTGGCAGGCCAGACTTGGCGAGGATCCTCTGACCCTCTTCCACGTTCGTGCCTGCAAGGCGGACAATGACGGGCACGTCGACCTGCACCTCTTTCAGGGCTTGAACGACGCCTTCGGCCACCCAGTCGCACCGGTTGATGCCGGCAAAGATGTTGACCAGCACGGCCTGCACATTCTTGTCCGACATCACCAGGCGAAAAGCCTTGGCGACGCGTTCAGGCGTGGCCCCGCCGCCGATGTCAAGGAAGTTCGCGGGCTTGCCCCCGGCCAGCATGATCGTGTCCATTGTTGCCATGGCCAGCCCAGCGCCGTTGACGATGCAGCCGATGCTGCCGTCCAGCCCGACATAGCTGAGGCCCCGGTCGGCGGCGCGGCTTTCGCGCGGGTCTTCCTGGGACTTGTCGCGCAATTCGCTGATCTGCGGATGACGGAACAGCGCGTTGTAGTCGAAAGTCATCTTTGCATCCAGCGCGATCACGCGATCATCACCGGTGACCACCAGCGGGTTGATCTCTACCATCGTGGCGTCGAGTTCCGAAAACGCGCGGTAGCAACCCTGGAGAGTGCGCACGACCTGGCTGACAAGCCCGGGTTCGATCCCAAGCTCAAACGCAATCTCGCGGGCCTGAAAATCCTGCAAGCCAACCGCTGGCTCAACGGTGGAGCGGACGATGGAATCCGGTTTTTCGGCGCTGATCTCCTCGATCTCCATGCCGCCCTCGGTGCTGGCAACGATCATCACCCGCTGGCTGGATCGGTCCATGACGAAGCCGAGGTAGAACTCGCGCTCGATCGGCACGGCGGCCTCGACATAAACGCGGTAGATGCCCTTGCCCTCGGGCCCGGTCTGATGGGTCACCAGCTTGCGGCCGAACATGCTCTCGCAGGCTTCCTGGATCGCGTGGTCGCTGTCGCAGAGCTTGACTCCGCCTGCCTTGCCGCGTCCGCCCGCGTGGACCTGCGCCTTGACTACCCACTTGTCGCCGCCGAGTTCGCGGGCGCGATAGGCAGCCTGTTCAGGGGAATAAGCCAACGCTCCGGGCGGAACCTCTATTCCGAAGCCCGACAGGATTTCCTTGGCTTGATACTCGTGGACGTCCAAGGCCCTGGCTCCTTACTCGGCGGCGCAAGCCACGCCGTAGTGACGGTGCAGCACGTCGCTGATGCCTGCCTGATTCGCCTTGCCTCCCAAGTCGCGGATGGCTTGGGCAAACCGGGTTGCAATTTCTTCAATGGCGCGGCGGTTCAACTGGTTGAGGATGCCGATGCGTATCTGCACCGGGGTGCTGAGCGTCGGCCAAATGCCGAAGTTCTGCGCGCGGCAATGCTGCACCAGTTCCATTTCGCGGCCCGCCATGTCACCCGGCAGATTCAGCACGACCAGCGAGGTCATGTTCGACGTCACCTCGCAGCCCATCGCCTCGAGCGCATCGCGCAGCACGGCCTCGTGGCGGATGTATTCGGAGGCACGCCTGGCGACGGTCTGTTCCAGCGTCAGGCGCAACGATTCATGGAAGGCCGCGACGGCATAGCCGGAGTGGGTGCGGTGATAGGTGCCCTTTTCGACGTCCTCGCCCTCGATGATGCCCCAGTGGCGCGCCTCGAAGATCGGGTGATTGGCATAGGTAGCGGCCCCTGTTTCCTTCAGGCTGTCGATGAACCGGTCGGTGAAGGAAACCGGCGCATAGGTCAGCGGCAAGCAGCAGATGCCCTTCTGCGGACACGATGCCCAGCCTGCGGCCCCGGGGTAGTCATCGATACGGAAATTCTCGACACCGAGGGAGGAGACGGCGTCGACCAATCCCATGACTCCATGGCGGTCGCAGGCATCCGAGAAACCCTTGAGATCGTTGATCCGGCCTGAGCCGGTTTCCCAGTGTGCCATGAAGGCCCATTTGGGCTGATGTTCTGCCAGGGCCATTTCAATCTCTGCGAGGCTGACCGATTGCCCATGCGGGACCTCGATCACGGTGACGCTCGCGGCTTGCGGGTCCATCGGGCTCGCGGCCAGCTCCCTTTCTGTCGCCGCCTTGATCCGCAGCGTCAGCGCGTCAATCCCTGAAAATGTGCCATTGGCAAAAGCCACGACCTTGTCGCCGGGGCGCACGGCGGAAAACATCATGTCCAGCGCCGTCCAGCCGGTCCCGGCGGCACCGAAGGTGTGAACGTTGTCCGTCCCCCAGATTTCGCGCAACATGTGCTTGCACTCCACTATGCCGCGCAGGACGTCCGGCTGCATGTGGTCGGCAACGCCCGCGGCGGCGAACCGTGCCAGCACACGGGCATCGGTGTTGCCTGGACCCGGGCCGGCTGCCAGTGTTTCGGGGATTTCCAGCTGCGGAAAGATGTGGACTGTCATCGTGGGCCGCCTTTCTATTCGAAATTACTGCCCAAGAGGCCCGAGCTTGCGAAATTGCACAACGTCGGTTACTCCTGTTTTTGGTAGCTAAATGGGTGGGAAATTACCAACCCATTACGGTAAGTATTCGGGTGTATGCTAAAAGTGGTCCCATCCGTACGGGCAGTTTTCTGTGAATCGCGCTTGGAAAACACATGGTTAGCGAAATCGAGCGACCGATCGACATCATGCTGGCGGACCGAAATCCCCTGATCTTGTCCGCCATGTCCGAGATTTTCGAACGTGATCCCCGATTCTCGCTCGTGGCAACTTCCGCTACTGCCGAAGGGTTCTTGGGCGCGGTGATTCGGGTGCCGGTCGACGTCGGTGTCATCGACTGGGACCTGCCGGCCCTTGGCGGCTCGAAATTGATCGAAGTGCTGCGAGAGCAGGAGCACGCGCCGAAACTGGTGGTCTATGGCGACGACACCGGCGATCTGCCCCGGCTGGCGATGACCGCTGGTGCAGCCGGTTTCGCTGCGCGGTCGGGCGAAGTGGAAGGACTGCTGGCCACCTGTGCCGATGTCGCGGCGGGCAAGATGGTGTTCCCGTTCGTCGACATTCGCGAACTGCAGGCCGACCCGATCCAGACGCTCAGCCGCAAGGAACGCGTGATGCTGGAGGCGCTGTCAAAGGGACTGACAAACCGGGAGCTGTCGTGCGAGCTCGGAATCTCTATCAACACGGTGAAATTCCACCTGTCGAACCTTTATGACAAGCTGTCGGTCAAGAACCGGGCGCAGGCGATCACGTTCTTCTACTCGTCCAGATTGCCGGGGCAGTCTAAGTAATCTTGTTTCGTTTGCACGCAATCGCACGCAATAAAATTGCTTGACAGATTGAGAATTCGCCTGTCTGTCTGGCCCACATCTTGAATTCGCCAGACTCCAGGAGTGGCCGACATGAGCTTTCACCCCATCGAACAGGCGCCCGCTCGCCTAAACCGCAGCGAATTGGCCGTCCCCGGCAGCCAGCCGCAGCTGTTTGAAAAAGCGGCGCAATCCGACGTCGATGTCATCTTTCTCGATCTCGAAGACGCGGTCGCCCCGGACGAGAAGGAACGGGCGCGCAATAACATAGTCAAGGCCCTGAACGAGGTCGATTGGAACACCAAGACCATGTCGGTTCGAATCAACGGCTTGGACACGCATTACATGTATCGCGACGTCGTCGATGTCGTGGAACAGGCAGGGGAGCGGCTCGACTTGATCATGATTCCCAAGGTTGGGACCGCAGCGGACGTCTATGCCGTGGACATGCTGGTGACGCAGATAGAGGATGCCACGGGACTGACAAAGCGCATCGGGTTCGAGCATATCATCGAGACCGCACTGGGCATGCAGAATGTCAGTGAAATCGCCGGTGCATCAAGGCGTAACGAAAGCCTTCATTTCGGGGTTGCCGACTATGCCGCCAGCATGCGCGCCCGTACCACGGTGATTGGCGGCGTGAACGAGAATTACGCAGTGCTGACAGACCCGGGCAGCGACGGATCCCGGCAGGTGCATTGGGGCGATATGTGGCATTCAGCCATCGCCAACATGGTCGTTGCCGCCCGCGCCAATGGCCTGCGCCCCATCGACGGTCCGTTTGGGGATTTCAGCGACCCCGAAGGCTACAAAGCCGCCGCCTATCGCGCCGCCGCTCTTGGCTGCGAGGGCAAATGGGCCATCCACCCCAGCCAAATCGCTCTGGCCAACGAGGTGATGAGTCCGTCCGAGGCCGAGGTTGAAAAGGCCAACCGTATCCTTGCGGCCATGGCAGAGGCCGAAGCGGCGGGCAAGGGCGCGGTGTCGCTGGACGGTCGGTTGATCGACTATGCCTCGATCCGGCAGGCAGAGGTCTTGGTCGAAAAGGCCAGACAGATCGCAGCCTGACGGATCAACAAGACCAGCGAAATTCCGCCCGCTCCCTGTTCGAGATCGCGTTGCGGGCGGTTGATCCTGCCGCCGCGGTCGACGCGGCATAGCGCTTCGACCCGGTGGCGCGCTTGTGGATGGTCGCTTCCCGCCCCGAGAGGCTTTCCGCCTTCGGTCCAGCAGACGGTCGTGCGCTGCGAAGGCATGGATTTCGCGGCGTACAGGACATTTCGCTCGATCAGAAACTTTCTGGACGGAAGGCACACTGAAGGCCATCTTCAAGGCACGGGATGGTTCATAGAACTCCGATACGACTACCAAGGCCGGGAGCAGCGTGAATTCGAACGCCTTGCTCGTTGCCTGGTAGCGTCTCTCGTAGAATTTGGTCGGCGGCCTTGGGGGCAGAATGCGGATGAATGTCCCTTTGGCAGAAACTCTCCAATAGCAATTGCCGGCATCTTTGAGTGCGGCCGACATACCTGCAAGGTCTGGCAAACTCAGAGTTTTGGGAACACCGTGTAGAGGTGCAAAATGAAAATCGTGCAAGCGCCCGCAGCCGCGTCATGCGCGTTCTTGACAAGCTCTGTCACTGCGCCATGCGACGTCGAAACGTCTTCACGGCCGATGAGGCGAGCGGCCCTGGCGGAAACCTTGAACGGTACTTTCTTCACGACACTATCCAGTCTTCCAGCCGAAGATCAGGTACACGTTCGAATTCTCGGACGTTGTTGCTTATGAGAATGAGATCACGGGCTCTTGCCTGCCCGGCGATCAACACATCGTAGGGACCGATTGGGCTCCCCGATTTTTTTAGCTCTGCCCTAACCTCACCGGCCTGGCGGGAGTCCTCCTCGTCAAAGGGTAGAACAACGAAGTCTCTCAAAAGCAGTCTGATTGTCTCAAGATTGAACGAGACCTTCTGGCTCTTGTAAGCACCAAAGTAGAGTTCGTGCGATACTATCGCGGGAATAGCGATCTCGCCCTCAGAGCAGTCCAGCACGCGATTGATCAGGGCCTCGGACTTCTGTCCGAGCAGTGATATGACAGCATTCGTATCAAGCAAGAACCGCATCAGTTGAAGATCTTATCCAGATCGGCTCGATCATTTTCAGCAGGCTGCTCTCGCCCTTCTTTCATGAAGTCGTCGCTCACCCCACGTTTCAGAGCGGACCTAAGCGAACTCCAACCACATTCGCTTTCCGGATGTGGGCGAAGAATGATCGCATCTCCCTCTCGTGAAACTTCAACTTCACCAACGCTAAAGCGAAACTCCTTCGGCAGACGGACTGCCTGAGAGTTTCCGGACTTGAAGACTTTTGCTACCTGAGTCACGTTGACCTCGCGAGATGTATATACTGCGTAGTATATACATTCTCCATTCGGGATTGCAAAGTGATTTTGGAAATCATCCCAGGAACTCGACCTGACACCGGTGTCGGGGACTGGTGCAGCTGGACGGCGAGAGGCTCTTGCATTGGCAACCTCGCTGACCCGTCAACATCGCGACGTTGTGCATTGGCATGGCGACGTTTGGGCGGTCGAAAGATCGAGCAGGGCGAAGGCCGATCTGCGTCCCGCGTGATGTTCCACACGAAAGTCCGATGTTCAGGACATGTGCGCCCAAACTATGAAGGTTGGGCGCTTCCCGTGCATGCGGGGACATCACTGCCGCACCAGCGCTTCGTAGCCTTCCGCAATGTCGCGCGTCAGGGTGCCGACCTCGAAGTTGTAGTCGCCGATCTGGCCGACCGGGGTGACCTCTGCCGCGGTGCCAGTCAGCCAGCACTGTTCGAAGCCTTCGAGTTCCTCCGGCATGATGTGTCGCTCGTGAACCCTGACCTGGCGCTCTTCCAGCATGCCGATGACCGTCTGCCGCGTGATGCCGTTCAAAAAGCAGTCTGGCATCGGCGTGTGCACCTGCCCGTCCTTGACGAAGAAGATGTTCGCCCCGGTCGCTTCCGCCACGTAGCCTCGATGGTCGAACATGACGGCATCCGAGCATCCCTTTGCCTCGGCCTTGTGCTTCGAAATCGTGCAGATCATGTAAAGACCCGCCGCCTTCGCCTGGTAAGGGGCCGTTTCGGGAGATGGCCGCTTCCAGTCCGAGATGTCGAGCTTGGCGCCCTTGAACTTGGCGGCGCCGTAATAGCTTCCCCAATCCCAGGCCGCGATGGCCAGCCGCACCGGGTTGCGCGCCGACGCCACGCCCATGTCCTCGCCGACGCCGCGCCAGGCAACGGCTCGGACATACGCGTCCGCGAGACCGTTGACGTTCAAGACCTCGATCTTCGCGGCCTCGATTTCGTCAATGCTGTACGGGATCTCGAAGTCGAGCTGCCTGGCCGAAAAGTGCAGGCGTTCGGAGTGCTTGCGGCTCTCGAAGATCTTGCCGCCATAAGACCGCTCGCCCTCGAACACGCTCGAGGCGTAGTGCAGCGCGTGGGTCAGGACGTGCACGTTTGCATCCCGCCACGGCTGCATTTTGCCGTCCATCCAGATCATTCCGTCGCGATCGTCATATCCAGCCATCGGCCGTCCCCATTTGCAAAAGTTGCGCGAATTGTTCCGAACCGGACATAAAGTTGCGGAAAATTCGAGAATCGCTACCAGTTGCCTCTTGGAATGTCAACAAGGCTGACATAAATTGTGTTCGAGGCACGGAGGTTGTTCATGGCAGAGAACGCCGGACCAGCGGCCAACGAAACCCTTCTCTTCCTGACCGATGACCAGATCAGGAAGGGAATCGAGGCAATGTTCTTTGCCTATCGGGGCTTTACGGCGGATCCGGACCGCATTCTTGCCGTCCAGGGCTATGGCAGGGCCCATCACCGCGCGATGCATTTCATCAACCGTTCGCCGGGAACCACCGTGAACAATCTCCTGGCGATCCTGGGCGTGACCAAGCAGTCGCTCAACCGGGTGCTGAGGACACTCATCGAGGATGGCCTGGTGCGGAGCGAGGTGGGCACGCGCGACAGGCGGGAACGCCATCTCTACCTGACAGATGCCGGGGCAGCCCTGGAGCACGAATTGTCGACGGCCCAGCGCGACCGCATGCGTGCGGCCTTTCGCCAGGCCGGGCCCGAGGCCGTCGCCGGGTTTCGCAGGGTGCTGGAAGCCATGATGGACGGCGACATGCGACGGCACTACGTGCGGTTCAGGGAGACCGATTCATGAGCAACGGAAACGCCAGGGAGACCGCCAAACCAGTTTGCGCTGTCCGGCACTCGATCCGCGATATCTGCCCGTCTCTGCGAGAGTTCGGTCACGCCGGCGCCCGCCAGGCCGTGGGGCCTTGGAACGAAGTTCACGCTGTTCGCGAAAATCCCGCAATTGATCGAAGCCCGATGGACCCTTGGCCGCCAGCGCGGAAGCGGGTCGCCACGGGCGAGGACATCCATGGGATCACGGAGCGGCGGAGACTGCGACAGACCGATCTGGAAGGACCTGCGACAGCGGCTGCAGGCACACGCACGTGCGAACTGCACGCGCATCTCGTCTCGAACGCGGCGCGTGTGCCCCGGGCAGCGTGGCAGCGGGACGTCGCGCACGAGCCAGGCGTATTCGAGGGTCGGAAGAGGGCGATTAAACGCAGCCGGGACGGAGGGATCGAGCGATGACGGATCCAGACGCACATCTCCTGATTGTAGATGACGACGAGCGCATTCGCGGGCTGTTGCAAAAATACCTGATTCGACACGGGTTCCTCGTTTCGTCCGCACGCGATGCCGCTCATGCCGACGCCATCCTGCGCGGGCTCGAATTCGACCTGATCGTCCTGGACGTGATGATGCCGGGCGAGGACGGCGTGAGCTTTTGCAAGAGATTAAGGGAAAGCCATGACGTACCAGTCCTTCTGCTCACCGCGAAGAACGAAATCGAGGACCGGCTGGCCGGCCTTGGGGCGGGAGCGGACGACTACCTCGCAAAGCCCTTCGAGCCGAAGGAGCTTCTTCTCCGCATCAATTCGATACTCAGGCGAGTGCCGCCCACCGAACCGGCCCAACTCGCACCAAAGTTCCTGTCGCTCGGCGAACTGAGATACGACGTCGAAAAGGGAACGATGTGGCATGGCGACCGGCCCGTTCGACTGACGGCGACCGAATCGCGCCTCATGCGGATATTCTCATCCAGCTTGCGGCAGCCCTTGAGTCGCGCCAGGCTTGTCGAGGACCTTGGCCGCGACGGCGGCCAGGCACAGGAACGCGCCGTCGATGTCCAGATCACCCGGCTTCGCCGCAAGATCGAGGCTGATCCCAGGCAGCCCCGCTACCTCCAGACGGTGCGAGGGTCCGGATACATGCTCGCCCCGGATTGAACGCTCCGTCGCGCCTTTCCACCCTTTGGGGCGCATTCCAACAACTGGGCATTATTGGGGAATTCTTATGAGCCATCCCTTGTCAAGTCCTGATCCGCGCCCATTCCGCAGCCACGCCTGACGGTACAGATGGCGGGAATGCGCTGTATTTACAATCACTTTCGCCGCAAGCGGTTTTGCCCCTTCGCCTTCTTCGGTGCCCCGAACCGGCAGGACGCCTGATCTTGGGCGGGTTTTCCGGCCATGAAGAGGAGTCCGGCGTCAGCCGGTTCCTGCACCCGCAGGTGCGGCCAGTGTCCGGTTCCGCCGCGCCGCGTCCTTCGATCGCGGTCGTGCGACGGCCTTCCTTCCCGGCAGTTCCTTTCCAGTTTCCGAGAGCGGCGAAGGCTCTCCGGGCGGAACGTCGCTTTCACAGCGCGCAACGCGCGTCTCAACTCTTATCCGGTTCGGTTTCCGGCCTGCGCCGGCCCGGGACCCTGGTGCCGCTTTCAGGCAGTGCGACGTTCCGAACGGACGGGATCCATCTATAAAACGGTGCCGCGGGATGCGGCCAACCCAACTCCCCAACGATCACGCGTCCGCCCGGCTTCCTCCTCGGCCCCGTCGGGCCGCCTCGGAATTCAGTTTTCTCTCCCCGTCGTTCTCCCGGCGCGGCTCACGCCGCCGGCTGCAGCCGGGCGCCCGTCGGCACCAGGCCGCAGGTCGCGTATCTCCAGAGCGCGATCAGCAGCTTGCGGGCGACCGCGACGATGCCCCGCTTCCTCGACCGTCCGTCGCGGGCTGCGCAGTACTTGCGGAACCATCGCGCGATCTCGCTGTCCGGCTGCCAGCGCACCCAGCGCCACGCCATCTGGATCAGGTGCTTGCGCACGGTTGCGTTCCCCGCCTTGCTGATGCCCTGTCCGTGCGAAACGCCACCGCTCGCCCAGGGAACCGGCGCGAGACCCGCCCACGCGGCGAGTTCCCGCCGGTTCCGGAAATCGCGGTAGAACACCTCGGAAGACAGCAGAACGGTGTAGTTTTCTGCTTTAATCCGATCCGTCTGGCAGGTTTTTTCCCGGATAGTTTCGTGCACGGATTGCCGGATTTCCGAGACAACGCGGGAAGCCGGGATTCCGAGGCGGCTGATCCTCTTTCCCGGCAGACGCCCT
>JAJEFO010000033.1 GCA_022820365.1 Silicimonas sp.
CGACCGATTCGCCCGGCCGTTGTCAGACACGCCACCTACAGAAAAAGCTGGCAGAAATCGCCAAAGTCAACAAATTGGGCTACACCCCTGGAACGAAGCATTGGCGGGGCAGATTTCCGTTACCCCGTCGATGCTGGCCGCGCGCACGGCGTTGGTCATCGAAAGGGACGTGAAGAACGCCTCCAGCGACATCGCTTCGTCGACCTCTACAAAGATGTGCTCGTCGCCACCGAATGTGAATCGACTCATGCAGCAGCCTCCCCTTGTCTAGGGTCCGTTGACATTTGGGTTGCGAATCGAACTGAGCAGCACCATTTCCTGCCCCAATGACCGCCGGAACGGCGGCACAGGCAAACGAGCAGGTATCAAATGAATGCAGACAGGACTGTGCTTACCGACGCCATGTGGGCGCGGATCGAGCACATGCTGCCCGGCAAGGCGACCGATCCCGGCGCCACTGCGGCGGACAACCGGCGGTTTCTCGAAGCCGTTCTCTGGCGGTCCCGGACGGGATCTCCCTGGCGCGACCTTCCGGAGCGCTTCGGCAATTGGAACAGCGTCTTCAAGCGCTTCCGCCGCTGGGCGCTTTCTGGCGTCTTCGAGCGTGTTTTCAACGCGTTGTCGGACGAGTTCGACCTCGAGTACGTGTTCGTTGACGGCACGATCGTCCAGGCGCACCAGAAGGCGGCGGGCGCAAAAGGGGGACCCGCAACCAAGGGATCGGCCGTTCCCGGGGAGGCCTGACCAGCAAGATCGTGGCCGTCGTGGACGCGCTTGGGTTTCTTGTGCGGTTCATGATCCTTCCCGGCCAGGCGCACGACCTCGCGGGCGTGCCGGATCTTCTGGAAGGTCTTCCGTTCGGGGCACTGATCGGCGACAAGGCGTTCGACGCGAAATGGCTGCTCGGGGAGGTCGAGGCGCGCGGAGCGGAGGCGGTGATTCCCTCGAGACGGAACCGGACGGAGCCCCGGGACCACGACCGGGAGATGTACAGGTGGCGGCATCAGATCGAGAATTTCTTCGCGAGGATCAAGGAGTTCCGTGCGGCGGCGACGCGGTACGACAAGACGGACGAGGGCTTCGCGGCAGCAATTCATCTCGTCGCTGGCGTTATAGCAGCGACATGAATGTCAACAGGCCCTAGTCTCCTGAATCTTAAGTTCGTATCAAACCTCTTCGCTTTCGCCGAGCGCGTTTGCCTTGAGGCAGAATCTCCTGACGGACGCGAGGATCTCGTCGGCGGACTTGACCCACTTGTAGGGCTTCGGCTTCTCGTTGTGCGCGTCGATGAAGGACATGATGTCGGCGTTGAGTTCCGCGACCGAACGATGCACGCCCCTCTGCAGCTTCTTCCTGGTCAACTCCGCGAACCAGCGCTCAACCTGGTTGATTCAGGACGCCGAGGTCGGCGTGAAGTGGACGTGCCAGTGCCTGCGGCGGGCAAGCCAGTTCCTGACCTTCTCCGTCTTGTGCGTCGCGTAGTTGTCCATCACCAGATGCACGTCCAGCCCTTGGGGCACCGTCGCCTCGACCTCCTTGAAGAAGGCAAGGAACTCCGTGGCGCGGTGGCGCCTGCTGCACTTCCCGATCACAGCCCCGGTCGCGACGTCGAGCGCGGCGAAGAGCGTCGTCGTGCCGTGGCGGACGTAGTCGTGGGTTCTCCGCTCGGCCGCCCCCGGCGCCATCGGCAGGACCGGCTGCGTCCGGTCCAGAGCCTGGATCTGCGACTTTTCGTCGACGCACAGGACGACCGCGCGGTCCGGCGGGGCCATGTAGAGCCCCACGATGTCCTGCACCTTGTCGACGAACAGCGGGTCCGTCGAAAGCTTGAACGTCTCGCTCCGGTGCGGCTTCAGGCTGAACGCCGACCAGATCCGGTGCACGGTCGTGTGCGACACGCCCGTCCTCTCGGCCATACTCCGGACCGACCAGTGCGTCGCGTCCTTCGGCATCGTGGTCAGCGTCCGCTCGACCACCTCCGCCACCTTGTCGTCCGTCACGGTGCGGGGACGTCCGGACCGGTACTCGTCCGAGAGGCCCTCGATGCGCTTCTCGGCGAACCGTCTGAGCCACTTGCCGACCGTGTGCTCGTGCACGCCGGTCCGCTCCGCGATCTCCCTGTTTCGCAGCCCCTCGGCACAGAGAAGGATGATCCTGCAGCGGTCGGACAGCGACCTCGGCGCCTTGTGCTTTCGGACATGCTGTAAGGTCTCACATTAATCGAGCATGAGCGTGCGGTTTTTTCCCACGCAGTAAGTGAGCGGTTTTCCCAGGGGATCAGTGACACGCCCGCATCGTCGCCGAAAGCCGAAAAACGGGAACGCGGGCAAGGATCGCACCGAATCGTGACGGCAACGAAATCGGGAAACGACGATGTCCCGAAAACCCGTCCAGCCAGTTCAGGCCAAAGCGGGAAAAATCGTCCCGATCCGAACGGAATAGCGTGGGAAATCCGAGTCAGACCAGTTCAAAAAACAACACATGCGCCTCGAGAAACGCGCGCTCCTCGTCGCTCAGCACCACTTCAACCGCCTTGCCTCTCATCGAACCGCCTCCTGCTGGGTGTCATCCGCCGCTTTGATAGCAACTATTGTTACAGAAGACAAGAAACCACCTGATGCCCCAAAGCGCCAAGGCTGGGTGAATTGCCTGCGGTTCCAATGACCCAATCAAGGTCGCCTTGCGCCGTATCGCCGGTCGCAGCATCGAGGTCATGCTGCAAATTTCTTTGCAGATTGATAGTATAACGTACGCACTATCGCACTTGATATATTTCTCGCCCTCGTTTATTCGCAACCTTGGTTGTAGGTGCGAGAGCGGGCGATGCCGCCAGAATACGACACTATTCCCCAAGATTATCCCGAGCGCGTCAAGAACTTGCGTGATCGGCTCGGCCTGACACAGACTCAAATGGCGGAGCGCATTGGCGTGTCGTTCGCAAGCGTTAACCGCTGGGAAAACGGCCAGTCCCGGCCGACGCGTCTGGCATGGAAGGGGATTCTCGATCTGGAAGACGATTTCCGTACATCGATTCGACGGGCCGAACCGGCCGCCGCCTTGAGAACGCCCACGCTTGACTTTGGTGCGAGACCAGAGATGGTGTCTGCAGTTGCCGAGGCGACCCGCCTTGCCTACGGCCACCTTTCCAACCCCTCCTTCGCCGCTGAAATATCCTCCATCGATCCGCTCCCGCACCAGCGTATCGCCGTATATGAGCATATGCTCGACCAGTCGCCTCTTCGGTTCCTTCTTGCCGACGATGCCGGCGCAGGCAAGACGATCATGACCGGCCTTTACCTCCGGGAGATGCTCTCGCGCCGCCTCGTCACGCGTGTCCTCGTGGTTCCCCCGGCCGGCCTTGTCGGCAACTGGGAACGCGAGATGCGCACGCTGTTCCGCCTCCCATTCCGCATTGCGCGTGGCGCCGATGCGCGTGCCGGAAACCCCTTCGCCGGACCGGAAAGCGACCGCCTCATTGTCAGTATCGATACGCTCGCTGGCGAGCGCATGTTCGAACGCATGAATGAGGCGGTAGCTTCCGGCGCCGCGCGTCCCTATGACCTAGTGGTGTTTGACGAAGCCCACAAACTGGTCGCCGACCGCGAGCGGGACTTCTACGTCCGCAAGACTGACCGCTACCGCCTCGCCGAGGCGCTGGCGGGCCTGCCTACGGACGACGACCGATGGCGCCTCGGCTGGTCGGCATCGAACGTCCTGCTGCTGACCGCAACCCCTCATATGGGCAAGGACTTTCCCTACTACAGTCTCTGGCGGCTTCTTGCGCCGGACGCGCTCGCGACTTTCGAGGCGTTTGAGGCTTTCCCAGAGACGCAACGCCGCCGCCATTTCATCCGCCGCACCAAGGAAGAGATGGTTCAGTTCAACGGTCAGCCCCTCTACCCGCAGCGAAACTGCGATACCCTCGGGTACGTGCTCAACCCGGGAGAGCAAGAACTTTATGACGCCACGACACGCTACATCGCCGAAACCTACAACAAGGCTCGCATTCTGAACCGTTCCGCCGCGCGCCTCGCCATGAGCGTGTTCCAGCGCCGTCTCGCCAGTTCGACCTACGCGTTAATGCGGTCGTTCGAGCGGCGCGTTGATCGCCTGAACGAGGCCATCGCGCTCGTTCAGGCGGGCCGCAGCGACGAGTTGGAACGGCGGCAGAAGCGGATCGCGAGCACACCAGATTTTTTCGAGTCCCGAACCGCCGACGAGGATGCCGACGACGACGGCCAGCGGGAGCGACATGAAGCGTTCGAGGAGCTTGCGTTCGGCGGATTCGCAGCCGTCACCCTAGCGGAACTCCGAGAGGAACGGGCCGAAGTCGAGGCCCTTCTCTCCCACGCACGCCGTCTCGCCGAGACTGGCGAGGATTCCAAGTTCGAGAAGCTGCGGACGGTATTGACCGATCCGGTCTTTGCACGGGAAAAGATCATCGTCTTCACCGAGCACCGCGATACGGCGGAGTTTCTGGTGCGCCGCTTGGAAGGGCTTGGCTTTGCCGGCCGGGTCGCCCTGATACACGGCGGGCTCGACTATCGCGAGCGTGAGGCCCAGGTCGAGCAGTTTCGACGTCCCGCCGATCATGGTGGCGCCAACTATCTGGTCGCCACCGACGCTGCCGGCGAGGGCATCAACCTTCAATTCTGCTGGCTGATGGCGAACTACGACGTGCCCTGGAACCCGGCGCGTCTTGAGCAACGGATGGGTCGAATTCACCGCTACGGACAGACTCGCGACCCGGTGGTGATCGTCAACCTGATCGCCGGAGAGACGCGAGAGGGTCGGGTCCTCAAGGTGCTTCTTGAAAAGCTTGAGACGATCCGCAAGGAGCTCCATTCGGACAAGGTGTTCGATGTTATCGGGCGGCTATTCGAGAACGTCCCGTTGAAGGACTATCTGGAGAAGGCTGCGACGGAGGCGGGCACCCGTGACGCCACTGAGGCGCTCGGTCGCCGACTTTCGTCTGATCGGGTGACCGCGATCGACGGGCGAGAACGCGCCTTGTACGGCGGCGGCGAAGTGCGCAGCCGTCTCCCCGAGATCGCCGCGGCAATGGAACGGGAGCAGTATCGTCGCCTGCTGCCCGGATATGTTCGCCGCTTCGTCGAGACAGCGGCTCCCATGATCGACCTGCGGCTGGAGGGCGACATTGGTGGCGTCTTCGACCTTGTGCCCGAGCGCCCAAGCGCCGCCGACGGCGTGCGCGGCGCAATGGACGCCTACCCCGAAGCGATGCAGGGCCGACTCACAGTCCACCGCCCCAAATCCAACGGCAACGCCATCTGGATGCATCCCGGTGAACCGGTGTTCGAGCGTTTCCGGGCAGCCGTCCTGGAACGCCACGGCGCCGCAGCGCGAAGCGGATCCATCTTCGTCGATCCCCACGCCGAATCGCCCTATCTCGTTCATTTGGCCCAAGCGTCGGTCGTTCGCCACGATGCGCAGCGGTCAGAGACGATTGAAACCCGGCCGATAGGAATGCGGCAGGAAGCCGACGGCACCATCTCGCCCTGCCCGCTGGAGCATCTGCTCTTGCTGCGCGGCGCGGACGGGATCGCGCCCGGCGCCGTGCCTTTGGCTCCGTTGGCTCGTGGTTTGACGGAGCGCGCGGAGGAATGGCTAAGGGAAACCGCACTGCGCATGGCGGCGGAACAATGTGCACGCATCAAAGAGTCGCTGCCTGAGCGGCGACGCTGGATCGTGCGCGGGTACGACCACAAGACCGCCGAGTTGATGGCGAGACGGCGGCGCGTGAACGGCGATGCGCGCAAGGGCGATGCGAGTGCCAAGACGGAGCTTGCTATCGTCAAGGAAGAACAGAGCCGACTTGTCGTGGAGAGGCGGCGCGGTCTGGCATTGCTGGACGCGGAGCCGTCCCTGATCGAGCCTGGCGAGACGGCCATGATCGCCCACGCGCTGGTCGTCCCGACAGACAATCCAGAGCAGCGCCGAAGGCACGACGCAGAAGTCGAGGCGATCGCAATGAACTTCGCGTGCGTCCACGAGGAAGCGGCTGGCGCCGCGGTCCGGGACGTGTCGCGGCCCGCTCTCGCGCGCCGCGAGGGGTTGGGAGATTGGCCCGGATTCGATCTTCGCTCCCAGCGTCCCGCCTCTGCGCATGGGCCAGCCGAGGACCGCGCAATTGAGGTCAAGGGCCGTGCCGGGACCGCCGCCGTGGAAGTGAGCGAGAACGAATGGGCCGCGGCCTGCAACCTGCGGGACCGCTACTGGCTCTATGTCGTCTTCGACTGCGCAACGCCCCGGCCCCGCCTGGTCAAGATACGCGATCCGTTCAGCCGCCTTCTGGCTAGGGCGAAGGGTAGCGTCGTCATCGCCGCATCCGAAATTCAGTTGGCGAGCATGGACGAGGAGGGCGCATGAAGATCTGTCATGTCGACCAGGGCGGCAACACCGTGCGAGTTACTTTCTTGACATTTGTGCCGACCTCCAAGACGAAAAATGGGCGGTATGCGACAGTTCAGGGGCTGTTAAGGCACTGCCCGCGGGAGGAGGCGACGATGGAGTTGGATCAGTCCGACGATCGATTGTCGGAGGCGACCGTGCGCGACCACGGGTCGGCCTGCGCCTCTGCGGCGATGCACAGGGCCGCCCTGCCTCCGCTTCACGACACGGCTGTGAACGGAGCCCGCGATCACCGTGTCCGAGGACGGCGTGGCCGTCTGGTTGAAGGTGGACGAGCATCATGACGGATGACGACTTGCTTTTGCAGCAAATGACGGCGGCCATCGTCGAATCGGCCGACCCCGAGCAAGTGATCCTGTTCGGCTCCCGAGCGCGCGGGGACGCCGGGATGGACTCGGACATCGATCTGTTGATCGTCGAGGCGGAACCGTTCGGGCCGGACCGGGATCGCGGAGTCGTAGAGACGCGCCTCTGGCGCGCGCTCGCGAAATTCCACGTCCCAAAGGACATTCTGGTCTACAGCCGCGACGAGGTCGATTACTGGCGCGACTCGCTCAACCATGTGCTCGCGCGTGCACTGCGGGAAGGCAGGGTACTCTATGAGCGACCTTAGGGAGGCCCGGACGCTCACGGACGCGGCGGAACGGGATCTCTCCGCCCTTCACGGCATGGACGATGCGGCGGTGTTTGCGGACGAAATCTTCGGTTTCCACGTGCAACAGGCGGCCGAAAAGCTGCTCAAGGCATGGCTTGCTATGCTGGGCGAAACCTACCCGCTGTCGCACGACCTGGCGGCGCTGTTGGACATGGTGAACACGCACGGCGCGGACGTCGCTCGGTTTGACACTCTCGTGGATTATAGCCGCTATGCCGTTCGCCTGCGTTACGCGGGTGCCGACCCCGGTGCAAGACCGCTCAACCGCAGCGAGGCTCTTGGGCGGGTCGACGAATTGTTCGAAGAAGTCCAGCGGCGGCTGACAAGCGCGGAAAGTACGTGACCATGGTGGACGTCAATCTCAAGGTCCCGGCGCTCGAAAAGTTGTTGGACTACGCTGCCAGTGGCATTGGCGCGGTGGCGCGGTCGATGCTAGCGCCGTGGAAGGCCCGAAGGGAAGCCGAGGCACGGCTCATCGGAGTTATTGCCGAGGTCGAAAGCCTGAAGCTCATCGCCAAAACCCATGCCGACGCGCGCAGTTTTCTCGTCGTGCCGGGCGAGGCGGAGCGCGGAGTACTCGACCTCGGCCCCGATGGTGTCGCGCAGCGGATCGAGTTTCAGGAGGAGAGACGGCAGGCGAACATCGTGTCCGTTGTCCAGGAGGCCGCCACCGAGCTCGGCGACAAGGAGGTTCCAGATCACGAACCGGATCACGACTGGATCGCGCGGTTTTTAGACGGTTTTCAGGATGTCTCTGCGGAGGATATGCGGAAGATTTGGGCGAAATTTCTTGCCGGCGACGTGGAAGCGCCGGGCCGCACCTCTCTTCGCACGCTCTCGGTTTTGAAGAATATGTCTCAAAGCGATGCGAGGACTTTATCGGAGATCATGCGATATCTCATAGACGGCTTCATTCAATCTCAATATTGCAAGCAGTCGTCTGATGATCCAAGGGGCATGTTTCTTGTTGAGCTCGAAAAATTGGGAATTTTCTTTAATAACGGTACGAGGTACCTCATGCAACTAGGTGAAACTGGAACGAGAACTCTGGAGTGTTGTAACCGAGCAGTTGTTGCTTTTGGAAGTCACTGTCATAAATTTCGAATTCATGGAATAATAATTCGAAATAGAGTAGGACGACAACTTGTCGTGTTATATGGCATTGATTCAAACTTCGAATATCTGAGCCATTTTGTGAGACTTTTGTCTCTGAATGGGTGTGTAATGAAGTTTTCTCCTGTCGTCGATAGGTTGTCCGGAGGAAGGATCGGCGCAAATCACGGAGGCCTCCGCCTCTTCGAGCCGGCGCCATGACATCCGACGCCCCCCGTCTCATTGAGGTCGAATTTCCGCTGGAGCGGGTCTCGCTCGACGCCGTGCACGAGAAGAACGTACGGCATGGGCATATCTCGACTTTGCATATCTGGCCCGCGCGACGTCCTTTGGCGGCTTGTCGGGCGGCGCTGGTTGCAACGCTGTTGCCGGATCCGGACGACGCGGCCGAGCGCAAGGAAATTTATCGCCGACTCGCAGGCCAGGTTGTTGAAACAGTGAAGACCGAACGGCGGAACGGGCGCACGGTTGAGCGTCGTCGGCGCGAAACCCGGGGCGGCATCCTCCATTGGGGGCGCGAGCACGGTCCCGACCTCGACTGGTTCCGCGAGAAGATCCGAGAGGCCTATGGCGGTCGCGCGCCCAAGGTGCTGGATCCGTTCGCGGGCGGTGGTGCGATCCCGCTGGAGGCGATGCGGCTCGGCTGCGAAGCGACTGCTGTCGACATCAATCCCGTCGCGTGGTTCATCCTCAAGTGCACACTCGACTACCCGAACCGACTCGCAGGGGAGTCTTTGCCGCTTCCAGGCTTCGCCCGCTCTGACTGCGACTTCATGGAGGCCTTCCTCAAGTCCAAGGGGTTCAAGGGCAAGGCGCTCGCCCGGTGCCTTGCGGCGTTCGGCCATGGCGAAGATGGCCGCGAGGCGGAGCCTGCCCTGATCGACGACACCCCTTCGCATACTGACGAGCTTCTCCAAGCCGACCTCGCCTGGCAGGTTCGCGCCTGGGGCGGGCGCGTCTTGGCCCGTGCCCGCGCCGCGTTGGCAGAGCGTTACCCGACATATGCGGAATTCCAGCCGCTCGCGCTGGGCGGCAAGTCGTTCGAGCCACGCCCCTTGGAGCTGTTGGCACCGGATGGGAAGGGACAGACAGATGCCCGACCGTTGAACGACAAGCTTGACGCAGTGTATCTCGACGATCCCCGCAACCCGCGATGGGTGGCGAAGCCAACCGTAGCTTACTTGTGGGCTCGCACGGTGCGTTGCAAGGGCTGTCGAGCCACCTTGCCGCTGCTCAAGACCCGCTGGCTCTGCAAGAAGGAGAGCAAGCGCGTCCTGCTCACGATGATGGAAAAGGCGGATGGGACCGGCGTCGAATTCGGCGTTGAAGCCGGAGTCTCGCGAGTAGGCGGCAACGCGGCGCAGCGACGTGAGCACGACAAACGGCTGGGCGAGGGCACAATGAGCCGCAGCGGTGCGCGCTGCCCCTGTTGCCCAACTATCATGACCATGGAGGATATACGCCTCGAAGGCCGCGCCGGACGGCTCGGTGCAGCGATGACCGCTGTGGTCGTGAACGGGCCGAATGGAAAGGAATACCGGTCGCCGGAGGACGAGGAATTGCACGCTGCCGATGTTCCGCCGCACGAGATCGAGGCGACTTACGCGGATATACCCTTCGGTCTGCAACACGAAAGAGTGTTAGAAGATGCGAAACGGAATACGTGGTGCGCGCAGTACGGCCTCGACCAATGGTCAAAGCTGTTCACCGACCGGCAACTCCTTGCGCTCGGTACGTTCGCTGAAGAACTGCGCCGGATGTCAATGAGCATGGAAAGCGTCCCAGACGAATTGCGCGAGGCGGTAATTTCCTGCGTGACTTGCATGCTCAGCAAGCAGACGGACTACAGCAGCAACGTTTGTTCTTGGGACAATACTAGAGAGACACTGCGCAACACATTCGCCCGATTTGCACTTCCCATTGTGTGGGACTATTGCGAAGTGAATCCGTTGTCGAATGGATCGGGAAGTTTTTTTGGCATGACGAACTGGCTGGGCCGCTATCTGGATCATGCGTTGTCCGCAACCGAAGCTGCGCCAGCCTCGACTATAGTCAACCGAAGCGCCATTGGGGCCGGTCAGGAAGGCTTCGACCTGATCTGCACCGATCCGCCCTATTACGACGCAATTGGGTATTCGAACCTAATGGACTTCTTTCATGTTTGGCTGAGACGCTTGCTTCATGGCATCGTCCCCGACGCCGACCGTGTCTTCGCTGATCCGCTGGGTCCGAAATGGGACAACGACGCCGAGGACGGCGAGTTGATCGACGACGCCAGCAGGTTCGGCGGCGACAAGGCGCTATCCAAGAAGACATACGAAGACGGCATGGCCCGCGCATTCCAGGCATGCCACGAGGCGCTGAGTCGGGAAGGGCGGTTGGTCGTGGTGTTCGCGAACAAGTCTCCCGACGCATGGGAAACGCTAGCCGCCGCCTTGATCCGCGCCGGATTCGTCGTTGACGGTTCTTGGCCGATCCAGACCGAAATGCAGAATCGTCAGCGTTCCCTAGCCTCAGCCGCGCTGGCCTCTTCAGTCTGGCTCGTCTGCCGGAAGCGCGCGCCGGCGCGGCCTGGATGGGACGCGGCCGTGCTCGCAGAGATGCGCCAGAACATCGCGCGCCGCCTGCGCGACTTCTGGGACGCCGGTATCCGCGGGCCAGACTTCGTGTGGGCGGCGACGGGGCCGGCGCTCGAAGCCTTCTCCAGGCATCCGGTGGTGAAGAAGGCTGACGAGCCCGACGCGCTGATGACGGTCTCCGAGTTCTTGCGCGAAGTGCGCCGGATGGTGGTGGACTTCGTCGTCGGACACGTGCTGAGCGGCGGCGGCGACGATGACACGGCAGGCGGGCTTGATGACGTGACCACCTACTATCTGTTGCACCGGGGCGATTTCGGCTTGGCGGAGGCGCCTGCGGGCGCCTGCATCCTCTATGCGCTCTCGTGCAATCTATCGGACCGAGAGCTCTCCGACCGCTTCGCAATTCTCTCACGCCCCGGCCGCACGCTGTTTGACGACCTCGAAGACGGCGAGGCTGCGAGCGAAGAAGAAAATGCCGACTCTGCATCCAGCGGCGGCAAGGTCAAGCTCCTGCCATGGACCCGGCGCAAGGCCAAGTGGCTCGGCCACGAGGGGCCGGGAGGACGACCAGTACCGCTGATCGATCGCGCGCACCGGCTGATGCACCTCTGGCGCGCCGGCGACGAAGCCCGGGTGAACGGCTTTATCGACGACAACGGCCTGGCGCGTCATGCCTTGTTCGTCCGGCTGGTGCAGGCGCTGGTCGAGCTGGCGCCCGCGGGGTCGGAGGAACGCACGGTTCTCGAATCCCTCTCCAACCACATCGCCGCCCGTGCCAGCATCGCCTCTCCGCGTCAGACTGCATTCCGACTGGAGACCAAGCCGTGATTACCTCGCTCCGCCTCAAGGACTTCAAGAACTTTGCCGACGAGACGCTGCGCGTTGGCCCGTTCACCTTGATCGTTGGCGCCAACGCCAGCGGCAAGAGCAACATCCGCGATGCGTTCCGCTTCCTCCATGGCATCGGCCGGGGCTATACGCTCGCGGAGATCGTCGGTGGCAAGTATGGGGGCGACTGGAAGCCGATTCGCGGGTCGGTGGCCCGGATCGTGCGGCTTGGAGCCTCTGAATCACCTTGGAAACCCGGGCCGTTTTCCCTGGAAGCCCGGATGCAACTTGGCTCCCAAACTGCAGCCGCTCAGGGAAATGACGTGAGATACCGCATCGAGGCCTGTCCCGAGGCATTCAGCGGCGGCGGACTCTCGGTTGTCGCAGAGAGTCTGAGGATCGATTCGGAAGAGGTGATCCAAGGTCACTTATTTGGCGACCGGCAGATGAACCTAGATCGTGCTCAGCCAGCGTTGTTCCAGATTCTCCACTGGGGGACCGACAACGTAACCTTCAAGAAGGTGAGACCGGTTGTCGATGAACTTCAAAGAGCACGTTTTTTTGATTTCAGACCAGACCGCATGCGAGAACCGACCTCCCCTGGCCAGACGGCCTTGGGTGATGGCGGCGAGCATCTTCCTTTAGTGCTGCAAGAAATTTGCAACGATCCCGAGCGCAAGTCAGTTCTCACCCGTTGGATTCGTGAACTGACGCCGATGGACGTGAAGGACTTCGAATTTCCCACCGACCCGTCAGGCAAGGTCCACCTCGTCATCCAGGAAAGAAACGGTGGACGCATACCTGCCGACAGCGCTTCGGACGGCACCTTGCGGTTCCTCGCCATGCTGGCTGCCCTGCTAGGAAATAACCCGAGTGATCTCTATTTCTTCGAGGAAATCGAAAACGGTCTACACCCGTCGCGGCTTCATCTCCTGGTCGAAATCATAGAGCGGCAGACCGCCAATGGAGGGCCCCAAGTAATTGCCACGACTCATTCGCCCGATCTACTATCCATTGTGAGTGACGAGACTTTCGAAAACACTTCGGTCACCTGTCGCCTGGAGCATGCGAATGACGCTGTCATTCGCCGGGTCGCCGATCTGCGCAACGTCCGGAAATTGCGGAAATCTCAGGGATTGGGCAGGCTTCTTGCAGGCGGCTGGATGGAAACCGCGCTTGCTTTTTCTGAAGATAACGGGGACTGCGGGGAGCAATCCGAATGAGGGTTTTGGTCATTCCCGAGGACTTCCGCAACGATCAATACATTCTGAAACCGCTGTTCAAGCGGCTGTTCGCTACCATGGGCAAAGGAAACGCACGTGTCCGGGTCTGCCAGGACCCGTTGCTGGGCGGCGTCGATGAAGCCCTGAAAATGGAGCGCATTCAGGAGGTCGTGGACCAGCACGACGGCATGACCGACATCTTCATCCTTTGCGTCGACCGCGACTGCGTTTCAGGACGGCGCCAAAGACTGGACCAACTCGAAGGAGAGTTCGGAATTGATCGCACTTTCCTCGCGGAGAATGCTTGGGAAGAGATCGAATCCTGGGTTCTGGCCGGTCTGGATTTACCGAGTGGATGGCATTGGGCGGACGTTCGCGCAGAGATCCATGTAAAGGAACTATACTTCGACGCATTGGCCCATGAGCGCGGCGTCGTCGACGGACCTGGCGGCGGCCGTCAGGCTTTGGGTGAAGAAGCCGCACGCAAGATTTCAGCGATTCGGCAGAAATGCCGCGAGGACTTCGACGCTCTCGCCCAGCGTCTCGAAGCTCTACCCTGAACCTGCAGAGTGAGGCCGAGATGGCTCAGAAACTTCTTTGGACACCTTGGCACGAAGTTGCGAAATTGCGAGAGGACGTGCGCACGGGCGAACTCTCGCTCGCCGACTTCGCTGCCGACCTGCACGACGTGGCCATGCAACGAGGCGTGCGGCCCATCTATGAGGACCCTGAACGGTTCTTCGCCCTTACTTTTCCCACCATTCCGTTACGCGAACTGGCCCGCGACGTGGCGCTTCGCCTCGCCGGAAAAAACACCAAGGCCATCCGCCAGCTCGAACTCACTTATGGTGGGGGCAAGACCCATACTTTGGTCACGCTCTATCATCTCGTGCACAAGCCGGATGCGTTGCCGGTGCTGCCCGCAGTCGAACAGTTTCAGTCCCATATCGGCGCGCCCCTGCCGACGGCGCGGGTCGCGGCGCTCTGTTTCGACAAGCTCGATGTCGAGAAGGGTATGGAGGTACGCGGCTCCGATGGCGCACTGCGCTGGCTCAAGCATCCCTGGAGCGTGCTCGCTTTCCAGGTCGCGGGTGAGGAAGGCCTGCGTGCGCTTCATCCGGACAGTGCGAACGAGGAACGCGAGACACCGCCTGCGGAGCCGCTTCTGGCCGATCTGCTGTCACGACCGCAGGCGCAAGGCCTCGCGACCTTGGTGCTGATCGACGAAGTGCTGATGTACGCACGCGAGAAGGCCACGATGGCGGAGGGCTGGCGCGCTCGACTGATCGACTTTTTCCAGTATCTTTGCCAGGCAGCGGTCAGGGTCGATCGCTGCGCCCTCGTTGCATCGCTGCTCGCATCCGATCCTGGAAAGAGCGACGCTCTCGGCAAGGAACTCACCCAAGAGATCTTCGACATTTTCAATCGGCAGAGGGAAGCGGGCATCCAGCCGGTGCAGCGGCAGGACGTGGCCGAGGTCCTGCGCCGACGATTCTTCACCCCCCAGTCGATCGCCAATCCCGACGCATTCCGTCCCCACGTTACGGCGGCTGTGGCCAACATCGCGGGGGTCGACGAGACCGTGCGCAAGGACAGGGCAAGTGCGGAACAGCGGTTTCTCGAAGGCTACCCTTTCCATCCGGACCTGACCGACATCTTTTACTCCAAGTGGACCCAACTGGACGGGTTTCAGCGCACGCGCGGCATCTTGAGGACCTTCGCCATCGCGTTACGTGACGCCGAAACATGGGACACCGGCCCGCTGGTCGGTCCAAACGTGTTCCTGCCGGCCCCCGGTGAGGGAGATCTCGCCGAAGCGGCGCGAGAACTCGCCGGCACAGCCACCCGTGAAGTGACAGACGGTACCGGCAACGTCTGGAGCGCAGTACTCGAAGGCGAGCTAGCCAAGGCACGGACGATTCAGGACGAGCAGCCTGTATTGAAGTTCCGTGAAATGGAGCAGGCAGTATGCGCCACGTTCCTAAGCTCGCAACCGATTGGCCAAAGGGCGCATACGCCGGAACTGCTGGCGCTCATCGGCGCGACGCGCCCGGATCGCATCGAGCTGGAGAAGGGCCTACGCCGGTGGACGGATCTTTCCTGGTTCCTCGACGAGGCGGAGTTCTCTGGTTCTTCTGTGGCCGACGGCGGCTTGGGTGCGCTTCCTAAGGCATGGCGTCTCGGCAACCGGCCCAACCTAAAGCAGATGCACGATGACGCATGCTCCAACCGTGTTACGGCGGAGCTTGTCGAACAAACGCTCCTCGCCGAAGTTCGGCGGACGAAGAGCCTCACCCAAGGCGCTACGGCGGCGGGCGCACGCGTGCACATGCTGCCGGAGCGGCCACGCGACATCGAGGACGACGGGGAGTTTCACTTCGCCATTTTGGGACCGGGAGCGGTTTCCGACTCGGGCAAGCCAAGCGCGGAGGCGCGGCGCTTCATCGACGAGACAACGCGAATAGACCGTCCGCGCACACGCCGCAACTCCATCGTGTTGGCGGCGCCCTCTCGCGACGGTCTGAATTCCGCCCGCGTGCGTATCCGCGAATACCTCGGCTGGGAGGAAGTGCGAACCCAGCTTGGGGACCAGACGCGCGATCCTGTTCGCGAAGGAATGCTCGCCTCCTGGACGGGGCAAGCGCGCAAGCGTGTTCCCGATTCGATACGCCAGGCTTGGGCGATCGTCGTCACGGTCAACGAGCGCAACGAAATCCAGGCGTTCAAGGCAACAGTCGGTAACGAGCCGCTATTCGCGACCGTCAAGAGCGACCGGCGGGCGCGCATCCAGGAGACCGCGATCAGCGCCGAGGCGATGCTGCCGGGTGGCCCCTACGATCTCTGGCGGACCGACGAGATATCGCGTCGCGTCAAGGACATGGCGGGCGCGTTCGCGGAAAACCCCAAGCTGCCAAAAATGCTCCGCCAAAAGGAGATCCTTGACACCATCGACGGGGGTGTCCGGCAGGGCATCTTTGTTGCTTCACTTTTGCGTCCCGACAAGTCTATCAAGACCTGGTGGCGGATGCCGATCGACGAAGCAGCGCGGGCCGAGCCCGCCCTGGAATTGCTCTTGCCGGACAAAGCGACTCTTTCGGATCTTGATCCGAATACGTTGGCTCCTGGCGTTCTGCCCGAACTGTGGGCCGGTGAGTCTTTGTCCGTGGCTGACATAGTCGCATATTTCGCAGGCGAGCGCATCGTGACCATGCAGCGCAAAGGTTACGAAGAGCCAGTGCCCATCCCAGCTTGCCCGCGCGCTGCAATCGAGGCGTCTGTCTCCGACGCCGTTCGTCAGGGAGTCCTGTGGCTGGTGAACGGTCCCGCGAGCTTTCTTGGGGAGCCCGCACCGCCCGGCGTATTGACAGACGCCGCCGAACTGCGCGCACCAATGCAACCTATATCAGTGGATCGATTGACTAAGGATGCCGTGCCGAAGGCCTGGGCGGACGGGCAAACGAACGCACTCGCCCTGTCGGCCGCACTCTCAGTGCAGGCGGGAGCACCGCTACCATGGTCGATTTTACGCCGGGCAATCGACGATGCGCTCAGCGCACGCTGGCTCGCACTCGCACACGACAGTGGCCCTTGGCCGTGCGAAGCCGCAGGCGCAGCTGTCGTGACACTGACAGAGCCCAAGGCGGTCCCATCGAGTTTTGCGGATCAGAAGGACGACGCAGCGCGGATTCCGAAAGGAGCTCGCACCGCCGCCGCCGACCTAGAACCCCACGAACTTCAGGATCTGATGGACGTGCTGCCGGATGTCATCACGGCCGCCGCCGGCGTTCCCGTGCGGTTCCACTTCCGCGTCACGCTAGGTGACGGCGATGACGTGACTCCCGAGACAGCGAAGTCCGTCAATGAACTCCTGGAAAGCATCAACTCCAAGTTGCGCCTGACGTAATGGATACCGCGCTCGGCTAACATTCTTGCAAAAATTGATGAGGAGCACCCGAAGCATCCGTTCTGTACCGAAGGCAACATTCACTTCAATCCTCAAGAGCGATTCTCAGATGGAAAGACACAATTTGACCTTAGTGACGCTAAACCCCGAACAAGTCGTGCGGGCCAAAGAAGCTAATAGCAGACGAAAACGGATCACGCACGCATTGATTTGCGGACCATACGGACAACTGTTTGGCACGGAAGCGCACTGCTTCAAGTACTTCGAAGTCTGGGATCCGGCCTACAGATTCGAAGTTGCACCAGGACAGTTCAAATCGATGTTCCCAAACTTGTTCGACAAAGCGGTGAGAACCGATGATTTCGAAATCACCGTGTTCGAAAACACACGGAACTTGACCGACAAACTGATCATGGCATCCGAAGCAAAACCGCGAATTGCGAGAAATATGCCGAAGCAAAGACGCCGGGCGAAAGCCCAACGCCCCTCTTCTCCCAAAGTGCCGCGGAGAAAGGGGCTTCTCGCACGACTGTTCCGTGGAAAATGAGATGCGCCCGTGATTCAAGCCTTCACACGATTTTGACGGCAATTTCGAGCTTGATTGTGTAGAACCTCGGTCGGTCGAAGAACTTGTCGCATTGGCGGGCAGCGATGTGACCTGGCACCTGTTCCGGCTAGAAGCTGCAGCCGAGGGCCTTGGAGGTGATCCCAGTGAACTGCGCTCGGGACAAGACCATTGAGCACTTGCCTTCACCCACCGATTGCCTCGATGCCCGCGAACCAAACGCCCGCAGGGCTGCTTGACCACATGCACTTTTTCCCCGCGCTCAAGATGCTGGCACTTGACTCCCGATAAATCCTGGTGAGCAACACGGCGTCGCGTCAAAAATACAAACGTGAATTCAGAAGATTACAACGTGTCAGATCGAGACTGACAGTGATTGTCGGTCTCGGTGATTGCGAGCCCCCGCAACCACAAAAGTACTGAAAATCAGAAAGTTAGAGTGTGTTCAACTTTCTGACGGATTCGTCCGAGAACAAGTTCGAGATGGACTCCGCAGGGTCGTGAAGGGTGGGCTTGACGGTTTCGCTGCGGAATAGAGGTGCGCATACGCAACCGTTACGCCACACCCCCAAGATTGGTGTGCAAACCTGTCCCGCCTCG
This sequence comes from Silicimonas sp., assembly GCA_022820365.1. Lineage (GTDB taxonomy): Bacteria > Pseudomonadota > Alphaproteobacteria > Rhodobacterales > Rhodobacteraceae > JAJEFO01. The sequence continues at coordinate 17,900 of JAJEFO010000033.1, forward strand.
TGACGCATTCCCTTCCCAGCTTCCGCTTTGCAGTAAAGACCGGTGTTACGTGCAACTCAGCCCTGGTTGTCCAGAGTGCGACTGATGTTGACCATCGGCGACGGTCGGTTGTCCGAATCGTAATGCTGGCCGCTGTGCCTTACCTGTCATACGGCATTGAGTGAATCTATCACTACACTAATTGACAATTCAACCGGCCGAACAGTGGGGATCTTGACCATAAGCAATGGACATCTGAGTATCGCAGTGGCAATAAAGGTTTATGATAGAGAAGCAAGGCGGACGCTAGTGAGACGGCACACAGAGAAACAGTGACCCAAGCGCCCCATCTTATGGAACCAAAAGGGGCGTTCACTGGCACTGTGAGTGAATTGCAAGTCACAAGCATATGGCGTTAGAGACCAAGGGACGGCCAATATGGAATTCATAAGCATCATTTTAGCAGTGCTCGGAACAATTGTGTCCATTGCCTTGTTTCTTTTTGGCCTTCGGCAAACGGTTGGGGCTCGTAAAGAACGGATCCGATCAAGCAACGAAGAAATTGAAAAGGTACTTGTCCGACGCATTGTGCTTGAGGGTTTTACACCCGCTTCGGACGAAATTGGCCGTCTTATTTATACGAAGGCTCGGGATTTCGGTGTACGCACAACAGATTTGCTGTCGGAAACACAGCTCATTAATAACATATTTACCCGCATTTTGGAATCCGATTTCATTCCTCCCGAGCAGCGTCAGACGATTTTGGACCGAGTGGTGCAATTATTTGATTCGATTGAAGTGGCGTCCATGGAAGAGAATTTAGAATTCGAAGATTCTTCCCAGAAAACTTTTGGCAATTTTACGATTTCTATGACGGTGGCCATGGCAGTAAGTGCCTCTATTGCTGGAGCATCTTTGACCATATTGCCAGAAATTCAAGATCTCGTCAACGATAAGGGAGCGTTACTTGATGCCTTGCCATTGGCAGTTGCAACAGTTGTTGGAAGTCTAGTGATGATTTCTTTCATTGTAATTGTATATAGTTCTCTTGAGAGACAGCAGGAGAATTCAAATAGAGGATCTGAAATTGAAGACTATGCAAGATTTGAAGGAGAAGTATCTAATTTGTTGAATAAATATGATATAAAAGTAGTTAAGGCGTCCAGTACTTATGGGCCAAGTCATGCATACGACATTTTAATTGATAGAGAGGGCGAGAGACTTCTTGTTCTGGTAAAGAACTGGAATCGAAGACTGCCATCATCAATCATTTCCGGAACACTTGCGGAACTTGCTGATGCGGTGGCGAAAGAAAATGCAAGCCATGCAATCGTCGTAACCAAAAGAAACGGAAACAAGAATTTCTCTGCCCTTAACGATGAAAGAGTAAAGATAATGACATTAGGAGAATTTCGAAGGCATCTAGAAAGTTGGACTTAGGTCCAATACTGTTGCTTTGAGGAATTTCTTGTGCCAGAATTGCGGCAAACCGCAAGCTGTGGAGATTCCCGCCATGGCTATCACTATTGCGTTGCAGTCGATGTTGAGATGGAGCTTCGTTATTTCACGGAAGCGGAAATATCCCTGCCGCATCCGAATTAACAGGACCATCTCCACAGTTGAAGTCATGCAGGTCCTGCTTCAAAACATGTGGAGGCTCATTGGGTTCATAGCGCAGCCATGTGATTAGATCAATTTGCGAACTTTCATCGTTCCGTGGAGAGTAGAAAATACGATGCGCAAAGCGCCGACACAGCAATTTACGTCTTGTGGTATCCAGGTAATTGTTGAGGCTGGATCGCAGGATGAACAATCCGCTTCGCTGCCTGCCGCGTATTTCAAACGCCACCAACTTTCCGGCAGCATCGAGCCAGCCCCTTTGCTTGTCCCATTGCAGTGCCAGGGCCTCAATAATGCTCTTGCATGGGACCCGAAGATGTCCCTGCCTCTCCTGTGATGCATATGAGTAGTCGTACTCCCATTCTCCATCACGTGAGAGCACAACCTCCGAAAATTCAATGTCTCTTTGGTCGTAATGGAACTCTTTGTCTTCCAACAGTTGCTTATACATTAGCCCGTCGGGATACTCGGCTAGAAACCCACGATAGAAACTTGTCCCCCGTTCATCGAATGCCTCAATTCCGAAATTTCTGCCCTTAGAATTTGCCACCTCCGCATCGACAAGGATGCTACTGTAGTACACTGTCACACTCAGATGAGGTTCCCTCCAGGCATCATGCCCGGTCGACCGATCGCTATCCTCAACACTCAATGTCAATGCCACCCATTCGTCACCTGCCGGAGAATTTCGAATGAGGCACTGTTCGTGCGGCGTAAAGTCATCTGTACGCACCCAGCGCTTGACGTCCGTGGTCCGATTCGGGAAGTCATATCGAGGACCTCGGACCATACAATCAGGATATTCGATCAGCGGAAAGATGTCTCGTACATCACTCAGGTCTTCTTTCCGTACTTCCACCGACCATAAATGTCCCGGGCCCAAAGATCTGCCAGAATACGGTTCCTTCGCATCTATGTTGTCTGCGAGGACTCCAAGTAGGCGATGGAGCAGCAACCAGTAATACTTTTTTCCTAACCGCTCTGCGTATCCCTTGCGGCCTCGGCCAGATCCGAAATTGTAGCTAATCAGCCGATCAGCACGAAGCGCAGTTCCGCCGTGTCCTGGATATCCAAGCTTCAGAGTCTCGACCATGATCCAACACGCAATGTTCTCTTGGCTAATTCCTGCACTTTCCAAGTCAAAACTCCTGATACTTGGTTCCACCTGGTATCGCCAAAAGTCGGGATGCAATTTGACCCCCCAAAGCTCCATATTTAGTGGTAAGTGCTCTAGATCCAGTAACGTCCGCGCGTCCCTCGTTACTGGCCAAGGTCGAGGAGCGGGCACGATGGAAGGGAACGAATCCAGACGTTTCTTTAACTCTCTTGGGAGATCGGCCTTTTGAAATAGGCTTGCCAACAGGTATACGGAGTCCCGAATCAAGACATTTGGCGAATCAAACACGGGACTCAATAATCCATCCAAGGCAGGAATAAACTCCTTTCTACGGTCAACCGCTAGCAAACATGCGCTATAGATTGCTTGAGCAATGCTTTCGAGAATGTAATCGTCATCACACACGCCGAACTCTTCAACTAATTCCCGGCCGAGGCTAGGTTGGTTTGCAATGATTCGTGTGAGCGCCTTGGCTGAAAGGCCCCGCACGCGCCTGTCGGCACAAGAAGTCAACCAAGAAAGTGCGAAGGCTGCCAAGCGTCTGCTTTTCTCCGGCCATTTTTGTATGTCCGCGTGCAAAGAGGCGTTGATGAGAGACCCGACCGCACCGTTGTCATCGAACGACTTGAATGCAGCGACCGACAGGAACGCATCACGGTCGACCATGCAAGAACGACGCAAAAATGGTCCAAGCCAATTTGCAGCGTTCAACGGGTGATCCGGTACCAAGCTTAGGCGAAAGAACACTTCATAAACTTGCTGCCATAGGTTCGGTGTATGCAGAGCTCCATACACATGGCCGACAATGCCGGAGTCAATGCTGGCACGGGATCGCCAAGGTAGTGCGCCTATGAACAACCGATGAGCAAGCTCTGGATCGAGTTCCAGTTCGCTGGAAGTCAATTCTACGCGGGTTTTTTCGGGAAGAACGGCAGCCAAGGCCTCCAAGAGCCCCTCGTCGTTCGGTGACATCAAGCTGAGCTTGTTGGCAAGCGTTTCTTTGTCCAAGTCCGATGCTTGCATCACACTTTCGACAAGTTGGGTTGCACGAAGAACATCGCCAAAACGCTGATACCCCAGCCGAATCAGCCAAACATCGTTTTCGACGGGCGAAAGAATGACAAGCCCTTCGTGCTCAAGCTCCCTGAGCAGTTTGTCCGGAGCTACCTCACCCGCAGTCAGGCCCTCCAGTGCATCAGTACATGCGTCCCATGTCTGATCTCGCGGAGGATTCCGTGTCAGGACATCAGAGAGACGCGTCATGGCCAACCGTACTAGGTTTTGCGGAGTCGAGTACAGCAGCCTTCGGCGAACAAGGTCATCACAATGTCTGAGATGCAGATCCAAAAGTGCCGAAAAGCCTGAAACGGAAACATCCAGCGACTTGCGGCCTTCGTTTTTCATTGCTCTGCACGTCAAATGCAGAACAAGCGGATTGCAGAGTTCTTGCGAAAAGAGCGGTGTGATTTCAGCATCAAGTCCATAGTGAGTTGCAAAGGCTTCGATCGCCTCGAACTCCCGCCCCGTGAACCCAGCGTGCACGAACGCGTAGCCTGGAAATCTACTGTCGATTACCAAGTCTCGATACGTGTCCCTCGCTGAAACACAAACCTTGATATGCCCATAGGGCATGCACTGAACAATCAATTCCGGAAGTTTGTCCTTCCACCGTGCGGTGTGCGGACTCTCATTGAGTGCGTCAATATAGATTACGAAGGGTAACCCGGAGTTTTCCCCGCACGCATTCAAAGACTCCAACAACGTTGCGCGACCGACATCTCCCCCAAATCCCAACTTGCTTCGAATTACCTCCCATGGCTCCGCGTTGCCAAAATCATCGCCGAACAAGACCAATGAGGGTCCACCGCGTGCCAGCCGCCGCAGCGCGGCGCTCACGATTGCATGAGTTTTGCCAATACCTGCGGGTCCAAGCAACAACAGAGAACGATTTGATGCTGCACCAATTTCGAAAGACGTAAGTACCGCATGTAACTGTGATGCCAGCTCTTCCCATTTTCGTGCTGCGTCCATTTCCCCTGCAGGGAATGTGACCATGTATTCCGCATTAAATTGCCGAAAGCCGGGAGTGTCATTCTCCTTTCCGTGCTTACTATAAAATGCGTCTTCCTGTGCTTCTCTTGCCTTGGTGAACAGCGGCAACATCTCCTGCAATGTCTGGCTGACATCGACACTCTGCACGGTCGCCACCGACATATTTATCATGCTTTCGCAAATCTCAATGACTTGGGCAATTTGCATTCGTACTTTGTTGACGTCCTGTCGTGCAAGAATGTCGAGTGCCTCGTTGCCCCACCCTTGCAAAGCACAAAATTCGTTGATCACCGGCACAAGAGACTCTTCACGCCATGTTTGAAAGTTGCCAACGCCGCCAAAGAAGTCGAGGCAGATATGCGCAGTGGTGGAGACGTCAAGAACTTCCGTATACCTCGGGCCAGCAAATGCCTTTGCGGCGTCTATGCAATTGCGGATTTGCAGATCCGTCAATACCGAGTCGTCAAACCAGTACCTGCGCATTCCACCGTTAGTGTCAACGTGGAGTAGTTGATCTCGAATAACTTCGGCGGTGCATAGCGTGATCGTAAGGTCGGAGCCTCGGTCTGTGGCCTGAGCTTCAACATTGTGCTTCCAACATTCGAACCTTTCGGCTTGGCTCTTGCCTCGACTTCCTTTGGCAACTCGCCCGGTGAGGTCGAATGGAATGTACACCCAGTAGTTAGACAGTGTTGGATGATTGCAAATCGCAGTCTTCAAAGAGTGATCAATTTGTCGGAGTTGTGATGGACCAAGCTCAAACAAGAATTTGGCTTGAATGCCCGCAACGGTTCCACTGGGCGTGCGAAAATAGGCTTCGACACCTCCGTCACCGCCATCCCCTCTCAGACTGACGAAGGTTGACCCTTCGGGCGCCTCATAGGTGCGGCGGAAGAGCTGGACGGAGAGTGATTCAAAACTCTGATTTTGACCTTTAGGGCCACTTCGGATTGTCGTGAAATCTATCTTCGTCATCAGTCGGTCTCCGTGCGCCTCTCACCATCGAACCGAGGTATCAGCCGGAAAACGCCGCCTCGAGTGCGATCCGCACCATTTCGCCAAAGGACCTCTCGCGGCTTTCCGAGTCCAGCGCTTCGCCTGTCTGCAAGTGATCCGAGACGGTCAGGACGGCGAGCGCTCGCGCCCCGTGACGCGCCGCGACGGTGTAGAGTTCCGCTGCCTCCATCTCGACAGCCAATGTGCCGTGGCGGGTCATTTGCTCGTTGAGGTCGGGTCGTTCATCGTAGAAGGCATTTGACGAGTAGATGCCGCCGACATGTGTGGGCACACCGGTTTTTCCGGCGGCCTGAACGGCAGCCCGGAGAAGTGTCCAGTCAGCGCAGGGCGCGAAATTCAGCTCCCGAAACATCCCCCTCGACGGCGTCTCCATCGAGGACGCAGTCATCGCGATGACGATGTCGCGGAGCTTTACGTGCGCCTGCATGCTGCCGCAGGACCCGATGCGGATCAGCTTCTTGGCGCCGTAGTCGCGGATGAGCTCGTTGGTGTAGATTGAGAGCGACGGCATTCCCATGCCCGTGCCGTGGATCGTGACCGGGTTTCCGTTCCATGTGCCCGTGTAACCCAGCATGCCGCGCACCTCGTTGACCAGCTTCGGGTCATCGAGAAACTTCTCCGCCGCCCACTTGGCGCGCAGGGGATCGCCCGGCAGGAGAACGGTTTCGGCAATGTCGCCGGGCTTGGCGCCGATATGGATGGTCATGTCTCGGGTTCCTGTCTGCTGCTGTCCTGGAGACAGGTTCCGCCAATTCGCGACCGTGTGCAATTGCCCAAGTGGGCGGATTTCGCCGGAAGCGTCAGGCCATGCCGGACGCACGGCACCTGACCGGCACATTGCGGGCCGGTTCAGTCAGGGACAGCCGTTCGCCAAGGTGCGGTGAGGATTCGCCTATTCGGCTGCGACCGCCTGCCGGTCGGCAAGCTCCACGATGTCGAGCATTATCCGGTTCAGTTCGAAATCCCGTGGCGTGTAGACCCGCGCAACGCCCATGGCACGAAGCTGCGCCGCGTCGCCGTCGGGAATGATGCCGCCCACGACCACAGGCACGTGGTCGAGACCGGCGCACCGCAATTCCACGAGGGTCTCCTTGATCAGTTGCAGGTGAGAACCGGACAGGATCGACAGGCCGATGACATGGGTGCCGGACTCCTTGGCGGCGGCAACGATTTCCGACGGGGTGAGGCGGATGCCTTCATAGGTTATATTCATGCCGACATCCCGGGCGCGGACGGCGATCTGCTCCGCGCCGTTCGAATGGCCGTCGAGGCCGGGCTTGCCGACGAGGAACTTCAGGCGCTCGCCGAGCCTTGCGGACACCGCGTCGACGGCCGTCCTAATGTCATCAAGGCCTTCGGTCCGGTTGGACGGCGAAATCGAGACGCCGGTCGGGGCGCGGTACTGGCCGAAGGCCGCGCGGACGACGTCTCCCCACTCGCCCGTCGTGGCGCCCGCTTTGGCGGCCTTGATGGAGGCGGGCATGACGTTCCTGTCCGACGCGCACGCGGCGCGCAGCTCCTCGAGCGCTTCCGTCACTGCCGCGTCGTCGCGTTCCCTGCGCCAGGCTTCTAGGCGCGCCGTCTGCTCCGCCTCGGCGCTGCGGTCGATGACGGTTATGGCTTCGGCTCCGGACGGCAGGGGCGACTCCTCGCCCTCCTCGTACCTGTTGACGCCAACGACGACGGTCTCGCCGGATTCGACCCTGGCAATCCGTTCCGAGTTCGAAATCACCAGTCGGGACTTCATGTACTCTATGGCCTCGACGGCGCCGCCCGCGGCATCGATGTGGGCCAGCTTGTTCCGGGCGCAGTCCTTCAGTGCCTCGACCTTCGCCTCGACGACCGGGTTGCCGTCGAACAGGTCGCCGAACTCCAGGAGGTCCGTCTCGTAGGCGAGGATCTGCTGCATGCGGAGCGACCATTGCTGGTCCCAGGGACGCGGCAGTCCGAGCGCCTCGTTCCAGGCAGGCAGCTGCACCGCGCGGGCGCGTGCGTTCCGCGACAGCGTGACCGCGAGCATCTCCAGGAGGATGCGATAGACGTTGTTCTCGGGCTGCTGTTCCGTCAGGCCGAGCGAGTTGACCTGGACGCCGTAACGGAAGCGTCGGTACTTCGGATCCTCGACCCCGTAGCGTTCGCGGCAGATCTCGTCCCAGAGTTCTGAGAATGCGCGCATCTTGCACATCTCGGTCACGAAGCGGATGCCGGCATTCACGAAGAAGGAGATGCGTCCGACCATGGCCGGGAAATCCTCTGCCGGCACTTTTGCCTTAAGGTCGTCGAGCACGGCCTGCGCCGTTGCAAGCGCGTAGGCAAGTTCCAGTTCGGGCGTCGCGCCGGCCTCCTGCAGATGGTAGGAACAGACGTTCACCGGGTTCCATCCGGGCATGTGCTTGCCCGTGTAGGCCGCGACGTCAGTGACCATGCGAAGGCTGGATGCGGGCGGACAGATGTAGGTGCCGCGCGACAGGTATTCCTTGATGATGTCGTTCTGGACCGTGCCCTTGAGCTTCGCGGTGTCCGCGCCTTGTTCCTCGGCAACGGCGATGTAGAGGGCGAGAAGCCAAGGTGCCGTGGCATTGATCGTCATCGACGTGTTCATCTCTTCTAGCGGGATCCCGTCGAAGAGAAGCCGCATGTCGCCCAGGTGCGAGATCGGCACGCCCACCTTGCCCACCTCTCCCTGCGCCAGCTCGTGGTCGCTGTCATAGCCCGTCTGCGTCGGCAGGTCGAAGGCGACCGAAAGGCCTGTCTGGCCCCTTGAGAGGTTTTCGCGGAAGAGCGCGTTCGAGGCCTGGGCCGTCGAATGCCCGGCATATGTCCTGAAGAGCCAAGGTCTGTCTGCGGTCATGGTTGCCCCCATAGAGCAACAAAGTTGCGGCATCTGCATATAAACCGTAATATAATGCCCCTGTCAATACGCCGCGTTGCAGCGTGTACCGGGCGTGGCGGCGGAATTCAGGGTCTGGCACCAACCGCCGGGCAACGGTTTCAGGACATGAGATTGTCCCGAATCTGATTCTGTGGCGTGAATTTGGGCAATAAAGTTTCAATTTGGAGATGGTGACTTAGTAAATGTTGCGCAAAGGAGCGATTGACTTAAGGTTTGGATTGTGGTTCTGCATTGCGGCGTCACGTGGAAGGAGCAAGTCGGGATGGCTTTGGACAAGATGAAGGCAGATACGGCATCAGGAACGGTCAAGGATCTCTACGATCTGGGAGAGATTCCCCCCTTGGGCCACGTGCCCGCCAAGATGCATGCTTGGGCGATACGCCGCGAGCGGCATGGCGAACCAGACCAGTCGTTCCAGCTGGAAACGGTCGACGTCCGCAAGCCCGGCAGCAACGAGGTCGTCGTTCTCGTGATGGCCGCCGGCGTCAACTACAACGGCGTCTGGGCCGGCCTCGGCGTTCCGATCAGCCCCTTCGACGTTCACGGCGCCGACTACCACATCGCCGGCTCCGACGCCTCGGGCATCGTCTGGGCCGTCGGGGATCGCGTCAGGAACTGGAAGGTCGGCGATGAAGTCGTCATCCACTGCAACCAGGACGACGGTGATGACGAGCACTGCAACGGCGGCGACCCGATGTACTCCCCGAGCCAGCGGATCTGGGGATACGAAACTCCGGACGGCTCGTTCGCCCAGTTCACGACCGTCCAGGCGCAGCAGCTGATGCCGCGTCCGAAGCACCTGACCTGGGAAGAGAGCGCGTGCTACACGCTGACGCTGGCCACGGCCTACAGGATGCTCTTCGGCCACCACCCGCACGAGCTGAAGCCCGGGCAGAACGTGCTGGTCTGGGGTGCCAGCGGAGGTCTCGGATCCTACGCGATCCAGCTCGTCAACACCGCCGGTGGCAACGCGATCGGCGTGATCAGCGACGAGGACAAGCGCGATTTCGTCATGAGCCTTGGCGCGAAGGGCGTGATCAACCGCAAGGAATTCGACTGCTGGGGGCAGCTGCCGGTCGTGAACTCGCCGGAATACGGAGAGTGGTTCAAGGAGGTCCGCCGGTTCGGCAAGGCCATCTGGGACATCACCGGCAAGGGCGTCAATGTCGACATCGTCTTCGAGCACCCGGGCGAAGCCACGTTCCCGGTCTCGACCTTCGTGGTCAAGAAGGGCGGCATGGTCGTCATCTGCGCGGGCACCACGGGCTACAACCTGACGATGGACGCGCGATACGTCTGGATGCACCAGAAGCGCATCCAGGGGAGCCATTTCGCCCACCTGCAGCAGGCCGCGGCCGCCAACAAGCTGATGGTCGACCGCCGCCTCGACCCGTGCATGTCTGAAGTCTTCCCGTGGAGCGACATCCCGGCCGCGCACGTGAAGATGCGCAGGAACGAGCACAAGCCGGGCAACATGGCCGTCCTGGTCCAGGCGCCGCATACAGGGCTGCGCACGCTCGAGGACGTGCGGGAAGCGGGCAAGCAGGGATAGGCAAGCCCCGCGCCGTGAAGCAGGTGCGGGCGAGCCGACGCTGCCCACGCTATGCCGTGGGCGAGGGCGGTCCGCGCTGAACGGCGCCGGCCAGGTTCGGCGTCTCATGTCGGCAGATTTCCCAAGGGCCGCTTTTTTTGCCAGCCAGACCGGGGCGGCAATGCCAAATCCGGCTGCCTGGCCCGGCGTGATCCTGGGCACTTGTCACCGTGCGGAAATTGCCGGCGCCGCAAGGAAGGTCCGGCGACGATCTGTCAACTGACCGGAGAGGCCGTGCGACACATTCAGCGCGTGATGATTTCGCCTGAGGTGCAATCCGCGACGAATTCCCCGCGAGGCGCAGATGCCAAGAGCCTTGCGACAGGCATGAGGCCACGCCTGCGGCGTTCTTGGGCCGGGCGCAGGCCGTGAAGTCTCCATGCGAAGGGCGGCCGTAAACGCCCGACAATTCCGGGTTCAGATGCCTTCGCGCGTGTCGGCGATGCCCTGGTCAACGACTTTGCGGAGCGCCTCCGCGTCGCTGTCTCCCTCGACGCGTCGCAGGCGGAAGAGATCCACCTGCCGGTCGGCGGACGTGCCCGCGCGAACGATGTCGAGCGCGCGACGTATTTCCACCTCGCAACCAAGCGCGTGCGCGTCTTCCGCCACGTCGTCGAGAAGCTCGGTAACCAGGTCCTCGATGTCCGTCCGACCGCTCAGGCGGCGGGAGTCGCCGAAATTCGCCAGCACGCCGTAGCGCTGCGCGACCCAGCGGTTTTCGGAAATGATCTCGGTATGGTCCTCGAGCGGCAGCTTGCCCTCCTTGTCCAGGCGCATGAGCATCCGGATGAGGGAGGCGTACAAGGCCGCGATGCAGACCGCGTCCTCGATGCGGGTGCAGACGTCGCATATCCGAAGCTCGATGGTCGGAAAGGCATGCGAGGGACGAATGTCCCACCACAGCTCGCTGCCGTCCTCGATGAACTTCATGCGCTGGTACTCGCCGAGCAGTTCATCGTATTCGTCCCAAGAGTGCAGCGGACCGGGTATTCCGGTGCGAGGCAGGCCGCCCATCAAGGTCAGTCGCCAGGACTTGAACCCGGTCATCCGGCCCTGGCTGAAGGGCGAGGAGGTCGACAGGGCATGCAGCAGAGGCAGGTAGTTGCGGAGCACCGTCATGACCCGGATCCGGGAATCCGGGTCCCCGAACCCTGCGTGAATATGCATGCCCCCGATCAGGAACTGGCGCACGTTTTCCTGGAACCTGCTCGCGAATGTCTCGTAGCGCTTCCTCGGCGTTGTCATCTGTTCTGTCTGTGACGCAAAGGGATGCGTGGAAGCGGCGAGGAGCGCCGCGCCGTGCCGTTCCGCCGCCTCGATGATCGTGCCGCGGGTTTCGCGCAGGGCCTGCCGCAGCAAGGCAACGGAATTGCAGACGCGCGTGTTGGATTCGATCTGGGCGCGCAGGAACTCGCGTACGATCTTGTGGGCGCCGCTGGCTTTCTCGCTGGCCTCGAATATCCCGACATCCGGGTCGACGATCAGGTCGCGCGTCCTTGGATCGACAAGGAAGAACTCCTCCTCGATTCCGAGCGTGATCGCGAATTCGTCGTCGTCGGGATGAAGGGTCTTGGTTTCGGTGTCAGGTTCGCTCACTGGACTTCCCCACGCATTCTCATGGCCCGTAGCGGCCGCTTGCAAATTCCGCCGCCGCAAGGCGGCAGGCATCGCCCGGGACGCATGCTCACGCGGACTAGAGTGTTGCCTGCGTGTGGTACGGCCCCTGAGGGCGGATTTCCATTAGCGCGACCCGCCCACGACGTCAAAGCGAAGGCCGCCTGCCTTTGGTTGGGTTGCCCGCGCTCACCGTTCGGGACTCCTGCGGTGTCGGTTAGTGACCGGCTTGGACCCATCAACCCATCAAGATCGAGCCCTGCAATTCTCTGTGTGGTCTTCTTCCGGCCTGGACATTCGAGACAAGGCGCTGGGGTGCCTTGCCGCGATGAACGAGGCGTCCGGGCGCATCGGCACGGCGAGAGGCATTTGCGTTGGCTACCTTGATGAGCCGTGAAATCAGTCCGGGAGCCACATCGTGACTTTCGAACACAATTCCCCTACGAACCGATCGTCGACGCCGCCGCAAGGCGGGACAGCGGACCGAACAGCGTCAGGCGACGGCACTGAGCCCCTTTTTCTCAACCAAGGCGAGGAGCTTGGCAGACGGGCCACCAGGGCGCTTTTCTCCACGCTCCCACTGGCTAACGAGACCCGGCGAAACATTCAGATGAAGCGCGAAAACTGCCTGGCTCGCGGATTCGCGATGTCTAAGCTCGCGGATGTCTTCTGGAGTCATGGGCTTGATCGGAGTGAGACAAAGTTCGTCAAACTCTGCCATCGTGCGCTTCGAAATCAGCTTCAGGTCTCGCAGGTCCCGAGCTGTTTCGTGCAGGTCCGCCAACACTTCGGACTTGTACTGCAGGTCTCCCTCTTTGGTGTCAGTCATGCATCTTGTCCTCATTCATGTTCATTGCATTCAGGCTTCTTGTCTTTGGACTCTTCGTCTTCTTGCCTCCGCACATCTTCCTCTCTCGGGTCAATTTCCCTCATGACCCCGTTGTCACGCACGGTCAGGCTCTCTTCTTTCGACATTCGCAGAAACTGTGCCGCGGTCTGGGCCGCTTCAAGTTCATCGTTGTTCAGGTTCGCCTTTTTGCCTTTCGGAAAGACATTGAAAAATATTATGATTTTTTCGGTTCGCATGCAAAGGACCGTCCGGAAGCCGCCGGCGCGGCCTTTGCCTTTTCGCGCGATGCGCTCCTTGAAATGTGCTCCGCCAAGGGCCGCGTAGGCGTTTCCCTCCCGAACACGTTGCGTTGCTTCAAGCAATTGCTCGTCGGTAATGCTGTACTACTTCGCCCTCCGGTCGAACGGCTTGATTGCAAACGTCGCCAACTGCCGTTCCCTTCTGGACTCCTGAGAACGGGACTATAACACTACGGGTGATAGGCATCAATCGCTCGCGCCTGGCCTTGGGGTCGGGGAGGGGGTTGAAAATGGGAATCTCGGAAAGTGACATCGCGACTCCATGTGGTTAACCGACAGCGGAACACGACGCTTTCTCCGCAAGCCAGAAGGGCGCGTTGCCCGTCGGTCTTCGGCACGGCTTTGCGCGAAAGTGTTGTGTGGTTGCCGGCCCGCAATGCGGGAACTTGAGGAGGCGTCCGGGACTAGCGCAAATTCTCGAGAAGCGTCTGCGTTGGCAACCACTGCCCCGTGAAGTCAATGCTTGCGGCGACCCGACGGCCAGTTATGTCAATTGCATTCCTTTCATTTCGAAGCCCCGGGCGCCGCCAGGCGTACAACGCCATGTTCGAGGATTGGCCGAGCAAGGCGGCGGTTGCCGACGGTACCGTTGAACTTCCGAAGGGCGCTCTTCGCGTCGCATTGGACCATGCGCTGGCAACGAACGGGCAGTCGCAGATTGCGTTGGAGGTGACTGCCAACACGGCCGATTCCTGGGTTGCGTTGCGCGAGCGACCAGGTGAATTGATGTTCACGGCTTGACTCGCGTGGTCTCCAATCCCGGAGCACGAGCGACCCCGGAACGCGAACTCTGAGGATGTTGTCGTCAAATTGTGCCAGTCATTCAGTCATGACCTTCTTTACACTTTCGAATGACGATGGGACATTCTGCACATCAGAGCATTGCGCTCCGGGGTCGGCTGAGCCGGCCGACATAGGGTCCGGGCAACCGGCCCCTGAAATCAACACGGTTCCCGCCCGGAAACCCCCAAGACTGCTCAAGTCACCCGCCGAACTGCGGAAAGCCGGGACAGGGCCCGGGCCAACTCATGGCCCTGCCGGGGTGCAGGTTTTCCGGTGCCGCACGGGATCGGCTCCCTGTCGGGATTCCGGGGTTCAATCGACGGGCAGGCCGCTCGGCACGCGTTCCGGACGCCCGAGCGGTCGGAGGTCTGCCGTCTCGCCGGTGAGTGCGTTCAGGAAGGCTACGAGCTCCTGCACGTCCTCGTCCGAGAGGGGAGGCAGCGCGATGTCAAGTGCTCGCTCCTGGCGCGCCATTTCCAGGACGTCCGACTGGATCACGAAATCGATGTCCGCGAGCCACGGCGCCGGCGGCAGGGCCGCCATTGCCGGTGTCCACCTGGCGCGGCTTGCCGCCGGGTCGAGATGGTGGCGAACCATGTCCTCGAGCGTCGGCATCGCGCCGTTGTGGCCGTAGGGCGCCGTCAACGCGACGTTGCGCAGGAACGGCGTGCGGAACCGGTAGGCGTCCCGCAACTCGTCGCTCTCGCCCATCCGTCCAACGTCGCGCGGCATCGGATCCCACATGCGCTTGCGACCGGGGCCGAAAGCCGGCAGGCCAAGCGCGTGGAAGGACTGGTCGGACAGGAGCGGCCCCGAGTGACAGCCCGAACAGCCGGCCTCGCCGAAGAAAAGCTCCATGCCGCGCTTCTCTGCGGGTTCGAGCGCCGTCGCGTCGCCGGCAAGATGGCGGTCGAAGGGACTGTCGTGATTGCGGAACTCGGTGCCGACGAAAGCGGCGATCGCGTTGGCGATCTCGACGATGCTCACGTCCTCGGGTCGCTCGACGTGATCGAAGGCGGCGACGAACAACTCGCCGTATTCCGGAATAATGCGCACGCGCTTGGCAAGGATGGGCCAGCCCTTGTCGATTCGGTCGATGACGGCGCCGGCGACCTCGTTCTCGCCGGGATCGCCCGCCATTTCGGCGGCCGAGGCAAGCGGCAACAGGGCCTGCGCGGCCAGCAGCGAGTCCAGCCCCTTCGGCAGCCATTCCTCGGCGGGAGAGTTGAAGCCGTTTCCGTAGAGGGCCGACGGGCTCAGCCTGCCGTCATGGAGCAGGAGCGCGATGTCCTTGTGGCCTAGGTTCCAGAGCCCGAGAGAGTTCCTGGCGATCCGCCGCCTGATGCGGTCACGGCCTTCTCCGGCGGTGCGCAGCGGCCCGAGGCCGTCCCCGCCCTCGCCGATCCCGAGGCTCAGGCCGTCCGACGAGGCGTGATCGTGGTGATGGCAGGTGCCGCAGGAGATGTTCTGGTTGCCGGACAGGATCTTGTCATAGAATAAGAGTCGGCCGAGCGCGGCCTGTTCGGAATCGAAAGCGATGAAGTCGCCCTCCGAAAGCGGTGCAGGCAGGTCGGGTGCGGCACCCGCCCCGGCAAGCGGGGTGACGCAAGAGATGAAGGCGAGGACGACGGCATGGAAGCGAGACGCATGTTTGCGGGAGGTCGAGGCCGGATCGGCATGTTCGCGGCGCTGATCTGGCTCGGGTTCGGCATTCCGGCGGCGGCCGAGCTTGAAGAGGCGCGTGACCTGATGGAAGCCGGCCGCTTCGAGGAGGCGCGTGCGGCGCTTTGGCCCGCCGCGCGGTCGGGCAACGCCGAAGCCGAGGAATTGATCGGCGTCATGTATGCCCTGGGCCTCGGCGTCGAGAAGGACGAGGTCAGGGCATTCGAATGGTACCTGCGCGCCGCGATGAAGGGTCACGCCGGTGCCCAGTCCGGCGTTGGCTGGTACTACGAGGTCGGGACCGGCCTCACTGCGCCCGATCTCGTGCGGGCCTACATGTGGTACGTCCTGAGCGCGATCGGCGGCGATCCCGATGCCGCGATCAGCCTTGAAGAGGTCCGGAAGAAGATGACGCAGGAACAGATCGATCATGCCCATGCGCTCGTGGACGACTACCGGGTCTGGCTCTACCCGTTCCGCTGACCTGGCCGTGACACGTGCCATGCCCTGCAGAGAGCCGGGCGGAGAACTGGCGCCGGACCTGCCTTGAGCCCGAAGGCCGGATCTTCGCACCGGTTCGGGGCGTTGCCGCAAGCGGCTGCCGACATGGAAACGGTCAGGCGGCACGCCTGACGGGCTTGGCGAAGCGCTTGAGTTCGCCGGACTCCGGGTTGCGGATCGGTTCGACCGAATACTGCGCGATATAGGCGCGGCGCGGCCTGTCGGTGCCGTTGGGGCCTGAGCGATGAAGGGTCCTGCTCGAGAACGCGACCACCGTGCCCGCCGGGCAGACCATGGGCCGGCCGGGATCGTCCCCGAAATAGCCGTTCAGCTCCTTCGACTCCTCCTGCCATTCATGCTCGTCGATGCCCGGATCCGTTTCCAGGTTGCGCGGGAGGAGGTAGACGCAGCCGTTCTCCTCGGTCGTGTCGTCAAGCGCGATCCAGACCGTGAGGTAGGGCTTGTGGTCGAAGCCGACATAGGCGGAGTCCTGGTGCCAGGCGAAGCTTGCGCCTTTACCCGCGCCCTTGACCACGAACTGCTCGTTGAACAGCACCGAATCGGAACCCAGGCAGGGGCGGACGATCCGGTCGATCGTCTCGGACGTGACGAATTCATCCAGTTCCGGAAAATCCGCATGACGATGCCGCAGGAACCGGCGCGCGTTGCCGAGACCGATGTTGTGCAGGCCCGTGCCCCCGTCCTGCGCCGGTTCCTCGAGCAACCTGTCGCAGACATCGCGAAGCATGCCGAGATCGTCGCCGGAGAGGGCGTCGGCAAACACGAGATAGCCCTGTTGGTCAAAGGATTCGGACATGGCCTTGCTCCCGATTCTGGAAGTTTCCTCCCGCGCAGCATAGCACATGTGCCGCCCGTGCAATCATGGAATTGCCTTGCCGCGCAACCGGTTCGCCCCGCTTGAGGGGATGCGCAGCTTCAACTGGAACGGAGACCAGCGATGCCGCACGGTTCTCGGACTCGCGAGCGGTTGCGCATTGCCGTGACGGCGTCGTTCGCGTGGCTTGACGAAAGCGGCCGCCCCGAAGCGGGGCGGCCGTAATTTCCTGGTGGCGAACGCCTACTGCGTGTCCGTCATCCGGACCATGTCAATTTCGGCCTCGACATCGGCAACCGCACCGACAAGCGCGTCGTAGATGCGCGCTCCGCCGTCCACGTTGGACTTGAACCAGTCATAGACCGGTGATGCGGCGTCCTTGAACATCGCCTTCTCGTCGGGTGTCGGCACGTAGATGTCGCCGCCGCCGGCCTGGAAGTCCTGGTAGGCCTGGATCGACTTGCGCTTAGGGCTTGCGAACGTGGCCTGCTGCAGCGCGTAGAACCCGTCGGAAACGACGTTGCGCAGGGCCGGGTCAAGCGACATGAACCTGTCGTTGTTCATGAACCACAGGGCGCCCATGTAGGCATGGCCGTCAAGCGTGACGTACTGCAGCCCGGCATCCGGGAACTTCATGTTCATGATGTCGGTGATGCCGTTCTTGGAACCCTCGACGACGCCGGTCTGGAAGGACGTGAAGAGTTCCGGCCACGGAATCGGCGTCGGCGATGCGCCGAGAGCCTTGACGAGCTCCTGCGGCAGGTCGGCGACGACCGTCCGGATTTTCAGCCCTTCCATGTCGGAGGGCTGCGTGACGCGCCGCTGGGTGTTGGCGAAGTTGCGCCAGCCGCCGGTGTTCCCGATCGTCATGAGCCGCACCGCACCGTCGGAAGTCTCGGCCACCATGTCCTGCATCGTCTTAACGAAGGGAGATCCGTTCGCGAGCACCGCCTCGGCCACCCGGTCGTCGGACATCAGGTAGGGCAGGTCGAGGACTTGCACGAACGGGAAGATGTTGGCCGTGCCGCCCGAGGTCTGGATCACGATGTCGATGTTGCCGTCGGCAATGCCGGCAAGGCATTCCGAACCGTTGGAACAGAGCTGCGTGCCTATGAACAGCTCGACCTCGATGGCGCCGTTCGACGCCTGTTCGACGTAATTCTTGAAGACCACGAGGCCGTCATAGTCCTCGTCGTTCTCGTTCGAGTTCGCTGTCGCCCTCAGCTTGATGGTCTCGGCGGAGACCGCGATCGCCGAGCCAAGGGACAGTGCCGCGGCAAAGGCGGCGATGGTCAGGTGTTTCAGCATTTTCTTACCTCCTTGTGGTCTGCTGGTTAGACGTCATTGAACGAAGCTGGTCAACCGCGTGCCGTCATTGGACGAACCCGGTCAACCGCGGGACCGTCATGGAAATCGCCGGAATGTAGGTTATCAGGAAGATGACCACAATCTCGATGGCGAGGAAGGGCAGAATCGACTTCGCAATGGTCTCGACGCGCTCGCCGGAGACCGACGAGGCCACGAACAGGACGAGGCCCATCGGCGGCGTCGCGAGGCCGACCGTCAGGTTGACGCTCATGATGATCGCGAAGTGCACCGGGTGCACGCCGAGGTCGACGAAGACCGGACCGAGGATGGGTCCGAGAATGATGATCGCCGGGCCCGCATCCAGGAACATGCCCACGACGAAGAGAAGCAGGTTGATCAGGAACAGCAGGATCAGCGGGTTCTCGGAAAGGCCGAGGATGAAGTCGGCGAGAATCTGCGGCGCATAGCTCAGCGAAACCACCGTCTTGAACGCAAGCGCGGCGCCGACGAGAAGCAGGATGACGGCGCTGGTCATCGCGGCGCGCGCCAAGACGTCCGGCAGGTCCCGGATCGTCATCGTGCGCAGGATCAGGAACGCCACGATTATCGCGTAGGCCACCGCGACTGCGGCGGCCTCGGTCGGCGTGAAGACGCCTGCGAGGATTCCGCCCAGGATCAGGATCGGCGTCTGCATCGGCACGACGGCGCGCTTGCAGACCATGCGGAAGTCGCTGGACACGGCGCGTCGCAGCCCGAGCATGAACCCGTGCGCCACCAGGAAGCCGGCACCGAGTGCCAGCCATTCGGCAAGGGCGGTCGGCGCTTCGCCGAGTGGCACGAGCTGGGCAAGGAGCCAGCCGATGTTGAGGCGGACGATGACGAAGGAGAACCAGTATTCCGTGCGTCCGAGCTCGACGCCGGTCGTCACGACGCGTCTCGCGGGCGGCAGCTCGTAGCGGTCGGCGACGGCCCGGACCATGAACATCAGCCCGACGCCCACGAGGATGCCGGGCACGATGCCCGCGAGGAAGAGGGCGGCCACGGATTCGCCCATCACGTAGGCATAGATGATCATGATGCCCGATGGCGGGATTATCGGGCCGATGACCGACGAGGCGGCGGTGATCGCGGCGGCGAAGCGGCGCGTGTAGCCCTCTTTCTCCATAGCCGGAATCAGCATGGAGCCGAGCGCCGAGGTGTCCGCCACGGCCGAGCCGGAAAGGCCCGCGAACATGATGGAGGACAGGATGTTGACCTGCGCCAGGCCGCCCCGGAGATGCCCGATGAGCGCCTGCGAGAACTCGACGATCCTGATGGTTATGCCGCCCCTGTTCATGAGCTCCCCGGCCAGCATGAAGAACGGGATGGCCATGAGCGGGAAGCTGTCCATGCCGTTGTAGACGTTGCGGTAGAGCAGCGAGATGTCCTTTTCCTGACCTGCGAGCCAGAGCAGGATGCCGGGTGCGGCGATCAGCCCGAAGAAGACCGGGAGCCCGATCGCCAGGAACAGCAGGAAGGCAGGGAGGAACCAGATCAGCATGCCGCGCCCTACTCAGCCATGATCTCGTCTTCGGGCGGCCCGAGGTCGGCCAGGTCGTCCCTGCCGCCCAGGACCGTTATGAGCGAGCGAAGGAACAGCTCGACGTTCACGACGAACAGCAGGACGACGCCGACGAAGAACGACATCATCATCCACTGGCGCGGCACCTTCACCCACTCCAGGTCCAGGTTGACGTAGTAGAGCGAAGCCGTCTTGGCGCGCGACATGAAGCCCGTGACCTCGCCCAGGCCAATGTCGATGCCCCAGCCAAGAACGGTTCCGGCGATGGTCAGAAGGAGCAGGGAGAGCAGGGCGGCAGCGCGTTCAGGAAGGGCGCGGACCAGCATGTCGATGGCGACGAATCCGCCTCGGCGATAGGCCAGGGGCGCGATCAGGCCGGTCATCCAGAGCATGGCGAAGCGCGCGGCCTCGTCGGGCCAGGGCAGGGGATTGTTCAGGACGTAGCGGAAGAAGACCTGGATCAGGATGGCAATGACCATCAGCGCGATCGCGACGATCGCCACGGCTCGGCCGAGTTGCAACACGAATTCGTTGAAGGTCTGAAACGGAAGCAAGAGCCAGTGCAGCAGCTTCAATTCGCGTTCCTCGTTCTCGCCCGTCCGGCCCCGATGTTCCGTGCCGGGCGGCTCCCTGCATCTGGCCGCCGTGAACGGAAGCGTTCCCCCAGGCACGGTGCCGGATCATTCATGGCACCTTGCTGACACAATTGCACCGGACCATCAAGGGGACGCGCGCGCGGCGGGGCGCGAGTTCCGGGGCAGCTTTCTCGAGCAATGCTCGGATCGCGGCAACAGGTCACGCAATCCGGCGTCTCGCAGCCAGCATCACGGACCCTGTCGCCTGCCTCTGGCAAACCCCTGGCGTCCGGGGTAGCTACGCACCCCATGTCGCTTCCCGCCGCAGAGTTTTCCGAGGATCAGGCAGAGGCCTTTGATCGCATCGCCGAGGTGATGCTGGCTGCCGGCGTCAACATGGAGAAGGCAGTCGCGAAGCGACGCCCGCGCGGCAAGCGGAACGTGGTGGCCGTGATCGGCAAGGCCGGTTCGGGCAAGACGCTGCTGCTGGCGCATCTCGCACAATCCCTTTCCGATGCCGGAGTGGAGACTGTCGGCGGCGACTACGAGGGGCGACGGACGAAGAGCGCTCGCACGCTGGCGGTTCTCGCGCCGACGAACAAGGCGGCGAGCGTTCTGCGCTCGCACGACGTGCAGGCAACGACGATTCACCGAATTCTCTACACGCCGGTCTACGATCCGGAATACGAAAAGATTGCCGAGTGGCTTACGGGCCGTCGCAAAAAGCCCAAGACCGAGGCGGTGACCGAGGAGGCGCTGGATCGGGCGGCAGAGTTCTACAAGAAGCAGCCCTCGATTCCGGGAGCAATGGCCGTCGTGGGCGTGAAGGGTTCGGATTTCATCAAGGGGTGGCAGCGACGTGACGATCCGCTGGACATCGGGTTCGTGGACGAAGCGTCCATGCTTGACGCCGAGCAGTTCAAGGACCTGCAGGAGATATTCCCGACGCTCGTGATGTTTGGCGATCCGGCCCAGCTCGCGCCCGTGAACCAGTCGGGCGAAATGGTCTTCGATGCCCTTCCCCAGCCCCAGAAGCTCTCCCTCAGTCGCATCCATCGCCAGGAGACGGACAATCCCGTGCTAGGACTTGCTCACGCCCTTGCTGACGAGGAACTGACCTTCGAGGGTTTCGAGCGTATGGTCGAAGACGTCGCCAGGAATGACAGCCGGGTGGTGCTTGCCTCCCGCGTCGATGCCACGCTGATGGCGCGGTCTCCCGTGCTCGTCTGGCGAAACGCGACGAGAATTCGCCTGATACATGCGTTCCGGTCCGCCCACGACGCACCGCCGGATCAGCTCCTTCCCGGCGAGCCCCTGATCTGCGACGGGATGGAGTTGCCGTTCAAGCATCGGATGAAGCGGCTCGATCTTGAGGCCCGGGGCCTGATCAAGGGCGCCCAGGCGATCTTCCTTGGCCGCGGTGACCGCTCCGGGTTTGCGCGCGTGCACGTGATCGGAGCGGCGGAGCCCCAGGTGTCCGTGGCATCAATCATCAAGATCGAGATGCCGGGGCAAGACGAGCCGAACATCGTTACGGCGGCGCAAATGGGCGCCGCGTTCCTGCATGGCGCGGCGGTGACGATCCACAAGGCGCAGGGTTCCCAATGGAAGGACGTGCAGGTCTTTGCGCCCGATCTCTACGCCGCGTACCGCTCCGAGCGCATGGAGGCCGGAATTCCGCTCTGGAAGCGCCTGGCCTACGTGGCGATCACGCGGGCGGAGGAGCGGTTGCACTGGGTGACGCGTTACAGGATGAGGAAGCCCGCAGCGCCTCTTGGAACCAGCGACATGGAGAGGCGGGCGGCGCCGTTCACGCTTTCGGCGGAGGAGGAGACTTGAACCGGAGGCGGCGGATCGAGTGGCTCTCGCAGGAGGTGAGCAAGGGACCTGGCATTCGGGCACGGGGAACGGCTTGATCTGTCTGCAGGGCCGCCCGTTCCCGGGCCGGTCGAACCCTGTCCGCACGCGAAGGCCGGGCCGACGTGCGGACAGGGGCTCTTATGAGCCCCACTCAGTCAAGCCCTTTTTCCCGTCCCCCTTCAAATCCATATCGAAAGGGTTGTTGTTGCTGTCCTGTGGGCTCGTGGGCCGGCCCGAAGGGCTCGTTCACAAATCCACAGGACCAGCCCG
>JAJEFO010000096.1 GCA_022820365.1 Silicimonas sp.
TCGGGCGGCTGCGGGTCGAGGTTCTGATAATGCAGGACCGCGGCGTGTTGGTTCAGGGCCACAATGCTCTGATACGGCAGCGACGACTCGCGCTGTCCCGACGAACGGCAATAAATGCCGTTGAGTTCGAATTCCGACGGCCGCCCCGTAAGCGCGTCCCCGGTGGCGGCATGCCCCGGCGCAGCCGCACGGTTCGCTTCCTCTATGCATGCGACCTCGTAGCGCGTCTTGCAAGCACGGTGGTAATCCAGGTGCGTCAGCAGCTTCTCGTCGTTGACGCTCTCGAATCCCATTGCTTCCTGCGCTTCCTCGCCGATGCCGGCCAACCGCGACACCCCGTCCAGTTCCTTCAGCAGGTCTCCCTTTTTCGAAACGCAGCGAATCTCCAGGTGTTGAGCCCAGAACCCGGAAGGCTCGGGCGCCGGCATGTGCCAGAAGTCTTCATGCCGCAACCAGACCAGCACCGGGGTTTCGCCCGGAACGATCTTCAGGACGGAGTCGGGATAAGCGTTCGGTACCCAGGCCTTGAAGTAGGGTTCGGCGAAGAACGGATACTCGAGATCGTCCCGGTGGCGAACCTTCGCCGCGCCCGAGAACACGACGACCCCGTCAACTCCGCACGCGCCGCACGCATCGGCGACCCGCCTGTCCCACTCCGCGACATGGTCTCGATACAGGGACGCCCCGGAACCGGGCTCAGGCCATTCAGGCATTTGCGGCCTCCATCAGCGCTGGCTTGCGTGCCCGCCAGAGTGTACCGGGTATTGCCCACGCCCGCGATGCCGGGATGGCAGACCGCGTCCTTCCCCTGCTCAAGCCATTTGCAAGCGCCTCGTAGCCGGGAGTAGGTCTATCATGCCGTTGCTGTAGCTTTTCAATATCCAATGAACGTAAACACATCAAGAACTCCGGAAATTTCGTTGGTCTTGCGCAACGCGGGATTTCTTGCGATCGCGTTGCTGCTTGGCCAGGCCGGCCACGCGGAACCCGACACGTATGTTCGCGCCGGCGCGATAGTTGACGTGGAAGCGGGGGAACTCCTCGCGAACCGGACCATCGCCATCGAGGACGGGGTAATTGTCGCCGTTGCTCCGTCAGGCGAACAGCCGATTCCGCCGGATTCCGAGTTCATCGACCTGTCCGGCTACACGCTTCTGCCCGGCCTGATCGACGCCCATACTCATTTGCTGCACGACTCGGACGACCACGGACTGAGAACACTGGTCGTGTCGCTTCCGGAAGCCACGATCAATGGCGTCAAGAACGCGGCGGCTACGCTTCAGGCGGGATTCACGACAGTGCGGAACGTGGGTGCGCCCGGCTATGCGGACGTCGCCCTCCGGGACGCGATCGCCGCCGGTGAAGTGGCCGGACCGAGAATGCTGGTTTCCGGCCCGCCCGTGGGCATTACCGGCGGTCATTGCAGCGACAGGAACCTCTTGCCGCACGAATACGGCGTAACCGGGACCGGTGTCGCCGACGGACCCTGGGAGGTCCGCCAGAAGGTTCGCCAAAACGTGAAGTTCGGCGTGGACCTCATCAAGACGTGCACGACCGGCGGGGTCCTGTCCAGCGGAACGAGACTCGACGCGGTGCAGTACACGCTCGAGGAACTGGAGGCGCTGGTGGACGAAGCCCGCGCGCACGGACGCAAGGTCGCGGTCCACGCCCATGGAACCGCGGGCATCCGAAACGCGATCCTGGCCGGCGTCGACTCGGTCGAGCACGCAAGTTTCCTGACCGACGATCTCATCGAATTGGCCAGGGAGCGCGGCACGACCTTCGTCATGGACATCTACGTCACCGAGTACATTCTTTCGGAAGGCGAAGAAAGCGGCATGTTGGCGGAGTCGCTGGAAAAAGAGCGCCAGGTCGGGAAAATCCAGCGCGAGAGCTTCAGAAGAGCGCATGCCGCGGGCATAGAAATAGTCTTCGGCACGGACAGCGGCGTGTTTCCGCATGGCGACAATGCCCGGCAATTTTCGCGCATGGTCGAATTCGGAATGACGCCCGCCGAGGCGATCCGCGCGGCGACCGTGCGTGCGGCCGACTTGTTGGGGATCGGCGATCAGGTCGGCCGCATCGCCGAGGGATTGCAGGCGGACCTGGTGGCGGTTTCAGGCAATCCCTACGAAGAGATCGGAACCCTGGAAAACGTCGTGTTCGTCATGAAGGAGGGAGTCGTTCACAAACTGCCGTAACGTCACGGCACGTTCCGTGGCGACTCAGGCCGACAGGGCGAGCACTCCGATATGCAGGCTTTCTTCCGTGAGGTCGAAGGCCGCCGATGCGCTGCCGGACGATTCCGAACTCACTTCCACCCGATAGCCGCCGCTGTTCCCGGCGAGCTTGTCGAACCGGAAGTCGCCGAAGGTGTCGGTTTCCGTGCGCGCCAGTTCCTGGCCGTCCTGCATCAGCACCACTTCGGCACCCGCCGCGCACTCTTCGACGCCGTCCACATCGACTACCACCGACCCCGCGACAAAGCAGGTGGTCATCAGGTGCATGTTCTTGTAATAGACGCGCGGCCGTGAATCCAGTTCCGGCTTCAGGACCTCCAGGTCCTCTTCCTCGGCGATCCGCTGCATCTCCTTGTCCTCGACCTTGAGCGAGCGGAACACGTTAGTGGGGCAGGCTTGCTCCACGCGAGTCTTGTCCCAGCCCTGATCGAGCAGGTGCGCGTCGAAGAACCAGGCCTGCGGCACCTGCTCCTCCTCGTTCCAGTAGATCGCGCCGTAGGGGCAGGCGTCCACGATCTCCTTCTGCCCCTTCGACTTGACCGGATCGATGATCACGATGCCGTCGGCGCGTTTGGTGACGGCGCCGTCCTTCGCCGCCTTCATGCAGGGCGCGTCGTCGCAGTGGTTGCACATCACCGGCATGAAGTGCGCCTCGACGGCCGGCCAGGCGCCGCGCTCGTGGCGCCTTACATCCACCCAACTGTGCCCGCGGTCCGGCTGCGGGGCCGAATAGCCGGGGAACTCGTTACCGATGTGCTCGTCCTTGGTGGCCAGGAAGCAGTTGCGGCAGTTATCGCAGCGCTCGATGTCGACGATCATGTTCCATTTCTTCGCCATCACGCCGCCTCCGCCCGTTGCCAGGTATCGACGCCGGTCCACTTCTCGAACTGGATCAGCGAGGTGTTGGGCGCCATGCCGCTGGCCTGCTCGGTAATGGTCTTCTTGGGATTGAGCATGTTCACGCAGCCGCCCAGATCGGTCGAATTGCCGGGCTCGCCGACGGGCCGGTACTGGGCGGACCCGGTGCAGGCGCTGACCACGCCCGGACGCAGCCGGTCCGTGACCTGGGCCGCGCAGACCACCGAGCCCCTGAGGTTCCACAGGCGGATCAGGTCGTCGTCCTCGACCCCCCGCGCCTCGGCGTCCTGGCGGTTGACCCGCGCCACCAGGTAGGAATGGCCGTTCACCGTAACGCGGTGCTCGCGGATGTCCTGCAGCGTGCAGCCCTCGTCGTCTCCCATGATGTGGAACGGGTATCGCGTGTGCGGCGTGAGCAACTGCAGCGGGAAGTCCGCCAGGGCCGGTTCGGCTTCGGCGTTCTCGTAGCTCTTCTGGTACTTGTTGAGCGGCGGGCGCGCCGGGTCGTCGATCTGGCTCAGGGTGCCGGGCAGGAACTCGAACTTGCCGGAAGTGGTCTGCAGTCCCTCGCCGAACTCGCCCACGTAATCGGCCGGCAGCGGATAAGGCTCGGGCGTGTCCTTCTTCCGCCCCTCGTAGTACCAGCGGTTGGCCGTGGGAGCGCGCGCGTCCTCCGGGTCCGGGGGCACGACGAAATAGCCCTTCTTCAGGAACTCCTTCCAGGTGGTGTGCTTGGCCACGTCGGAGGAATCGAAAACGCGCTTGCACCAGTCCAGTTCCGTGTTGCCGCCTTCCGAATACATCGCGCCCAGCCCCAGGCGTTCGATCACGGCCAGGAAGATGTCGTAGTCGGACTTCGACTCGCCCAGCGGCTCGATGCACTTGTGCTGCAGCGATACCACCCGGTGGTTGACCATCGAGAACATGTGGTGCACGTAGCCCGCGCCGACGTTGTAGTACTCGCCGATGTCCCAGCGCTCGAACACGGTGCAGGCGGGGAGGATCACGTCCGCGTACGGCGTCTCGCCCTCCCACCAGATCGACTGGTTGACCACGAACGGCAGGTTCTCCGACTGGTACATCTGCACCCAGCGGTTGGAATCGACCATGGTGCCGAAGTTGGGGCTGCCGTACTTGTACATCATCTGGATCCTGGCGTGACCGGGCGCCGGGTAGCCGTAGCGCAGGAACTGGCCCCGCACCGAGGAGACGTCGGTCAGGAATCCCATCGCGCTGCCCTCCATGATCGCCTCGGGCAGGCGGATCTTGGGAATGTTCTGGCGCGACGAGTTCATCGTCACGACGTGCGGCATGCGCTGGTAGTTGTTGGCCGCGTTGGCGCTGTAGGTGAGTTCGCCCGACATGCTGCCTTCCGCGTAGCCGGGGAAGTAGAAGGAGAAGTCCAGCGGGGCCCCGAACTGGAGGTTGCCGAAGTTCACGCCTGCCCGCCCGAAGCCCTGCATCGCGCCGAGGATGGTCATCATCCGCGCCCACTGGACGCCCATCGGGCCGCGTCCGGCGCCGCCCAGGCCGCAACCCCAGCCGCCGGCGCCGAGATAGGTCTTCTTGCTGCCCCATTGGCGGGCCAGTGCCCGGACTTCGCGCGCGGGTACCCGGGTTTCGGCTTCCTGCCATTCGGGGGTCTTGGGCGTGCCGTCGGACTCGCCGAGGATGTAGGCCTTCCATTCGTCGAAGCCGGTGGTGCGCTTCTCGACGAATTCCCTGTCGTAGAGGTCCTCGGTGATCCACACGTAACAGAGCGCCTGGGCCATGGCGGAATCGGTGCCGGGTTTGGGTGAGATCCACTTGCCGCCCAGGTGCGCGGCCGTGTGGTTCAGGAACGGGTCGATGTGGACCATGGGGATGCCCAGTTCCTTTGCCCACTCGCGCCGGACGGTGCCCTCGTAGCCGTAGCTGGCGTCCGGGTCGCTCGACCAGAACACCATCAGCTCCGCTTCCTTGAGGCAGTCCTCGACGGTGCCGTAGAACTCCGGCGTGCCCAGCCGCAAGCTGTTGCCCCAGTGGTGCATGGCGCCCCAGTACCAGCCCTCCCAGCTATCCGGGTTGTTGTGCAGCTTGGAGCAGCCGAGCAGATTCCAGAAGCGGTTGAAAGCGCTTAAGTAGTGGCCGAGATTGCCCCATTGATGATGCGATCCGTGGGTAACCAGCACCGCGCCGGGGCCGTGCGCCTTGGAGCGCTTGATTTCCTTCACCACGATATCCAGCGCCTCGTCCCAGCTGATGCGCACGAATTCTGATTTGCCGCGGTTTTGTATATTGCGCTCGCCGTCCGGGTCGAAGTCCACCCGCTTCATGGGATGCAGGATGCGGTTTTTCGAATAGACCATGGATTTCTGGCAAAGCCCGTGCGCGGCCAGCGTCGTGCGCCGGGGCGGCGTGAATTCCTTTCCGCGGGCCTTGATGGTCCATGAAGGCGCATCGTCCTTGTCGAAGTCCACCGGCGTGATGCGCACGATCTTGCCTTCCTTCACATACACGAAGATCGGCCCGCCGTTGGTGCCGTTGGTGTAGCGGACCACGCCGTCGCCCACGGGCGTGCCGATCTTCCAGCGGATGGACTGCATGCGGTTCAGCGTGATCATGAACCACACCGACGCTTCGTCCGAACCTTCCACCGTAAGCTTGAAGTTCTTGGCGGCGTCGATGCGCACCAGCTGATCGAAGGGCGGGGTGAGGAATTCCTCGGCGATGGCCCTGTTCTTGAAGATCACCGAAAAATCGGGGTTGTCGTGGAGTCCCTTTCCTGAGCGGATCCTGCCGTTTTCGATCCGCACCCAGCGGCCCTGGGAGTTGTCCTGCAGCTTGAACTGCGCGGTCAGGTTGCGTTCCTTCAAGCGTTCCCTGAACTCGGAATACTGCAGCCGGGTAAGCCGCATTGCCTGCACCATGCCCCAGAGAATCAACGAAAATCGCATGCCTTAAAACTCCCGCACTCGCGGCCTGGCCCGACCGCCTGACAACCCCGGATGATAGCAACCTGGCGTGCCCGCGTCACGACCGGGGTGCCGCCACCGTGGCGGGCTTGATCCTCAAATCCTCTGCACGATGGACGGCGCCGACCTTTTCGGCGTCTTTCTGCGCAACTTCCGCCTGGGCTGCGAACTCCGGCCATCGCGAAACCGCCGAAGTCACTTCGTCGATCATGCGAAAGGCGGCGGCGCGAGGAACACCCGTAACGCCGGCGAATCGCAACAGGTCCTTGCGCTCGAAGCCATCTCGCCTACCCCCAAGGCTGAGCTGGTGCGCCCGCGTCCAACCCCTGGGGTTGTAGGCGTAGGTCACGTCATAAGCGGGTGACAGGCGCCACTGGCCGTGGCCGTCCATGAGGAAAGCAAGATTCTTGACGTGGTCATCCTGGTTGCGCGCCACAACATTGAACACGGCCCGCCGGAACTGCTCCTGGAGCGTGTCCATGTCCAGCCCCAGCGCGCGAATGGTGTGCATCGCCTCTTCGTAGGAATAGGCAGGGGGATATTGGAATGCGAAATGACGCAGTCCCCCCAGCGACTGCATGTGCAGCTTGCGTCCTGCGGGGTCGCGGTCGAACCGCCTGGTCATGAAGTGGCTGCGGCCCCCTTCATGATGCAGCCGGCATTCCGCCATCCTGATCCCGGCGGCGCGCGCCATCAGGTGATAGGCGTACTCGATCTTGCCGTAGCCTTGCGGACCGGCCAACTCCGGATCGCCTTTTTCGTGAACGCCGTCGAACTTCAGTATCCAGTGTTCAAACCCCTTTCGGGTATCCACCTGTCCGGACCGGAACTCGCCCGTTTCCGGGTTGAAGGCAAGCACGGCCTTGGCCCGCGCGCCGCCAGCGGAAGTGCCCACAGCGAGGATATTCTCCAGAGCCGCGCGGTCGTCCGCCGTTCCGATCCGCCCGCGCAAACCGGCGCGTGAGGCCAGCACGCGGTTCGCCAGATCCACCAGCTCGGCCAGTTCCACGGCTGTGTTCCCGCCCGGCCGGGGGATGGCGGGCTCGAATTCCAGTGCGCCCATGCCGCGCGAACCGATATAACAGAGCCGGTCAACCGGGCTGAATGCATTCGGGTCGCGGCCGGTTTCCCGCAGCCATGTATCGATCAACGCGTTCCCGAAATCATCCGGCAACGCATCCGCGAGCAGCCCTGGCAATCCATGGAACGAGCCACGGTGCAGGTTTTCGAAGCTGTACGGCTCCGTGCGCAACGGCATCTCGAAAGGCGACGGCTCGATTCCGGCCACCGCAAAATCAGGGTCGTACTGGAACACGCCGGCCAGCCCCGCATCGTTCCAGGATACAGAGCCGAGACGCTGCCCTCCCATGCGAACGATAGCTTCCGTCACGGACAACTACCCCGATTGAGTTTCCGCAAAACTGCCCAGATTCAATTTCGGCGGGGGGCGGCTCGCTTTCCCGGCCCTGGGCTTTCTGGCCCGTGCGCGCTGCCGGTGCTTGCCGCGCAGCCGGATGAGCTCCATGGGACGGATCTCGTACTCCGGCACTGCCGCCAGCAGCGCGCCGGTCAGCTCCAGCGTGATGGCGACGCGCAGGAACGTGTCGAGGCTGGTCGGCTGCCCGGCTTCCAGCCGCCGCAGGGTGCGCAGCGAAACACCGGCCTCGTGTGCGAGCGATTTCTGCGTAATATTGCGCGACAGCCTGCGCTGCGCGACACGTTGGCCGAGCACGACCGCCAGACGAAAGGAAGTCATTGGTTCTTTAAGGGCCATATTCCGCCTTTAATAATAATCTTTACTCTTTTAGAGGTTACATATTACCACTTATATAGCATTAACCGATCAAAGATTATCTGACTACCTGCCTGAAAGATGCCATCAGCCTTGAAGAAAATCCTTGGCATCAACGCTGCGAAATACCTTTGGTTTTGTGCGCCATTTCCGCTTGACATGCGTTGAGGCCAAAAGATATAGGATCGTCTTGAACGGATCAGCCCGCCCCACGGGCGCAAGGGAACTCACAAGGAGTGCGAGAATGGCTTGGGCCACATTCGATAATATTTCGGCAACCCGCCGACCCAGCAAGGCGGCAGTCCGCCGCCAGAAGGGACTGACATGACAGGCTGGGAAATTTTCAGGGCCTTCGGCAACTCTGCAGCAGCAGTTGCAGAGATCTTCATGTTCGCCTTCAACAAGGTGTCTAACCGAAGCGGGTGGCGGGGGGAGGTGGATTCAGACCGCCGCATGTTCAAGGCCTTCATGCAGGAAGTGCGCGCCGGTCTGCGCGCAATACGAAGCGATATCGAGAGAATTCTCGAACGCTTGGCGTCCTGTAACAGCGACGACCAACAACAGCATACGCCTAATGGAGTTGGGGAAAGTAATCTCAAAGACAGGTCGGGAAAAGAAGAGATTTGTGCTGGCCATGCGCTAAACTAGCGTGTCCCTAATGAGGGAGTCGAGAAAATGAAGCACGAGAATCAACCCACATCTGTTTTGCATGTGGAAACTGAGCAGGAACACGCAGTATTGATAAGTTCCTTGCGAGTTGTCGTTGTGAAAGACGGCAGTCAATGGTTCGCACAAGGTCTGGAACTGGACTACGCGGCAGCGGGCGACAGCAAGGAAGATGTTAAGTCTCGTTTCCAGGATGGCCTCGCCTCAACTGTTCAGGAGCATTTGAAGATGTACGGCTCTGTTGAAAGAATCTTGAAGGTTGCTCCTCAAGAGGCTTGGGACCTGTGGCTAGATCAAGGTGACAACTACACCTTCAGCCAGGCTTCTCTTCATTTTGCGGAACAGAGCGAGTTTGCGTTCCCATTTAGCGGCATTGCCTACCTGGAATCGCAAGAGGCATTGGCCGCTTAGGGCCCCTGCTAGCAGATGCAATCGTGCGGCGACATTGGATCAGTAACGCGCGAGAAAGCCTTGCAGGTTCTGCGCCAGGCCGGTGTCGATCTGTTGTGCGAGGGCGATAACGTCACAATGGTCCGCCATGAAACTGTAGAAGCCCAACGATTGCCAGAGCATCTTCCCAGAAGGTTGATACATCGCCTGTCGCGCCTATTCGGGATCGAAATTCACCACTTCTATCGGCCCGGCAATCCCCGTAAGATAAATTGACGCCGCGAAGCGGCTCCTTTTCTGCCGGGCTTGCACTGCAGCCGACTTGAAGGGACCGAACCCCAACTGGATAACGTCCTCATGGTCGTCGCGTTTTTCTTTCGTACAAAAGTGGGGCGGACCCTGGTGCCCGCCCCACTGCAAGGATCCTGCTTGTCCGGTTATGCGATATCGAGACCGTCGTCGATCACGAGCATGAAGTCATCGAACACATCCTGCCCGGCGCCATCCATCGTGTCCATGAAGTCCTCAATCAGGCCGCCGACCGACATTCCCGGAGGCGGAGGCGTCCAGCCACCGTCTGTGTCAGTGTCTGTCCCGCTGCCGTCGTCGTCAGTCTTGTCGTTGTCGTCTCCAGTCTCGTCATCTGAGAGGCCCGGCACCGTGTCCTCGTCGCCGGGTTCATCCGCATCATCATCTCTGTCGTTCGTTACCGTAATGGTGAGCTTCTCTTTGACCTCTTTGCCACCACCGTCAGTCGCGGTGATCGTGAGCTCGATCTTGAACATATTTCTGACCGCCTCGGAATCGAAGTCGAAGGTGGCGCCCTTCTTCAGACGCAATTGCCAAGTGCTTTCGTTAGCATCTGGATAACGCGCATTTCCAGGATCTTCGTTGGTAATTTCGAAACGATCCTTCGCATCGCCGGTGACCTGAACGTCGTGCTTACCGTACCCGTGCATTGGGGAGTTCTCATCTTGAACGTTGATCACAGCCAGAACTTCGTTGCCTGTTGCCGGTGGGTCTGTGTCCCTTTCCGCATCCCTTTCACGAAACGTAATCTCAGCAGGGGTAGTCTCCGTTGCCGCCTCGAAGGTTCCGTAAGCAGAAGCACTGGGGACAAGGGTTGCATCTGAGGGATCACTGAGTTCAATGTCGCTCGGCTTGACGTTCAGGCGAACACTGACCATGGCCGTGGCCGGAGCGCTTCCAGGGCGGTTGTCGCTGGCGGTGATTGTGAAGCTGACCATGTTGCCTCCATCGTCTCCACCGTCGTCATCGTGCTCATTCTTCTTGTCCGTGACGTAGAGCAGTTCGCCGGTGGAGCCGTTCACCTTGAACGAGACAACATGGTCGGCATTACCTCCAGACCATTCGGTATCCCTAGGATCGCCATTCTCCGCGATGGAACGGTCATCCACGTTGGGAGTAAATCTGGTCACTGAGTACGTCAGCCTGTCGCCATTGAGGTCTTCGAACAGAGCACTGAGATCAATGTCCTTTACATGCACTCGCGTGAAATCGCCCTCGTCATTCACCTGAGCGTCCTCAGTGTGATGCTTCACCATGCTCGGGGCCGTGTTCGGGCGAGCGCCAATAGTTGCAGTGCCAGTCACGACATCAATGTCGGCCACGTTGCCGTCCTCGTCGGTCGAGGTGACCACCGCTCGCAGAGTCGCGCCAGCGTGATCCGCCGTGATGGTGAGACTTGCGCCGGTCGCGTCGGGAATATCGACCCAGTAATCCTCCGGGTCACCCAAACTGCCGTTGCGATTACCGTCAACACCCTGCTGCCATTGCACGGATGACCCCGTGGGGGGCACGCCGTTCACCTGCAGGATGCCGCCAACTTGAGTTTGACCAGTCGACACCAAAGCAAGCGCATCAGTTCCAGGGGCGTTCGCGAGTTCACCGACCTTGATGTTGTCGCTGACGTGGCGTTCCTGGAAGTCTCCGTTGTCCGTATAGGTGACTACCAGGCGGTAGTATTCACCCTTTCCGTTTCCGTCGGCCAAGGCGAGGTTCTGGTCGCTCACAACATCGCCGGGGTTGGCTGGCTCCCAGCCACCCTGTCCATTGATCGACTTCTCCCACCTGTATTCCGGCGCGTCGTCGCCGGTCGGCTCTCCGTCTCTATCCGACAGAGCGACATCGGCGGTAAGACCGTTGTTGTCATCGTTAGTCCGGACATGGATGTGCACCGTGCCCGGGTTCTGGGAGTTGCTGACCGTGCTGCTTCCGGTGGTCTTGAAACCGCCGTCCTGGGGTTCACTTGACAGTTGCAGTGCGCCACGCTGTCCCATTGTTCCAGCTTCGCTGGCTGGGGTCGGCACCATCTCGTAGTACGTGACGCTTACCTTGATCTTCATGCCCACATCTTGCTGGGTGGGCACGTAGCGGTTGCTGGTGCCCTCCTGCCGTGGGGTCCCCGCATCGTTATCGTCCGCGCCCGCTGCCAAGGCAGACCAGGTGTAGATCACGAGCTGCGCGGAGGCTTTGCCCGCCAAGTCCGGATCCTGGGTTTCGTCGAAGTTGGCGACCAGAGGGCGTCCTTCCCTCGGCGTGCCAGTGATCGTTACGGCCTTGCTCATGTCCGCGTCGAGATTCTCGTCCGTGACACTGACGTAGATGGGCTGCGTTCCGCGCGCGCCGTCATCGTCGGTGGCGGTCAGCGTGAAGCTCCCACCACCGAGAGGAGGACGGCCCGAACCCTCTTGGTCGATGGTAACGTCAGACTGCCGGTTGTTGGCCTTCGAGCGGTCGATCTCAATCACGACCACCCAGTCGTCGCCGTCCGGTTCCTGGTCTGGATTCTCGGCCCATGCTGGGTTTCGCGCCCCGGCGCCATCTCCACCCCGCCAAGCGACATCATCCCCGGTACCATTGTCGTCCCTTTCGTTCGCGCCTTCCTTGATCTCTTCCCACTCGGCCGGGCCGTACTTGACGGTGATCCACGACTGGTACGCCGCGGGCACCGTGACCCCGTAGGTCAGGTCGTCGTCATCATTGCCGCTTCCTTCGTCCTCGTCTTCCCAGACATCGTAGAGCTTGATCCAGAGGGCGACCTTGCCCTGGTCAGCCTTCTCAACGCCGTCTTCGTCCTCGATGAATTGCTCTACGGGAAATACCTTGTCGGGACTGAAGTCGCTCGGGTCACCGTCGCCAGCATATTCGGGCTTCTCGTTGCGATCATCGACTCCGATATTGATCGTCAGGGTGTCATCGTCCAACTCGCCAACGCCATCACGAATCGCAACCGTAATCGTGAGATCGTCCACGTTTTCGTGGTCGAGCAGGGTCGTGTCGTCAAAGGGTGTTCCGGTCGAAGTCCTCGTCTTAGGATCATCTGCGGTCTTGATCTCGTAGGTATTGGAAGTTCCGACGCGATCTATCGTGAAGGCTGCCCCGTAACCGGTCGCGCCGTCGGACAGATTGAGGTCGTTACTGAGGTCGCCGTTGGGGTCGCCGGGGGCCTCAGGCTTGTCCGCATTCACTACGCTGGCGATCCGAGGGGCGAGGGGAGCGAACGGATGGCCGGTGAGGTGACTGTTGTCGTCGTCCACGGTGAAGGTGGCCACCACAACGCCAGCGCCGCTGCCTTCCAGGTAGTCGCTGTCGGAAGACTT
Source organism: Silicimonas sp. (assembly GCA_022820365.1). Classification (GTDB taxonomy): domain Bacteria; phylum Pseudomonadota; class Alphaproteobacteria; order Rhodobacterales; family Rhodobacteraceae; genus JAJEFO01. The sequence continues at coordinate 12,524 of JAJEFO010000096.1, forward strand.
GCGAAGTTTGGTGTCGTCGTTATCGCCGCTGTAGGCTACCGAGAGTTGGAAATCGAAGTGAACTGGGCTCTTGTCCTTGTACTCGGCCGTGACGCGCACGTCGTAAACGCCTCCGTCTTCGGGCGGAAGCATCTTCTCCTTATTCTCGATCATGCCTTCTTTATCGATCTCAAGGAACTGAGGGCCGTTCACGACCTGAATCTTGTAAGTCGGATCACCCCCGTTTAGGTCTTCATCCGTGAAAGCCGCGTTGACACCCTCCGTTTGCAGTTTGAAGGTAAGCCAGTCGCCCGTATCCACGGTCTCTTCATCGAGATCATCGCTTACGGTCACCCACCATCCGGCCTTGTCCGGGTCCACATTGGCGATCGGGTCATCGTCCTGATCGTTGATGTCAACGATGACATTCTGGGTTTTGACCTCCCGATACTGGCCCGCTTTCGGGTGGCCGGGAGGATACTTGCCGCCACCAGGGTCCACAGCCTGAATCGTTACGGTCAGGGACGTGCCATCATCTCCTTCACGATCCAGCGAGACACCAGCCCTCTTCACCAGCACGCCGTCCTTGATGTCGAAATTCCTGGCTTGCGAACCCGTAACCGTAACGATGTGTTGGCCATTGAGATGGTCGGGACTATCCAGGTCTTCCACCTTTACGCGGCCCAAGGTGACTTCGCCAGCATGGTTCTCGTCCACATCCACCGCGTAGGAGAAATTCTGGGCGCCATCGGTTCCGTCCTCATTGAGGTGGTACAGGTCGATACTGGTGATGATGTCGTTGCCGTCGTCCACTACGACGGTCTGCACGATCGAGCTCTCTGCGCCCTCGTCATCGGCAGCGGAGATATGCACGTCAAATGAGCCGAACAGGCCGGCTGCGAGCTTCTTGGGCGCCGTGATGGTTCCCGTGATCTTCCGGTTGCCGTCGCCGTCCTCGCTGTGGGAGACCGAAATCGACAAGCTCTCACCCTCGCCGAGCAGTCCGGCCGGAGTCGCAATCGAATAGGTCAGATTGCTGTCGCCGGGGTCGGGGTCCACCAGAAGGTGGGTAAGGTCCACCGTCCAGCTCACGTCGTCTCCGGCTTCCGCGTACAGGTCGGGTGGCTTGGTATCCGAGGCTGCGGGCGCCTCATTCACGTCATTGACCGTAATGGTCACGTCGGTAGAGGCGGACATGGCGGGGTCGCCGTCGTCGGTAACCGTAACGGTGACGGTGACTTCGGCGCCGTGGTGACTTGCCTCGTCCTCGAAATTCAGGCTTACGCCGTCGGCCAGCGCCAGCCACCAGCCGCCTTCGGCGTCCTGCTTGGTGACGAAGCGGTCGT
>JAJEFO010000021.1 GCA_022820365.1 Silicimonas sp.
CTGTCGGGAAGGGAAGTACGCGGCCGAAACGCAACCCGTCCCTGAATGACCAGCAATGTCGGAAGACCGTGGGAAGAAACACCCAATCCCGCACGAAACAATCCGGGAAATCCGCAACGGATCAATCAGAAATACAACACCTGCCTGGAACCGTCGGGGGATCCATCGGGTCGAGGCCTGGTCCGATGCGCACGCCGCGACCAGGAGGCGAGCGGGATGCCCGGAGCCTACCCCGTCGATCTTCGCAGGCGTGTCGTCGCGGCCGTGCGGCCAATGCGTCAGGACTCGCGCAGGGCGGCGGAACCCGCCGCCTTGCGGCGACCGGCCTACACATCGCCACCCCCGGTCGCCAGGATACGGAACAGCCCTCCCGGGATCCGGTTCCGCGATCCCGGCAAGGCCGGCCGGCTCCAGGCCGCCTTCAAAGTCTCGGGGAACGGCTCCGAGAAAGGGCGCGAGCCCCTTTCGGGATCACCGCCGGGGAGTTGCCGGCGCGCGGCAAGAGTTTCGGCGCGGGAGCGGCGTTGCCGGGCCCGCGCTACTCGTCCGGTCCCGGCACGCGGTAGCCGATGCCGCGCTCGTTCTGGATCCAGGCAGGCCGGGTCGGGTCGTCGCCGAGCTTGCGCCGCAGCTGCTTGACGAAAGTGCGGACACGGTCCGGGTCGGCGCTTTCCGAACCGTTCCAGAGCTGGCGGATCAGATACTCATAGGTCGTGATCCGGCCCGCGTTCAGGGTGAGCAGGCGCAGGAGCGCGAACTCGGTGGCGGTCAGCTTGACCGGACGGCCGCCCACGGTGACCCGGCGGGCGTCATAATCGACGGCTAGATCGCCGAGCACGAAGGTTTCCGGCCCCGCGTTCTTGCGCAGCGCGGCCTGAATCCGCGCCGTCAGTTCGGTCGCCGAGAAGGGCTTGACGAGGTAGTCGGCGGCACCTTTCTCCAGCGCCTTGGCGATGGTCTCGTCGCGCCCGTAGGCGGAGATGAATATGACCGGGACGTCGGCGAGTTCGGGGAGCGTCTCCATGAGCGCGATGCCGTCGGCACCGGGCAGCATCAGGTCGAGCAGGACCAGGCAGGGGGCCTCGGTCCTGACGATCCCGGGCAGCTCGTCAGGATCGGCCGTGGCGAGCGGCGCGTAGCCGGCTTGCGCGAGCGCGTCGCGGACGAAGCGCAGCGTCCGCGGGTCGTCGTCCACGACCAGGACGGGAAGCGGCTCGCGGTTCCGTGCGGTCGCGAGGGAACCGTCGCGGGCGGCGCCGGGCCTGCGGACGGCGTCTTCCGCAACCGGCAAGGTGAACGTGAAGCTTGCGCCTCGGCCCGGTCCGCCGCTGTCGGCCCGGATGCGGCCGCCATGGGCCTCGACCAGGCCCTTGCAGATGGCGAGCCCAAGACCGAATCCCCGCGGGTCGCGCCCGCCTTCCCCGCCGGGACCGGCGTATTTTTGGAACAGGCGCGGCAGTTGCTCCGCCGAAAATCCCCTGCCCCTGTCCGAAACCGAGATCGCGACATGCTGGCCGTCATGCTCTGCGGAGACCTGCACGGGAGACGAGGCGGGCGAGTGCCGGGCGGCATTGGACAGGAGGTTGCTGAGCACCTGCACGATGCGCGGGCCGTCTGCCAGGACCCCGGGCAGGTCCAGCGGCAGGTCAACGACGACGGTGTGCGTGCTGCCGCCGTTGACGAACGCGGTTCTCGCCTGTTCCACCAGCGTTCGCACGTCCGTCGCCACGGGCGAGACCGACAGCATCCCCGCCTCGATGCGGCCCGCATCCAGCAGGTCGCGGATGAGGCTCCGCATCTGGTCGGCCTGCTCGTCGACGACACGGAAGAACTGCTGCATCTCCACCGGGTCGAGCGTCGGCGAAGCATCCAGGACAGCGGATGTCGAGCCCTTGATGGCCGCAAGCGGCGTGCGCAGCTCGTGGCTCACCATGTTCAGGAACTCCGAGCGCAGGCGGTCGAGCTCCTCCAGCGGCGCGAGGTCCTGCATGGTGACGACCACGGAGGCCACCTTGCCGTCCACGCCCTGGATCGGCGTCGCGTTGATCAGCATAGAGACGCTTCGACCGCCGGGCGCCGAGAGCGCGACCTCTTGGGCACGCACCGTCCCGGCGGCTGTCAGGGCCGCCGCCAGCGCCGCCTCGTCCAGCGCGATCTCAGGCCCGTCACCGAACCGGCAGGTCACGTTTTCCGGCAGCGTCAGGGCCGGGGCGCCCGGCGTGCGGAGGGGTGCGAAGATGCGGTCGGCCTCCCGGTTGGACGACACCGGCCGACCGCTGTGGGCGTCGATGACCAAGACGCCGACCGGAGTGGTCTCGATCAGGGCCTCGAGGTCGGCCCGTGCGCGCTGCTCCTGCTGGTGAGTCTTCGCGTTTACGATCGCGGCCGCCGCCTGCGAGGCGAACAACATCAACATTTCCTCGTCTGCGGCAATAAAGTCGGGCCGGTCCACTTTCCCGGCCAAGAAGAAATTGCCGACCTGCATGCCGCGGTGGCGCATGGGCATGCCGAGCAGCGTCTTCGTGCGCACCAACTCGTCGGAAAAGCCAAGCGCACGGATATATTTGGACAGATCGTCGAGCTTGAACGGTCCAGGCAGGTCTCGGAGATTGGCGAACAGCTCCGGGCCGTCGGGCCACTCGGCGAGCTCGCGGTGCTCGTCGGGCGTAAGGCCGGAAGTCACGAACTCGCGCGGTTTGCCGGAGTCGTCGATGGTGACGATGAGGCTGTAGTGGGCGCCGGTGAGCGCGCGGGCGCTGTCGGCGGCCTCCTGCAGCACGGTGTCGAGATCGAGGCTCGAGCCGAGGCGCAGCACCGCCGCGCTCAGCTTGGAGATGCGCTCTCCCAGGACCTCGACTTCCCGCTCAAGCTCGTTGCGGCTCTTCAAGCGACCCTCCCCGACTGCGGCTTGCGGCGCGTGCCGTCACCGGCGGCCGAAGTCGGCGACGCTTGCGCGGACGCCTGTCGCCGAAAGCCCGAGGCGGCGCGACGCGCGGCGTTTCGCGGATCCGGAGCTGGCGGGGTTCCGGGGCGAATCAGCGGTACCGTCCGCGCATGCCCGTGCGAAACACCCGAAATCCTCACCATTCTTGCATTTCCCACACGAAAACAGTTCCTGCACGGCAGAAGAGTTACGGAACATTCCACCTGTCCGACCCGCACTTCACACGACGAGGCAACTGATGCAACTGCAAAGTCTGAATCCGACGCGCCTCATCTCACCCCTCGTCGCAGCTGCTCTTCGGGCCGGCGGAGGGAGCAGTTGAGGATCCGGGTTGAAGCCGCGCGGGCGAAGGAGGGCAAGGACCCGTCGCTGGACTTCGCGGTGACGCTTGATGCCAATTTCGCCGCCGCACGGTCAATTATGACCGCCAGCACCTTGCCCAAATCTGCATCTTGCCGGTCTGAGGCCAAGCCTCGCTAGAAGCTGTACCTGAGAGAGAACAACGCCTTGGTGTCGCTGGAATGCAGGAACTTTATGTCGCCCAACACGACCTGCGCGTCCTCGTAGCTCAGGCCGAGATTCGCGGACAGGCCCCTTGCCAGGTCGTACTGAATGCCCAGTGCCACTGAGACCTCCTCCTGTCCCTCGATTTGGCCGTAATGTCCTTCGAGAGACAATCCCCAAACCATGATCTTTCGGCGAATTCCTGACGAAATGTACCAGCGCGTGGCGTTCACGCTGGAGGAAGAAAAGCTCTCTTGCCCCAAGCCAACGTCAAGCAACGTGCTGCCATAAACGACCTCCCCGACCACGCTGTATCCACGGCTCTTGAACAGGAGCGATTCGTCTGCGGCTTCGTATGCACCTTGGCCGGCACGAAACGTGAAACGATAGTCTCTGCTTCCGTTGCCTATCGGTCGCTGGAATGTCAGTCCCAAGTCTATGTTGCTGTCCTCGTCCACCACACCGCTCGCCACGAACGGGCCAACGCGACCCGCATATCCTGCGCTCCTGTCGGAGAGCTCGCCGTGGAAATCATCAAATTCCAACGTCGCATTGCCGAAGCCTCGCCTCCGGCGGGTCTGATCGCGCACTGTGTCCGAAACATTGCCAAGCAACACGGTGCCCCAGACGCCCCCTACCGACAACGCCGCATCATCCGTGTATTTCTCATTTTCCTCGGGTGACAGGGCTTCGTCAGAGACGAGTTGACCGGCATAGCCCAGCTCGACTCGCCACCGGTTCGGAAGCTGGATCTTGGCAACCGTCTCCAGGCTGCCGATCAGCCCTGGTCCGTTGTCCTCGTCGTCATCAGCTCCGGTCGTGTACCGGGCTTCGGTCGCTCCGGTCAGCGTCAGCGTCACGTCACCGATCTCCATCGCGACCGCTTTTTCAAGCGGCGAATGGCGGTCAGGATTCGGCAGACCGCCCTGCGACACTGCAGGGCCGGCGTCCACAATTCCAGTCAGGGCGAGTGCCGCAACGAGTCCGGAATGCCGGAAGGCTATCGCGCCCATTGCCTCAGCTCCGCTTCGGGAAGGTCGAGCGGAAGGCATGGCGGGCAATGGCGCGCCCCGCAGCGAGACCCTGAACATGGTCGATCGCCCAGTGGACCCCGCCATAGATCCTGCTCATGCCGTTTTCCTCGGCCATGTGACTGAGACTTGTCCAGTGCCGCGTGACGCCCTGCAGCTGCGGCCACAACACCATGTCAGGCGACCTGCCGGAGAACGCGATGTCATCCCGGCCATGGATCAGGGCTATCATTTCCGCGGCGGCGGCGCCAAAGGTCGAATGGCCGGCCGTGTACGACGGGAATTCCGGCGTGGGAATGTAGCTGCGCCAGCCGGCGTGTACGTCCACCCTGTTGTCCGGATTGCCGAATTCCGACGCCCGCGCACGGATGGCCGTTTCGGGACGGAGCACATCGTAGTGGTACTTGCTGTCCCAGGAAGAGATCGACGCATCGCACTGCGTCATGCCAACCAAGGCCATCGCCCGGGCGAGCTCAAGGAAACCAAGGTCGCGATCCTGGAGGAGCTGCATCGCGATGTACATGAAGTGGCCAGGATTCGTCACTCCCCAGGGCCCGTCTTCCCAGAACATGGCCATTTCCGACTGGTCAGCCGTGCGGGTCGTGCTGTCGTTGCCGCCCAGCGTGCGGATCATGTCGAACTCTTCCGCAAATTCCGGACTCCTGGGGTCGTGGAAGCCGGAGGCCCGGAACTGCGATCCCGTCTTCATCGTCCATGGCGTGATCATCCCTTGGCCGGGGTAGAGGCCGCGCTCAAATGACGGGAAGGACGGTCCCGGCGAGGCGCCGTAGAACGGACCGGTCGGGCTCCACTGCAGGGTATCCCCGCGCCGTCCGTAACGTCCGAGATAGTAGTTGACCTCGCTCGGTTCCGAGCCGTCGTCAGTTCGCAGGTCGAGCACGGTCATTGCGGCCCTGCGGCCCCATTCCACGCCTAGGGACTTGGCTTCGCTGCCAGGAAAGCGCCTCAGAAACGCGATGCGTTCGAAGAGGAACGGTTGCTGGAATGCCTCAGCTGCGGCGAGCGAGAAGGCAACTCCATAGGCGACCTCGGGATCCGCGTCAGGAGGTCCGTTTCCGATCCCGAACGGCTCGCCATAGGTCCTCGCGATGCCGTTGGCGGCAAGAAACCCCGCCGCCGTGGCCAGTCCTAGGTTGTACGCCGCCCTAGGTGCAAGAACCCGCTGGTCCCGGACCTGCTGCAAGGCCGCGTCCACCCAGTGGAACACGGGGTTCCACCTGCCCGGCTCGAGGATCTGGCTGGCATAGGACATGCCGTGTGCCCGCGTGATGGTGCCGGCGCCTATACCTCCGGCGAGGGGAACGGCGGCGACTGCAGCGCCAAGCGATTTCACGAGCTGACGCCTCGACAGGGAATACCGAGGACATGAACCTTTCACAGGCTCGTGGAGTCTTGGGTGGGACGAGGATGCCGATGAAAGACGGCCGGTCGAGCTGATCGAGATCAATGTTTCCTCCATGTGTTTCCGGGAAGTTGGACTGACCCAATGCCGTTGCCGTGCCTTGGTTTGGCGCAGCCTGGCGATGCACGCCGCAGCGGCTTCAACCGGATTGATTTCGGGGACCGGAAGTGCCGACCACTCCGTGCCGCTGTGCGAATAGCTGTCGCTCCACGATGTCGTTCCGGTCTCCCGGTATTGCACACCTTAGCCGGTGACCGATGCGGCGCGCGCGTGTCCGAATGGTCATCTGTGTAGTCGCGCCGCCGGACCTCGTAACCGAATTGAATGCGGTAAACGTCAGCGATGAACGGCTGCCCCTCCGGGCACAGGGCGCAGTTCATGCCGCTTGGCCGCTTGGCCGCTTGGCCGCTTGTACAAGTGCGGGCCCGGGGCGATGTCAAGTGACAATTCGCGATTCACAAGGCTTAAGGACAGGCAGGAACCTAAACACAGCGGCGGATGCGCATATGCCATTCCTGCGGGAGACGTTACGAACTGTTCGGCGCCCGTCAATCTAGCTTCAGCAATATACATCAGGCGTTCACACTGCTCGCAACTGGAGCGGTCTCATCCCACAACACGCTAAAGATTCTACCTGGCATGGCGACCGGCAGGGAAAAGTCACGCTCGGGGAAACCGCTCAACTTGTCCGGGACGCTCTATAGCAGAGGTATCGCGAGTTTCTTGTGTATGAAATTCGAAAAATGGTGAGCATTTTGTGAGATTTTCGCAGGAATTGTTCGATGGAACCGACATTACGCCGTAACGACGTCCAGCCAGGGCACTTGCCGCGAATCAGCCTGGATCGCCACTCCCGGCAAGGTCGGCCTGTCGTCGTCATCCGCCCTGGCCTCAGCACACCCAGCGATTCCGACGACGAGCCTCCCTCCGCACCGTCGCCAGCTCTAGCGTCACGGCTCTTTCGGATCCATGAGCCGTTACGGCAATTCGCATGACAACGCCCAAGCCAAGAGCTTCATCAAGATTCGGAAGGTCGAGGCCGTCTACTTCGGCGATCAAGAGACATTCGAAGATGTGGGCGCAGACTTGCCGACATTCATCGAAGACACCTACAATGCAACTCGCCTGCATTCAGCGCTCGGTTATCTGAGCCCTAACACGTTCGAGAAGATCAACGCCCCGGATGGGACCAAAAGTGCCGAATAACCTGTCCATCCACAGGGGCGCACTCCAGTGGCTCGGTCAGGCTGTGCAAGGTTCTCAGACCCGGTGGCGCATCTATTGCATGCGTGACCCGGCGCTCGTCTGCCGGTGCATATGTGCAATTGAAGTGGCGCACCCATCGAGTCGATGCGGAAACGGCTGTCGGCTGGTTCCGGAGATGCGGAATTCGCGGTGTTCGTGCTGTTCCCCTGGATCGCGGCGGGTCTCCCCGCCGGTTCAGCTGTGGCTACGTAGGACGCAAGGCACATGAAGACCTCGCTCGCAAAGGCCGGGCGGACACCAGAGTTCACCACTGTCCCGTTAAGATTCAACTACCTCACCTATAAGATTTTGATTCTCTGAACGTGCGAAGGGCACCTGCCCCAAGCCCTCAGCCAATTCGAGCGCAATGAATCGGAGTCCCGGCAGAAATCCTGAAGACTTTCAGCCCGTGTTTCCGCCCCGGAACCCGAACGGATTCAGCTTGTTGGCGAGGTCGAAGTTCGAGCCGTGGCGCAACACGAACGCACCGCGCAAGGCGAATCGCGGGTCCGGCCTTGCCGGGACGCCACGATGCTGGGGCGAAATGGCGGACCCATCAGAGAATGCCCGCGCGAAACACCCGAAATCCTCACGATTCTCTCGATTTCCACACGAAAAACCGCTTTTTCCCGGCTGAAGGGTGTCGGAAGCTGCCGCCTGCCCGGCCCGCAAATCCCGCAGCAAGGCAACCGATGCAACTTCAGGCTCAGAACGCGGCGCACGCCTTCACGGCATTCCCGGCGTCTCTTCAGGACGGCGGAATCGAGGGAAGCCGCGAGGGTCAGCCATCGGAGATCCTCGCTGTCAACGCCCCCGGGCGGCATGTGGATCGGAACCTGACACCGTCGGCGGGTCCGCACGTGGACAACGAAGCGAGCGGCCAGCGGCATCATCGAAACCAGCATGGACAGAGGATTGGAATGTTGACCAGATTCACGTTAATTCGAACGATCGCCATCGCGGCGGCCTTTGCGGCCGGCCTCGGATTTTCCAGCAGTTCGGCCAGCGGGGATCTCTTGGCCGAGATCAAGGAGCGGGGCGAGTTCATCGTCGGAACCGAGGCCCGCTTCCCGCCCTTCGAGTTCGTCAAGGACGGCGAGATCGTCGGCTACTCGACCGACATCATGACGCACATCATGAAGGCGTTGCCGGGCGTGAAGCTGACCCGGCTCGATCTTCCCTGGCAGGGCATCCTGCCCGGCCTGGCGGCGGCCAAGTTCGACTACGTCGTCACCTCGGTGACGGTGACAAAGGAGCGCTACCAGAAATACGCGCTGAGCCTGCCGATCGCGGACGCGACCATGGCGCTGGTCAAGCGCAAGGGAGACGAGTCCATCAACGCGCCCGGCGACATCGTCGGCCACGCGGTCGGCTCGCAGGCGGGATCGGCGCAGCTGCAGGCGCTAGAAGCGTTCGCCGAGGAACTCCCGGGCGAGGGAGTCAAGGAGATCAAGACCTACGTCGACTTCAACGAGGCCTTCGCCGACCTGGCGGCAGGAAGAATCAGCGCCGTGTGCAACAGCCTGCCTAACCTGCTTGAGCTCGTCCGCACGCGGCCCGATACGTTCGAGCTGGTGCTGCCGACCTTCGGTCCCAAGAAATACTTCAGCTGGGCCGGGCGCAATGACGCGGACAGCGCTACGCTCGTCGCCTTCATCGACGAACAGCTCGCCGAGCTGAACAGGTCAGGCGTGCTGGCCGAACTGCAGGAGAAGTGGTTCGGCGGGCCCATGGATTTGCCGTCCGATATGCTGCCGGCGCCATCTGAATAGAGGCGTCCCGCCGTTCCCGCCCGATCGTGTGCCTCCTCCAGGCAGGCGGCGAGAGGGCGGGGATTGACGGGGCTCGCCGGTGGACTTTCTCGGCATCATATCGAACCACCACAACGCGTTCCTTGCCGGGGCGACGATGACCGCCGTGGTCTCGGCGGTCTCCATCGCGCTCGGCATGGTCCTCGGGCTCTGGCTCGCGTTCGGCTTGATCTCGCCGAACCGGCTGATCCGCCGTGCCTCGGCCGTGTACCGCAGCGCCTGGCGCGGGACGCCCATCCTGGTCCAGCTCCTGATCGTCTTCTACCTGCTCCCGGAAATCGGCCTTGACGTGCCGCCGGTCGCCGCCGCAATCATCGCGCTCACCATGAACACTGCGGCGTTTCAGGCCGAGATCTTCCGGGGCGGGCTACTCACCATCCCGCCAGGCCAGGTCGAAGCCGCGCGCATGCTCGGGTTGGGCGTCCTGCACATCCGGGTCAGGATCCTGGTTCCGCAGATGTTGCGCCTCGTTCTACCGGCACTCGTCAACGAGACGATCAGCATCCTCAAGAACTCGTCCCTGATTTCGGTGATCGCGGTGACCGAGCTCATGCGCACCAGCCAGCAGGTGGTCTCCGTCACCTACCGTCCTCTGGAGACCTACATGATCGCGGCGGTCGTCTATCTCGCAATGAATCTCGTCCTCGCCCGCGCCGGGGCATGGTTCGAGAGGCGCCAGGCGCCTGCTGCAGCGCGCTGACCAACTGGGGAAACGCCATGTCATTCGACATCGACATCGTGGTCCGTTACGGCCCCCTGCTGTTGTCGGGATTGTGGACGACGGTCTACATCTGCGCACTGGCCTCGATCCTGGCCGTTGCCGCCGGTCTTGCCGCCGCGCTGCTCTACGGCCTTCCGCTCCGCTTCGCGAAGCTCCTGTGCCGCGTCTATATCGAGGTCATGCGCGGGACCCCGATCCTGATCCTCCTGTTCATCCTTTACTACGGAGGCCCCTCGATCGGCCTCACGCTCGAGGCCGAGACGGTCGGGATCCTCGGTCTCGGATTCTATGGCGGCGGCTACTTCGCGGAGATTTTCAGGGCCGGGTTCCAGTCCATCCCGCCTGGGCAGATCGAAGCCGCGCGCATGCTCGGCATCCCGCGCCGCATGATCGTCGCCCGAATCCAGATCCCGCAGATGCTGACGCTGATCATTCCGCCATCGACCAACCAAGTGATCATCCTGACCAAGGAATCGGCCCTGCTTTCGATCATCACCGTGGCCGAGCTGACCAAGAACACGACGCAGATGGTCAACGAGACCTTCGCCGTGGTCGAGCCCTATGTTGCGGTCGCCTTGCTCTATTGGCTGATCATCGAGGGGATCGCATTGGCCGGCGGGGCGCTTGAACGCCGGTTCGGCCACGCATCGTGAACGGCAGGAGGAAAGACAGAGCTATGGACGAAAAACCCGTGGTCCTTGTCGAGGGCCTTCACAAGCACTTCGGCGCAGCGCACGTGCTCAAGGGAATCGACCTCGCGGTCGACAGTTCGCGCGTGGTCTGCGTCATCGGCCCATCCGGTTCCGGCAAAAGCACGCTGCTGCGCAGCATGGCGTTTCTCGACCCGTACGACGAGGGACGGGTGTTCATCGAGGGGCGGCTGCTCGGCTACCGAGAAACAGACGGGAAACGCGTGCGCGACAGCGACCGCAACATCGACAGCGTGCGAAGCGTCATCGGCATGGTCTTCCAGCATTACAACCTCTGGCCGCACAAGACCGCTCTCGGCAACGTGACCGAGGCACTGCGCGTCGTCAGGAAGCTCGGTCGCCGGGAGGCGGAGCGGATCGGCGTGGAGATGCTGGCCAAGGTCGGCGTCGGCGACAAGGCGCACGACTTCCCGGCCCGTCTCTCGGGCGGACAGCAGCAGCGCACCGCGATCGCCCGGGCGCTCGCGATGCGCCCGCACGTGATGTACTTCGACGAGCCGACCTCAGCGCTTGACCCGGAACTCGTGGGCGAGGTGCTCCAGGTCATGCAGGAGCTTGCGGGCGAGGGCATGACCATGGTTGTCGTCACCCACGAAATGGGTTTCGCCGCGCATGTCGCCGACGAGGTCGTGTTCATGGACGGGGGCGAGGTCATCGAGCGCGGTCCGCCCGACGACATCTTCAAGCGGCCGCGAAGCGGCCGTCTCCGGGAATTCCTCGACACCTGGCGATCGCGCACGATTTAGCGATTCGGCATCCGTCGAGGCTTCGCGTTGGTCCGGAAGGCGCCCTGTCCAAATCGCAATTCGTTTCCATGGCCGCGCTGCGCCTCAACGGCGTGGCGGCCGGCGCACTCAATTCGGCGACGCCTCAAGCGGACGCCGCGGAGACGCACCGCCAGCTGCGCAGCGGTCGGTTGCGCCTGCTCTACATCTCGCCCGAGCGGCTCATGCGGCCAGAGGTGCTGGAAGGCCTTGCCCGCCTTGGCCCTGCGCGATTCGCACTCTACCATTTCAACAAACCTCTCCTTTTTTCAGAAACATTGTCGATGCGAGAACAGAACCGCGAGTACACGACAAGCAACGATCGACTGTCGCGGCGCACTAACTGAACCGCCCACCGCGGTGCCAATGACGGCACTTAGCAATGCAGTCGGTATGTTGTTACGCAGAGTGATCTAGAACTTTGCGTGGTCTATCTTTCTGAGATGCTGCTGGAGAGCATCAGGGTCGCCGAAACCAGCGCTCATCGTTGAAGCAATCGACCTCTCAAGGTCGTCCTCCAGCTTACTGATGGAATTCGCGCAAGATCGCTACGGCATCAGCCCCCTGCAAGCATCCAGCCGACCGCAGCGATTACGGCCGCGGCAGCGACGGAGTTCAAGGCGAGGCCAACAATGACAATGCGCCACGTCAGTCGTGTCTCCAGCTCCGCCAATTCGGCCTTGGTCGCCACTCCACCGGTCACGCCAGTGTCCGCACAGCCTCGGTGATCGCCTCAGCCTGGTCGGAATCAAAGCCCTTTGCCTTGAGTTGGCGCGCCACCGCCAAAGTATCAAAGGATGCGTCGGACATACCTTCGGATATGCGCCCGCACGCAGCGCCGGTCAAGCCATTGGCGGGGTGTCAGGCTGATGCCCTGAGGACCGTCATCAGACACATCTGCAAGCCATGCATTTCCGGGTGGTGCGGACAGGATGCCTGGGCCTTCGTGTTCATGATCACGAATCACGACCGCTCGATAGACAAACGTGCAGCGGACGGTTTAATCACGGAATCCTGACCGCGTGAAACAAGGCCGGAACGCGTCTCAATTGCTTGGTACGATAAAGTTGCAATAGCAAGACGCATTCGTACGGTCCGGCCATTGCAAACAAGATCGGATTCGCCCGCTACCATGATGATATTGGGTGGCTACGTTGGGTGACATTGACCGGCTACTTTGGCTGACATTCGGATGGTACGTTGGTGAAATTTCGCAATGCATCTGCCCGGACCCTTTGGATCGGCTGTCCCGGCTAGGTTCCGGTCGTCTCACTGCGTTGCCCATGAATGCGATCCGCATCGCATCTTCGTGCCCCTGCACACGATCATTTCAGGCCACCGCTGAACCCGCGCGTCAGGCCCTTCTGCACCGCCCCCACCATCACGAGGATCGGAAGCGATGCCAGCAGCCCGACGGCCGAAAGCTTGCCCCAGAACGTCTCGTCTTCCGTGATCAGCGTGGCGATGAAAGTGGGCAGCGTGAACTTGTCGGGAGACTGGATGAACAGGAGCGCGTACGCGAACTCGTTCCAGCTGAGGATCGCCACGAAGATCGAGGTCGCGATCAGGCCGGGCGCCATTAGCGGCAGCACGATCGAGCCCAGGCGCCGAAGCAGGGATGCGCCGTCGATCATGGCCGCCTCCTCGTATTCCACCGGGACGTCGCGCACGAACCCGAGAAGCATCCAGATCGCGAATGGGAGCGCGTAGACCTGGTAGACGATGATCAGGCCGAGAAGCGTGTCGAGCAGCCCCAGCGAACGGAGCACCTGGTAGAGCGGGATCGCCAGCGAAATCGGCGGCGTCAGCTTGACCAGCAGCACGAACATCAGGAACGCGAGATCCAGCTTCCTGGGAAAGCGGATACGCACCAGCGCATAAGCGGCCGGAAATCCAGCCGCCAGCGCCAGGGCCATCGTGCCGACGGCCACGACGAGGCTGTTCCACGCCTTGCCGAGCACGTCGCCCCGGATCAATTCGCGGTAGTGCTCCAGCGTCACCAGCGACGGGATCAGCGAGATGGAATCCGACACGTATTCAAGCGGCGGACGCACTGACGTCGTCAGCATCCAGACTATGGGCACAAGGAGGATCGCCGTCACGGCGTAGACCGCAGCCGCGCGGGCGATTCGCTTGCGCATGACCCTCACTCCTTCCTGTCCAGCAGCCTGGAGGCGTAGACCAGGGCCAGCAGCCCGGAAATCACGACCATTATGATTGCGGCGGCGGAGGCGCCGCCCACGTCGAAGAAGCGGAATCCCAGGCGGTAGACGTACATCGACAGCGTTTCGGTCGCCTGTCCCGGTCCGCCGCCGGTCAGTGCGTACACCTTGTCGAAGATCTTGAACGCGTCGACCGAACGCAGCAGCGCGCAAAGGAACAGGTAAGGTGTCAGCAACGGCAGCGTGATGTGAAGGAACACCGGCACCGCCCCCGCGCCGTCGACGCTGGCCGCCTCGTAGAGTTCGTCGGGCACCGCCTGCAGGCCGGCGAGGATGATCAGGAAGGCCAGCGGCGCGGTCTGCCAGGCGTCGACAAGGACGAGCGAGAGCATCGCGATGTCGGGATCGAAGAGCCACTCCACCGCGGGCAGGCCGGTCGCGCGCAGCACATTGTTCAGGTAACCGAAGTCATAGTGAAACCATGCGCGCCATATCGCCGTGACCACCATGGTCGAGAGCACGTAGGGCATCAGCAGGGCAGGAACCACGAACCGGCCGCCCGGGATCCGGCCGGACACGAGAAGCGCCAGCACCAGCCCGATGCCGACCTCGCTGAGCGTCGCGAGAATCGCGAACACCAGCGTGTTCCACGCCGCCGTGCGGAAGAACCTGTGCTGGACGAGGTCCACATAGTTCTCGGTCCCGACGAACAGCGCGTCCTCGAAGCCGTAATCGGTCGCGAAGAGCGACAGCGCGAACACGCGCGCCAAGGGGTAGATCGTGAGCGCGAGGAACAGGACGAGCGACGGGGCCAGAAGCGCCAACGCCAGCGATGTGCTGTTCCTGTGCATGATGCATGTGCCGATCTGCAATGTCCGGCGCCCGCACAGGGAGAATGCGGGCCCCGGTACTCCAGTCGTTCATATATCAGCGGCGAAGCGCTTTTTCGATCTGGTCGTTGGCCTCTTCGAGCGCGATGGCGGCGTCCAGTTCGCCGATCAGGGCGAGCTGCAGGTAGTCGCCGAGAATTGCTTCCACCCTGGACCATTGCCGGATGCGCGGGCGCGGGGTCGCGTTTTCAAGCGCTTCCAGCTGGTTCGGATACCAGCGATACTTCGCGATCACGTCCGCATCCCCGTAGACGGACGCTCTCGTGGGCGGCTGGCCGATTTCGAGCGCCAGCCTCTTCTGGAAGTCCGCCGACGTCACGAAGTCGATGAAGGCGCGCGCCAGTTCCGGGTTCGGCGCGTCAGCCGGCACCGCGAGCAGCCACGCCCCGAGCATCGGGCTGGATCCCACGTTCTGCCCCGGCGCGGCAACGACCTCGATCTTTCCCGGAACGCGGGACTTTTCCGGATCGTCAAGCGATGGCGCCCATGACGGCCACAGCTCGATCGACATCGCCGTCGTTCCCTGCATCAGCGCATCGCGGACTTCCGACGACATGCCGCTAACCGGATTATGCCGCGTTCGCGTCCCAAGGAACTGATTTTCCTTTCCTTTCCACCGTCGTTTTCGGCATAATCACAGCGACTTCAGGAAGGCCAGCAGGGTGTCGTCGGGCTTGAACCGGCCGGACTTGACGTCGACCGGACGGGTCCTCTCCATGGCCTTTTCCTTGAGGCGGAGATCCTCATGCAGGTAGATCTGCGTCGTCTCGACCGATTCATGGCCGAGCCAGAGGGCGATCACCGTGCAGCCGACACCTTCGTGCAGCAGCGCCATGGCCGCACCGTGCCGAAGGCTGTGCGGGGTGACCTTCTTCTCCCCGAGCGACGGGCAGGTCTTCGAAGCTGTGCGGCAATGCCGGGCGACCAGGCGCTCGACCGCGTCGCGGCTGAGCGGCCCGCCGCGGTTGCTGGGGAACAGCGGAGCGTTTTCCGGACCGCCCCGTTCGTCGATCCAGGCTTCGAGGATCTTCACTGTGTCGCTGCGCAGAGGCGTCGCGCGGTCCTTGCGTCCCTTGCCGTGGCAACGCACGTGGGCACCGGTCCCGAGCTCGACGTCCCGGATCCTGAGGCCGGTCAGTTCCGACACGCGAAGGCCGGCCTGGGCGGCAAGCGCCAGCAGCGCCCGGTCGCGCCGTCCGTACCAGGTGGCGAGGTCGGGCGCGGCAACGAGCGCCTTGATCTCGTCCTCCGTGAGCCAGGTCACGGTGGCCTTGTCGTGACGCTTTCCGGGCAGCTGCAGGATCTTCTGGCAATGGTGCAGGACCTGGGGCTCGCTGGCGGCGACATGGCCGAAGAAGGAACGGATGGCGGCAAGGCGCAGGTTGCGGCTCTGGACACTGTTGCCGCGTTCGGTCTCGAGGTGTTCGAGAAAGTCCGCGACCAGGTCGATGTCGATGTCCGCCACGTCCATGTCCTCCGGCGCCTTTCCGCACCGCGCCTCGGCGAAGTTGACGAGCAGCCGGAAGCTGTCCCGGTAGCTTGCGATCGTGTTGGCGCTGGCTCCGAGCTGGCCGGCGAGCCGTTTGGTGAAGAACCGCTGCACGAGCGGCGCCAGCGGCGTCGGCAAGGTTCCGGTCATGACGCGCCTCCGTCCCCGAGGGTCCGCAGCCCGCGTTCGCTGGCCAAGGCCAGCAGTTCCGGCACGGCCTCGATGTAGTAGTAGGTGCCGGACGGTCTCGCGTGCCCCAGGTATGCGCTGAGCTTGTACATCTCCGCGTCCACGTCACGCCCCTGCCGGAACCAGTCGAGGATCGTTCTGGAGGCCATCGCGTGGCGCAGATCGTGGATGCGTGGCCCGCGGCCCGGCGGGAGTGGGCGCAGGCCGATCGCCTGAGTGACCTCGAGGAAGTTCCCTTGAGCTGCCCTGATGCCTGCACGCCTGCCGCTGTCGACCCGAAAGAGCGCGCCGCTTCCGGCATGGGCGACGGCCCGGTCACGGAACCCCTGGTATTCCTGCAGCTTGTCGACCACGCACCGGGTGACCGGAATGACTCGGCTTCTCCCGTTCTTGCCGCACCTGACGGCAAGGGTGGCGTCCCCGGCATTGAGGTCCCGGTCATCGAGACCGATCGCCTCGCCGATCCGCAGGCCGGTGACCGCGATCAGGCCGAACAGGGTCGAGCAGGTCGCGCCGCGCAGCCCCGACGGTGACGGCAGAGCCGATGCCGCGGCCACGATCTGCCTGATCTCCGCCTCGCTGTAGATCCATGGTCGCGGACGTGTGCAGCGCTTCCGAACCAGCCGCTTGGGCGGAATTTCGTGCCGGCCGTCAATGCCTTGCAGCCAGGTTGCAAAGCTGCGCACGGCGCCGAGCCGGATGGCCCACGTGTTCGGGCCGGCCGATCCGAACGCGGCCCTCCAGCGCAGGAACAGGTCCGTCGTGACCCGTTCGACGCCCTCGGCGTCGGCAAAGGCGACGAACGGCTTGAGGACCTTGCCGACCGACGCCATGTCGGCGCCGAAGCGGCGGCGATGGTCGAGATACTCGGAGAGCAAGGTGGAGAGCGACGTCATGATCCGGCCTCCGCGGCGGGCTGCGGCACGGGCCAGGGACGCGCAAGCGGGCGCAGGGCCTCGATGTCGTGCCGGGCGTAGACCGTCGTCGTCCTCGCCGAGTCGTGGCGCAGCATGTTGCCGATGTCGGCCAGTGGCATTCCGTCCTGAAGCAGGGCCATGCCCAGGGAATGCCGGAAGACATGGCAGCGAACCCTGCCTCCGGGCGGCGCGACACCGGATGCCGCATGGGCCTTGCGCAGCGCCTTCCTGACCGGCGCGGCGGACGTGAATCCCGGGAAGGGCGGCCGGACGCTGACGAAGAGATGCCGCGAGCGTCCCGTTCGCCCGTGGCGGATCCAGTCCACGATGGCCTCGCCCACGTCGACGGGAAGCGGCATGGCCGCCTGCCGCCCGCACTTGCCGCGGACCAGGATCTCGCCGGCATCCCAGTCGATGTCGTCGAGCCGGATGGCGATGACCTCCTGGCCGCGCAGGCCGAGCCGGGCCATCGCCAGAAGCATCGCATGGTCGCGGCGGGCGACGGCGCTGTCTCCCTTGGCGGCCGTCAGGACACGCTCGACCTCTTCACGCGAAAGGTGCCAGGTCGGTGCGGGCGACCGGGGAGCGGGAACGCTTGGGACGCAGGGAACCAGGTTCCGCTCGATCCGGCCTGTCGCGAACAGGAACCGGAACAGCGATCGCAGGGCTGTGGCCGTGATTCTTGCGCCGGCAGGACCCGTTTCGCCGACTGTTCCGAAATGCGCGACGATGTCGGCACGGGTGATGGCGTTCAGGTCGCCGGGCGCCGAATCGCCGAACCGGAAGGCCAGGAAGCGGCGGGCCACGCCTTGACGCGACCTGATCGTGCCGGGCGCCAACCCGCACCGGGTGCGCAGCCAGGCCCTGTAGTCCGTCATCAATGCCTCGTGGACTGTCTGCGCCGGTTCGGGCGGTTGCGGCGCGACCGCGACGGCGTTCTCCTTGACGAGCCAGGCGATGAACCGGCCCAGGACCGAGGCCCATATGCGTCCGCTGCGAACCGAGAGCCGCGCCGGCAGCGGCTCCAGGACCTGCGCAAGAACCGACCCGTCAACGCCGTCCGGCGTCGTCAGCCCTCTGCGCCCCGCTTCGGCGCAAAGCCAATCGACGGCAGGAGCGTAGTCCCTGACGGTGCCGGTCTTCAGGCCGCGCGACAGAAGCGAGGCCAGGAATGCAGTGCGCAGGGGAAGCAGCCAGTCCGGCATCTCCTCCCTCGGCAGCGGGACTCCGGATGAGTCTGATTGCACCATTGTCGTTCCTCCATTGTTGAAAGCTGGAACGGACAGGATTGCACGATTTGGGCGGATGTCTGCGGGCCGGACGCCGAAACGATCCTGCGGCCCGTCGAAACCGTGCCGCCGACCCGCTCAGGCGTGGGCGCAGAGGGAATGAAGATCCGGCGGGCAGGTGATTATGCCGAAAACGGCGGCAGAAAGGAAAGGAAAATCAAATCCTTGGGCCGCGAACGCGGCATAATCCGGTTAGCGGCATGTCGGCCGAAGCCCGTGCTTCGCGCGTCATGTGGTCACTTCCGAGTAGGGTGTTGGGGACAGGGCGTTGTCCGCGCGCTCCCGAACATTACACAGGCGGAACAAAACCGCAACACTTTTCTGACCGATGGTTAGGCAAGTTTGTAATCCCACAAAGTTGCAAGGCCCAACCGCTTCGCCCGTTCGAGGAGGGGCTTGACCGATGATGAGTGCCAAGACGTGCGTCCACGAGGCGTCGGTGCTCGCATCGATTCGAGCATGTCGCACATTTCAATTAGGTCACGTCAGGACGTACCGTTTGCTAAGGCCAATTGGATCACGCCGTCTTTTTGCAAGCGTGACACGAATTTGACATCGAATCCGAACAACTCCGGCGCACGCCTTTATGATTCGGCGAATCAGTTGTGAGAGTGCGGACGTGGATCTTTCGGAGGTGTCGGTCGACATCGTCGCGGAATCAGACGAGGCGCGCCTCCGAGAGCTGACGCACGACTGCCTCGGCGCCCTCCAGCCCCGTCGGCGAAACCGTGCGCTACGTCGCGCACTGCCCATCGAGTCGGATTCTCAGTTGGAGACGACTTCGGATTCGCTTGGCGGCGCCACCTGCAAATCGGCAAGCGCTGCGTCCAGGGCAGCGTCGTCGTCCATTTCCAGCCGCACCGGTAAGGTCAGGACGCCTTGGCGGGATGCGGATGGCAGGCGCACTGCATCCTTCTCCGTCGTCACAAGTTGTGCCGACATCGAACGCGCATCTCGTTCCAAGCGCGCAATCAATGCATCGCCCAGAGGCTGGTGGTCATCCAGAGCCTCGGTTCGCACAACCTCCGCACCGAGGTTCCTGAGCGTCGCGAAGAATTTCCCCGGACGTCCGATACCGGCAAACGCAAGAACCCGCAGATCCTTCCAGTCCATGCCGGTCGGCAGAACCTCGAGACTTCCTGTCGCATGGGGCACTGAAATTGCATCGCCCCACATCCGCCGGAACCTCAACTGCGCATCAGGGTCGCCAATTGACAGCACCAGATTGGCGCGCGCAAGACCAGCCGCCACCGGTTCGCGCAAGGGACCGGCCGGAATGACGCGTCCGTTGCCGAACCCCGTTTCCGCGTCGACCACGACGATGTTCAGGTCTTTGGCAACACTTGGATTCTGCATCCCGTCATCCATGACGATCACGCGTGCCCCGGCAGCTTCGGCCGCCCGCACGGCCGCGGCGCGGTCAGGGGCAACCCAAGTGGGCGCAAATGCAGAAGTCAGGAGGGGTTCGTCGCCGACATCATCTGCCCTGTGACGTCGTTCATCGACACGCAATGGACCTCTTTCGCTTCCCCCGTAGCCTCGCGCAACCACATGCGTCCCCGCTCCCAAGCGTTCGGCCAACGCGATGACGGTCGGTGTCTTGCCAGTGCCCCCAACGTTGATGTTGCCCACACAGATTACAGGGACACCGGCCCGGTGACCCGTCCCACGTGCGATCCGGCGCGCCGCGACACGTGCCCAGATTGCGGCCAAGGGTGCCAGCAGTCGGGCCTGCCATCCCGGTCTGTCGGGCGGGTTGGCCCAGAAAGACGGCGGTCGCATTACGCCGTCTCCAACACCATGCGGGCCAGACGGGCAAACCTCGCCAGTCGTCCTGCCATCGCGGCTGTGTCTTCCGATGCGGATTCCCGGGCGGTTGGCCTGCGCATCTTGACATGGCCATGCGTCATGCGTGACCGGCCGCCGTCGTCCGACATTCCGAGCAGGTACCGCATGGCACGGCGCCGACGCGACTTTTTCTTGCTGCAAGGAAGAATCAGCTCGGGAATTTCTTGCGTGACTGCACTATTCGCATCGCGGGTGGCGATTGGGACTGACGCTCGACCGACTGGGCGGACTGGCGGCTCGCCGAAATGCCGAATTCTGCCATCGCGTGGCCTTGGCCAAGCCAAAGATCCCGAAATCAATTGGCGATGCATGAAGAGGCGTCCGGGTCAGGGGCATCCCCAAGACGAGGTGCGACTGCGTTGGCAACCCCGACGACCCGCAAAATCGATGCGTCCTGCTGTTCAGTCACGAGCGTGAGTCCCGTCACTTGCCCAGTTCCTCGGTGAATGACTCCTCAGTGTCTTCGTCCCGAAGCCGGTGCAGGTGTGCAATGAAATACCGCATATGCGCATTGTCCACGGTTCGCTGCGCCTCGGCTTTCCATGCGTTGTAGGCCGCTTGATAGTTCGGGAAAATCCCCACGACGTGGATGTCGTCGACGTTCCGGAAAACGCTCTTTGCCGGGTCGACAAGTTCGCCGCCAAAGACGAGATGCAACCGTTGAGCCATTGCGCTCCTCCTCCAAGTGTCATTCCAAAGCTAGTCCGCACCGGTCAGTCGTCAAGCACTGGACCGAATGCCGTGCCGGAAACCCTCATCTAGCGCACAGTTAGCCTCTCGCGGCCACGCGTACTCAGCAAATGGCATTCACCTCCGTCAAACACGACGGGGACAATGGGGCGTCCCATGGCTGCGCCGGCATCAATATTTACGCGATTGCCATAATGCGTGGGCGCATGTACCGGCGTGTGTCCGTGCACGATCAGCGCCTCGTGGTCATCGCGATGCCAGTGGAACTCTTCCCGGATCCACACTAGGTCGTCCTCGTCCTGCTCGTCCATGGGAATGCCCGGCCGAATGCCCGCATGAACGAAAATCATCCCGTCTTCGCGGTGCCAGAACGGAAGCGCCGCAAGAAAGTCGCGATGCGAGTCAGGCACAAGGGGCCGCGCCCGTGCGAAGAGAGACGCCGTGTCCTCCGGAACGTCGCGCCCCAGTCCATAGGATGCAAGCGTCGCCAGCCCTCCCATGCCCGTGCTTAGCCAGAACCAGGCATTCTGGATGCCTTCAATGGAATTGGAATCGCACGACAGAAACTCGGCGAAACACCGGTCGTGGTTCCCGCAGAGCACGATCCAGTCCTCGCCGTGCGCGACGCCGTCGATCAGGAACTGGATGACGCCTCTTGCATCCGGCCCCCGATCCACGAGATCGCCGACATGCACGATCCTCCCGGCAGCGCCACCTGCACGTGCACGATCCTCGGCAATCAGTGCATGCGCCGCTTTCAAACGGTCGAGATGTCCGTGGATGTCTCCAATGGCGTAGATCATTGCGCGCTCACTTCCTGGCCGATGCATTGTCTCTCTCGAAGAGCCAGCGTGCAAACAGGGAGGCCGCAACGGCCCCGATCAGTTCCGCTGCAACGAAGCCCGGAACGTCCACGGGGCGAATGCCCGAAAAGCTGTCCGTGAACCCCCGTGCAATCGCAACGGCGGGATTGGCGAACGAAGTCGACGAAGTGAACCAATAGGCGGCGCCGATGAAAAGGCCGACAAGCCAGGGCACGGCTTCAGGTCGCTGTCGAATGCCTGCGAGGATGACCAGCACCAATCCAAATGCCGCCACCGCTTCCGCAAGCCACATCGCGCCTCCCGTTCGCACCGTCGTTGAGGCCTGGATGACCGGCTGCCCGTACATCAGGTGCGCAAGGAACGTGCCCGCCACGCCACCAGCGACCTGGGCGGCCGCAAACGCCAGGGCACGAATGCCGGAAATCTCGCGCCTGATCAGGAAAGCGAGCGTGACGGCTGGATTGAAATGCGCACCGGAGACAGGACCAAGAGTCGTGATCAGAACGACCAGAATGGCCCCGGTGGGAAGGGCATTGCAGAGGAGCTGAAGCGCAACGTCGTCCGTCAGCCGTTCGGCCATGATGCCCGAACCGACAACGGTCGCGACCAGAAGCCCTGTGCCCAAAGTCTCTGATGCAAGATGCCGGATCGGAATCCCTGTCATCACGCCACGTCAAATTGCAGAGGGCGAACCTGGCCAAAGATTCCGGTATCGCGCAACTGGTTCAGCGCCACATCGGGCACAGGCTCATCGACATAGAGAAGCGCGATCGCATCGCCTTTCTTCTCGGACCGGCCCAGCGTGAAGTTCGCGATGTTGACGCCGTTCGAACCGAGGGTGTTGCCGAGGGTTCCGATGATTCCCGGGACGTCTTCGTTGGTCGTGTAGACCATGTGCGCTCCGACCTCCGCGTCGATGTTGATGCCCTTGATCTGGATGAACCTGGGCTTGCCGTCGCTGAACACCGTTCCCGCGATTGAGCGCTCCCGGTCATCGGTGACCATTGTCAGCTTGATGTAGGCATCAAAGACGCCAGACTTGGCCTGCGTCGTGGTAGAGCACTTGATGCCCCGGTCCTTCGCAATCACCGGTGCCGAAACCATGTTCACGTCCGAGTTGGACGCCTTCAGGATTCCCGCCATCGCAGCTGCGTGCAGGGCATCCGTGTTCATGCTGGCCACTTCCCCGTCAAACAGCAGGTTGATGGCCCGGATCGGCTCGTCGGTCAGCTGCCCGACAAAGGTGCCGAGATGATCTGCGAGTTTCACCCAGGGACCCATGACCTTGGCTTCCTCTCCGGTGATCGAAGGCATGTTGATTGCGTTGGTCACGGCGCCCGTCAGCAGGAAGTCCGACATCTGCTCGGCCACCTGGATGGCCACGTTCTCCTGCGCCTCCGTCGTCGAGGCGCCCAGATGCGGCGTCACGACGACGTTCGGCAGGTTGAATAGCGGAGAACTGGTCGCGGGTTCCTCGGCAAACACGTCAAACGCCGCGCCTGCCACATGTCCCGATTCGAGCGCCTCGGCCAGCGCGGCCTCGTCGACCAGTCCGCCGCGCGCGCAGTTGATCACGCGCATTCCGGGCTTCATCCTCTTTATCGCGTCAGCGGAAAGGATGTTCCGCGTCTTGTCGGTCAGCGGCACATGAAGCGTGATGAAGTCGGACCGGGCCAGCAGCGTGTCCAGATCGACCTTCTCGACTCCAAGCTTCTCGGCACGCTCCTCGGTAAGAAACGGATCATGTGCGATCACCTTCATCCGCAGCCCGCACGCGCGCGCGATGACGATCGAGCCGATGTTGCCGGCGCCGATCACGCCAAGCGTCTTGGCTGTCAACTCCACCCCGAGGAAACGCGACTTTTCCCAATTGCCGGCGTGCGTCGAGACGTTTGCCGCCGGGATCTGGCGGGCGACCGCGAACATCAGGGCAATCGCATGCTCGGCGGTGGTGATCGAATTGCCGAACGGCGTGTTCATCACGATCACGCCCTTCTTGGACGCGGCGGGGACATCCACGTTGTCGACGCCAATTCCTGCGCGACCTACAACGGTGAGCCTGGATGCCGCGTCGAGGAGTTTCGCGGTCACCTTGGTCGCCGACCGTATGGCCAGCCCGTCGTACTCGCCGACCGCTTCAAGCAGTTGATCCTTGTCCTTTCCCAACTCCGGCTCGAACGTGACGTCCACGCCCCTGTTCTTGAATATTCGGACCGCTGCCTCGGAAAGATTGTCGCTTACCAGTACCCTTGGTGTCATTGCTGCCTGTTCCTCTCTCGTCTCCACATGCAACGCGGTTGCCGGCCCGGTGCGTCGCCATGGCCCGCAACTTGCGCGAAGTTCCGGCCTCAGGCCTCCTCGGCGGGCGCGGAAGACTCACGGATTTCGGATTCGAATGCCCAGTCCAGCCATGGGCACAGCGCCTTCAGGTCGTCTTGCTCGACGGTTCCGCCGCACCAGATCCTGAGACCCGGAGGGGCATCACGATAGGATCCGATGTCATAGGCAACATTCTGCGTTTCAAGCCGCCTTGCGACCGCCTTGGCAAAGGCCCGGCCATCCTGGATCCGGTCGTCATCGAACCTGAGGCACACGCTCGTGTTCGACCACGTGTCGGGATCCGTTGCCAGATTCTCGATCCAGTCCCGCGCGGCGCAAAATTCGTGAAGCACACCTGCATTGGCATCGGCTCTTCGGATCAGGCCCTTCAGGCCACCAACGCTGACCGCCCAGTCGAGCGCCTTGAGATAGTCCTCGACGGCCAGCATCGACGGCGTGTTGATCGTGACACCCTCGAAGATGCCGCCGATCAGCTTGCCGCTCTTGGTCAGGCGGAAGATCTTTGGGAGCGGCCACGGCGGCGTCCACGTTTCGAGGCGCTCTACTGCACGCGGCCCGAGCGCAAGCATTCCGTGCCCGGCCTCCCCTCCCAGCACCTTCTGCCAGGAGAAGGTTGCCGCATCCAGCCGATCCCACGGCAGATCCTGCGCAAAAGCGGCACTCGTCGCATCGCAGATCGTCAGGCCTTCGCGCGAGGCAGGAATCTCGAAACTGTCCGGAACCCGCACGCCTGACGTGGTGCCATTCCACGTGAAGACCACGTCAGCATCCCAGTCGACCCGTTTCAGATCGACGATCTCGCCGTAGTCCGCGGATGTCACCTTCGCGCCCAGTTTCAACTGGCCGATCACGTCTGAAGCCCATCCAGCGCCGAAGCTCTCCCAGGCAAGAACCTCGACGGGACGGGCACCCAAGAGGTTCCACATCGCCATTTCCACCGCACCGGTGTCCGAGGCCGGCACGATGCCCAAGAGGTAATCTGCGGGGATTCCCAGAATGCCCCTGGTTCGCTCGATCGCGTCTTTCAGCTTGGCCTTGCCGATTGCAGCCCGGTGCGATCTGCCTAAGGCCGCATCACCGAGCTGTTCCAGGGAAAACGTGGGAGGCTTGGCGCAGGGTCCCGACGAAAAGCGCGGATTGCCCGGTCGCGCAGCCGGTTTCACTAAGTCCATTTTCGATATCCTTCCAGATATGCGCTCCTCGTTGGGGAGGAGTGTCCCAGGCTCGCGAATAAGGGCGCGCGGACCCTTTCGCAAGGCGCAAATTGCCGCTAGAGCCGCTGCACCTGAAACAACGCTGCTCGGTTGCCCAACCCATGCCCGTCATTTCCCTGATCGCGCCTCGCGGCCGTCTGGACCCGGCCCTGGTCTCGTCGCTTCTGGGCGCGTTCGGCACGACCGGGGACGCAGTATGGCTCGCTCCTGACGAAGCCGCGGAGTTTCCTGTTGCCGCGCGGCCCGGCAATCTCGACGAGGTGCGAGGAGGAATTGCCAATCAGGGGGTCGACCTGAACTTCATCGATGACGACGATCGCAGGAAGTCCCTTCTGATCGCCGACATGGACATGACCATGATCGGGCAGGAGTGCATCGACGAACTCGCCGCCGAAGCCGGTGTCGGCGAGGAGGTTGCAAGCATCACTGCCCGAGCCATGAACGGCGAGCTGGAATTTACCGAAGCGGTCGCCGAACGGGTTGGTTTGATGAAGGGTCTGTCGGTCCGTGCAATCGAGCGTGTCCTCGAGACCCGTATCACCCTCGCCTCGGGCGGCAGGACACTGGTGCAGACAATGAAGGCACATGGCGCCCGCACGGCCCTGGTCTCCGGCGGATTTGTCCAGTTCGCCGCGCGCGTCAGCGAACTGCTCGGTTTCGATGACGTCCATGCAAATGCACTTCTCGTCGAGAACGGCCGCCTCACCGGAGACGTGAAGCGGCCCGTTCTCGGCCAAGACGCCAAGGTGGAGGTGCTGACCAGGCTTTCGCCCGATGCTTCCCGCGCGATCGCGATCGGAGACGGGGCAAACGATCTTGGCATGATCACCCGCGCAGGCATGGGGGTTGCCATGCACGCCAAGCCGGTCGTCGCAAACGCTGCACCCCTGAGGATCGATCACTCGGACCTGACCGCCTGCCTCTTTCTGCAAGGCTATTCGATCGAGGAGTTCTCCTGACTGGTCCGCGCAAAGGGCATTGCAAACGAATTTCCGGACACCCCGCGGCGACTCGTCCGTCACGCAAGGTAGCGCGCCAGCGCGTCATGCGGATTCGCGAACAGATCGCCGGTGTCCTCCGCCGGCCCAAGCTGCCCATCTTCCATGAACATCGTCTGCCGGGCCACGCGCCTGGCGTCTTCGGGATCGTGCGTCACCATCAGCACGGTCTTGTCTGCAAGCAGCGACTTGACGAGAGTCAGCATCTCCAGCCGAAGCGCAGGACCCAGGGCGGAAAACGCCTCGTCCATCAGCACGACGGGACGATCCGTCAGGAAGGCGCGTGCCAGCGCCACCCGGCTCTGCTGTCCGCCCGAAAGCTCTCCCGGCATGCGCGTGCCCATTCCGTCGAGGCCAACTGCCGAGAGCGCTTCTGCGGCACGAGCCCTTGCAGCTGGCAGAGGCCGGGCGCGAGGCGATGCGCCAAGCGCGACATTGGTGGCCGCATCCAGATGCGGAAAGAGGTTGTTGTCCTGGAAGAGCACCGCCACCGGTCTCTGACCAGGCGCGAGTTCAGTCATGTCGGTTCCGTTCCAGCACACGCGCCCCTCGTCCGGCAGTTCGAACCCGGCAATCAGCGACATCAGCGTGGACTTGCCGCCCCCGGAAGGGCCAATAACCGCGAAGATGCCCGACCCCACGACCGACCCGTCCGCGTGCAGCACGAAGTCTTCGCGTCTGAAGACGATCCGCTCAAGCGTCAGCACGCCGTGCTCCCCTGTCCAGAATCCAGAACACCCCGAAACTCAGCGCGAGGAGCAAGACGGCGGCTCCGCCGGCCTCTTCCATCCGATATGCGCCCATGAGGCGATAGACCTGCAGCGGCAGTGTCGCCGTATCGGGATCGGCAAAGAGCGCAATCACGCCAAGATCCCCCATCGACAGCGCGGCCGCCAGGCCGGCAGAGAACCCGAGCGGCCGCCTGAGGCGTGGCAAAACAACGAGCCTCAGGCGCGCCCATCCCTGCATGCCAAGCGAATCCGCCAGGCGACCGAATTCCGACTCGATGGTCCGGCAGGCCGGCACGAGCGAGCGAAGCGCGAATGGCAGCGTCACGAACGCGTTCACGAGTGCCGTAACTGGCAGCGCCAGCGCCTCGGGATTGGCAACGGGATGTATGAGCACGAAGAGCCCGGTGCCAAGCACGAGGGGAGACGCCGCCAGTGCCGTCAGGCCTGCCGTTTCGATCCAGCCGCCCTGACCCTTGAGCCGCGTCGCTGCCAGAGCCATCATTATCGAAAACACGACCACGAGCACGGTTGACGCGCCAGCCACGCAGATTGAACGAAGGGCCGACACCCAGACGACCTGCGGAAGTCCCGCGACTTCAGGCAGGCCACGAAGCACGGCGGACGCGATCGGCACAAGGAGAAACAAGGCCGCGAACAGAATCAGGATCCCGTCAAGGAGCCTGAGGGCAGGTGTGCGCCCGTCCCAGCGAAGCAAGGGGCGATCAAGCCCGTGCGAGAATCCCTGATGGCGCAGGACCCGGTATGCCAGCAGTGCCAGGAACACCGTGATTGCGAGCTGGATGAGCGACAGGAACGCGGCGCGGTCGAGGTCGAACTCGAACCGAAGCGCCTGATATATCGCCAGCTCCACGGTGGTCGCGCGTGGCCCGCCGCCAAGCGTGAGGGCAACCGCAAAGCTCATGGTGCAGATCACGAAGATCACCAGCGCGGCACCCGGCACCACTTGCCGCAGCATCGGCCATTCGAGATGCCGGTTCACGGCGCCCGCATCCATGCCGAGGCTCGCCGCTAGGCGAAAGCGCTCGGACGGGATTTCCTGCCAGCCCTGCAGGATGAGCCGCGTCGCCAGCGGAAGGTTGAAGAAGACATGAGCCAGGACGACGCCATGGAGCCCGTAGATCGAAATCTGCGGCAGCCCCAGCATTCCAAGCCCTGAATTGACAAGTCCTCCCCGGCCAAAGACAGCCAGCAGCCCGAAGATGGCGACGATCACCGGCAGAAGAAAGGGCGCGCCGAGGAGCGTGACGAGAGCTCCGCGGCCCGGAAACCGCCTTCGCGCCAGCGCCCGGGCCACCGGCACCGCGAGCGCAACGCTGAACGCGGCCGACAGAAATGCCTGCCACAGGGTGAACCGGATTGCGGCCCAGTCCGCCTGCGTCAGGCCGCCGCCCGGCTCCGCGACACGGATGATTGCAACGGTCGCCAGCAGGATCAGCAACGGGATCGCCGCCGCAGCGACGATCCCGATGACGCCCGCCGCCCCTAGCGGCTGAGCGCGTTCAGCCATTCATCCAGCGCAGGGCCACGGGCAGCGCGCGCCTCCGCTGCCGACAAGAGCAATGGCTTCGCAGGCCGGATCAACGTCTCGAACCCGTCCGGCAGGCCGTCGCCAGGAATGACTGCAGGGTACATCCAGTTCGTTGTCGGAATGATTGACTGGAACGCGTCGGTCAGCATGAACGCCAGAAACCGGTCCGCCAGTTCCGATTGATCAGTCGACGCCAGCTTGCCGGCAACCTCGACCTGCATGTAGTGGCCTTCAGAGAACGGGGCCGCGGCCTTGCTTGCATCGCCTTCCGCGATCAGGTGATAGGCGGGCGAGGTCGTGTAGGACAGGACCATGTCGGCTTCGCCCTCCAGGAACATGCCATAGGCCTCGGACCAGCCCGGCGTGACGGTCACGACATTGTCGGCAAGCGCGCTCCAGATTTCCGGCGCGTGATCTCCGTAGGCGGTCTTGACCCACAGGAGGAGTCCGAGTCCAGGCGTGGACGAGCGCGGATCCTGGATGACGATGGACACGTCGCCTGCGGCAAGTTCCTCGAAGCTTTGCGGGACGCTTTCGAGACTGGCGTCATGCACGAACGCGAAGTAGCCCCAGTCATACGGCAGGAAGGTCTCGTCTTCCCAAGCGACCGGCACGTCCAGGTCAGTGACGGTACCGCCATGAGGCGCAAAGAGCCCGGTAGCCGCAGCCTCGGCCGTCAGGTTGGTATCGATCCCGAGCACGATGTCGGCCTCGCTCCGTTCGCCTTCCAGCTTGACGCGCGCCAGAAGCGCCGCGCCATCGCCTGCGGCGACAAAATTGAGATCACACTCGCACGTCTCTTCGAAGGCGGCCTCGACGGCAGGGCCTGGGCCCCAATCCGACACGAAGCTGTCATAGGTGATGACGGTGAGTTCTGGCAGGTTCCCGGCCGTGGCAGCGCCAGCTGCCAGGACAAGTCCTGCACCAAGGGACGGAATTCGCATCTCTCACTCCTTGTTTCAGGACGGGGGAAAGGATGAGGATGCTCGACCTTCCCTCCGCCGGCGTTATCCGGTTCAGGTTCAACGGGTTCGCGGAATTGCATCTCAGCCTTGGAAGGCACCCCGAGGTATTGTGTTCATAGCGGCCTCTCTTGTTCGCGGCAACCCTCACATCAGCCCTTTCTCGGGCATTCGCACAGACCGCCACTCGATAGCCGCTGCAGCATCCTCGACCTCGCTACTGGGCAGGTGCGAATCACGGGAACCCGTGCAGACGACGAGGTGACCCACCGGGTTGGTGTGGTGTTGGACCGCTCTGCAGTGAACAAGGCCGTGTCGGACTCGATTGCACGAGCATTGCGTCCGCCCCGCCTTCCCCTGAGCAGGGAGAGCGGATAATAGGTCTGCAGCATGGAGCTGCATCATGAGCGTCAACACCTACGGACATCTCTTCCGGGTCACAACCTGGGGTGAAAGCCACGGGCCCGCACTTGGCGCGACGGTTGACGGCTGCCCGCCCGGCATCCCGCTTGGGCCTGCGGAAATCCAGGTCTGGCTCGACAGGCGCAGGCCCGGCCAAAGCCGCTACACCTCGCAGCGACGCGAAGCGGACGAAGTCGAGATCCTGTCCGGCACTTTCGAGGGAAAAACCACCGGCACTCCGATCCAGCTCATGATCCGGAATACCGACCAGCGTTCGAAGGACTACAGCGATATCGCGGAAAAGTTCCGCCCGGGTCATGCCGACATCACCTATTGGCAGAAATACGGCATCCGGGACTACCGGGGAGGCGGTCGCTCGTCAGCCCGCGAGACGGCCGCGCGCGTCGCTGCAGGCGGGGTCGCGCGCGCTGCGCTCCAACAGCTCGTTCCGGGCCTTTTGATCAAGGGCTACATGGTCGCGATGGGCGACAGGGAAATCGATCGCGACCGCTTCGACTGGGAAGAAATCGATCGTAACCCGTTCTGGACGCCCGACGCGAAGTCGGCCGAGGACTGGGGACCCTATCTCGACGGCCTTCGCAAGTCCGGCTCTTCGATCGGCGCAATCATCGAGGTGACGGTCCAGGGATGTCCGCCGGGGCTGGGGGCGCCAGTCTACGGCAAGCTCGACACGGACCTTGCGGCAGCAATGATGAGCATAAACGCTGTCAAGGGCGTGGAAATCGGCGAAGGCATGGCGGCCGCACGACTTGCAGGCGCAGAAAACGCGGACGAGATATCAATGGGAACGGACGGCCCTGAATTTGATTCGAACCATGCCGGCGGCATTCTCGGCGGAATCTCGACCGGCCAGGACATCGTGGTCCGGTTCGCGGTCAAGCCGACGTCGTCGATCCTGACGCCTCGAAAGACCATAACCAAGGCCGGCGAAGCGACCGAGATCGTGACCAAGGGCCGGCACGACCCCTGCGTCGGCATCCGCGCAGCGCCCGTGGCTGAAGCCATGGCGGCCAGCGTCATCCTCGACCACTTCCTCCTTGACCGTGCGCAGACCGGCAGTACGCGCGGACGGATCGGCTGACACCTGGAATGTCACCGGCCGCGAGCCCAGGTTTCGCGGAAAGTCCTGGGCAAGCTGGTGTCAGAGCAGTTCCCGGACGGTCCTGAAAGAACGCCTGTGGTGCGGAGTGACCCCGAGATTTGCGAGGGCCTCCCGATGGGCCTTCGTGGGGTATCCGGCGTTTCTTTCCCAGCCGTAGCCTGGAAACTCCCGCGCCAGGTCCTCCATGATCCGGTCGCGGGTCACCTTGGCCAAGATGGACGCCGCTGCAATCGACAGGCTGCGGGCATCCCCCTTCACCAGGGCCGTCGCATCGCAGCCAAGACAGCGAGGCACCATGTTGCCGTCGATCAGCACATGGCACGGCGTACGACGCAGGCCCGCCACGGCACGCTCCATGGCGAGAAGCGACGCATGAAGAATGTTCAATCTGTCGATTTCCTCGACGGAGGCATGCGCCACGGAAACTTGCGCATCGGCGATGATCTTCTTGAGGAGACGGACGCGCGCCTTTGGCGCGAGCTTCTTCGAATCGTTGATCCCGGAAGGAAGGGCCTTGGCGTCAAGCACGACGGCAGCGGCTGTCACGGGTCCCGCCAAGGGACCCCGTCCCGCCTCGTCCACTCCGGCGACTGCTCGGGCCCCGCCCGCATGGAGCATCCTTTCCACCGAGTAGTCCGGCATGTCCGGCAAAATGTCGATGGCGGACGGAACAACCGGCATTGAAGGGCCGCGCCCGTCGGGGCTTTCAGTCCTCGTTGATATCATGGTCGAAGTGCTTCACCTGCCCTTTCCGAATGCCCATCAAGCGACGCACAAGCACCCATGCAATGAGCGACGCGACTGCGAATGCCAGGGCAAGAGCCGACAGGGAGCCGGCCAGACCGGGGATGCCGGCCAGCAAGGCGAGTCCGACCAGGGCCGCACCGATCGCGAAGCCGAGAAACACCTGGGCGGGTACCAGGACTTCAAGGATTGCCAGGATCAGCGCACCGATCATCCAGACCCACCAAATCGACCAGAAGGTCATTGCGTCTTCCCCTTCAGCATCTTGAAGGCATCGCCGAAGGCCTCGACCGCATTGGCGGGCAAGACAATCGTGTTCGACCCTTCGCGACCGCCGAGAGCGTTCAGCGCTTCGACCTGCTTGAGCGCGACCTGGTAGCGTGCGGCCTCCAGCCCGTTGTCCTGGATCGCCTTCGCGACAACGCCGGTCGCGTATGCTTCCGCGTCCGCCTGCACGCGACGCGCCTTGGCCGCCTGCTCCGCAGCATAGAGTTCGGCATCGGCCGCCAGTTCCACCGCGCGCTTCTCGCCTTCCGCGAGCGTCACCTGGGCGCGCCGCTCCCGTTCGGCATTCAACTGCTGCAGCATGGCGTCGCGGGTGGCCTGGTCGAGATCCACATCCAGGATTTCGGCGCGGGTCACCTCGATCCCCCAGGCCTCTACGGCGTCTTCCACGCTGTCCTTGATGGTGGAGATCAGGGCCGCGCGGTTTGCCTGCACCTCGTCCAGCTCCATCCTGCCGATTTCGGCACGGACTATGCCCGCAACGGTCGTGGCTATGGCGCCATCTACGTCGCGGATGCGATACACCGTCCTCTCGGGCGCTATGATCCGGTAAAATACGCTGGTTTCGACCTGCACCAGCACGTTGTCTGCCGTAATCGCATCCTGGCTGGCATTGGGAAGCTGCCGCTCGAGGATCGAGATCTTGTGCCGAATCTTGTCAAGAAAGGGCACGATCAAGTTGATACCTGGCCCGAGGACCGTGCGAAGGCGCCCAAAGCGCTCGACCACATGCTTCTCCGACTGGGGCACGATCCGGATACCCAGATAGACGCAAAGCAGTATGAATACCGCCAGTAAGAGCACGGTAGCGCCGCCGCCGGACAAGGAGATGGTATCAAGGATGTCCATTTTCGTTCCTTCACATTCGCTGCGTTGCCACGAAGCTATGCAGTTTGTGTCCCAGCGTCCAAGGACATGGGAAAGCGGGCGAAGGAAGCCATGCACGCGCCAAGGGCGAGTCTGGTTCTTCCGGTTTCCGGACGCTTCGTGAGAAATCCGGGTGCAGGCATGCCGCTACTACGGATCGTGCCGTGAAAAAAGTTCTTTCGCCCGGATTCGGCAATCCGTGCCAAAATCGTCCTGTCACTGGTCAAGGCAATTCGGTATCTTCCGAACATGCCTGCGCTCTGCCGCGATTGCCTGGCAAGGTTCGAATCCGGCCCCCGCTGCCCGGACTGTGGCCGGCCACGGATCATCGAGCATCCCGAACTCTTCGAATTGTCGATCGCGCACATGGATTGCGACGCGTTTTACGCCAGCGTGGAGAAACGGGAAAACCCGGACTTGAACGACAAGCCTGTCATCATCGGCGGCGGCAAGAGAGGCGTGGTGTCGACGGCCTGCTATATCGCGCGCATTCGGGGGGTTCGGTCAGCGATGCCAATGTTCCAGGCGCTGAAACTGTGCCCGGACGCCGTGGTGCTGAGAGGACGAATGGCCGTCTACGTCGAAGTCAGCCGCAAGATTCGCGCGATGATGGAAGACCTGACGCCAGCGGTCGAGCCGCTGTCGCTGGATGAAGCGTTCATGGACCTGACCGGAACGGAGCGACTGCACGGCGAACCGCCGGCGGTCCTGCTGGCCGGTCTCGTGAAGCGCATGGAAGATGAGCTCGGCCTCTCCGGCTCGATCGGCCTCAGCCACAACAAGTTCCTGGCCAAGGTGGCATCCGACCGGGACAAGCCCAGGGGATTCTCAGTGATAGGTCGCGCCGAAACGGCCAGCTTCCTGAGCGAGCAGCGGGTAAGCCTCATCTGGGGGGTCGGTCTACAGGCGCAGGCTTCGCTGGAAAGGGCTGGAATACGGACGTTCTCCGACCTGCTCCGCTGGGACAAGCGGGAGCTGATTGCGCGCTTTGGAAGCTTCGGCGAGCGTCTTTATCACCTTGCGCGCGGGGAAGACCGCAGGCCCGTTTCGTCGAGGACTCCGGTCAAGTCGATTTCGAATGAGACGACGTTCGGGGAAGACACTGGAAATCCCGACATCCTTGACGGCCACATATGGCGTCTCGCCGAAAAGGTGTCGGACCGGGCAAAGGCCAAGGATCTCGCCGGACGCACGGTGACGCTGAAGCTGAAGCGCGCAAATCACCGTTTGCTGACCCGCCAGTCCGGCCTTCCGGAGCCCACGCAGATTGCGGACCGGATCTATCGTACTGCACGGACGCTCTTCGACCAGGTTGGCGAAAACGGCCCTTACCGGCTGCTCGGCGTCGGCCTTTCCCATCTCGAGAGGGCGGCGGACGCGGACGCGGGAAGTGATCTTCTGGATCCAGGATCACGCATCCGGGCTGCGGCCGAGCGCGCATCCGACAGGATACGCGAGAAGTTCGGGCCCGACGCGATCATGAAAGGTCGGTCGCTGCGCTAAACATCTGCGGCGGCGCATCGCGCGATTGCGGCCCAGCGTCTCAGTCGGTCAGGGGCGATGGCCTGAGTCGCGGCCGAACCGCTGTCCAACCGGACCATCCGCTCTGAACGGCCCGTTCATGCCCCTGCCAGCTCGCAATCTCCCGGCTCAAGGAAACAGGACCGAATCGTCCACCAAGCCTGGCTCGATATATCAGCGCGCCCTCGGCAACCCGCATCACGTAGTTTCGCGTTTCGCTGTAGGGAATGTGCTCGATCCAGTCGACCATGTCGCTCCGCTTTGGATCTCCCAGGGAATCAATCCAGCGGTCCGCGCGGCCCGGCCCGGCGTTGTATGCCGCGGCGACCAGAACGACGTTGCCGTCATACTTTTCCAGCAGTTCGTCCAGATAGGCCGTTCCCAGCCGCGTGTTGTAGTATGTATCCGAGAGCATCCGGCTGCTGCTGTAGGGCATATCCAGATATGCGGCGACCTCCCTGGCGGTATCGGGCATCAATTGCATGATGCCCAACGCACCCACGCGGCTCCGGACAGCGGGATCGAATTCGCTTTCCTGCCTCGTGATGGCCAGCACGAGCTCCCTCGGGATCGGGAAATTGGAGACACCCATTTGCGCGACCGGAAAGTAGAATTTTGGCAGCACGATTCCTCGCCTTGCCGCCTGCTTCGCAATGGCCACCGAGAGATGCGGCTCGTTCACTGCCAGCACGTATTCCCCGAGGCTTCCGAGCTCGTCGCGTGACAGGGTCTCCGCCATGTGGCTGACGAACTGTTCAGCCTGGTCGCGCTCACCCGACGCAATGAAGAATCGTACGGCCGTGAAGACCGAACTCTTCGGCAAGGTGGTACTCGTCCACTGGGGAAACGTCTCCTCGCCTCTCAGTCTCGGATCCAGGGGAATGCCCGCTCTTTCGGCCGCCAGCAGGCCGTAGAAGCTCGTCTGATGCCTTGCACCGAGGGCATAGGCGCGCCTCGCGCTTGCCATGTCTCCCAGCAATTCGTGCGCTCGCCCTTCCCAATAGCCTGCCCTGCCGAGTGAGATCGGCCTTTCGACCGCATCCCGGAATCGCTTGAAGTGGTGCAGCGCGAGCTGTCCTTCTTTCCTGTAGGTCAGCGCCAGGTACCCGGAAAGCCACTCCAGGTCGGCATAGCTCGTCCCCTCATGCAGCCCGTGCCGGGACGCAAGCCGATAAGCCAGTTTGGCCTTGCCGTCGCGCATCAAGCGACGTGCCAGCGACCTTCTCCAGCCCGCCCATCGCTCTGGGAGACCGAGCCCGTCCTCGTCCGCATCGAAAAAGAAGGCCGCCGCTTCCAGGTTATCGCCGTTTCGCGCCCGCCACTGCATTCTCTCGAAGGCCAGGCCGGGATGATCGCGATGGCTTCCGGGCACCTTGCCGATAAGCGCATCGACGCCAGACCCGGTCCCGCGCCTGGCCAGCCGCGCCCTTCCAAGAGCCACCCAGCCCTTGCTGACGAGCGGGTACATCCGCTCGGCGTTCTGCCTCGCGCCTTGCCAAAGCGCCATGTCGAGCCGGGCTTCATGATGTTCTCTGAGGACATTTCCGAATTCCCGGAGAAGCGCGTCGTGATCCTCCTGCTCAATGAGCATCGTCTGCCAGACGCGCACCGCCTCTGCTTCGGCCTTGGCGTCAAGGCCCCTTGAACGGTAGGCGGCAATCAGGGCGCGCGCACCGGCACCCGTCTGAGGCGGCTGACTGGAGAAAAAGTCGATGACCTCCAGCGGGCGGCTTCCGATGGGAACGTTGACTTCGGACCTGCGCCGCAGGAGCTTCAGTCCGGGCCAGTCGGCGCGACGGTCCAAGAACTTCCGAACCGAACCGAAGTCACCCTCGCTCGCCCGAAACCGCCGCCACTCGATGATGTCGAGTCCGACGGGTCCTGCGCGCCGCGCTTCGGCGCGCGCCGTATCCCAGTCGCCTTCCTTCATGGCCCCGACCGCGCGCTTGTAGCTAGCGATCTCAGCACTTGTCTGGGCAAGTCCGGCCGTTGTCCATCCGCTCAGGAGAATTGCCGCAATCAGGGCTTTGTACATACACTTAGTCCGCTTTCTCGTGCCCCCCGGCAGCATCAACATGAAAGCACGTCCGGACTGCCTTGGCAATTCCCCTGACGGACTATAAGTTGTGCGGGTCACGCAAAGCCCATGCCGTGACGTGGCGGAGAAAATCCATGATCCAAGGCTCGATCCCGGCACTCGTGACCCCGTTCAAGGATGGCGCGCTGGACATCGAAGCGCTCAAGTCGCTTGTCGAATGGCAGATCGAGAGCGGCTCGACCGGCCTGGTTGCCGTCGGCACGACAGGCGAGAGCCCGACGCTTTCGCACGAAGAGCATGAAGCGGTGGTCGAAGAGGTCGTGAGAGCGGCGAACGGCCGGGTCCCGGTGATTGCCG
The DNA here is from genome assembly GCA_022820365.1 of Silicimonas sp. GTDB lineage: Bacteria > Pseudomonadota > Alphaproteobacteria > Rhodobacterales > Rhodobacteraceae > JAJEFO01. Next base: position 36,583 of record JAJEFO010000021.1, read on the forward strand.
GCACGGGTTCGAACAACACGGCAGAGGGCATCCGCCTCACGCAGCATGCCGCAAGGGTTGGCGCAGACGCGGCGCTTGTCGTGACGCCCTATTACAACAAGCCGTCACAGGAAGGCCTCTACCAGCATTTCAAGGACTTGCACGATTCAGCCGATGTGCCGATCCTGATCTACAACATTCCCGGTCGCTCGGCCATCGACATGTCGGTGGAGACCATGGCGAGGCTGTCGAAGCTGCCGCGCATAGTTGGCGTCAAGGACGCCACAGGCGACTTGTCTCGCGTGCCGAAGCAGCGCATCGCCAGCGGCAAGGATTTCGTGCAGATTTCAGGCGAGGATGCGACCGCACTTGGATTCAATGCGCACGGCGGAACGGGCTGCATCAGCGTGACGGCGAACGTGGCGCCGGAGCTCTGCGCGAAAATGCAGGCGGCCACCCGTTCAGGCGACTACGAGAACGCACTCGAGATCACCGACCGGCTCATGCCGCTTCACATTTCGATCTTCATGGAGCCTGGACTGGCGGGCGCAAAATACGGGCTCTCGCTGCTGGGCCGATGCAGCGACGAGGTTCGCCTGCCGCTCGTGACACCCGGCGAAGCGACCAAGAACGCGATTCGCGAGGCCATGGATCGGGCAGGCATTCTGCAATAGGACGTTTCCGTCCTGCGTCATTCAAGACTTGGACAGACCCGCGCGATCGCGCAAGGTCGTCCGTTGCCGCGGACGCGCCACGCAGATCCATCGCGCCGGTCGCCTGCGCTTCGTGACCGCATCGCTGCCAATGCGGGTCTCGGTGCGAGTGGCATAGGCATGAAACACACGACGGCCATCAGGATCGGCGGGCGATTGGGCGTGCGACTTTCTGCTAGCATAAGTTCCAATATGGTTGCAGAGTTGATAATTGGCTCTAATTCGACGGGCGGCGAGTCCGCCGGAAAGCATTGTCAACGCATGGGAGGAAAACATGTTGCACAGAAGTCTCGTTAAGCTGGCCTCCGCCGGCGCGGTGGCGGTCGGCCTTATGACGGCGGGCACCGCGCTTGCCCAAGATGTCATCAAGGTTGGCGCCATCGCCCCCAAGACCGGTCCCCTCGCGGGCGGCGCAGTCGTCACGCAATGGCCGAACATTCGTTTGTGGGTTGAGCAGGTCAATTCACGCGGCGGGCTCGATGTCGCTGGCAAGAAAATGCCCATCGAGCTGATCGAATACGACGACAAGACCAATCCCGGAGAGCACATCAAGCTGGCTCAGCGTCTTGCGGAACAGGACAAGGTGGATTTCGTCGTGGCGCCTTACGGCACCGGGTTCAACATTGCCGCCGCGCCGATTTACGGTCGCTACGGCTACCCGATGGTCGCCGTCTCGGCCATCACCGACAAGATGGAGGAGCTCACGGCCCGGTACCCGAACCTCTTCTTCACGCTTGGAACGACGACGGCATTCGTCGAGGGCGTGAGGGACATCCTGGTGGAACAGCGCGAAGCGGGCGCAATCGGGAACGAGGTCGCAATGGTCAACGTCGCCGACGCCTTCGGGATCGAATTGGCGGACCGTGCGCGGGAACTCTTCGGCGAAGCGGGATTCGAGCTTGTCTATGACAAGTCCTACCCCCTTGGCACGCCGGACCTGAGCCCGGTGATGAAGGGCGCAAAGGCCTCTGGCGCGAAGGCGTTCGTGGCTTGGTCCTACCCGCCCGACAGCTTTGGCCTGGCTGAACAGGCGATTGTCGAAGACCTGAACGTGGCAGTTTACTATTCGGCGGTTGCCACCAGCTTCCCGTCTTTCAGCGGCGCTTTTGGCAACAAGATCAACAACGTGCTTGGTGCAGGCGGCACCAACGTGGATGACCCGGCCATCGCGGAGTACCGCACGGCCCACATGGATATCACCGGAGAGGTGGCGGACTACTGGGCATCTGCCAATACCTATGCAGCGCTGCAGATCCTGGAACAGGCGATTGTCGGGGCGGGCACGCTCGACCGCGCCGTGGTGACCCAGTACATCAAGGACAACAGCTTTGACACGGTGATGGGCACGCTCAGCTTCGAGAACAACTTCTCCAACACCTTCTGGTCCGTGGGCCAGTGGCAGGACGGAGTGTTCCGCGGCGTCAAGGGCTCCAACGTCGAAGGGGCGGTGCCGGTGCGTCTGAAAGACGGCTGGGCCGAGTAATCCCCGACACTGTCGCCCGGCGCGGATGCGCCGGGCGATCGTTTGCGGAAACCGAAGATGCTGGACATCCTGGTCTCTGGCCTGTTGCTGTCAGGCACCTACGCCCTGGTCGCAATGGGCCTGAACTTGCAATACGGCGTGGCCCGGATCATGAACCTCGCGAATGGCGAGGTGCTGGTGCTGGGCGCGTTGGCGGCATTCTGGCTTTACACCACTGCGCTGGTCAGCCCGCTCCTGACCGTGATCCTCGTGATCCCCGTGAGCTTCGTCGGCAACTGGCTGGTCTATCGCTTTCTGCTGACGCCACTCGTGCGCCGGGCCGGTTCGCAAGGGGCGCTGGAAGTGGATTCGATCCTCGCCACCTTTGGAATGTCGTTCATCATCATCGGCCTGATGATCTCGGTCGAGGGCGGGTTCTTTGCCTACAACTATCTCAGCGAGCCCGTCTCGATCATTGGTTCGACAACTTCGCTGAACCGGGTGCTGGCCTTTGCAATTGCCGTGCTGATCGGAGCGGCCCTGTACTTGTGGCTCAACCTGAGCCGGCCCGGCGTTGCGGTTCGGGCGGTTTCGGTTTCGACCGAGGCGTCTGGACTGGTCGGCATCAACGTCCCGCGCGTTTCGGCACTGGCCTTCGCGCTCGGCGGCGCGATCACCGCCGTGGGCGGAGCGCTGATCTCGACATTCATCACCCTTGACGCCTCAATCGGCGTGGTCTTCACCATGAAGGCGCTGATCATCGTGATCATGGGCGGTGTCGGCGACATCCGCGGTGCCATCGTGGCCGCCGTCATCCTCGGCGTCGTGGAAACGGCGGTCGCCAGCCTCGTCGACCCGGGGCTTACGCTTGCGGCCGCCTACCTGATCTTCGTACTGATCCTCCTCTTCCGCCCGCAGGGCCTGTTTGGAAGGCGGCCCGCATGAAGTCTGCGAGCTGGACAGAGCTTTTGTGCGCGGCCATTCTCGTGGCGCTTGCTGCGCTCTTTCCCCTGGGCGCGAACGGCTACTGGCTGTCCATCGGCGTGACGGCGATGATGTATGTGGCGCTGGCCACCTCCTGGGCGCTGTTTTCCGGTCCGACGCACTACATCTCGCTCGCCACCGGCGCGTTTTTTGGCGTGGGCGGATACATCGTCGGCACGGGGATGAGCGACTACGCCCAGCCCTTCTGGCTCATGGCCGCGATTTCACCGATTGTCGGAGCGATCCTCGCAGCGCTGATCGGCTTCGCCACACTGCGCCTGTCGGGCGTCTACTTCGTGATCTTCACCCTCGGCTTGGCGGAGATGATCCGCAACGTCGTCAGCTGGGTGCAGAACAACTTCCTGGGCAGCCGCGGGCTCTACGTGCTGACGGACCTGCGCGACCACCACATCTTCTGGATGCTGCTGGCCGTCGCCGCCGTGGTCTACCTGCTTGGCTGGTGGGTCAGCCGATCCCGCATCGGCTTTGCGCTTCGCATCATCGGCGGCGATGAAACCGTCGCGCGCCACGTGGGCATCAACACCGCGACGGCCAAGGTCATCCTGTTCACCACCACCGGCTTTTTTGCAGCACTGGTCGGCGCCCTGATCGCGCCGAGGTGGAGCTACATCGAGCCGAACCAGGTCTTCTCCCCCCAATTGAGCTTCCTCGTCGTCATCATGGCGCTCTTGGGCGGGTCCGGCAGGCTGTGGGGGCCGCTGGTCGGCGTGATCCCCTTCACGATCATCTGGGAGTGGGTCGCGATCCAGTTCCCCAATCAATCGACGCTGTTTCTCGGCGTCTGCTTCCTGCTGATTGTCTACGTCCTGCCCAACGGCGTCGTCGGGCGGATCGGAGAGTTGCACGCGCGGATCAGGGGTCGGACGTGAGACAGTCGGGTGCAGTCCTGTCCGTGAAAGGCGTGACCAAGCGCTTCGGCGGGCTTGTCGCGGTGTCGAACATGTCCTTCGATGTGGCGGAGCATCAGATGGTGGGCGTCATTGGCCCCAACGGCTCCGGCAAGACCACGGTCCTGAACATGATTTCCGGCGCGTTGAAGCCGACCGAGGGCCGAATTTCGATGCGTGGGCGCAACATTTCAGACCTGCCTGCGCAAAAAATCGCGCGTGAAGGCGTGGGCCGGACATTCCAGCTGGTGCGACTCTTGCCGGGCCTGACCGTGCTGGAGAACGTGATCGCCGGCGCCGTGTACGGCCACCGTCGCCGCTGGGGCCGCGATGCGGAGGATTTCGCCCATGACCTTCTCGACCGCGTGGGCATGGACGCGATGAGCCATGTGCCAATTTCGTCACTCACCTACATCGACCAGAAGCGGGTGGAACTCGCCCGCACGCTCGCCGGGGAACCACAGGTGCTGCTGCTTGACGAATGGCTGGCAGGGTTGAACCCGTCCGAGCTGGAAACTGGAATCGAGCTGATTCACGCCTTGCGTGAAGAGGGCCGCACCGTTGTGGTGGTCGAACACGTGATGGACGCGATCCGCTCGCTCTGCGACCGCTGCGTCGTGATGTCGTCGGGCACCAAGATTGCCGAAGGCAGCCCGGATGAAGTACTCAGCGACCAAGACGTCATCCGGGCCTACTTGGGGGACGACGATGCTTGAGGTGAAAGGCCTTTCCGCCGCCTACGGCCAGCACCCGTCCCTGAACGAAGTGTCGCTTTCGATTGCGCCGGGCGAGATTGTCGTGATCCTCGGTGCAAACGGCGCAGGCAAGTCGACGCTCCTGCGCGCGATAGCCGGGATCTGCGAGGGCAAGGTTTCTGGCGAAGTGCGGCTGGGGCCTGACGCGCTGACCGAACTGAACCCGGATGAGATCGTCGAGAAGGGCGTGGTTCTCGTGCCCGAGGGGCGCGGGATCTTCGGCGATCTGTCAGTGAAGGAGAACCTCTTGCTGGGGGCCTATCCTGCCCGCGCCAGGGATGGCGAACGGGAGAATCTTGGTCGCGTGCTCGACCTCTTCCCGACGCTGCGGGAACGTCAAGGCCAAGTCGCGCGGACGATGTCCGGCGGCGAACAGCAGATGCTGGCCATCGGGCGCGCGATGATGTCGGCGCCAGAAATCCTGATGCTCGATGAACCATCGCTCGGCCTGTCGCCTCTGCTTTGCAAGGAGCTGTTCCAGAACCTCGCCCAAGTAAAGTCGCTCGGAATCGGAGTGCTGCTTGTCGAGCAAAACGCAAAGCAGAGCCTGGCAATCGCGGATCGGGGATACCTCTTGGAAAACACCCGGATCACCCATGAGGACACGGCGACCCGGCTTGCCGGCGATCCGGCGGTGCAAAAGGCGTATCTCGGTGCCGGCAGGCAAAGGTCTTCGGCGCCGGCAACCTCCGCACCTGAACATTCACCCATGCCTGCCGCACCTGCCATTGCCGCTCGCCCACAACCTCAGCGCAGCGCGGAGCAGCAGGCGGGGCTGTCGATCACCGACCTGGTGGCGAAGGCTGCCCACCAATCCGCCAGCGCACCCCGGCAGGCTCCTGCTGACGTGAGCGCCGCCGCCAACCGGCTGGCAAACGATCGGCTGACGGTCGTGATGAAAGACATTGAAGAATCCGCAAGGGCCGCCCGACATCGATTGACGCGCGCCGTGAATCCCGCACCCGCGCGACCCCAGGCACCCCGCCCGCAACAAACCGCGCGCCCGCCCGTGATAGAGGTATACCGACGCCCACGGGTTGAGGTCTATCGCCGCCGCCCATCGGGCGAATTTGAGAGGGAATGACATGCTCGACCAGGCAAGTGCCGCCCCAGACATCAAGGGAATCTACATCAACGGCCAGTGGCAACAGACCGCTGGGCAGTTCGACGACATCAACCCGTCGGACGGAAGCGTTTGGGCACGCGTACCCGACGCGGGCGCGGCAGAGACCCGTGCCGCGATCGAGGCCGCTCAGGGAGCCTTTCACGATTGGTCGAACCGGCCGTTTCAGGACCGTGCGCACCTGCTGACGAAAGTCGCAGAAGTCTGGGAAGGGCGCGTTCCCTGTTTCGTGGCGGCAGTGCAGCACGAAGGGGGCGGTCACTACGGCAAGGGAATGTTCGAAGCGGGCCACGTTGCCGAGACCTTTCGTGCGGCGGCCGCTCTCTGCTACACGGCGATCGGGGAGGTATTGCCCTCGCACCATGGAAAGGTATCCACCGCAGTGAGGGTGCCCATGGGCGTGATCGGCGTAATCAGTCCGTGGAACGTGCCGGGCATCCTGACGTCGCGTGGAATTGCATTCGCGCTCGGCGCAGGCAACACCATCGTGCTGAAACCGTCCGAGGAAACTCCCTACGCAGGCGGCCTGATCTTTGCCGAGGTGCTGGAGGAAGCAGGCGTGCCGCCGGGCGTCTTCAACGTCATCACCGCGTCCCGCGACAGCACGCCTTCAGTTGGGGACGAGCTGATCGACAATCCGGCGGTGAAAGGGATTTCCTTCACCGGCTCCACTGCCGTCGGCCGCATGATCGCGGCCAAGTGCGGGGCGCACCTCAAGAAGTGCTGCATCGAGCTTGGCGGCAAGGACAGCCTGATCGTGCTCGAAGACGCGGACATGGAGCGTGCAACCTCATCAGCGAGCTTTGGATCGTTCATGCACCAGGGCCAGATCTGCATGAGCGTCGAAAAGGTGCTCGTCCAAGAAGACGTCTACGCCGAATTCCTGCAGAAATTCATCGCGCGCAGCGCCAAGCTGAAGACCGGCAACGTTGCCGACAAGTCCGTCACGATCGGCCCGCTGATCAACGACCGCCAGGTCGCCCGCGTTGCCGCGCAGATCGACGACGCCGTGGCAAAGGGCGCGAAAGTGGCGCTGGGCGGCACAGTAAACGGGCGCTTCGTGGAACCGACGATCCTGACGGACGTGACACCGCAAATGGACGTCTGGAACGACGAGACTTTCGGTCCGCTCGCCGTCGTCGTGCCCTTCCGCACGGACGCGGATGCGATCGCCATGTCAAACGACACGGAATACGGGCTGTCGGCCGGCATCATCTCGCGCAACGAAGATCGGGCGATGGCCATCGCCCGACAGCTGGAAACCGGCATGGCGCATGTCAACTGTTCGTCCATCAACGATGAATGCCATGCACCCTTTGGCGGCACCAAGGCCAGCGGTGTGGGCCGCCACGGGGGCAGATGGGCGATGGAAACGTTCACGGAAACCCGCTGGATCACGATCGACAAAGGGGGCCGGCCGTACCCGCCGGCGTTTTAGGCCATGAGAGACCTCGTCAAAGGCAAGCGCATTGTCGTCACTGGCTCGTCGTCGGGCATTGGCTGGGAAACCGCGCGCGTCCTGTCCGAACAAGGGGCGGAAGTTCTGGGCGTGGACCTCAACAAGAACTTCGACCACGTGGAGGAGTTTTACCGCGCCGACCTGTCGGACGAGGCAACGATCGACGCATTGGCGGACGTGTTGCCTGACGCAATTGACGGGCTGGTGAACAATGCAGGCCTGCCGCCTACGAAAGAGGCAGGCCTGTTGCTGAAGGTGAACCTGATCGGGCTGAAGCACCTGACGTTGCGGCTGATCCCGAAACTCAACGACGGCGCCAGCATCGTGAATGTCGCCTCGCTGGCCGGGTTTGGCTGGCCGCAGGCGGTCGATGCGATCAAGGCGTCGGACACGCTGGATTTTCACAACGTGGACGAATTCATCGAACGCTGGAAAGTGTCGAACGAGGGTGGGCGCAGCTACTTCTTTTCCAAGGAAGCGCTGGTCGTCTGGACAATGCGGAACCGCTGGACCTGGCGCGACCGAGGCATCCGCATGAACTCGGTCAGCCCCGGACCGGTGGACACCCCGATCCTTGGGGACTTTCTGCAGACGCTTGGAGCGCGGGCCGAAGAGGACAACAGGATCATGGATCGGCCCGGCACCACTGAAGACATCGCTCCGGTGATCATGTTCCTGCTGTCGGACATGACGACCTGGATCAGGGGCACGAACATCCCCGCAGACGGGGGCATGTCGTCCAACATCCTGTGCGGCATGCACGGTCTATAGAGGAGAAGGGAAGATGGGCACGGTAGGCTGGATCATTCTCGTAGTCGTCGTTCTTGCGGTCGTCATTGCATTGGCGGCGTGGTGGTACAAGCGTGCCACGAACGAGATCTCGCTCTTGCGCACCGGCATCGGCGGCCGGCGCGTGGTTATCGACGGCGGGGTGCTGGCGATCCCTTATTTCCACGAAATCAGTCCGGTGAACATGCAGACGCTCCGCCTGGACGTGGATCGGCGCGGGGAGTCCTCGCTCATCACGCAGGACCGGCTCCGCGTGGATGTGGGGGCGGAGTTCTACGTCTCGGTCATGCCGGATGCAGAGGCGATCACGCGGGCGGCACAGACGCTCGGCAAACGGACGTTCCAGCGCGACGAACTGCGCGACCTGATCGACGGGATGCTGGTCGATGCGCTGCGGTCTGTGGCAGCGCGCATGACGATGGATGAACTGCACGAGAACCGCGCGCAGTTCGTGGCAGACGTACGCGACATGCTGAAGGACACGCTCTCGCGCTACGGCCTTCAGCTCGACAGCGTTTCGCTGACGGGGCTCGACCAGACACCGTTCTCGGCGCTCGACGAAAACAATGCCTTCAACGCGGTTGGCATGCGCAAGCTGGCGGAAGTGATTGCCAAGTCGAAGAAGGAGCGGGCGGAAATCGATGCGGACAGCGAGGTGTCCGTGCGTCGTGCAGCCATGGAGGCATCACGCAAGCGCCTGGAGATCGATCTCGAGGAGCGCCGGGCCGAGATCGCCCAGCAGCAGGAGATCGAGACACTTGCTGCCGCCCAGATTGCCGAGGTCGCCAGGCGCAAGGCCGACAGCGAACGGGAGGCAACCGAGGCCAAGATCGAGATGGAGCGCAGCATTCAGGCCGCGGAGGTGGAGCGCGAACAGGCGCTGACAATTGCCGAGCAAGACCGGCAGATTGCTATAGCAGGCAAGAGCCAGGAAGAAAGCCGCGCACAGATGGAAGCGGACGCCGCACGGGCCGAGGCCGTGAAAGCTGCTGAGGCGGTGGAAACCGTCCGCGCCTTGGCAGATGCAGAACGCCGTGCGGAACTTGCACGCGTTGCCGCCGAGGCGGAGGCCACGACCGCCGCGTCAAGGGCAGCCATCGAGGCCGAGAGCGACAAGGCCACTGCCAAGGACAAGGCAGCCGCCCGGCGCGAGGCTGCTGAGGCCGAGAAGGCCGTCAAGCTTGCAGAGGCGGAGGCTGATCGCGCACGGATAGAGGCGGAGAACGCCCGCACCGACGCGCTCGTGGCCATGGAACTCGAAAAGGCGCGGCTCGAAGCAATGCCCAAGATCGTCGGCGAAATGGTCAAACCCGCTGAGAAGATCAATTCGATCAACGTCAATCACGTGACTGGCCTCGGCAGCCAGGGCGGCGAAGGCTCTTCGCGAACACCCGTGGCCTCGGCCATGGACGCCATCATGGACATGGCGGTTCAGTTGCCGCTTCTGAAAAAGGTCGGCGATCAGATGGGCGTATCCTTCGACGAGGCCGCCGGTAACGACGCCAAGAAAGACAAGTGAAGCCGAGCGGCATCGGAGTGTTCGCACGGTGCCTGAGCCGGGAGATGCCAGGTGCAATTGACGGCTTTTCGCTGATGCGCTGAGGACAACAAAGGGTGGCAACCACAGCAAATTGGCGCAGCCCTGACATGAAGCGACTCCTCCGTCAGCTGGTCGAACGGGACATTGAAGTCAGACAGGGATGCTCCTGGGCGGGGAGCTGCCAGTTCCTGAAGAGCTCTATATATTCGTCGAAAACAAACAATCGGTTCCGGCGTCCGCCGGTGATTTCGACCAGGACGCCATGGGCAACCATGTCCATGATCAGGGCATTGGCCGTGTTCGTCGTGGCCTCAATGATCCGGGCCGCCTCGTTTATGTCCACCACGGGACGCGCATAAAGGCGGCGCATCAGCGCCTGCGCGTTGTCCTGACGTCGAATGCTGAAGCGCGGCAGTATGTTGCGCTCGACCCACTCATTGATGGCGAGGATGCCGCGGAACACATTCGCAGAGGCGCGCGCGGTTTCCTCCACGCCGTGCAGGAAGAAGATCAGCCATTCGCGCAGATGATTGCCTTGCCGGACCGCCATCAAGTGATCGACATATGCCGTCATGTTGCGATCGAAATAGTCCGAGAGATACAGTGCGGGCTTTACCAACAGTCCCTCGGACGCCAGATAGAGCGATATCATCGGGAATTATATACAAAAGTCACATGGTTCGATTCTGGCATTGCGCTCATGGTGGAAGCGCGGCAAAAGGACCGTGCATGAGGGTGAGGCGTTGCCTTTTCGATCTCGGCAACAGAGTTTGAGGGCCACGGCCCTGCTGAACCGCCCCGCTGAAGGGGCAAACATGACGCAGCGTCCGGGATTGGCGCAAATGTTGCACGTAACATCTTGGCGCATCTGCACGGCGAGGAGCGTTGGCGTTGGCCACTTCGATGACCCGTGAAATCAATGTGAAGCCACGATGTGACTTTGGTAAGTAATTCCCAAACAAGGGGCGGGCGCCGGGCTTGACCGGCCCGAGACGCGACGACGCTCAGCCAGTGATCGACCGCTGCAACACGTGCGCGTGACTTGGCGGCGGCAGCCAGCCTCCGCCCCGGGGTCAGGGCGGGCAATGCCTCCGGAACTGCGTGCGGACCGAGGGAATTCAGCAAGATTTGGGTCGCTTCCGACGGTTCAGGCGGATAGGCGGCCCTCATGACCGAGAACCGGATTCCCGTCCGTGCATGGATTGACCTCGTACTGCTCGCCCTACTCTGGGGCGGCTCGTTTCTCGCGATTCGCGAGGCGCTCGACGAAATCGGCTTCCTCTCTTCGGTCGC
>JAJEFO010000063.1 GCA_022820365.1 Silicimonas sp.
TGAACTCAATCGGCCGCCGGTCGCACGCGGTGGTGTACTGGGAGCCTCTTGCACGTCCCCGAAGCGGAAACGAACAAGGAATTGGCTGTTGATGGCTGCGTATCGCCGTTGTCCGGCCATGTTTGCCGGAACATTCTCCAACGCGGCATCGCGTTTGCTGGGTGGGACATCGGCCCCTTGGGTCGTCCCGGTGCGTCCGAGAGTGTTCCTGAACGATATGTCGCCGGGTTGCCCGCAGGACGCGAAACGGCATCCGGCTGGAGAATTTCAGTCACGGATATGAGCCCCCAAATGTTGGTATCATCAGGCCGGACGATCGGGCACACGCCACCGCTGCGCACAAGGTGCAGTTTGGCCAGCTCCGGTCCGGACAGATTGGCCAGATGGTCGGTCATTTGGATTCCCTTGGCAGGCAGGCCTGGGCTAGCGTCTTCCGCCAGCCAGCAATTCGGCCTCGGGCAATTTCTTTAGGGTGAGCATGGCCCAGGCTCCAACAACCGGGCCGGGAAAGAGGATTAGGAACGTCCAGCGCCAACTGCCCAGCATTTCGGCCAGCATCGGCAGCAGCCAGACGGTGATCATTGTGATCCCAAATCCCACTCCCATCTGAAATGCCACGGTAGAGCCAACGAGGGTCTGATCCGCCAGTTCGGTCACCGCGGCGGTGTACTGGGCACTGTCGGCGATGATGATTGCGCCCCAGATGGTCGCAACCGCTATAAGCGCCCAAGCCGGACCACCAAAGGTCACTCCGATCAGCAGCGCGGCAACCCCCGAAGTGGCGGCGCAGAATGCCGTTATGTTGCACCTGCCAAAGTGGTCGGCCATTTTCCCGGCGGCAACACTGGCCGGTGCACCCATCGCAATTGCCGCAAAAGCAAGAATCGCTGGATTGCCGACGGACAGACCCGCCAACTGCGCGGCGGCCGCATAGGCCATTATCCAGCCCCACATGGCATAAAGGTCCCAGCAGTGGCCAAAATACCCGATGTTGGCGAGCATTACTGATCGGTTCCGAAGGATTGCACCGATTTGGCGTGGGTCAACCTTTGTGCGCGAATACGGATGCGGCCCCTCGTTGAGGACGAACCCGAACAGTAGGGCGGCGATCAAGCAGGCAACGGAGCTTCCAGCAAGAACCAGTTGCCAATTGGGTCCTGCGCCAACGCCGCGCATCAGATAGGGCAGGGCCGATCCCAGCGCGAGAGCCCCCACCATGACCCCTAAGGCAAGGCCTCTTGCCTGCCTGAACCATGTTGAAGCGAACTTCACCGATGGTGGGTAAACAAGTGCCAACGCCGCGCCGGTGGCAAATCGCGCGGCAATGACAGACGCTGCTCCGGGTTCCAGCAGAGCAACCGCGTTGAAAACGCCCGCAGCTGCGCTGGCCCAGGCCATGAGGCGCGTAATCGGCATGATATCGGAAAGAGACAATAGTGAGGAGGCCAGCGCGCCAACCACAAAGCCGGCCTGAACCGCGTTTGTCAGCCATGTTGCCCCAGTTGGCGACATGCCGAGCGATGTGCGCAGCTCCGGCAGAATCGCGGTGGCCGAAAACCAAGTCGAGAGCGACAAAACCACGGCGCATGCCGAGAGGAAAAGTGCAGTCCATTTGTTCGAAATCCGCACTCATATCCCTTCCGGTCTGTTTATCAGGTTCAGGCAATGCCGCAGCCACTGAAGCCAGCCTTCAATCGTTCGGCACATAGATGTTGTTCTTGGAATGGAGCATATTCGAGGCCACCTGAAGATCGGGCGCATACCCCAGTCCGCGGCCGGGTCCTGTTCAGAGATGCTGCGCGGTTCTCCCCGATCCGCCCGCTTCAACCCCTTCGGCTGATGCAGGGCCTTCAGCGAACGGTAAACCGTGGACGGGCTGGCACCGAAGAGCTCGGTCGTTCGGCCGACCTCTATGTCGCCAACAATTCCCATACCATCCCGAGTTGCGCTGAGCGCCAAACGCATCATGCGAATCCTCCGATCATGCAACTTTGTCGTGGCGGCTCGGCCGGATCAGCACTCTCGCGGAAATTCCAAGTTGTTCATGCAACCGCCGGATCATTTCGATCGACAGGCCACGCTTGCGGTTGAGAACGTCGGCCACTCGGTTGCGGGGACCGATCATCGGTTCGAGGTCCTTGCGGGTGAGCCCCTGCTGCTCCATCCGGAACCGGATCGCCTCGATCGGATCGGGCGGGTCCATCGGATAGTGCCTTGCCTCAAAGACTTCGATCAGCGTAGCGAGCACGTCCAGGCGATCGCCATCCGGCGTGCCGCTCTTGGCGCCCCAAAGGCGTTCGACCTCTTCGAGCGCTGCTTCGTAGTCCGCTTTGGAACGAATAGGCCTCAGCTCAGTCGCCATGTCTCACCTCAGCTACGTCTATCCCGTCATGTGCCTTGTGAGTGCCAATCCACTTGATCCAGACGATGCCCTTCTCGAAGTCGACCGCCACCACCAGGCGGTAGTCGTTGCCCTTGATGTTGAAGACAATTCGCTCGGCGTTAACGATGCTAGCCGTGGCGTAGTGTCTCTTCACATCGGCGGAACTCGCCCACGACGCCTTGCTGACCTCATCGAACCAAGCATCGAGCGCGGCCTTCACCGCCGGCTGGTCCTTTTGCCCCGCGAGGCTCTCGACAAACTCCCGCAAGGTGCGGCGGGCAATGATCCTCATTTGAGAATCAACGTAGCATGAGACCATTATGGTCTCAAGATTAAATCTCATGCTATGTCGGCAGCAAGCCGTATGTCCGGTTCCATAGTGGCTCCCAAGACCGGGGAGCTGCGAATCATGGAGCTGGCAGGGACGATGCAGGGGAGAACGCGAATGAAGTTCGAGGAACTATTCGAGAGGCAGCAGGCCCGGGGCAGCTGAGCCAGAAGATGCGGCGCGGGTGCTGGGCGTTTCGGTGCGGCCCTTCCGGCGCTGGGAGGGCCGCTACGTGGGTCGAGGGCAACGACGGCCTTGTGGACCGCGTTTCGGGCAACCGGATCCCGGCGGACACGGTACGGGAGGTGCTTGAACTGTTCGGCACGACTTTCCACTACTAAACGGTGAAGCAATTTCACGAGAAGTTCGTGGACGAGTTCGGCTTCGGGTTCAGCTGCAACTGGCTGCGCGTGAAGCGCCAAGACGAGGACCGCTTTTGGCGACAGAGCCCTTCAATGTGTCTGATGTAAATGTGTCCGGCAATTGAAACTGACTCCGCATCATGATGGGTTAGGCGGTTTCATCATGCCGCAGAGACGGTTCGTGGTTTCGGAAAGCAATCATGAAGGCTGCCGGTTTTGGCCAAGCCTGCACGAGCGCCGGGTTCTGCAAGCGACTCCAGCAAAAAATTCTGCGCCGACGTTCCCTAGATCCACGCTCGAACGATTTGGACACAATGACATCGACCCATGCATGGCAGGCGCCGCTGGAAGGACGGATCAAGATTGGCGACAACGACAAGAACGGCTTCGGTGCGGACCAATTGCTCACAGCCCTGCCGGAACCAGCACCCAGGCGCCCTGCCTCGGGGAAAGAACTCGCGCCAAAACTGTTGCACTTTCATTTGCCAGAATTGTGGCAAATTCACTTGCCACCGACACGCGGGATCGAACGTTTTAGTGCCAAGCCTTAAGTCGCTCACGGCACAAATCCAGCATCTGCTCTGCCTTGGCCGCGATTTCCGCGTCAATGCTCGGAACATTCGGTACGATTATCTGATCGAGCGCTGTGGAATAACTCTTGGTGAGTTCATCGATTGCGGTGTCGGCTGTCCCTGCGGGAATCCCGGCTGTCGCTGCCATTCGAAGGAAATCAGCGCGACGTAGTCGGTCATCTTTGCCGCCCAGCTTGAGGGCCATTCGATCATGTTCAAGTCCCGGAAAGACACGGGTGGTCACTGCGTCGTAAAGCGGTGCCATCCGCACACTCTCAAAGCAGTCGGTGCTCGGCGCTGCGATTTTGAGCAAAGCGAGGTTCTTCAGATGCATGTCTCCGTCTGCGATGAGCCAGGCAAACAGTGCCCGTTTGAGTAGCACCAACAGGTCTTCTTCGGGTGCGCTGGAAAGCGGGCGCACAGCACGCGCAATCTTTTCGATCGTGCCATCATATTTGGCTTCTGGGGGCAGATCGAGAACAGAGCATATATCTTCGAGCGCAATGCGGCGGTCATCTTCATCGCCGCTGCGGATATCAAACCGCTCTACAATCAATGCTGCCGGCATACCTTCAGGCATGCCTGTCAAAGCGATGTCTGGCACTTCAAGCCCAGCGGACCGTCCCAATGTCAATGACAGAAATTCGACAATTGGCAAAGCCTGAAACCCGCCGGTGCCTGCGGGCTTTAGAATATGCGTGAAGGGTTCAGTAGTACTGGGAGTGAGACGCCCCTGCGGGTCAAGAAACATTGGCGCTTTGATCTGCACGCCGGACAGGCGAGGTGTCAGGGCACTTGCATATAAGCGCGCGAGATTTTCTTCAAAACTCTGCTCGATAGAACCGCGTGCCGGCCCCTCATAGCGACCGGTAAACACACTCGCTTCGCAGAAATCTTTTAAACGAGTACGAAGACGATCTGCAGGCAGAGTTGCAATCTCGTCGCGATCAGGGCCGATCGTGATGTTCGACATGTAGCGCTTGCCTGAGTATAGCACTGCACGCTCATCACTTCCCTTCAGAACGCGCTCAAGCCAGCCTTCGGGCAATAGCGAGAGAATAAACGCGGGCAACTTTCCCGGTGCGCGCTGCTGTATCAAGGGTAGATCGAAGCCATTTTCCGGCTGCCAACGCCACTCAAATCCGTCATGAAGTAATGCACCGATTGGTTGGCCGTGCCAGGCAACTACGAGATCAAGTGTAGCCTCATTGCGTACTTCAATCAGCGATGGAGATTTCAGGATGTAGCGCTCTGCTTGTTTGCCCTCGCGATACCATTCATTTTCACGCGCGAGTGCCCAGAGCGCGTCAGCGGCCTCTTTTGGGCTCCCATACTCTTCGACCAAACGACCTGCCAGCGAGGCGCGCATATCTTCATCGACCGAGGCAGCGTGCTCACTGCGTAGACGAAATGCTTCGAGAAAACGGTGCCGGAGCGAAGAAACATCGATGCGGAATTCCCCGAGCCCGTCCGCGATTACAGCCTGCGCGGTTGAGGGATGGGCTGGCGCTGTATTTTGAATGATCTCAAGCGTTCTGATCCGGGTACGCTGGGAGCGCGGACCACTAATGAACAAGCGTCCATCGCGGGTCGGTGCCAGCAGTACCGCGCTTGCCGCAGACAAATAGGCTCTAGGATAGAGATAATTGGCTATGCGCACGGCGTGACGCAGCACTGTGCCATCGACATCCTCTTCGGCATCGGCATAGATGCCGCGCATGAGCTGCACGATCCGGCCTGTTCCGGCCTGATAGTGGGCGCGCGCCTTGTCCAGATTTTCACCAACGAGATAGAGCACTATCCACCTTTCGCGTATTTGACCTACGCGATAGTTGGAATAAATCGCATCACATGTCAAGATTTCCTAACTTTTCCGTATTTTAAATACGTGAAAGTTTGAAATTTGATGAAGCTCGGCCAGCGCAAACTGGCATCAAGGTCATCATGCATGTGACAACATTGATCACCATCAGCGGCGATGATCGTGGCGAAAGCCTCGGGTCCGACGATGGTGATCATCATATCATTGGTCGTCTCGTAACTGTAAAGCAGGGCAAGGCTAGTCCGGGAAAATCGCTCAAAAAATTTGCCGATTTTGAAGGCGCGTATTTTCTTCAGCGTGTGCATCAAAGTTTGCGTTATATCACACGCTCGGGATTGCCGTTTCTCCATTCCTCCATAGACCTCGCGCAGGGGACTGTCGCGTTCAGGCGACAGGTGAATGCGCACCCCTTGCAATGGCGACCGGCCTGGCATAGATTGGAACACATGGCGAACATGGGCAGGCGGCTGATCAGGAGCTACAAGTACCGGCTCTACCCCAACAGGGCGATCGGGCAAGTGCTTTTGCTGTTCGAGCGCGGTGACATGCTGCGCAGCCTTCGCGCGGCGGGCAACACGCAAACTACGGGCACATATGATGCCGACGGCGACAGCGGCTATGTTGAGGACATCGCGATTGAGCCTGCCGAAATCCTTGTCTCTGATCGGATGGATACCGGATGGCTCCCCGACTTGTCTCCTTGTGGTGAGAAACGACCTGGCCTGCCTTCGGGGAGGTCTTTTTTGTTGGCATGTTGCTCGCTTTCTCTCAAGCCTGTCTGCTTGCAATATGCTATCATGAGTGCTATATTGATAGCAATCCGAGGGAGAGCCAAAAAATGGGTCAAATGACTGTTCGCAATATCCCTGACCCGCATTACGCTGCGCTGAAGCGTGTGGCCGCTGCCAACGACAGGAGTGCCGAGGCCGAGGTGCGCCATCTGATCGCGCAGCATGTAGGCGGCACAACGGGTTTCGGCTCTAAGCTGGTCAGCAAGTACAGCGGGATTGCCGATCAGAATGTCCTGTTTGAGCGCGATCAAGCCGCCAGTGACCCGGTGAACTTTGAATGATTATCATTGATACGATGGTTCTCTCAGAACCATTCAAGCCAAAGCCTGACTCCGCCGTGATCGACTGGCTGGACCAGCAAATCCCGACTGATCTGTTCGTGACCACCATCAATCTCGCGGAAATGGAATATGGACTTTGGTCCATGCCCGAGGGCAAACGTCGCAGACAGTTACATCGAGGTATCACAGAGCTTTTCGAAGTGGATTTCTCGGGTCGTATTCTGCCGTTTGATTCAAAGGCGGCGATGATGTTTGGCACAAACATAGCCCTGGCCCGACAGAAACACGGGAAGAATGCCATCAAAGACATGGACGGTATGATTGCGGCCATTGCGATCAGCCATGACCGATGCCACGTCGCGACGCGAGACCAACGCCCTTTTGAATTGATGGGTGTTGAGGTGATTGACCCATGGTCAGAGTGATACTGCACACAATGGGACCGGGCGACGCTCGGCTGATCTGACCGGCGTGCATTTCAGAGCAATTCGGTGGCGGGCAATAAAATAAGCCGCGGAAGAGTGCGGCGAGGATGGTTTCGCGTGCAGACGAAATGCGGTCACTAGGTATTGTCTGGGCCAAACTATCGTCGCCACCAAAGGCCAAAGTTCATTTTTTCATCGGCAGGAGATCGGCGTTGCATAGCCAAGCCTTCAACGTGTTCAACGGCGTTGAGAATGTTGAGCTCAACATTCTCAACGCGATTTCACATTTTAGCTGTCTCAAGTCTCCCGCTTCGCTCAATCCGCTTCACGAGCTGCAGAATTTCAGCTGAGCTTATCTCGTTGATCGGGCGGTTGTGGAGCGGTGCGGCCAGCTTTTCTACGTGCCAGATCTTCTTGCGTATCGTTGCATCTGCCAGCTCACGTTCATAGGCCATCTGCAGATAATCTTCGGCCACCAGCCAAAAGGTCGTACGTGCCTGAGTTTCGGCTTCGATGTCGTCCAGGCGCTTCTGGACTGCGGGATCACGTCCCTCGGCCAAAACAACGTGGGCCTTCTCTCGCTTCAAACGCGCCTGGGCAAGTGACACCGCTGGGTACGAACCGTGAGAAAGCAACCGCTCCTTGCCCAAGAAACGGTATCTTTGCTGCCACAGCTTTGAGCTATTGGGCTTCACCAGGAGGAACAAACCGCCTCCATCAGCCCGCTTATATTGCTGCTCTGGATTCTTCGCTGTTCTGATTTTCAGGTCGGAAAGAGCCATGGGGGTATCATCCTCAAAAACGTGGGTCGATACCCCCAATTGATACCCCCAAATGCGTGTCTTTTGGCGGTATCGGGTGGAAATCTATGTTCAGCATGACTGCCAGAAAACAGAGAAAAACTCAATGTTTTTGAGGAGTTATGAGCATCTATGTTCGGAAGAAATGGTGCCCAGGAGAGGACTCGAACCTCCACGTCCATACGGACACTAGCACCTGAAGCTAGCGCGTCTACCAATTCCGCCACCTGGGCAGGTGGATCGAAGGTTGGGAATAGGTGCGGGCGCAGACTGTGTCAACGACCATTTCGCGGCGAAATGGACCTTGCCCGGCAATGGGTGCGGGGCTACACCCAAAGGCGGAACTGGTGAAAGTTCAGCGCATGTCGCGACTGGTGACCATCTTTGGAGGATCCGGGTTTGTCGGACGGTATGTCGCCAGCCGCATGGCGCAGGCCGGTTGGCGCGTGCGTGTGGCGGTACGGCGACCGGACGAAGCCATTTTCGTCAAGCCGAGGGGCACGCCGGGCCAGGTCGAGCCGGTCCTTTGCAACATTCGCGACGAAAATTCAGTGCGGCACGCTGCACAAGGAGCAGAGGCTGTCGTCAATTGCGTAGGAACGTTTGATGCGTCCGGCCGAAACAGCTTCAAATCTGTCCAGCACGCCGGCGCAGGACGTATCGCTCGAGTTTCCGCAGAAGAAGGCGTGTCAAGAGTGGTGCATGTTTCAAGCATTGGAGCCGACCCGTCCGCGGAAAGCGGATATGCAAGCAGCAAGGGTCTGGGAGAGGCGGAAGTGAACGGCGCGTTCCCGGGGTCGGTCATCCTGCGCCCGTCGGTGATTTTCGGGCCCGAAGACCAGTTCTTCAACCGCTTTGCGGCAATGGCCCGGCTGTCGCCGATCTTGCCGTTGGTCGGAGCAGAAACGAAGTTCCAGCCTGTCTATGTCGACGACGTGGCCGCTGCCGTGGCGAAAGGCGTTCTTGGGGAGGCGGATGCGGGAACCTACGAACTGGGCGGTCCGGACGTTAACAGCTTCCGCGAACTGATGGAGGGGATGCTCAAGGTCATACGCCGACGCTCCCTGATCGTGCCCTTGCCCTTCTGGGCCGGCCGCGCGATCGCCCGGACCAGCGGTCTCGCCTCGTTCCTCACCTTGGGTGTTCTGATGCAGCCCATCACGCTCGACCAGGCAATTGAGCTCAAGCGCGACAATGTCGTGGCCGCCGATGCCCGCACCCTTGCCGACCTAGGAGTTCACCCAACCTCCATGCACGCGGTGTTGCCGGCCTATCTTTGGCCCTATCGTCCCGACGGGCAGTATTCCGACATCACGCGAAGCGCACGCAACCTACGCGGCTAGGCCGTAGGACCAGGCGAGCAGGGCCAGTCCGAGGACAACCCTGTAAATCACGAACGGCGTGAAACTCACCTGCTCGATCAACCGCATCATGAAGTGCAGCGCCCCGAGGGCGGCGACAAAGGCAAGGGCGGCAGCGATGCAGCCGTCGCGCGCCTTGGGCAGGTCTAGGGAGGATGCGACTTCCAGGCCCAGGAGCGTTCCGGAAGCAATGATCGTCGGGATCGACATCAGCATGGCGAGGCGGGCGGCATCCGGGCGAGCAAATCCGAGGCGCCGTGCCGCCGTGATGGTGATGCCCGATCGCGACGTTCCGGGGATCAGGGCGATTGCCTGCCACAGGCCCATGACGATGGCGTCCCTCAGGCTCCAGTCGCCCGTTGTCCTGGCCTTGGAACCGGTGCGGTCGGCCCACCAGAGCACGAGTCCGAAGATCAGCGTTGCCCACGCGATGACCGTGACCGAGCGCAACATGAGGCTCAGGCCGGTCAGCCTGAAGGCAAGGCCCGCGATAATCACGGGCACGGTTGCAAGCACGAGCAGCAGGGCAAGCTGCACGTCTGGCCCGTCGAACCGGCCCGAGGCCATGCGGACCATGCCCGACAGAATGCGCGACACGTCGGCACGAAAGTAGAGAAGCACGGCGCCTAGCGTGCCCACGTGAACGGCAACGTCGATCACGAGACCCTGGTCCGGAAGGCCTGCGAGGTTTGGCAGGAGGACGAGATGGCCAGACGATGAAACCGGCAGGAACTCGGTAATGCCTTGGATGACGGCCAGGAGGAACAACTGAAGCATTGGCATGCGCGGAGACCGCTCGATTCTGTTTGCGCAAGACTAGGAACAAGGGATTTGCGCGCAAAGCGGGAAATTAGATCCGTTTCGGTCATTGTTTGACGGCCAATAGCTCGCCCATCGCTGCTCTTGACAAATTTTCTCCAAAAAAGGTCAAATATTATGACATAATGACTTTCCTTTTGCGAGGAAGGTCATATTAAGGCGCCTCGGAAACCGAGAGACGTGATGGCCGACACGCCAATGCTCAAGTTTGTGACGATCGGGCGGGACATGCCCGAAAAGCGCTCCGCTGACGAGCGGCGCGCGGATTTTCACGAGATCTATGCCGAATATGCCGCCGCCAAGGCCCGGGAGCAGGCCGGAAGGTGCAGCCAATGCGGCGTGCCCTATTGCCAGACCCATTGTCCGCTGCACAACAACATTCCCGACTGGCTGAAGCTCACTGCGGAAGGGCGCCTTCAGGAAGCGTACGAGATCAGCCAGGCGACGAACGCCTTCCCGGAGATCTGCGGGCGGATCTGCCCCCAGGACCGGTTGTGCGAAGGCAACTGCGTGATTGAGCAGTCCGGCCATGGCACGGTGACGATAGGTTCCGTCGAGAAATACATCACCGACACGGCGTGGGACGAAGGCTGGGTGCAACCGATCGCACCGGTCTTGGAGCGCACGGAATCCGTTGGCATCATCGGGGCTGGACCAGGCGGGCTTGCGGCTGCCGAAAGGCTGCGCAGGGCAGGTGTGCAGGTGACGGTCTACGATCGCCATGACCGGGCGGGCGGGCTCTTGACCTACGGTATTCCCGGATTCAAGCTCGAAAAGGACGTCGTGATGCGGCGAATTGCGCTCCTTGCGGGCGGGGGTGCCGAATTCGTGCTAAACTGCAATGTCGGAACGAACATCCCGTTCGACGAAGTCCGCTCCAGGCATGACGCGGTCCTCATCGCCACGGGCGTCTACAGGAGCCGTGAACTGAAAGGGCCAAGTATCGGCGCGAACGGAATCGTGCGCGCCATCGACTACCTGACGGCCTCGAACCGCAAGGGATTCGGCGACAGCGTGCCGGAATTCGACTCCGGCGAGATGGATGCAGCCGGCCGGCGGGTCGTCGTCATCGGCGGCGGCGACACGGCAATGGATTGCGTCCGCACGGCGGTCCGGCAGGGTGCGACAAGCGTCAAATGCCTCTATCGCCGTGACCGGACGAACATGCCGGGTTCGCAGAGAGAGGTGGCAAATTCCGAGGAGGAAGGCGTCGAGTTCGTCTGGCTGACCGCGCCCAAAGGGTTCGCGGGTGATGCCGTCACCGGCGTCATTGCGCAGCGGATGCGGCTCGGCGCTCCGGATGCGACGGGTCGGCAGGTGCCGGAACGGGTCACGGGATCGGACTATGTCGAAAGCGCCGATCTCGTCATCAAGGCGCTCGGCTTCGAGCCCGAGAACCTGCCGGAACTCTGGGGACAAGACGCGCTTGAAACGACACTCTGGGGAACGATCAAGGCGAGTTTCCATACCCACGAGACGTCAATGGATGGCGTCTACGCCATCGGCGACATCGTGAGGGGCGCTTCGCTCGTTGTCTGGGCGATCCGCGACGGGCGAGAGGCCGCAGACGCTGTCCTTGAGCGCTTCGGGCACCAGACCATTGCTGCGGAGTGAGCGCGTTGATCGATGCGGGCAGCAGGTGAACGGAGGTGAGAAGGCGATGGACAAGAAACTGACCGGATACTGCCTTTGCGGCGCGTGTGAAGTGATCATTCGACCGGCAGAAGGCAAGATGCATGCCTGCCACTGCGACATGTGCCGGGCATGGACGGGGTCGTCGTTGATTGCGGTCAAGGTGCTGCCGGGCGACCTAGAGGCCAAGGGACCGGTTCGGACCCGCGCGACTTCTGCCTGGGCGGAGAGGGGATGGTGCGATGACTGCGGATCGTCGCTGTTCTACCGGGTGACCGCGTCCGGGCCCTACCAAGGCGTCACACATGTCGCGACAGGCCTGTTCAAGAACGCGGGCGGGTTGATGCTGGCCAGCGAGATCTACACCGACTATCGCCCGGACGGATACGCGTTTGCGGGCGAGTTGCGCGGCATGACCGAGGCGGAAGTCATGGCGAAGTTTACCGAGGGGGACGGCGCATGACCATGCACCGCGGAACCTGGGAGGCCGAGGAAGCCGCGCGCCGCAAGTGGATGGCGGAATACGGCCTCTATGCCGAGGAATTCGAACGCTCGTCCTGCGGCGTCGGCCTCGTTGTCTCGATTGACGGCAAGTCCTCGCGGAAGGTCGTCGAGAATGGCATCAACGCCCTGAAGGCGGTGTGGCATAGGGGTGCCGTTGACGCTGACGGCAAGACCGGTGACGGGGCCGGCATCCACGTGCAGATACCTGTGCCGTTCTTCCATGACCAAGTGAGGCGCACCGGACACGAGCCGCGACCGGACGAGCTCATGGCCGTGGGCCAGGTCTTCCTGCCGCGAACGGATTTCGGTGCGCAGGAGACCTGCCGAACCATCGTCGAGACCGAGATTCTCCAGATGGGATACTCGATCTACGGCTGGCGGCATGTCCCGGTCAATGTCAGCGTCCTGGGCGAGAAGGCCAACGCGACACGACCAGAGATCGAGCAGATCCTGGTTTCCAATTCCAAGGGCGTCGACGAGGAAGCCTTCGAGCGCGAACTCTATGTCATTCGTCGCCGGATCGAGAAGGCCGCAGCCGCAGCGCAGGTCAGCCAGCTCTACCTCTGTTCCCTCTCCTGCCGGTCGATCATCTACAAGGGAATGATGCTCGCTGAACAGGTTGCCGAGTTCTATCCTGACCTGAAGGATGAGCGCTTCGAGAGCGCATTCGCCATCTACCACCAGCGCTACTCAACGAACACCTTTCCGCAGTGGTGGCTGGCGCAGCCGTTCCGCATGCTGGCGCATAACGGCGAGATCAACACTCTGAAGGGCAACGTGAACTGGATGAAGTCGCACGAGATCAGGATGGTCTCGGGCGCCTTTGGCGACACGGCCGAGGACATCAAGCCGATCATTCCGAACGGCGCATCGGATTCGAGCGCCCTGGATGCCGTGTTCGAGGTCTTGGTGCGCGCGGGCCGCAACGCCCCGATGGCCAAGACCCTGCTCGTGCCGGAAAGCTGGTCGCGGCAGGCGGTGGAACTTCCGCAGGCGTGGCGTGACATGTACGCCTATTGCAATGCCGTCATGGAGCCCTGGGACGGTCCAGCAGCTCTGGCGATGACCGATGGTCGCTGGGTCTGTGCCGGACTAGACCGGAACGGGCTGCGCCCGCTGCGCTACACCGTGACCGGCGAGGGTCTCCTGATTGCGGGATCCGAAACCGGAATGGTGCCCGTGGACGAGGAGACGGTCGTCGAGAAGGGCGCGCTCGGCCCCGGGCAGATGGTCGCGGTCGACATCGAAGAGGGCCGGCTCTTTCATGATGCAGAGATCAAGGACCTGCTGGCGGCATCGCAGCCTTTCGGCGAATGGGTCGAGAAGATCGTGGAGTTGGACGATGTGCTCTCGG
Source organism: Silicimonas sp. (assembly GCA_022820365.1). Classification (GTDB taxonomy): domain Bacteria; phylum Pseudomonadota; class Alphaproteobacteria; order Rhodobacterales; family Rhodobacteraceae; genus JAJEFO01. The sequence continues at coordinate 13,435 of JAJEFO010000063.1, forward strand.
GACTGACCGAGGTGCCGATGTTCACGGGCCCGGAATTAAGAAGGCGGCAAGTCGCTGCGGGTTACTCTGTGGAAGAGCTTGAGCACGTGCTCGCGCCCATGGTCGAGGACGGTAAGGAGGCGATCGCGTCCATGGGGGACGACACGCCGAGCGCGGTACTTTCGGATCGGTACCGGCCGCTCAGCCACTACTTCCGGCAGAATTTCAGCCAGGTGACGAATCCGCCGATCGACAGCTTGCGCGAGTACCGGGCGATGAGCCTCAAGACCCGGTTCGGAAACCTGAAGAACGTGCTCGACCAGGACAGCAGCCAGACCGAAATCCTGATGCTCGATTCCCCTTTTGTCGGCAACGCCCAGTTTGACCGGCTCTGTGCCACGTTCGATGCGGCCATGGTCGAAATCGACTGCACGTTCCCGGCGGGAGAGGGCCGCGGTGCGCTGTTGCGGGCATTGGACCGTGTGCGCTCCGAAGCGGAGGATGCCGTGCGATCTGGAGCCGGTCACATCGTACTAACCGATCACAATCTCGGTGAGGACAAGGTCGGGATGCCGATGATTCTCGTCGCGAGCGCCGTACACAGCTGGCTTACGCGGAAGGGGCTGAGAACGTTTTGCTCCCTGAACGTGCGCTCTGCGGAATGCATCGATCCGCATTACTTCGCCGTGCTTGTCGGCTGCGGGGCCACGACGGTCAACGCCTACCTTGCAGAGGACTCAATTGCCGACCGGATCGAGCGCGGGCTTATAGACGGTTCCCTTTCCGAGGCGATGGCGCGTTATCGCGCCGCGATCGACACCGGTCTTCTCAAGATCATCTCGAAGATGGGCATCAGCGTGATTTCCTCGTATCGAGGCGGACTGAATTTCGAGGCGGTTGGACTCTCGCGTGCGCTGGTCAATGAGTACTTCCCCGGAATGCAGAGCCGGATCAGCGGGATCGGGGTGAGCGGAATCCAGACCAAGGTGGAGCAGGTCCATGCTTCCGGGTTCCGGGGCGAAAACGTCCTGCCAATCGGGGGGTTCTACAAGGCGCGGAGCAGCGGCGAGATGCATGCCTGGGAAGCGACATCGATGCACATGCTGCAGGCGGCCTGCGAGCGCGCGTCCTATTCGATGTGGCAGCAATACTCGGAAAAGATGCAGGCGATGCCGCCGATTCACTTGCGCGACCTGCTGGACTTCAAGCCGCTGGGCGATCCGGTTCCCCTCGAGAAGGTCGAGAGCATCACCTCGATACGGAGGCGTTTCGTCACCCCGGGCATGAGCCTCGGGGCGCTCAGCCCGGAAGCGCACAAGACGCTCAACGTGGCGATGAACCGGATTGGCGCGAAAAGCGACTCCGGCGAAGGCGGAGAGGATCCGGCGCATGCCACGCCAGAGCCCAACGGCGACAATCCTTCCGCAAAGATCAAGCAGGTGGCCAGCGGCCGTTTCGGCGTGACGGCGGAATACCTGAACCAATGCGACGAACTTGAAATCAAGGTTGCTCAGGGCGCAAAGCCCGGCGAGGGCGGACAGCTGCCCGGCGCGAAGGTGACGGAACTGATCGCTCGTCTCCGGCATTCCACGCCCGGCGTTTCGCTGATCAGCCCGCCACCGCATCACGACATCTACTCGATCGAGGATCTCGCGCAGTTGATCTACGACCTCAAGCAGATCAATCCGCGCTGCAAGGTGACGGTGAAGCTGGTTGCTTCCTCGGGCGTCGGAACGATTGCGGCGGGCGTCGCCAAGGCGATGGCGGACGTAATCCTGATCTCGGGCCACAACGGAGGCACCGGCGCGTCTCCGGCGACCAGCATCAAGTATGCCGGATTGCCATGGGAGATGGGGCTGACCGAGGCGCACCAGGTGCTGGCGATGAACAATCTTCGCGATCGCGTGGTCCTGCGCACCGACGGCGGGTTGCGCACGGGTCGCGACATCGTCATGGCCGCCATGATGGGTGCCGAGGAGTACGGGATCGGCACGGCGGCGCTCATTGCGATGGGATGCATCATGGTGCGCCAGTGCCAGTCGAACACCTGCCCGGTGGGAGTCTGCACCCAGGACGAGCGCCTGCGGGCGAAGTTCGCTGGTTCGGCGGACAAGGTGGTGAACCTGATCACCTTCTATGCGCAGGAGGTGCGCCACATTCTTGCCTCGATCGGTGCGCGATCGCTGGACGAGGTCATCGGGCGCGCGGACCTGCTGAGCCAGGTCAGCCGGGGATCGGCGCATCTGGACGACCTGGATCTCAACCCGCTCCTGATCACTGTCGATGGCGCCGAGAAGATCGTCTACGACCGGACACGCGACAGGGCACCGGTGCCGGACACGCTTGACGGCGAGATCGTGAAGGATGCGGAGCGGTTCCTTGAAGACGGCGAGAAAATGCAAATCTCGTATGCAGTCCGGAACACGCAGCGGACGATTGGAGCGCGCATCTCGAGCCATATCGTTCGGAAGTTCGGAATGCACAACAACCTGCAGCCGAACCATCTCACGGTGAAGCTTCAGGGATCCGCCGGACAGTCGCTGGGGGCCTTCACGGCGTCCGGATTGCGGCTGGAAGTGTCGGGCGATGCAAACGACTATGTCGGCAAGGGCCTGTCGGGCGGCACGATCATTGTTCGCCCGCCGATGGCCTCGCCGCTCGCGGCCGACGAGAACGTGATCATTGGCAACACCGTGCTTTATGGCGCGACGGGCGGCTGTCTCTTTGCGGCCGGTCGCGCCGGAGAGCGGTTCGCCGTGCGGAATTCGGGGGCCGAGACCGTGGTCGAAGGTTGCGGGAGCAATGGCTGCGAGTACATGACTGGCGGCGTCGCCGTCGTGCTCGGCAAGGTCAGCGCAAACTTTGCAGCGGGCATGACTGGGGGCATGGCCTATCTTCATGATCCCGAAGGTGCATCAATGCCCCTCATAAATCTGGACACGGTTGTGTGCGTTCCGGTCAGCGAGGGTCATTACCTGGACCAACTCAAGGGACTCGTGGAGCGGCACATGGAGGAAACCGGAAGCCGGAAGGCGGCCGAAATCTTGCAGCACTGGGAGGATGAACGGGGTAATTTTCTTCAGGTTGCTCCGAAGGAAATGCTGAACAAGCTGGCAGTGCCGCTTGAAGGGTTGGGCGAGGCCGTCCCGGCGGAGTAGCGGCGTACGTTCAGGTTTGTTGGCCGTTGAGCGCACGCCGAGAAGCGCCGCCGTCTGGCGGTTTCCGACGAGACTGGTAGCGAGGCAGAAAACGCCGATAAATAAATAACATAATGAAAATAATAACTTACGATTCAAGTTCTATGACATCATGCGGAGGATCGCTTCTGCCAAGGGAACATTGTCTCCATGGAAGCTGGTGATCATGGCCGACATGAATTGCTCCGGCTCAATGAGCTCCTCGTTCATCTCAAACCCAGACACATCAAGGGGAATGTCCAATAGAGTCAGTTGGCGGCGCCCATTGCCGTCCCGAAATGGGTGAATGGCGTTGATCTCAGCGATGTAGTGAGCGGCACGGACGGCAAGCTGCGTCCGATCAGAAATCTCCGCCAGGTGGTTCTCGCGTGCCAGTGCAAAATCCTGCGACACTTGACGGAAAATCTTACAACACTTGACGAAAAATCTTACGACACTTGACGGAAAATCCTGCCGGACTTGACGGAAAATCCTGTGACACTTGACGGCGAATCCTGCGGCACTTGACGGCCGTG